>CALQYS010000013.1 GCA_943348755.1 Candidatus Nomurabacteria bacterium | reverse complement strand
TCACCGCCGAATTTTCCTCCGGCATGCAAAGTGGTCATCACCGTCTCGAGCGCGGAAACTTTTGTTTTCTTGTGAGTGTCTACGGGTATACCTCGGCCGTTGTCGGCGACTCGGATGCGGTTCCCAGGAAGAAGCACCACTTCGATGTCATTACAAAAACCGCCCATAGCCTCGTCGCGAGAGTTATCAAAAATTTCCCACACCAAATGATGAAGCCCTTCCGGGCCTGTGGTACCGATATACATGCCGGGACGGCGCCGTACCGGTTCCAAACCCTCTAAAACTGAGATATCTGAAGCATCATAATGGTGCCCATTTCCCTTCTTTGCCGTATCTTCTTTTGCCATAAATGTGAAGGTATTATAGCAAATATATATTGCATTTGCTAGTGGATTTATATGGGTAATTATTGACTAATTTTATAATTGGAGTAGTATTTTGTAAACGAGTCAGAATGCTGAAAATTGGATGTGGAACAGCCTATAGTAAGAGATAGGACCCCAAAGTAGGACGCAAGACGAAACGAGGATATCACTTAAACGAGACTAGCAATCTCACCAAGACATTTCTGACTCGAATGTTCTTAACCTAACAACTTGGACCTAACAAGGAGGAAAAAGCTTGCAACAATCTAGAGAAACACCCCCAAAAGAAAACATGCGGGGGTGTTCTTTTTTTACCTCACCTGCCACCTATTTTTATGAGTAAAAATTAAAAAGAAGCTACGGCGACATAGTCGCGCGCAGCCTCTTTTTTGATCATAGCTCGTCCATGGGTTTAGCCCACCCGATTAGAATCTTCTTTGATACACTTCAGCAACGCTTCTTCCAAAGCATCACTAATTGCACAAGGATGATAATCAGAAATTTCTACACTCCCTCTGAGATGACACGCTCCCTCTTTCGTGAGCATGACAACAACTTGCCTACTCTGAATTGAGAAATCGATCCTTGCAATACCCAATCCTCTACGAAAGAGAATATTCAATATCTCTGGTTTAATCATAATCTGCCTTTTTATTTAATTGTGATGGAACAATTCCACACCCTCTAACGAAAAACACCAGCTAGAGGGCTGGTGTTTGGGTTGTAAGTTTTATTTTTGAGAATTTTACAGCGCAAATATCAGCCTTCTAGATTTGAGGCTGAGTAGCAGTGCAACTGCGCTAAAATGTTTAATTTGTTTTATATTTTGTCTCACGTTTATATAGTAGCACTTATAAAAAAAGTGTAAAGGGGGAACGAAAAGGAGCCGGAAACGTATTGAACGTAGTCCGACTTCCCTGTTGGGCTTACGGGGCCCAGATTTTGCTCGATTTACGTCGAGCGCGTTTTGGTTGGTATTATTGTTCGGCATCTCCCACGCCCATAAAAGAGTAAGACTCAATGCCAGCTTCCGCCAAAATCCTCTTTGCATCTTCTTGATCGCAATGGAGGACAGTGGTAAAAACTATGGCATCTGAGGCTTTCCCTTCTGGAAGCGGAAACACTCCTTGCGTTCCTGCTGCGAATTTTAATTTTCGAGCAGCATCATAGAAACGCCTCAGAACATCGACGGTGAGACCTTCACCATCATCCATGTAGAGAGTCGCACACCAACTACTGATTTCAATCACAGCATGCATAATAAAGAACTTTCTTCCCAATGTTGAATGCTTTTCATTCATCCCAATAGGGATAAACGAAAACTAGCTCCTTGGGTGAAGAGCTAGCTTGTGTCTAAATTATTTTTTGAGTGATTGTAATTTAGGAACAGGCAAGACCTCCACGTGATTTGGAGATAATAATAATGCCTATAATATTGTTCCCTTGATTAAAATTCATATATCTATATTATACCCGAAGAAAATGAAATGCAAGATTACCTTACCTGCCAGCCTTTTGCCTTAATTTTATTAGTTACCTTATTCATCACCTCATTTATTTCTGTATCCGTCAGAGTCTTGTCATACGACTGAAAAACAATTCTAAAGGCATAGGAAACTTGGTCGCCCTTCTTGAATTCATCGAAAAGTTTCGGTCCGCGGATAACCATATCCCCTGAATTTTCTTTTATCACTTTCAAAACTTCAGCGCTTTTTACATTTTCAGGCACCCACACCGCCACATCGCGCGTGATAAAAGGAAACATAGACCACATTTTAAAATGTGGAGGATTCTGCGAAAGAGAATCTTCTTTCAAAGAGACTTGGGAGCGCGACGTAAGCTCCCACGATAAATTTTCAGCAGAAAAATATCCGTGCTCTTTGGAAGAAGGATTCTCTGAAGCAAATTTTTCTAAGGTTGCTTCTTTTACTTCCTTTTTGTCTCCATAGGCAACATGCATTTCTTCTCCACCCTTTTTAAATATCGTTCCTATTTCAAATACTTTCACCCCGCCTTCTTCGGGGCGAGCTTTATCAATTCCCAAAAATGGAGCATTGAGCTGATTGAGCTTAATACTTTCCTTTAATCCGTCTGTTAGGTTGGTCCTTAGGAATTTCTTGTCTGAAGCGCTCTGCATAACTTCGACTTCGCCCTTGTTACTAAAGGCATAGGTCATGACTTCGCTGTATCCATCAGCTATTAACTTATTTCTGGCCCAAGAAATTTTAGCATAAGTTTCATTTACTTGTGGCTTGAAGTTTATTTTGGGGACATTGCCTTTCACTTTGTCATAGCCAAGGATTCGGACCACTTCTTCTGCCATGTCTTCTTCTGTTACTAGATCGAGGCGCATCGGCGGTACTACAGTCTCAAACTTGCCACCTTTCTCTGTATATTCAAATAAATATCTCTTTAAGATATCCTTTACCTCATCTACAGACACTTTCAGGCCTAAAATTTTAGAAACTCTGTCAGTGTCAAAAGAAAGTTTCCTCACTTCTTGCTTTTTTGGATATACATCCACAATATCTTCAAATGTTGCCTCGGGGCACATCTCAAATATAAGAGCAGATAGTTCTCGCATCGCATAAAGCACTAATTCAGGAGATAAATCATTTTCAAAACGTTTTCGGGAGTCGGTAAAAATATTTAAGGCTTGAGCAGTTTTACGT
>CALQYS010000012.1 GCA_943348755.1 Candidatus Nomurabacteria bacterium | reverse complement strand
CCGTACTTTTTGAGCCACGCGGAGCGTGGAAAACCCTTTTGGATTCTGGATTCGGCGGGGGGAATGCATTAGTGTCGGCGCTTCGCGCCGACCCCGCTTTATCCGTTTCTTCTGATTCCGAATTTTGGCGGAGGCGGAGAGATTTGAACTCTCGAGACCCTTTCGAGCCTGCCACCTTTCCAAGATGGTGCACTAGACCGCTATGCGACGCCTCCAAAATAAACTACTATTGCTCTTAATCTACATTATTTTGGATAAAAAGAAAACCGCATATGCTATAATGTATCTATGTCAATTAGAACTATAGACCTCGAACTCATTCATTTTTATAGGCGTGTTTCGGTACCAATAGCTCGTTTTGGTTTGTTTGTGATTTTCTTTTGGTTTGGTATTTTGAAGGTTATCGGTTTATCTCCTGCCAGTCCACTTGTACAAAGCCTTTTTGAGCGAACCATAAGTTTTATGTCGTTTGATACTTTTATTGTACTTTTCGGTTTATTTGAATGTTTAATAGGAGTCCTCTTTCTTATTCGTGGTTGTGAACGTATCGTAATACCAATGCTATTTTTACATATGCTTACGACATTTATGCCGCTATTTTTATTACCAAGTATAACCTGGAGCGGTTTTTTGGTACCCACTCTGGAAGGCCAATACATTATAAAAAATCTTGTAATTATTGCCACAGGTATAGGCATTGCAGCTCATCTGCACCCTCTTTCTAAAGCCAAGTATAGTTAAGCCGTGCAAGAAATTTTCAAGAAAATTATACTGATAAATAAAAAAGAAGGTGAAACGCCACTTGAGGCCTTGGAGAGTTTTCGTGCAAAAAATAAAAAATATAAATATATAAAAATGACTTACGCCGGAAGGCTAGATCCGTTAGTTTCTGGCCTTTTACTTGTGTTGGCTGGGGAAACTACAAAACAAAAAGAGAAATATCTAGGGCTTTCTAAGGAATACCAGTTTACCGTGCTTTTTGGCTTTGCCACAGATACTTATGATATTTTAGGCAAAGTAACTAAAGTTGCGAGAGGAGACTTCAAGCAAGACCTCACAACTAAAGAATTAGAGAAAAGAATAAAACTGAATCTAAAGTTTTTTACCGGTAAATTTAAACAAAAATATCCGATGTATTCGTCAAAGACGGTTGCTGGCAAGCCACTTTTCACTTATGCGAGAGCGGGGAAGCAAGTAGAAAGTCCAGAACATGAAGTGAATGTGAAAAGTCTTCAGTTTTTTAAATTAAAAAAAATAAGCGCAAAAAAACTTCTAGAAAACATCGAGCGTAGGATTGCAAAAGTGCACGGAGATTTTCGCCAAAAAGAAATTTTAAAAATTTGGCGCAGAGAACTTATAAAAAAGACCCCAAAAAGCTTTTTTGTGGCCGATTTCCATATAAAATGTGGCAGTGGCACGTATGTGCGGGGCATAGCTGACTCCTTAGGGGGGCATGTTGGTGTACCAGCTCTAGCGCTTTCGATCAAAAGGACCAAAATTGGCAACTGGAGCCAAGTGGGTTAGAATATAACAATGCTATTCTCTGCCTTGATTATTGTAATTGGACTTTCGCTTTTTGAAGCTGTTTCATCTGTCGATAATGCCATAATTAATGCTGAGGTTCTAAGTAAGATGGGTGTGAAAGCTAGACGCTGGTTTTTGACGTGGGGTTTGTTTTTCGCCGTTATTCTCGTGCGTGGGATCTTGCCTTTTCTGATAGTCTGGATTTTTAATACAAAACTTAATCCACTGCAAATTTTGTCAGCTACTTGGTCTAATGATCCCCTGGTTTCAGAATCCATACATAAATCAGCGCCCATATTACTAGTTGCAGGTGGAGTGTTTCTTCTATTTCTTTTTTTGCACTGGCTTTTTCTTGAAGATAAAAAACTTGGTTTACCAATTACTGAAAAGTTTTTTATGTCAAAGGGAATTTGGTTTTATGCGATGGCCTCCATTTTACTTGCGATTATTGTTTGGTTTGCGATCAAAGAAAGCAGTTTGATGGGTTTTGGTGCTGTTATGGGTTCCAGCTTGTTTTTTATCACCCATGGATTTAAACAAAATGCCGAAGAACAAGAAAAAAGGTTGCTTGGGAATGCACACTCAGACTTAAGCAAGCTTTTATTTTTAGAGATAATTGATACGACTTTTTCGATTGATGGAGTCCTTGGCGCCTTCGCTTTTACTCTTTCGGTTCCACTTATTCTACTTGGTAACGGCCTGGGTGCCTTTTTGGTGCGTGAACTAACGATACGCAACATTGAACACATTAAAAAATATATTTATCTTAAAAATGGGGCCATGTATTCCATTTTAATTCTCGGCATTATTATGGTGTTGCATAGTTTCGGTGCTCATATTCCCGAATATGTTTCTCCAGTTGCTACGTTACTTATAATCAGTTTTTTCTTTTTAAAATCAAAAAAACATCTCAAGATTAAAGTAGATTAAACTGAAATCAATGAAAGAACCCAAAAATAATTTTGAAAAAGAGTATAGAAATTTAAACAAGGCTCAAAAGGAGGCTGTCGATACTATCGATGGTCCGGTGATGGTAGTCGCGGGTCCGGGCACGGGCAAGACTCAGATATTAGCTCTAAGGGTGGCGAACATTCTAACTAAGACAGACCATAAAGCAGATAGTATTCTGTGCCTTACTTTTACTAATTCTGGTGCCAAAGCAATGCGGGAACGTTTACGTGAATATATAGGCGTCGAGGCTTCCAGGGTGCATATTTCCACTTTCCATAGCTTTGGTATAGATTTTATAGAAAAGTATTTTCATATTTTGGATTTAGAACAAATGCCGAAACTAATGGACGATACGGATGCAGTGACGCTTTGTGATGCTATTTTGCAGGATAATGAGTGGCAGTATCTCCGACCAAAGTCTGATGTTTCTAGATACTTCAATGATCTACAGAATTTAATCTCACTTTTAAAGCGTGAGCGGATGGATGCTCGGACTTTTGAGGATTTAATAAAAAAAGAAATTAAAAATCTAAAGTCTGATCCGGAAAATATTTCTTCTCGTGGGGCCACTAAGGGGGAACTCAAAAAAGATGTTCTGAGGAAGATCGAAGGGCTCGAGCGGACTCGCGAGGCCGTGAAATTTTACGAATTTTATGAAGAAGTGAAAAGAGAAAAAGGTTTTTTTGATTATGACGATGTCTTAGAAAATTTGGTAAAGATTGTAGAGGTATCCGAAGAGGCCGCTTTCGATCTAAAAGAAAAATATCAGTATATTTTGATTGATGAACACCAAGATTCATCTGGAGTGCAAAATGAATTTTTAGAAAAAGTTTGGAAGCCGGAAGAAAAGCCGAATATTTTCGTAGTGGGGGATGACCGCCAGCTTATTTATGGTTTCTCTGGGGCCTCTTTGTCTTATTTTGATAACTTCAAGCACACTTTTGGTAAAGCAAAACTAATAACTTTAGAAGAAAACTATCGTTCAACGGAAAAGATTCTGGACATTTCCCATACACTCCTTCAGAGCTCCCTCTCTAAGAGTAAACTAAAAAGCAACCGAAAAGAAGACCACCCCGTACGTTTAGTTGAAGCGAGTTATCCGCGTGATGAAATAATTGCTTGTGCTCTTGAAATAAAGGAAAAAATAAAAAAGAAGGAGGATATAAATGAGATAGCTATACTCGTGCCGAAAAATAGACATGTGAAGAGCGCGGTCGCTATCTTACGAGACATGGGCGTGCCGGTAGCGGGCGGTGAAAAATTAAACTTTTTTGATTCCGAGGAGGCGCAGGCCTTTTTACGAGTTTTGAAAATAATTGCCTATCCAGCAGATGGAGTGGCAATTTCCGAGTCTTTTTTTAATAAATTCTCGGGTATTCCTCCGCTTGAAGCCCATAAGTTTGTGAAAGAAAATTACATGCGAGAGTTTTCTATTTTAAGCGCTGATGGTGATCCGCAAACTCTTTTCAAAGACCAAAATCCTGTCAAAGTTTGGATAGATAAATTAAAATTATGGGTAGAAGAGTCTGCAAATCTGAGTTTGTATTCTTTATTACAACATATCGGTGCTGAATTTTTATTGAATACTGCTAAAAATCACGAAGAGCTAGTGCTTCGAGTAGAAGTAGTGCGTACGCTCTTACATCTGGTTCTCTCTCAGATGGAGAAAAATCCAAAGCTCAGCTTGAAAGACTTTCTTATATTCATCAACCGCCTCGAATCATATGGCGAGCACGTGCCACTTAATATCTTTTCTGCAGACGAGGGTGTGAAAGTACTTACCCTGCATGGCTCGAAGGGCTTGGAGTTTGATTATGTCTGGATCGCGCACATGGATGAGAAATCTTTAAGTAGTGGTAGGCACGGCAACTTTGTACTTCCGGGAGTACTCGAAGAAAAAGTAGAAAAGAAGGACCAAGAAGTTTTAAAACGCCAGTTGTATGTCGCTATCACAAGAGCCAAGAGGTTTTGCACATTTTCGTATTCATTACATTCATACACAGGAGCAGATTTAGAACTAGCTACCGTCTTGGCTGATTTAGGGGAGCATTTTGAGAAACAAAGCGCCGATGAGACCGAGAAAATAATTTTAAAAACTAGTGCCAAAGCTTATGTGGAGAGACAACAAACAGAATCCAAAAATACTACGCTCGTGGATTTACAAAAATTAGTCGCCAAAGATTATGAAGATCGCAAGGTCTCTGTATCCCTTTTGAATAACTTTTTCGAGTGTCCCTGGAAGTGGTATTTTAGAAACTTATTGCAATTGCCAGAAATTAAAAGTGAAAGTTTAGAATTTGGCAATCAGGTGCATTCGGCGATTGATAAAATTTTAAAACTGGCGAAAATACCTACTCAAAAAGATCTAGAAAAAATAACCAATGGTGATAAAGATGTCTTCAAAGTTGTTTCAAAATGGGTGGAAGATAGACTGCCTGAGATTGCGCCGAAAAGAGAGAATGAAAAAAGTGTTTCTGTGGTCGACGATAAGTTTTCGCACCTGAGTATTTATGGAAAATTAGATTTAATTGAATTTCTTGATTCTAAACATGTTCGTGTGACTGATTTTAAAACGGGAAGTGTCAGGAAAGTCTCGGACATAGAGAGGGTGGATGAAGAAGGTCGCATGAGTTCATATCTGCGACAGCTTGCGATGTATTCTTATCTTATAAAACAGAGTCCGAAGTGGAACATGGATGTTGGTGAGTCGCGCCTGGAGTTTCTAGAGGCCAAGAATGAAAAGGAGAACATGTATGACACAGTAATTAGTACAGAACAGATTGGTTTATTGGTCCGAGATATAGAAGATTATGATAAGTATATAAAAATAGGAGAATGGCTAAAACGTCCTTGTAATTACAATTCCTACGGTAAAAACACAGAGTGCGAATATTGCAAAATGGCACAGATATATAAATAATCTAAAGGCTGTTTTGTCTTGTAATTTTCTCCTTTTTTAGATAATATGGCCATATGACTGAAGGACAACATGAGATCATTCTTTTCTATAAATATGTGCATATAAAGGACCCCGAGGCAGTAGCCGAGGGACAGAAGCAGCTTTGCGAAAAACTAGGTCTAAAGGGCCGATGTATTATTGCCACTGAGGGTATTAATGCCACCTTTGAAGGCACGAAGGAAAATATACAAGCATATATAAAAGAGCTTGAGAAAGATCAGAGGTTTTTAAATATTCATTTCAAATTAAGTGCAGGTACGGGGAATGCTTTCCCAAAGCTCTCTGTAAAAGTCCGTAAAGAAATTGTTTCGCTACATCTTGGAGTCTGCGATATAAACCCGAACGAAATAACTGGAGTGCATTTGAAGCCAGTAGAATTGCATGAATGGATAAAAAACAAAAAAGAATTTTACTTTGTGGACATGCGCAATGCTTACGAACACAAAGTGGGACATTTTGAAAATTCTATTTTGCCGCCAATTGAAAATTTTCGAGATTTACCAAAAGTGGTAGAGCAAATTGCACATCTGAAAAATAAAACAGTGCTGACCGTGTGCACGGGTGGGGTGCGCTGTGAAAAGGCTTCTGGATTTCTGGTCACTCAGGGGTTCAAAGATGTCTACCAACTCGATGGGGGAATCGTGAGCTATATGGAGAAATATCCAAACGAGGATTTTCAAGGTAAACTTTATGTCTTTGACGGACGAGTGACCATGGGCTTTTATACTGATGATGATAAACATAAAATAGTCGGCGCTTGCGATGCTTGTAAAGAGTCGTCAGAGAATTATGTGAATTGTGCCAATCCTGTTTGTCATCGCCATTTCATAAATTGTGAAAAATGTCTAAAAAAAAATTCTGGGAAAGCTTTTTGTCCCAGCGGGTGCGTTCTCTCTAGACACGGGCGCAAGATTAGCCCACTTCAGGCAGATTTGGTATAATTCATCAATTACAAGCTTTATTACTTCATATTATGGCAACTAGAAACATAGGTCAAATAACAATAGTGCATGACGGAAATGTTGATATGGGGTTAGAGTACCTAGAGAATAATTGGAGGGAAGAGCGTGTCCGGGAATGGTTTGATAATGCGAGAAGATCTTCAGATCAAGATACTCACTTAGAAATACTCATTAAAGGTCTAAGAAGACGTTACCTTTTACGGCATACTGGTCCTGATAGATATTTTCTTAAACCACTATCATAAATGAGTGAAGAAACTAAAAAAGGCAGCGAACATCCACTTTCCATTTTAGCGAACCAAGCTTATAAGGTTTTTACTGATATGGGTTTTGAAATCGCTCTTGGCCCAGAGATGGAGAGTGAATGGTACAACTTTGATGTATTAAATATGCCAAAGGATCATCCAGCTCGCGACATGCAAGATACATTCTGGATAAAAGGTTCCGAGGGGGACTCTAAAAAAAAGAAAGTACTTCGCACTCATACGACTGGTGTCACAGCTTGGGCGACCGAACAAGCAGCCAAAGCTGGTCGAATACCCTCAGCCTTTATTTCTGTCGGGAAAGTATTTAGAAACGAGGCGACTGACGCTACACACGAGATGCAGTTTTTCCAAATAGACGGATCGATGTTGGGCACTGTCGAAGATGGAGTGTCACTGGCAAACATGAAAGGTATACTTACTAATTTCTATAAAAAAATGCTCGGAGACGATATAGAGATTGAATTTCGTCCGAGTTTCTTTCCATTTACCGAACCGTCTATAGAAGTTTTCGCGAAGTTTAAGGGTAAATGGCTCGAGATGATGGGTGGTGGGATGACGAATCCTGCCGTTATTCGCAACATGGGTCTAGATCCTAGCAAGGTACAAGGTTTTTGTTTCGGCGGGGGGCTAGACCGTATTGCAATGATCAAGTGGGGTATTCCCGACGTGCGGCTTTTTTATCAAGGAGATTTAAGGCTCAACCAATTCTAATTTATGAAAATTTCATACAATTGGCTTAAATGGTATGTCCCTGAGGTGCCCGAAGCAGCTAAACTTGCTGATATCATTACTTACCATTTAGCGGAAGTAGAAAATATAGAAAACAAAGAAAATGGAGATAAAATTCTGGATATAAAAATATTACCGAATCGTGCGCATGATTTACTGAGTCATCAAGGAGTGGCTCGCGAGCTCTCTTCGCTTTTGAATATTAAATACGTTGACCCTACGCCAAAATACAAAATTCCAGAGTCAAAACCGACAAAGCTGGAAGTAAAGATTGAGAGTGAGAAATGTCGTAGATATATAGGTAGAATTATTCGGAATGTTAAAGTTGGTTCGAGCCCAGACTGGGTAGTGCAACATTTAGCATCTATTGGGCAGCGTTCAATAAACAACGTAGTCGATGCGGCAAACATCGTGATGTTTGATTGTGGTCAGCCGACTCATGCTTTTGATTTAGATAAAGTGCAGGGGGGAATAGTGGTGAGAGACGCAAAGGAAGGAGAAGCTTTAACTACGCTTGATAACAAAGCAGTTACTTTAAAAGGTTCTAATCTTCTCATCGCTGATTCTAAAAATGCCCTAGCGATTGCCGGAATAAAGGGCGGGAAAATAGCGGAAGTTGACAATAATACAAAAAATATAATCTTAGAATGTGCGAATTTTGATCCGACTTCTGTACGTAAAACTGCTCAAGCCTTAAATATTTTTACCGACTCCCGAAAACGTTTTGAAAATGATTTATCTCCTGAATTAG
>CALQYS010000011.1 GCA_943348755.1 Candidatus Nomurabacteria bacterium | reverse complement strand
CACCCGACTTGACTTTTGTTAGTAAATAGAACATAATATCCACGAGCCAAATCAAGTGAGGATAGAAGCCTTAGAAACGCCTTGTGGCGTTTTTTCTAAGTAAAAAACATCTAGCTGTCTATCCTACTCGGTTAAAGCTCCTTGAAAAAATGATCCAGAAAGTCCATAGGCGCCAGCGCGAATCCCGGAAACGCAAGATAACCGGAAAAGGCAAGGGAAGAAGAACTACCTTGGCCAAAGCCAAGTCAAGCGTTACGGCCAACAACCATCACGGTCCCACTCATGTGGACCGGACAGACCAAAAGCTGACACCAACCCCGCTAGTTTTCACATCCACTGCATCCCTCTTTCGCAAAGCCGCAATGGTGGATGAGGACTCAAGGTTGATTGCCTTGGCAGCGGCAGCTGGTGGCCGCAATGGAGTGCCCCACCCCAGACCCTGGGTAAAGCAACTCTACTGAGAAAAAGCGATTTAAGCAACGACCCGGGACCCCTGAAAAAGGTTCCGGGTCGCTTTTATTTAACCAAAAGTTTTTGTTTTTTACACCCCCTCTTTTGACCGTACGTTAATAGAGCTTTTTATTTTCCCATTTCGGCCCAAAGAATTATCTTTTTTCTTTTCAATTACAAGTTCGTTATTCTTCACAGTTACATTGACCATGTCTCCCCTTTTTACACCATTTGAAATAATATAGGAAGCAACGGGGTTAAGAATTTTATTCTGAATCAGACGATTCAGTGGTCGCGCACCATAATGCGGATTGTAGCCCTCTTTTGCTAAGTAAGCCAAAGCTTCTGCTGAAATCTCAAAGCCAATACCTTTGCCCACAAGACGATCTTTGACCACTTTCACCCTCAAACCGACTATCTCGGCAATAGCCTGCTCGCTCAAGACATCAAAGACAATGGTTTCATCAAGACGATTCAAAAACTCCGGACGGAAATTGTCTTTCAATGCTTCCATCACTTTATCTTTCATATTATTGTAATCATCCTTTTTAGAATTATTGGAAAATCCGATTGATTCCATTTTCTCCACAAATTGTGAGCCGATATTGGAAGTAAGGATGATGATGGTATTCTTAAAATTCACTACCCTGCCTTTGCCGTCAGTCAACCTTCCTTCATCGATGACAGAAAGAAGCATATTGAAAACTTCTGGATGAGCTTTCTCAATTTCGTCGAAAAGTATCACTGCGTATGGTCGGTGCCTGACAGACTCCGTCAACTGTCCGGCTTCGTCGTAACCAACATATCCTGGAGGCGAACCGATGAGTTTCGAGACTGAATGTTTTTCCATATATTCAGACATATCTACGCGAATAATCGCGCGATCATCATTGAACATGAACTGTCCCAGGGCTTTAGTGAGCTCTGTCTTACCTACCCCAGTCGGACCGAGAAAGATGAAAGAGCCGATAGGCCTATTTGGGTCTCCGATACCTGCACGAGAACGTCGAATGACATCTGATACACGCTTGATCGCTTCATCTTGGCCGATGACTCGCTTACTTAATTCTGATTCCATCTTTTCTAGTTTTTCACGTTCTTCTTCGAGCATCTTGGTAAGCGGTATCCCCGTCCACCGAGCCACCACTTCTGCGATATCCTCCGCAGTGATTTCTTCCTTTAAGATTCGGCGAGACTTTTGAAGTTTCTTTAGACGTAAGAGTTTTGTCTCCAGATCCTTTTTAAGGGTGGGTATCTTGCCATAACGTATCTCCGCGGCGCGGGAAAGATCCGACTTCATCTCAGCATTCTCGGCTTCTAGACGCAAAGTTTCGAGATCTTTTTTAATTGAACGAATTTCAACTACGATTGATTTTTCATTTTGCCATTTTAATTCAAGCTCTTTGGTCTTTTCATGCAAGTTGCCTATTTCTTTATCGACTTCTTTAAGTCTGCTTTTTATCTCACTGCTTTTTTCTCTAGCTTTTTCTTTCTCATCCTTATCTACTGCTCCGCTCAGACTAGCAATTTCTTTTTTTAAAGCTTCTTTTTCTATTTCTAAACGCATTATCCTTCTGTGAGCATCTTCTAAAACTGGCGGTTTATTCTCGAGCATTATTTTAAGAGAAGAAGAAGCCTCATCGATCAAATCCACCGCCTTATCGGGTAAAAATCTGTTTGTAATATAGCGGGCTGAGAGGTTGACCGCCGCCAGTATAGCGTCATCGGTAATGCGAACCCCGTGAAAGAGTTCATATTTTTCCTTCAAACCTCGAAGTATCGCGACCGCATCTTCTACTCCAGGCTCATCTATGTATACCGGCTGGAAACGTCTCGCTAAAGCTGGATCTTTTTCGATGTGTTTTTGATATTCACGCAAGGTCGTGGCACCGATGGCTCGGAGTTCGCCACGAGAAAGCGCGGGCTTTAACATATTTGAAGCATCCATTGTTCCTTCCGCCCCTCCAGCACCGACGATAGTATGAATCTCGTCGATAAAAATAATTACCTTACCATCTGAACGTTCTATTTCTTTCATGATCCCTTTGAGTCTTTCTTCAAATTCTCCACGGTATTTTGTTCCAGCCACTAGCAAACCCAAGTCGAGAGAAACGAGTTCTTTATCTTTCAAAGATTCCGGAACATTACTTTTGATGATCATCTGTGCAAGCCCTTCCACGACGGCTGTTTTCCCGGTGCCAGCTTCGCCTATCAATATAGGATTATTCTTAGTCCTTCGAGAGAGAATTTGCATAATACGCATTATTTCGTTATCCCGACCAATGACCGGATCAAGCTTGTCTTCTTTGGCTAATTTAGTTAGATTGCGAGTGTATTTTAAAATAAATTTAAATTTCTTTGGCTCTGTCACATCAGTAATGTTTTGACTGCGTAACTCTTCTAAAACTTTCATGACAGACTCCTTATTGATCCTGAACCGCGCTAAAGTTTCTCGCGCTTCAGAGGTAACTTCCAATATTGCGATAAAAAGGTGTTCGGTTGAGACGAAATCATCCTTCATGGATTCTGCCAGCTTGGCTGATTGCTCTATCACTTGAGCAAGATCAGGATTCAGATAAATCTGATAAGAGGGTGAAAGAGTGCTGCGAGATTCTGGAAGTTCTATCAGTTCCAACACAGAGTCCGTCAAAAGCATGGTGTCTATTTCCAATTTGTCTAAAATTGAATTCACCATACTTTCTTCTTGGATAAGAAGCGCACCGAGAAGGTGCAGTGAAGAAACATGGTTCACCCCACGCTCGATAGCCAGCTCGTGAGCTTTTTTAATAGCGTCCTTGGCTTTGGTTGTAAATTTGTTTAATGGTGGCATATATTTTCCTTATATCCTTAGTATACACCATCTGTCAAGCAGAGAACCACACTCTACTGTGCAGGGGGTGTGGTGGAGTTAGGAGATGTAAGACCTGGGGCAAGTGATGGGGACGCAGTCATGGTCGTCCCTGTGTTAGCTCCCGGACTAGTAGAAAGCTTCAAGGCATTATTGATACTACTCATTGAGGCAAAATTAGTATTATCTCCAGAAAGAGCGATACCGAGAGCCTCACCGTCTAGATTAAGTACCAAAGCTCCTATATTTGATTTAGTAACATTAATGTTTACATTTTTGTTTCCTTCAAAGATAGAAGAAGAAATAGTATTACCCAAGACTAGAATCTTTTGTCCCATCTTCATTTTTTCTATATCCCCAGAAGTAGGCACTGTAAACGTGAGCTTATCTGTACCGTTAACCGGAACTCCGATTTTTAGGAAAGAAAATCCAGTTTTGTCAGTAGACACAAAATCCGCTTTAAATTTACCGCTATCATTTTTAAGATAATAAACGCCTTTCTCGGGAACGAGTGTCCCATCTGCGACTACAGTACCGTCTGTAGTAATCGCAAATCCCCTACCCGCAGAAACCTCAGCCATGTGACCATCTGCATCTAAAGTATCTTTGCTTACGACAAACGTGGCTGACTTATTTTTAGCTATAGCATCTACCACCAGGTCTTCTTCTTTGACGATAACTGTCTGGGTTATGGTCTTACCTTCTACTTGCTGTATCTTTTCGATTGTTTGTTGCACCACTCGATTAATCGGAGCGGTAAAACTCTTTGGTGCCTGTTGCATTAGGGTTACTGTCGTTATGCCAGTAGCAATAGAAGTGACGAAACTTAAAAGTACCGCTAGAAGTATCAGCTGTGGTTTGTTTAGATCCTTGATGTCCATAGTGGTTCAATTATACCATTTTTTTAATTTTGTCAAAATTTCAGATAGAGCTTTTATAGTGTGATCAATGTCGGCTTTTGTCGTCTGTCTGCCAAGTGAGAACCTCAGAGAACCATCAGTCTCTTTTATTTCTTCGTTAATGGCTTTTATCACATAAGATGCCTTGCCGTCCCCCGCCTTACAAGCACTCTTGGCAGATGCCATTATGCCCCGTGCTGATAGTTCGATCACCAAAAGATCACTCGGGATATTTGGAATAGTGATATTTATATTATTCGGTAATCTATTTTGTAAATCGCCGTTTATTACTATGTCAAAGGCAGGCTTTGACAATTTTTTGAAAAAATAATTTCGGAGTTTGGTTAGACGTTTGACTTCCCCTTCTTTCATTTTTCCCGCGATCTGAAGTGCCTTTGCAAGTTCAACTGCGAGAATTACATTTTCCGTTCCCGGACGCAGACCAAACTCCTGACTCCCACCGAACATTATAGGACTAAGTGGTGTATTTTTTTTGACATACAAAATTCCCACTCCTTTTGGACCATAAATTTTCGCGCTATTGATAGACATCAGGTCAACACCAAGATGAGCGATATTTATCGGCAAATAATTAACCGCTTGCACAGCGTCAGTGTGAAAAAAAATTTTCTTTTGCATATTTTTGTTGAAGTGCCGAATTTCTTTTGCAATCTCACGTATGGGTTGAATGGTACCTATCTCATTGTTCGCATACATAACCGAAACTAAAATAGTGTTTGGCTGGAGAGCTTTTTTGATTTTCTTGGGGTCAATTATGCCGTTTTTTTCTACCGCCACATAAGTCACTTCTGCCTGTTTGGTTCTTTCTAAATATTTACAAACTTCTAAGACAGACGCATGTTCGATATTGGTAGTCACAATGTGTGGCTTTTTGAAGTTTCGAACTAATCCGAAAATACTTAGATTATTACTTTCAGTTGCTCCAGAAGTAAAAATGATTTCATTGCTGTGTGCACCTAAAACATTTGCGACTGTCGCTCTAGCATTTTCGAGTTTATTTTTTTCTTTCAAACCCAGTTCATGGATAGCACCTGGATTTGAGGAAGCCGAAAGAGCGCTAGATGCAAAATCCAGGTAAATTGCCCTTATTTTCCTTGTTGATTTAGACACAAAAATAGTATATATTGAAAGTGTATGAATACAAAGCTCCAAATGGCTTTTTTCGTTTTGACCGGTATCGCCATCATTGTCGGCGCTGTTTGGATAGTTGTCACTGAAAAAAGGTTGAAAAGATTTTTCCTAGGTAAAAAAGCAAAAGATCTAGAGGACACTATCGTTAGTCTGGAAAACAATGTCGTCCAATTAAATAAAACGAAGGAAAATATGGAGAAAGATATCGCCATAATAAATGCGAAGCTAAGAAAGAGCATCCGTGGACTGGAGACCATACGCTTTAATCCTTTCCCTGATCAAGGCAGCAACCAAAGTTTTGCGATCGGGATATTAAACGAAGATGGTGACGGTGTGGTACTCTCGAGCCTGTACTCTCGCGAGCGCATGAGCATATTTGCTAAACCAATTAAAAACAACAAATCAGAACACGAATTAAGTACCGAAGAAAAAGAAGCGTTGAAAAGAGCGAAGGTATAAAATTTTAGAAAATAAACTTTTCAAGAGCCTTACCCTTATGACCTAACGCAGAAAAGTTTGATTTTATAAATTTTTTCAAGTTTATTTTCTAAATTTTCTTTACCTAACAAATTTATATGAACAAGAATAATCCAAAACAAAATACAGTGCCTCGTCCTCCCGTCGTCGTCGTCATGGGACATATTGACCATGGTAAATCAACCTTGCTGGACTATATCCGAAAGACAAATGTGACGGAAAACGAAGCTGGAGGAATAACCCAAAATATTTCGGCCTACGAAGTCTTGCATAAGGACGAAGAAGGTAAAGATAAAAAAATAACTTTTCTAGATACCCCTGGACACGAAGCTTTCTCAAAAATGCGCGAACGTGGAGCGATCATTGCTGACATCGCCATTTTGGTAGTTTCAGCGGAAGATGGAGTAAAACCGCAAACAATTGAAGCTTGGAAAACAATCGTAGAAATGAAGCTTCCTGTTATTGTAGCCATCAATAAAATCGACAAGCCGAGCGCCAATGTCGAAAAAACTAAACAAGAACTAGCGGAGAATGAAATTTACTTGGAAAATTACGGAGGCAAGATCCCCTGCGCAGAGATATCGGCCAAAGTTGGCACTGGTATCGATGTACTTCTGTCTCTCGTTTTGATTTTAGCTGAAATGGAAAATTTAATTGGAAACACCGAAGAAAATGCTTCTGGTTTTGTCATCGAAGCTGATCTAGATTCAAAGCGCGGGATCCAGGCAACACTTATTATCAAAAATGGAACAATAAAAAAGGGCATGACGATAGTTGCCGGAGATGCTGTTTGTTCCACTCGAATAATACAAAATTATAAAGGAGAAATGGTAGACACAGCTTCTTTTTCTTCCCCTATACGACTTTGTGGATTTGATAAAATGCCGGCAGTGGGAGGAATGTTTGAATCTTTCGAGAAAAAGAAGGATGCTCTCGAACACATGGAAAATTGGAAAATTGAACAAAATCAAAAGAGTAAAGGAGGTAAGCCAGAAATGAAAGTTTCCGATAAAGACATCGATAAAAAAATAATCCCAATACTGCTTAAAGCTGATGTGTCTGGATCTATCGAAGCTATTGAAAAAGAAATCGCTAAAATAAAATGTAAAGGAGAGCTGCAAAGCGCAGAATTTAAAATCATAAGCGAGGGTGTGGGGCCAATTTCCGAATCTGATATTAAGAATATTGCCAACAGCGAAGACGCCATAATCATCGGTTTTAATGTCAAAGCAGACAAAAGTGCTCTCGAGATTGCTCAAAAAAGAGGCATAACAATTTCTTTCTTCGACATTATTTACAAAATGACCGAATGGCTCGAGGTAGAAATGGAGAAGAGAAGGCCAAGGGTAGAGACAATAGAGACGACTGGCCGAGCCAAGATCATCCGAGCCTTCAGCCGCACCAAAGAGCGCCAGATCATAGGCGGTAAGGTGATAGAGGGTAACATGCTCTTAAACGGCACGGTTAAAATCATGCGTCGAGAATTTGAGATCGGTCGTGGGAAAATAGTGAACTTAGAGAAAAGCAAGGTAAAGACAAGCACGGTCGAGGAAGGGCAAGAGTTTGGTATGATGATCGAATCAAAGATAGAAGTAGCGCCAGGAGACGTCATAGAGCTATTTTCTATAGCCCAAAAGTAAAATGTCGGAACGAAAAGAAAAAGTAGCAAATTACCTCAAAGAGCTCACAGCTGAATTTTTAGGGCGGGAAAATAATCGGACTTCCCTCATCACCGTCACCTCCGCTAGCTGCTCCCCTGACATGAAACGCGCGACTATATTCATCACCGTCTTGCCGACAGAAAAAGAAAAAACCGCACTCGAGTTTGCCAAGCGCAAGAGGCCCGAGCTGCGAGAATTCTTTAAAAAGAAACTGACTACTAAAAATATTCCCTTTATCGACATCGCCCTTGACCTCGGAGAAAAGCATAGACAAAAAATTGACGAACTGCTTCGAGAAAAGTAGGATGTGCTGTAAGGCCTGGTAGCCAAGTGGTAAGGCATTCCTCTGCAAAAGGAATATACGGCGGTTCAATTCCGCCCCAGGCCTCCCCTAAAACATGTTAAAATATTTTAGGAAATTGCCCGAGTGGCGGAACTGGTATACGCGCACGACTTAAAATCGTGTCTCGTAAGGGATGTGGGTTCGATTCCCACCTCGGGCACCAGAACAGAACTAAGAGGCTCTGAACGAGCCAATGCTTGGGCGTGCCGAAGGCACGCCCACTGTGTTTCGCCTGAATTTCGCCCAGAATCCGCAAGGGAATCCGCCAAAAATGAATCCGAATTGGGCGCGCAAGCGCGCAGAGTTTTTTCGCCAAGAAGCAGGTTCGAGCCAAAGATTTCTTTGGCTTTGACCTTTTTTGCAAAAAGGTCATCATCAGAAGCAATTTTGTCCAATGATTGCGCGTCTTTTATCCATTCTTTCATCGGTTCGAGCCAATCATTCTGCTTGTGTGAAAGATTAGTGATTTCTTCTTCGAGCGACTTCTTGGAAAGTAATAATTTTGATTTTTCAACACGATAGATTTCTTTTTCAATATCTTGGTCAAGATAGCCCGAAAGAAGTCGCTCTAACTTTCTCGACAAAGAAGAAATCTTTTCCTCTTTCTCTTTCACACAAGCAGTCAAAGACTGGGCGGATTTTCCGTGTTCATTTTCCGCCATTTTCAATAATTCTTCCGCCCAGTCTTTGGGCAAAGAAACTTTTTTGATTAGTGATGATAACTGGCGGTCGAGTTCCTTTTCTCTAACGGCAGATTCTTTACACACAAAATCTTTTCGTTTCTTCGTACAACGATAATATGTATACTCGTGAACATTCCCATTTTTCTGCCGTTTGAATTTATGTTCGCCAGTTATCATCATTCCACATGAAGCACAGGAAATGAGTCCGCAAAAAGGTTGAGGTTCATTTTTAGCTTTTCGTTCAGGTTGTCCACGAAACTTCAACATTTCCTGTGCTTCATCAAAAAGTTTCTTTGAAATGATTGGCTCGTGTTTACCCTCGTGGATTTCTCCACCATACTTAAACAAACCGATATAGAACGGATTGGAGAGGATAAAAGACGCTTTGGTTTTTGAGATTCTCTTTCCGGTTCGAGTTGTAATATTGTTCTTCGCCAAAAAGGAAGAAACATCTTCAAGTCGCATATTTCCTTTGACATATTTCTCGAAAGCCAAGCGCACAATTTTAGATTTTTTCTTTTCCACCACGATTGTTTTTGTTCGCGAATCGTTGAGATACCCCAAAGGCGCTTGGCTTGGAAATATTCCCATGCGTACTTTTTGGCGAAGTCCACGCTTCGTATTTTCGGAAAGAGAATCTACATAGTATTTGCTTTGTACAAATGCCATAGACAGCGAGAATTTGCCCTGTGGCGTGTTTTCAAACCAGTGGCTAGGGAATTTGAGGCTCGCAAGGTTTCCGATGTCGAGAAAGTAGATTATCTGTCCGCCGTCCACAGAATTGCGCGCCAATCTATCGGGGTGCCAACTGATAATCCCAGACACTTCACCTTTCGCAATTCTCCTCATCATCTCGCCAAAAATGGGACGACCTGGAATTTTCGCAGTACGCTTTTCTACAAACTCCTCAACAATTTCTAACTTTTCATTTTTGGCGAAAGCGCGCAATTCCGTAATTTGCGCATCAATGCTCAAAACTTGCTTGTCCTCGACATCGGTGCTCTTGCGAGCATACAAAAAGAATTTTTGTGACATATTTTTGTAAAGCAGAAATGGCTACTCCAGTGTTGAAACCTTAACGCTAGTTAAGATAGCTGGAATAGCCATTTCTGCTAACTAGCTAATAATAATTGGTTTCAACATTTCCAGTATACCAAAAATATTTCTGACACAAAAATTCTTTTTGTATCAAAGCAAATACTATGTCAAAATTGCTTCTGATTTCGCACCTGCTTCTTGGCGAAAAAACAGTGCGCGCTTGCGCGCTCAATTCGGATTCATTTTTGGCGGATTCCCTTGCGGATTCTGGGCGAAATTCAGGCGAAACACAGTGGGCGTGCCTTCGGCACGCCCAAGCATTGGCTCGTTCAGAGCCTCTTAGTTCTGTTCTGGTGTGTCTATTGTACCAAGTCCGAACCTATTTTCAAAACCGCTAATGTGCCACGCGCGGAGCGCGTGGTGAAGCGAA
>CALQYS010000010.1 GCA_943348755.1 Candidatus Nomurabacteria bacterium | reverse complement strand
ACCAGCTTCATACGTAGGTATAAATAAATCAGTTAGAGAATAAAACGGCACACCGTCTATATTTTCTTTTATATCTTCATTTTTGTTTACCATCGCACATACAGCCACCAAATTCCCCCCTGCACCTTTAACTGCAGTTGCAGATTTAAGCAATGAACCACCAGTGGTTATTATGTCCTCGACTATCAGCACTCTTTTACCTTTTATACAATTTTCATATCCCCGAGTGAAAGCTTGCCCACCCTCTGCTGTTTTCTCTGTATATACTGCTAAAACTTCCTTTCCACACATACCACTCAGGTGGTGAGCAACCCATTGAGAAAGAATGATCCCGCCGAGCGCCGGACCGACGACGACTTCGATATTCTTATCTTTGCATTTCTCCGCCATCAATCTACAAATCTCAGAAGTCTCGGCTGTGTGCGGATACAAAAAATCCTTATTCACATAAGCATCAAAATGAAGCCCTGAAGTCCCAACAAAATGGTCATCAGCCAGTACCGCTCCCACTTTCTTTAATATATTAATAGCCTCATTCATAGATTTATCTTAACTTTTTCTTTATCTCCAAAGCAATATCTCTGCCAAGATAAGGGTTCCACATCGCACCGGTCGCAGACATGACGATATCCGCCCCGGCATCTCTGTATTCAAAAAATTCTTCTGGCTCCGTGACTCCGCCGACGCCGATAATGGTGTAAGAATAGCCCAATTCTTCTCGCAACTTTTTTAATTTTTTTACCATATCTAACCCCGCCCACTTTATGGCATGCCCGCAGACCCCGCTGTACAAACGTCCTTCTCCGGGCAAAGCTTGCATGCCATTTTTATCGACAATCTGAGCTGGGATAGTGTTTATCGCAGAAATCCCCTGAACTATTGGCCCAATTGATTTTACAAGATTTCGCAACACATCTTCATCTTTAAAATAAGCAATCTTGATGATGAGCGGGATTTGCCCTATTTCTTCTTTTATCACCTTGACCACTTTTACACTACGATCCGTATCGTAGCAAAGTAAATTATTCGTGCCTTCATTTGGACAACTTAAGTTCACTTCTACTACTTTTACCCCCGTATCTTTGAGAAGTTTGGCAACTTTGCGAAAATCATTTATATATTCTTCCACACTTTGTCCTTCCTTTTTGGTACCTTGGAAACTTCCAATGACGATCTGCCCAGGACGGGCGTCTTTTACAACTTTCGCCAAATCCTTTTGCCAAAATTCGGGGCTAAAAGAAGGGACGCCGAAAGAATTAGTAATAGAGATAGGCATCGTATATTCATGATCCGCTATGAGCTTTCCTTTGGCTTTCTCAAAAGTTAAATCACCATTTACTTTTACAGAAAGAACATTGGGCCAGGGGTGACATGGGTATGTGTCGCTTCGAACTGTCTTGTAAGTCACAATATCGAAACCTTTGTCGAGCGCAGCTTGCACGAAATTCCCATTAATAAGCGGTCCAGCTGGTATGCCAAAGGGTGAATTGACTTTAAAACCCAAGAAGTCATACTTTTGGTTACTATTATTTTGTATTACTTTTCCATCGGCAAAAGCCCCAAAAGGACCCTTCTCAAAGTTTTCTTTATAGGACTTCTCTGGGTCGTAAAAAGGCGTAGTTAACATTTCTGTTATATTAACAGAAAATAGCAAAATAGCACGAAATTTTGCTATTTTTATTTTCTCGCCGCAATAATAGTCTCAGCGACGTTGTTTGGCACGATATCGTATCTGAAGAATTCCATAGTGAATGAAGCGCGGCCTTCGGTCATAGAGCGTAGTCCAGTCATATATCCAAACATTTCAGATAGAGGCACGATAGCTTTGATGACTTTGTTCATACCGCGGTCTTCCATACCTTCGATGAGTGCGCGCTTCGAGGAAAGATTGCCTGTGACATCACCCATGAATTTATCTGGAGTCACAACTTCTACTTTCATCATCGGCTCTAAGATGACTGGGTTCGCTCGTTTACATGCATCCTGCACGGCCATTGAAGCAGCGATTTTGAAAGCCATTTCGTTCGAGTCCACTTCGTGGTAGCTACCGTCCCAGAGTTCCACAGATACATTCACCATTTTAAACCCTGCTAAAACTCCACGATCAAGACCTTCTTTGAATCCCTTTTCACATGGAGCGATGTATTCTTGCGGAATTACACCTCCTTTAATGGTATTTACGAACTCAAATCCAGGAGATCTTTTGGTATTCTTTGGTAAATCTTCTAGCTCCTCTTTCGTGAGCATTTCCATTGGCTTAACCTTGATCTTCACGTGTCCGTAGTTACCACGTCCGCCAGACTGCTTGATATATTTACCTTCTGCTTCGGCATTGCTGTTGATCGTCTCACGGTAGGCCACCTGAGGCTTGCCCACATTTGCTTCGACGGTAAATTCACGCTTCATGCGATCCACGATGATTTCGAGGTGCAGCTCACCCATACCGGCGATGATGGTCTCCCCTGTCTCCTGATCAGTGCTGACTCTAAAGGTCGGATCTTCCTGTGCGAGACGGTTCAAAGCCATACCCATTTTTTCTTGGTCAGCTTTTGTTTTTGGTTCTATACGTAGAGAAATAACAGGTTCGGGGAAAACTATTCTATCTAAGACAATAGGATTATTTTCATCACAGATTGTATCGGAGGTAATGGTGTCTTTCAAACCAACCGCCGCCGCGATTTCTCCCGCAAAGACCTGCTTCACTTCTTCGCGGTCATTTGCATGCATTCGGAGAATACGTCCGATACGCTCTTTGTTACGAGTACGAGGATTGTATATATATGTACCAGCAGAAAGCGTTCCAGAGTAGACACGAAAGAAAATGATCTGACCAACGAATGGATCAGTCGCGACTTTAAAGGCAAGTGCCGAAAAAGGTTCTTTATCAGAGGCGCTTCGTGTGATTACTTTATCATCATTGTTTGGATCAATACCCGAAACCGCCGCGATGTCTGTCGGAGCTGGCAAGTAATCTATGACCGCATCGAGTATTAGCTGAACACCTTTATTCTTCAAGGCAGAACCAGTAAAAACTGGGAAAATGGTGTTTTCGATCACAGCTTTACGGAGAGTCTTCTTCAAAACATCTATGCCAGGGATTATCCCTTCTAGATATTCCGTCATCATCTTGTCATCAGTCTCTACGATCTTTTCTACAAGTTCAGAATGATATTTCACCGCATCAGCCTTTAGATTTTCCGGAATTTCTTTTTCAATAACTTTGTTGCCCATCTCTCCCTCAAAGTAAAAGGCCTTCATGCGGAGCAAATCTATAACACCCTCGAATTTTTCTTCGAGACCAATAGGGATCTGTACACGAACAGCTTTCTTACTTAGTCGGTCTAAAATAGTGGCATAAGAGTGTTCAAAAGAAGCACCAGTTCGGTCTAATTTATTTATGAAACAAACACGAGGCACTTTGGCTTCATCGGCGTATCTCCAGTTAGTCTCAGACTGAGGTTCTACACCCGCCACACCGTCAAAAACAACCACGGCTCCATCGAGCACGCGAAGAGAACGCTTTACTTCCACCGTAAAGTCGATGTGTCCAGGAGTATCGATGATATTAAAGCGATGAGTTTTAGTCTTATCTGTTGGAGCGTATGTCGGAGTCCAGAAACAGGTGACTGCTGCAGCTGTGATGGTAATACCACGTTCTCGTTCTTGTTCCATCCAGTCTGTCGTAGTCTCCCCTTCGTGTACTTCACCTATTTTATGCTTCTTACCAGTGTAATAAAGCACGCGCTCAGTCGTGGTCGTTTTCCCAGCATCAATGTGCGCAATAATTCCAAAATTTCTAACTTTTTCAAGTGGATAATCTCTTTCCATATATTTTTACCAAGCAAAGTGAGCAAAAGCTTTGTTGGCTTCAGCCATTTTGTGAGTATCTTCTTTCTTTTTAATAGCAGAACCTTCGTTCTTGGAAGCAGATATTATTTCGTCAGCGAGTTTTAAATGCATTGGCTTGCCCTTTCCACCGCGAGCAGCATCACGAATCCAGCGCATAGCTAAAGCACTACGTCTCTCAGGGCGGACCTCGATCGGGATCTGGTAGTTCGCACCACCGATACGCTTTGAACGAACTTCCGTCAAAGGACCAGCGTTCTTCATAGCTAGATCGAAAACTTCGAGAGGATTTGGGTTACCTGTTTTTTCTTTGATGACATCAAAAGTAGCGTACATGACCTTGCGAGCCGTCTCCTTCTTGCCAGACCACATGATGTAGTTGATGAACTTCTCCAATTTTGTAGAATTGTAGATGAAGTCCGGCGCTACTATATTTCTATTTTTTACTTTACGTCTCATTTTTTTAAATTATTTTTTATTACTTCGTCTTATTTCGCCTTTGCTTCTTTTGGTTTCTTATTACCATATAACGAACGTCCTTGTCTCCTCTTCTCTACTCCTTGTGTGTCGAGCACACCACGAACGATGTGGTATCGCACTCCGATCAAGTCCTTCACGCGTCCGCCACGAATCATAACGACGGAGTGTTCTTGGAGATTGTGCCCTTCACCTGGAATGTAAGCGGTGACTTCCATGCCGTTAGTCAAACGTACGCGGGCGATCTTTCGTAGAGCAGAGTTCGGTTTCTTTGGAGTGGTTGTGGAGACTTTGGTACAAACGCCACGCTTGAAAGGTGAAGAGAAAAAGACTGGTCTATTTTTAAGAACATTGAATCCACGTGTCAAAGCCACCGTCTTGTCTTTCGGGTGAGCTTTAAATCTACCTTTTCTAACTAATTGATTAATTGTGGCCATTAAATTTGACTTAAATTGACAAAAAAGACTACAGAGAAACAAAATAGCCCCTTAAGGACTACGAGAGCAATATACTATTTTAAAAACTAAAATGCAAGACCAGTCAGAAAATGAAAGGCAAATGCCAATATTGGCGATAAATATTCGGCGAAAAAGACGATAAACAATATCAATAAAATCAAAGAGTACTGCTCAAACTTGAAGAGAAATGAGGAGAAAGATGAGGGCAGAAGTGAGAAAAGTATCTTAGAGCCATCAAGTGGTGGTATTGGAACTAAATTAAATATCCCCAAAGCAAGGTTAACTATCACAATTAGAGAGGTTATAAAATAAAAACCTTCTGGTAAAGATGCCCCTGCTGTAAGGCGAATAATGATTCCAAATATAACGGCCATACAAAAATTCGCCAGTACCCCCGCTCCCGCTACAGCGATAGTCCCCCACTTTTTACTGCTCAAATTATCTGGATTATATGGCACCGGCTTCGCCCAACCGAATAAAAAATGAGAATTTGATAAAACCAAGAATAGGGGTAAAAAGATAGACCCGAAAAGATCTAGATGCTTGAGTGGGTTTAGAGTCAGCCTGCCTGCAAAGCGCGCCGTAGAGTCGCCAAAGTATTCTGCCATGAAACCATGCGAAACTTCATGAATGACTATAGACATCACCAGCACTGCTACATAGAAAATTGCGTTTGTGCCATCGGTCATTTGTTTTTGGTACTCTTCGTTTGCATTATAATGGTTTTAATGATACCATAAAATCCGTTATGAAAATATGTGCAATAACAAAAAAGGGTTCAATTGTCGGAGGAGGATACTCCAATAGAACCCGTGCCACGAAGTTTAACCCGACTGGCCGAGTACGAAAGAACATAAACCTTCAAAAGAAGAGAATCTTCGTGCCGGAAATAAATAAATTCTTAAATATTGAGATTTCCACTAAAGGCATGCGCACCATGAAGAAAAACGGCGCTTATGCCACCCTCATTAAAGCTGGATTGATTAAAGCCTAAAAAACTCCACCAAACGTGGAGTTTTTTTATTTCATGTTTTTCTGATTCTATCTATCTTGAGCTTTTATAAGTTCATCAACTTCTTGGAATAATTTTAATGCATTTTCTACTTTTAGTGTTTTTGGATCCTCTACATAAAGACTTTTAATTTCTAGAGTAATTTCATCTAATCTAGCAACAATTTCATTACCTTTTGGTGTTAAAAAATCATTCAACTGAAATGCTTTTCCTTTACCTTTTGTGACACCATGTTCCATCATATACTCGGTATAGGAAGGGAAATTTTTTATTGTTTTTAAAATTTGTTTCTTTAATTCTATTTCTGAAGTAGCATAATCAGACACTTTAAATCCTGGTACACCTAAAAGTGCTTTTGAATACATAACACCCATTAGAGTATTATTAAGATAATCGTAAGAAATACCCTCAGCTCCAACTTGAAACTCAAGCCCAATTTCTTTTTTATTTTTCTTTGCACCACCCGGTTGTCCGTCGATTACCATATGGACCAATTATATAGAGTACAGCTAACTTTGCAAACAAGTTTACGCCGGCACAAAAGTCAGGGCTGTACCCTTCTTGCCTGCGCGGCCAGTTCGGCCGATGCGATGTACATAAGTATCGTAGGTCTGCGGCACATCGTAGTTGATGACATGCGTCACATCTGGGATGTCGAGACCTCTCGCTGCTACATCTGTAGCGATCAAGATATTGATCTGATCCTTTTTAAAAGAATCAAGTATGCGAATACGTTCACGGCTTCTCTTGTCACCGTGGATACCACCCACTTTAAATCCAGCATGGGCTAATTCTTTAGCCAGAGAGTCCACGCTGTGTTTCATCTCACGAAAGATGAGAACTTTGTCAGATCCGTCTTTTGTTAGAACTTCGTGCAGTTTTTCTATCTTTTCTTCTTTAGTTATAAAACGAACCACATCTTGATCAATATTTTTCGCTGTTTCACCAGAGATAACAGAAACGAAAATAGGATCTTTGAGATATTGTTCCGTCATTTTCCTGATTTCTGGAGAAAGAGTCGCAGAGAAGAAGAGAGTTTGGCGTTCCTTGGCAGTCTTACCAATGATGTATACCATGTCGTCGCGGAAACCCATGTCGAGCATTCGGTCAGCTTCATCGAGCACCACAGAGTGACAAGTAGAGAGGTCGAGGACTTTTTGATCAATCAAATCTCGCAGGCGCCCCGGTGTACCAATAACAAAAGATACTCCAAGCTTTATTTCCCTTATTTGTTTCATGATCGGCAATCCTCCCACACAAGCGACAGAGAACATGCCGAACCCAAAGGCAAGTTTTTTGAAATCGCTTTCTATCTGCAAGGCTAGTTCGCGAGTGGGCGCCATGATTAAAACTTTTTCTTTTTTAGAGAGCCCCTTTGTTTTAGAAATTTTTTCAATCAGAGGCAAGAGAAAGGCGGCAGTTTTACCTGTGCCAGTGTTTGCCATGCCGAAAACGTCCCTGCCAGTCAAAACTACCGGTATCGCTTGGTCCTGAATCGGCCTCGGATGAATGAATCCGGCGTTGGCTATATTTTTATGTAACTGCGGATTAAATGGAAAATCAATAAAATTATGTTTTGCCACATAAAGCTTTTCTTCCACGTGAATAGCCTTTTTGATAAAGCGAGAAGCATCTATCCGCTCGCCACCAAACCTGCCCCTCTTTAGAGCACATCTACTCCCCGTCCTAGAAAAACGAGGACGAGAATTATTAAATTTTCCTCCACTAAAACGAGGTTTCGTTTTAAACGTAGAAGTGTGACTGCCGAATTTCTTCGGAGCTGTCGAATTAGTTTTGTACATAAATATTGGGTCACTCCCAATATGTATATACAGAGAATGATGAATCAAGTATAGCACTTTGAATATAAATTGTCAATGTTTCATAATCTAATCAGAAAAGTATAATGAAACTATGCAGAATAAACTTATTGGTAAACATGTAGATGAATCATACTTGGACCTCCTTGAGCACATCATGAAAAATGGTGCCACGAAAACTGACCGCACGGGTACGGGTACTAAGAGCCTGCTCGGCTATCAAATGCGCTTTAATCTAGAGGACGGCTTCCCTCTCCTCACCACCAAGAAAGTACCGATCAAATCCATTATCCATGAACTTTTATGGTTTATGCGCGGAGATACAAATTTGAAATATCTAGCAGACAACAATGTGCATATCTGGGACGAATGGCCATACAAGGCATATTTGATTAGGAATAAAAAAGAAGTTCCAAAAACAGGATCAGAAGAATGGAATACTGGAATAAAAGAGTTTGTGGAAAAAATAAAGACAGATGAGAAATTTACGAAAGAATACGGCAATCTTGGACCAATTTATGGCTATCAGTGGCGTAGCTGGCCAGCACCAAATAATAAACATATAGATCAGCTCGCAAACGTGATTGAACAAATCAAAAAAAGCCCCGACTCTAGAAGGCTCATAGTCTCAGCTTGGAATGTGGCTGACATAGAAGAGATGGCAAAGGCCGGACTGCCTCCCTGCCACTGCTTCTTCCAATTTTATGTAGCAGACGGCAAGCTCTCCTGCCAGCTATACCAACGTTCATGTGACACATTCCTCGGGGTCCCCTTCAATATCGCCTCATACGCCACGTTCACCATGATCATCGCGCAGATCTGCGGCCTCAAGGTTGGAGAATTCGTCTGGACTGGTGGAGATGTGCATCTATATTCGAATCATTTAGAGCAAGCGAAACTGCAAATATCCCGCAAAAATGATATCCGCCCCTTGCCAAAGATGAAAATAAATCCAAAGAAAATGAAAATTGAAGACTTTACCATAGAGGACTTCGAATTAGTCGATTATAACCCCCACGAAGGCATCAAGGCACCTATCGCCGTATAAATAAATATGATTTTATCTTGCGTCATAGCTTTTGGTAAAAATAGAGGACTGGGTTTTGGTAATAAACTGCCTTGGCATTTACCCGATGATTTAAAAAACTTCAAAGATATAACTCGTGGACATACAGTCATCATGGGACGTAAAACTTACGACTCCATGGGCAAACTTTTACCGGAACGGAAAAATATTATTATCACAAGGGACAAATCTTACAAAATACCTAATGCAACCATAGTGCATAGTGTAGAAGATGCTATAAAAGAATGTAAGAAAGAAAAAGAGGTTTTTATTATTGGTGGAGGCGAAATATTGAAACTGGCTTTGCCTTATTTAAATCGAATGTATCTGACGCATGTGGAAGCAGAAGTCCCAGCAGATTCATTTTTCCCAGAGTTTAACATAAATGAATGGAAGATAATTTCTGAAAAGTTTCATCCAAAAGACGAAAAACACCCTTACAATTTTACGTTCAAAATATACGAAAAAGTCTAAGGATCTTCAGGAGTCTTGATACGAATAAATATATCTTTACCGCCAGGAGACTTTTCTTTCCTGTATTTTCTCTTTTTATTTTTTTCCACTTTGGCTACGAGCTCTTTTTCTAAATCGAAACCCAGATTATAAGACATACCGAGAAGAAAGATGATCACATCAGCAAATTCTTCTGCTACCCCATCTTGCCCCTTGTTGTATCGAGAAAATGCTTCAGAAAGTTCTTCGTATGCACGACAAAAGTCGTTGGTAATGTCATTAGCAAAACCTTTCTCTTTCCTATTCCTCATTATTTCTTTTTGTAATTCTTTGAAATCTATGGACATGTTATTGATCTTTATATGATTCAACTTTTTTATTTATAATATCAAGTTTGACGCCAGCTTTTTTGAAGATTTCTTTAGTTTTGGCACTTACATGATAGTCTTGAGACGCCACAAAACGTTTTATACCCGCGTTCACGATAACTTTCGCACATGCATAACAAGCCACCATTTTCGAATACATTGTCCCGCCATCTATCGCTATACCGAAACGCGCAGCGTTAGCTATCGCATTTGTTTCCGAATGCGCAGTACGAATACAGTGTCTTGAAACTAAACCTTCTTCATTGGTAACAGTATGCATTTCATGTCCAACATCGTCGCAATGTGGCAATCCAACAGGTGAACCGACATAACCAGCTGCCAAAAGACGTTTGTTTTTGACGATTACCGTCCCCGCATATCCACGATCGCAAGTGCCCCGAGAACCGACAAGCTCAGCCATTTGCAAAAAATACTCGTCCCAAGTGGGCCTTTGGTGTTTTGCAAATTTTTTAGTCGATTTTTTCACTTCCTTAATATACTCCAAAAAGGAGAGAAAGCAAAATCATTAGTAAATACAGACTTGGGAGCGCGACGTAAGCTCCCACGAGGAATTTTTTAGTAAAAAAATATCCGTGCTGTATTTACTAATGATTTTGCTGTATCAGTCTTTTTTGCCAAGCGCTTTCAAGACTTTTAAATACATTGCCTCAACTATTTTCTTCTGTTTTTTACCTGTAGTGACGTAGTGATCCAGCCCCGGAGCAGCATTTATTTCTATAATGTAATAATTACATTCTTCTGGATTTTTAGTGATATCCCCTTTTATAACCATAATATCCACGCCGGCCATACGAAGCCCCATATCTTTTGTTAGATTTATAGCAATTTTACGAAATCCGGGATGAATGAAGTTAGTCACGTCTATCGAGTCCCCGCCGGTAGATAAATTAGCATTATCAAGCAGATAAACTTTTGCGTCTTTTGCTAAAATAGTATTCAGATTATATCCAGCATGTTTTAATTTTAATTTAATTCTCCTATCTTTAAAATTTATTTTAGTATCCCTGCCGGATTTAATAAAAGATTGCTGTTTTTCTTTTAGAAGTTTAAGTATTGAGCATCGTCCGTCTCCTGTGACAGATAGTGGAATTCTTTCATAAGCCGAAATAATTTCTTTATTTAAAACAACAATCCGATAATCTTGTCCAGGCAAGTACCGCTCAATGATAGCCACCCGATCCCATTTAAATATTTCCTTTAGGCCCATGACTAATTCAGCCTTGTTGTGAACAAGACACACACCCGAACCTTGGCTTTTACTGTTTGGCTTGACGATGAGCGGATAACCTAGTTTCTTAGCATACTTTACTCCGTAGGGAATTCGCTGATTACTTTTTACTGCGTCGGCCCAATTATCTTCCAGCACAGTTTTGCCTTCTGCAACTGGATACCCTCTTTTTTTCATGAAAAATTTAGCATAATCTTTGTCCCGAGCAATGTCAGAAGAGGCAATATGGTTTAAGTCGAGGGAATACATGCGAACAGAACGTATTACCCCATTTCTGTAAATTATCTGCGCTGCTATCCCCCACTGTGGTTCTATGACAACCCTCGCTCCGACTTTTGGAGCTAATTTAGTAATGAGTTCGATCAAATATGGAGTAAGTATTTTCTTGGGAGGCTTATCTTTTAACATTTTTTTTATTCTTGTTCAAATCGGCAAAAAGTGGAGCGTAAATGTCTTTTGTGGGGTCAATGATAAGTTCATTTCTATTAATTTTTTTAGTAAAAACGACAGGAGCGTCTTTTATCACAGCAAGTGGCTGTTTCTCTTCTCCCTCGCCCATGCAGAGCACAGCCCCCGTTGCCAAACTGTCTGCTATGTCCGTTTTGGACATTTTTAATTTTCTTCCAAAAATATCTTTTTGGCCTATATAGTTCCGCAAACCATTGAAACCCGCGTAACCAAGTGCAACCCCCACCACTCCAGCGCGCAAAGGAAAAAGTCGGCTGTCTGTTATGAGTACACCCAGATTTTTAATGCTAAATTTTTTACACAAAGCCCTACGGATTGTTTCAGCCGATTTGAAACTATCTCTTGGAAGTAAAATTATCTTCCCATCAGCATTTGATTCATCAATACCAGCAGAGGCCATGACCATGCCATCTTTGATGGTTAACCAAGTGTGCTTGGTTTTTAGAGCAAAACTGCTCTCTCTTTTTATGAGTTTAATTTTTCCTTTTTCACCTGCAGGCTCTGCTGTTCGGCCCTCAGATAGCGCTACAATTTTTGAAGTCACAACCAAAACAGACTTTTCCGGAAGCTTTTTAATATATTTAAAGATAAATTCCAACAAATCTCCGTGGGCGCGGAATATCGTAGTTTTAATTGGAATAATCTGCATGGGGTTTTAACAGACCATCCTTTTTTTCATGGATGGAGTCGTGACGCCGTCTAGATAGTGCCACCAAGCATCACAAAGAGAATTAACAGCACCAAGGGCAACAGGATATTCTTTTTCTGAAATCATCTCATCTAAAAGTTCGTGCCAAGCCACATTTTTCTTCGCATGAGTCCTAAAAAACTGAAGGGCGTAATCGCTTTGAATTCCATAGTATTCTTTGAGTCCGTGTTCTTTGGTCTCTGCTACTTTTCTAATTTGTTCTTTATAAGTAGCAAGCGCTGCCAAACCTTTTTTTATATTTTTGTCCTGGGCCAATTCTAAAAATGTTTTTATAGCATCAGCAGTATTTTGATTCGCTTTGGAATTAATGACTTCATCTTTTGACAAACCTAGGGCTCTGGAGAAAGTGATGAGTTGATCAACATGATTCGTGGCTTCGCCTTCTTCACCGATTAAATCTTTCAACATGACTTTACGCATTTCCGCATTTTCACAATTTGTATGAATTCCACTCATGAACCGTGGGAAAGCATTCTCAAAATGGTAATACTGTTTCATGTATTCCTGTAATTCGCTCTTCTCGAGTTTGCCTGCCTGCCAGCACTTATAAAATGGATGATTGAGAATGGATTTCTTCTCTATTACTTCTGAAAGCTGATTAAAAAATGTTTGGTGTTTCATGTAAGTCATATTATCGTAATTCATCTAATACCGCAAGGAATTTTTTTGTCTCGAGAACGTCATGAGTCCGCACAATATTTACTCCATTCAAAACAGCAAAAGCAGTCTCAGCCAGGCCTGCTTCGAGTCTTTCTTTGTCACTTGGGACTTCTTGTAAATTTAGTTTACTTTGTAAAACTTTGCCTAAATGGCTTTTACGGGAAACACCGATGAGTAAGGGCAAATTCCATTTGGTGAATTTCTTTAATTCTCTGATGATGGTCAGATTGTGCTCGACTGATTTACCAAAGCCTATGCCAGGATCGAGAATAAATTGTTCTCTCCTGATACCGAACTTTTTTCCAATGGTAATTTGTTCTCGGAAAAATTTATTGATTTCGGAAACCACATTTTTATATTTTATTTCTCCAGACTGCATGGTCCTAGGCTCACCTTTTATATGATAAATAACCGCTGGAACATTCTTGTCCGCGACAATCTTGGCTAAATTTTTATCAAAATTAAAACCACCTAAACTGTTCACCATATTGGCTCCAGCCATAATTGCCGCTTCTGCAACTTCAGATTTGTTGGTATCGATGGATATAATTATTTTTGAAAATTTCTGTCGAATTTTTTTAATCACCGGCAGCACTCTGCGCATCTCTTCACCCACGCTAACAGGTAATGACCCCGGCCGAGTCGAAACACCGCCGACATCAATGATGTCTGCGCCAGCTTTTAGCATCAACTGGGTTTGTTTGAAAGCTTTATCTGTATTTTTAAAATAGAGTCCGCCATCAGAAAAAGAGTCTGGGGTAACATTTAGTATCCCCATGACTAAAGTTCTTTTCTTTTTAAGTAACATTTTAGTAACTTCTAGCCTTTCACCTCTATGCCCATACTTCGAGCAGAGCCCGCAATGATGTTTATGGCTCCTTCATCATCTTTAGAATTTAAATCTTGCATTTTCTTTTTAGCTATTTCAAGTGCTTGAGCGCGAGTGATCTTTCCAACTTTAGTTGCAGCGTTTTTGCCAGAACCTTTTTCTACCCCGGCTGCCTTCAAAATAAGACCAGTGACAGGTGGAGTTTTTACCACAAAGTCATAACTGCGATCTTCATAAACAGTAATAGAAACACCAACTTTGTCTCCCGCCATTTTAGCGGTAGCAGCGTTGAATTTAGTGACGAAATCGCCGATGTTGATGCCTGCCTGACCAAGCGCTGGACCAAGTGGCGGCGCAGGTGTAGCTTTTGCCGCTTGTATTTGTAGTTTTATTTTTTTAGTTATTTTTTTCGCCATTTTCTTATTTTAAATTATTACCTGTAGATTAGCTTATATTTTCTTAACTTGCAAGAAGTCGAGCTCGACTGGAGTCTCACGACCGAACATGGAAACAAGCACTTTCACCTTACCACGTTCCTCGTCAACAGAACTTATCTTTCCTTCCAGATCTTTAAATGGACCATCAGTGATCAAAATACTCTCACCGACCGTCATGTCGATGTTGTGCTTAGCAGTCCCAGCGTCCATCTTCTTAAACAAATAGTCTACTTCATCCTTACGAAGTGGCACAGGATTCACGCCCGCACCGACGAAACCCGTCACTCGTGGAGTATTACGTACCACATACCAAGAATCATCTGTCACGATCATGTCCACCAGCACATAGCCAGGGTAAATCTTTTCTTCTACCTCTACTCTTTTACCTCCTTTGATTTTTATCTTCTTTTCGATCGGAACGATAACATTAAAAATCTTGTCATTCATACCTAGAGAATCAATACGTTGTTTCAAATTACGTAAAACAACATTTTCGTATCCAGCATACGTATGAATAGCATACCAGTTTCTAGCTCCTTGTTCTTCCTGTTTCATGATAAATTTATGCTAATATTTTAAAGATTAATTATCTTCTCTAGACCTCTAGAAAATATAAAATCAAATACACCCAGATAATATGCGACAATCACAGACAAAACGATGACCATTAACGTATAGTAAAGCGTTTGACGCCTGTTAGGCCATATAACATGCTTTAATTCGGTCTTCGTTTCTTTGAAATATTCAGTAACTTTAGACATTTGAGTATTAAAAATAATTTACCTCTTAAAAAAGCCCCTCTCAGGGCTCCTTTAATACTACTCTTTTTAGGCCAAAAAGTCAACTGTTATTGGTCTGCATGCGTGGTTATATTTACAGAAATCGGTAGACTCGTTTTGCCATTCGAAGTTATAATTTTTAATTCGTACGTCGCGGCAGGTATGTCTGCTGGAATAGTAAAGGTGATATTTTTGCCATCACTACTAGGAATATTATTAACTTCATAAGTTTGAGGTGAACCATTGGAAGAATTAGAAGACGTAAGTTTAACCTTATTACCAGTCGGAGTAAAAATGGAGCCCGAAACAATACGAACAGTGAGAGAACGTCCAGCGGTGACATTTGGATTCGGTGGAAGATTTGGATTTGGTGTTGGACCAGGATTTGTTCCTGCCCCCTTACTTTCATCCATCAAAGTAAGTCTCCTAGAATAAATCTGCACCGACACACCCTCACTCCACCCACTATTTAATGCTGCAACTTTCAGAGTATAAGTTGCTGTAGGTATGCCTGCGGGAATAGTAAACATAATACTCGTACCAGTACTACTAGGAATATTATTAATTTCATATGTAGTCAATGAACCAGTTACAGTTGTCGGAGTTGGTACAAGTGAGTCTATGATACTCGCAAGATTGAATTTCGTTTTATTTAAAATACTAGTAGGATTATTTCTTCCTCGAATTACTGAGGTTGGCATTGTTAATTGCACCCGGTTACCAGTTGAGCTAAACCCAGAACCTGTAACAGTTATAGAACGTCCCCCAATAAAATCCCCACGACTTGCGCGTTCCCTATTAGATGAATCTAAAACTGGAGCCGGTGGTAAAGGATTATTGATTGTGATCGGTTGAGGTGGTGTAATTGTGGGAGGTTTGGGAGATACGTAGCGAATTATTGAAGATATATTATGAGTGCCGTTTGCAAACTGAGTCGTGTCAAACGACATATTCCACGGAGCAGAATTATCTGTACCTACATTCACCCCATCTATACTAAAATCGACTGAGGAAATTTGACCGGTGGCTGTATTACCGATATTAAGTGGAATGGTTTGATTTCCTACTAAAGGATCAGTTGGTATATCAAATGAGATACCGATAAGACTAGTCCTAGCGCATGCTGTATTACTATCATCAGATCGATTTACAAGGTTAACCTTAGCAATCACTACATAGCAATACATTGTATTGGATGCCAATGTAATAACTCGGCCATCACTCCTCTCAGTTAATCCGTCGATAAAAGAATATGTTAAGGCGCCCGGGTTAGCTAACATTTCATCAGTTACATGATCGCCCGAAGGGATACTGTCAATATCGTATCCAGTGATCCCTTCAGCATCCGTTATAGTCCAAGATAACACTATAGTATTATTCGGACCGGAAACCGCAGACAAAACAGGCGGCAGAGGTTTTGGAAGACTAGTAACCGTTACTGTGTTTGTGTAATCAGAATATTCACCATCCCCAAATTTTGCCCGCAGACGATATGTACCTGTCTTTGAAGGAAGAATGCCAGTCTTTATAAACGAACTGGGACCAGAAACAACACCGACCTGAGAATTAATATTATCGGTTTTTATAAATTTAGCTCTCGATTCAGAAAAAGATTCTAACTCAAAATTAAGTTCATCGGATGAATTATCTGACCAAGAGAAATCAAATTGCCCCTTTTTGATGGCCTGCGCTACAAGGTTATTTGGGTCAGCGCCATGAAGATCGAAATTAATACTGTTACTCCAATCGCTATTTAATGCACCTACTTTGACAGAATACCTATTGAATATGCCAGGGGGTATTTCACTTGGTATGGTGAATTTTAAAATTTGTCCAGAATTAGAACTTGTTAGGTTTGTAATATCGTATACTTTTAAGGGATCGTCACGATCTGTAAGATAAACACTATTGCCTGTAGAGGTGAATCCGCTACCTATAATTGTGGCTTCACTACCTCTTGTTATGGCTAATTCTGAAACATCTAAAGTCCCGTTCTGTACATAAGATGTAGGCAGTGCTCTGTAGATTGATACAATCGTCGGCGTCTGCGCTGTAGATATAACCGGCGGAATTCCATCTTTCGCTGTATCTAACGCTTTACAGGCGGGCCAATATTTCAAAGCGTTGTCTTTTGTTAAAGCCTCATTGGCCAAACCGGCCTTAATGTATCCGCAACTTATCACGTCAAATTTATTTGCGGGATTTGTAACGGCTAAAGACGAGCTGTAACCAGTGCCCATCAGACTCGTTCCATTGGGACGATAATACGGACTTCTAAAACAAGGGCTCTGATCAACCGCACCGTAAATATGATTGGTTGCTGAATCCCTAAATGCCGTAAACGGATTGAACCCGCAGTTATTTTCTATCGTAACTACCGATGTACTTGCCGGACTTGGATTTACTTCATAAAAAAGATTACCAATATTACGACCGATTTCACGGACAATGGTGAGGGCTCCCTTAGTAGCATTTGTAAAATCCGCATACTCAATAAAGGAGACCCTACCGTTTGCGCTTGAAGATTTTGGCAGTGAGAATGTCCCCTTACTTGTACCAGTATCTTTATACAAATAGACATACGTAACATCTTCATTGGCAGAAACAATACAACTTGACTGAGCCTTAACTGTAGCCACAGTACCAGTAAGTGCGGCTGATTGGCTTTGCTTCTTTAAATCGACGTAAAACGAAAACTGATCTGCGGGTGTTTTAAAAGGTTCAGTAAAAAGTAGCTGGTCCCGAGCGGCAGTAGCATACCAAAGTAAATCAGCTGTCCATGAGTTCCATCCATCCCCTCTCATGAAAATGATCTTTTTAGGGCCCGTGCCAGAGATTTTTTGACAGTTAGTAGCGGGACCAGAAGAATCTACGTAGTAATACCAAGATGGATTGGAAGAAATTGGATGGTTTGCCTGCCGATTAATAAGAGTGTGGTTTCCATCAATATGCCTTATGATGGTATCCTCCCTGTCTATTCTTTGTTGAACAGTACTGGCTGCTATTTCCTGAAAAGCATTCGCATAAAAAGTACCCATCGGAGTAAGAAAGTACTCGTAGGAATTATAATAATAGGACAATCCCCACTCAATGGCCGGAATAATAACACCATTTGCCACAAAAGACTCGACTACAGCCTCATTGTAAAGTAACAACAACAAACAGCTTGAATTAGGATTTGACGGCACAAAATACATATCCTGTAAAATAGTCGGTGGATTCTGGTGAGCCACTTGAATAATTTTAGTATCACTAATATTTGTACTTCGAGCTACAGTTACAGAAAAGGTGGCAGCGGGGGTACCGTAATCGGGAGTGTATACATAACATGGAGTAGAATTAACGGTGGCGGCTGTCTTTCTAGAACTAGATTTGGGGGTAAAATTCCTAGGAATAATTTTAGTAATGCTTGGTAGAGTAGCCAAGGGAGTTGTAATTACATCCGATTCAAAAAGGGGAGCTTCTACTACTGCAGCTTGATTCTGCACACCATCAAAGCTATTAAAAATTATTTCAAAAAAAGACTTTGGTTTATTAAAGGCAATAGAAAAAGAAAGTAGGACAAAAGTCGTCAAAAAAATTAGATCTTGTTTTCTCCTATTCACTCTAGAATAATACCACAAATTACCTTATCTCGTAAGTTATCGTCACATCAGAGCTAATTGTATTTTCACCCTTTGGGAGTTGTGCGGGAGCAGCAGAAACTGCACCAGAGTTCATCATCGAGTCCTTTGCGTACATCATCGGATAGCCTCTGCCAGACTCGTCAAAACTGACAATTTTTACTAATCGAACTCCAAGATCCCTTGCTAAGACTTCCGCCTTTCCCTTCGCATCATCAATTGCCTTCTTTCTAGCTTCCGCTTTTAAAGAATCTTCCTTGTCTATCGAAAAATTAGGACCACTCAAATCAGAGACACCTGTAGTACCAAGACCCTGCATGATAGCACCGACATCGTCTGTATTACGGATCTTTACAGTAATACTCTCGCTCGATGTATAGCCGACAAGCACTTGCTTGCCTCCACCACAGTAATAAGAAGGTAAAGTAGTAGTACCACCTACGGAAACTGGAGGACAAATTCTCTGTTGATAATCATATTTAGGATAGAAAGACGCATTGTTTGTCTTTACATCTTTTTCATCTACACTTTTGGTCTTCAAGAAATCAAGCGCCTTTTTCTCAACTACAGCCACTGCTTCTTGAGCTTCTTTGATTGTTTTTGCATCTTTACTGATGTTGAAATAAACATTTGCTATATCTGGCACAGCTGAAACTTCTCCATGACCAGAAAATGAGATGGTGGCTGGAGTATCGTTGCGATCCCACATCATACGACCTCCCCTTATATCTCCAAAAGTTTTAACAGTGAAATACACCGACAAAATAACTACCAAGACAAACAGACCCTTAAACATCTTTATCTTATTTGATTCTAGTGTTTCCATAAAATTTTATTGGTTAATTATTAAGATTTATTTACCAATTATACACCAAAAACGCCTTAAATCAATCCGGTAGTGGAGCTTTGGTAAAAGTCTCACTACCGGATTAAATTAACTTCCGGAACTAATTCCAGACCAAATTTTTCCTTTACATCAGCAATTATCTTATTAGCCAAATCTAAGACTTCCCCGCCTTTGGCTCCTCCATGATTTACCAAGACTAGAGCTTGCCTGTCATGTACACCCACGTTCCCCACCCTTTTCCCCTTCCATCCGCACTGCTCAATCAGCCACCCAGCTGGAATCTTTACCACTCCACCCTCTTCAAAATGAGGCATCAACGGATATTTTTCTTGCAACTTCTTTAATTCTGGTTTTTCCACAAATACATTTTTAAAAAAGCTGCCAGCATTGCCGATGACTTTCGGGTCTGGCAATTTACTCCTACGTATGTCAGCTACTGCATCGCTTACATCTTTGGAATTGCTCACTTCGATTTTATTCTTCGCTAAATACTCAGTCAGCGCCTTGTAGGCAAGATTCTTTTTTATTTTTTTACTTAATCTTAAGGTGATAGCCGAAATAAAATATTTATCCTTTAATTTATTTTTAAAAACACTGTCACGATACCCGAGTTTACATTCTTCGGTATTAAAAATCCTCTTCTCACCTGTGCTAATATCGAATGCTTCAACATTTTCTAATACGTTCGTAAGTTCCGCTCCATATGCCCCGATGTTCTGCATCGGCGCAGCACCGACAGTGCCAGGAATAAGAGAAAGATTCTCTATGCCCCACAACCCCCGCTCGACGGTAAAAATAACCAGGTCATGCCAGATTTCTCCACTCATACACCGGATGACCATAGATTCAGCATCATCTGTCAAAATTTCTATGCCCTTCAGTTTATTTAAGATTACCATCCCATCAAAATCTTTGGTAAAAAGCACATTGCTACCTCCTCCCAAAAATAATTTTTTATTATTTTTAAATTCCAAGGTGCTTAAAAGCTCATTTAGTTCATTCTCGTTCTCTATCTCAATAAAAAACTCAGCATTTACAGAGATGCCAAAAGTGTTTAGTTTAGATAGGTTGTAATTATTGTGTATTTTCATAATTTTCCACTGTCATTTTCAGTATAGCAAAAACAGTAACATAAATGAAAAAGCTTGCGTGACACATTTAAGTGGTTAAGCAAGCGTTTTTGAGGGTTAGATCACAAGCACCCACAGTTAGCTTTCAAGCATCGGCTTGTGTTCAATAAAGCCGGCTGGCACGAACTCATCACCATTTCTCATCAAGTTATCGTCGTCATCGAGTTTGTAAAAACGACAATACTCGCCCAAGGCAGTCCACATCTTCAGTCTCTTCCCCCACTTAGGAAAGTAGTAACTTATGAAATGAACATTGATAAGTTTGTGGCACTGTGGAGCAGAAGGAATAGGCACCCATTTTGGCACCAACTGATCAGAAGCATCGAAGAACAGATGTCGCTCACAGAGCCACGTGAAATGAACGACCACGATCTTCCGATTCATGTCTGGTATCTCAAGAGCTTGAATTTCACCCCTAAGTACCATACTATCCCTCTCCTCAGCTTGAGCGTTCAGGAGAAACTGTGTCTCACTCTCACTGATGCCTCTACTCATGAGACGTTTGACATCCTCTTTCTTGAGCTTAGTCTTCATGAGAAATTGACCACCGATGAATTCTGGAATTCGTTCTTTTAGACGATTCCGAGAAAAAAGATATTTATGCACGGAAGTTGCCTTTTGTTGATTGTTAGCTGATTGGAGTTCGCAGAAAGAACTCTTTACAACCTCATTATACATGAAACACCAATTACAAGTTAATTTCGTAATATCTCCACTGAACCATCTTTGTTTAACTTTATTATCTTTGATGCTTTTCCTTGTATTTCCCCTCCATCTATATATAGATCGACTGCATTCCCGAAATATTTTTGGGCTTCGGTAATATTTTTTGCTGGAGAGAGACCTTCTGGGTTTGCCGAGGGTGCGATAAGTGGCCCAGTTTGTTTTAATAAATCTTGTAAATCTTTTTGTGTAGGTAGACGAAAAGCCAGAGTTTGGGTTCCGCGATGTAGGTATGTAAATTTTTCGTCAGGGCAATCGAGAACAAAACTCGTGGGCTCTGTATACTTTCTGATTTCTTTTTCTTGCTCTTTGGATAAATTAATCGAAAATTTTATAAGTTCACCAAGATTTCCAATCAATATTATGCAGGGCTTTTCTGGACTTCTTTTTCGTATAACATAAATACGATTAACTACTGAAGTATAGAACGCTTTCCCGAGAATGCCATACAAGGTATCGGTGGGCATCACAACTACTTTATTATTATTGAGTATTTCAATAATACCCTTATTATTCCATAAATTACTCTGCTCCATGGAAATAATCTTACTCTTAGTGTATTATTAAGCAATATGATAATCAAAAAGATCGTAAGATTTTTCGATAAACTGGAAGACTTAATACGTGGGAAGCTCAGCCATTACCCCATTGTTTATGCATTTGTGGGAGGTACTGGGGTGGTGTTGTTTTGGCGCGGACTATGGCACTTAGCAGACGATCTAAAAATGAACAGTGTCACATCTTTTGTAATAGGAACTATTATTCTCCTTTTGACGGGTGTGTTCGTCTCCGAGTTTATAGGGAAACGACTTATCATCTCTGGACTCATCGGTGAAAAGAGGTTGGCCCAAAGGGAGGAGGAAGAGATAGAGACGGAGGAAACTCAAATTCGAAACTTGCAAAACACCCTTAATAAACTAGAAAAAAAGTTAGATCATATGGAGAGTCATCTAGAGCCGGTGGCAGAAGAAAAGAAATTTGATTAATTATGGGTGCCTACTGGGAATCGAACCCAGATCAAGAGCTCCACAAGCTCATGTGTTAACCGTTACACCATAGGCACCGTGTGGTGTTATTTATACACTAAAAATAGAAAATAATAAAGTTTTAGAGCACGGATATTTTTTTGCTAAAAAATTCCTCGTGCTCGCGCCGTCGCGCTCCCAAGTCTCTAAAACTTTATTATTTTCTATTTGGAAAAAATCTGCGCAATATGACCGAAGTCGTAGTTAAGTACAGTTAGGATAAAAATTAAAATTGAAATAACCGCCGATACGATACACCAAGAACAACCTTTTTTTAGTGCGAAAATTTGCACACCAAGAAGATATATGGAAAAGATAAAAGCGCCAAAAGAAGACAACAACACAAGAGTGGCTAGCTTGATGGGCATAACATCAAAAATAAATAGAGAAAGAAAATAAAATAGAGAAAGAAGAGCGTAATACCCCATCCCAAAGAGTTCAAGCGGTATATGCATGAATTCCGAATAGTCACTGTGTACCACAAAATTACAATCAAACCCCACAGGACACACAAGAGGCTTTTTAGCTTTTTTGTGTTTGTAAATGTGAGAAGCCACGAAAAAACCACACGCTGCCAAAACACCAATAATAATTCTCATTAAAATTTCATTCGAAAATAACATATCGAGAGTATATCTTAGCCGAAAGTAAATGTAAAAGCATTCAAAGCAGAATTTTTGATTTTTAACATCAGAGTGTGTTCCCCGTAATCCTCACCTTTGATTATCGTATATAATTTCTCACCTTTAATTGAAACAATGTGGCTAAATTTCCCATCTATATAGACTTCCAGGTCTATGCTATCTTTTGAGCTTGCGACCATGTAAACATTTTTTGCATTATATCGAAGAACAATCGAAGCCTCTCCTGTATTTTCTGCATATTCTGGGTTAAAAGACCATGTACCACTGAGATAAAGAGCATTGAGCACTGGATTAGTAGGCACATTCAGCATCTGGGTATTAGAAGTTCCCACATTACCATTTGCCAAATACTGATTTCGAGCAGAACCAAAATACATCTCTGGGCTGTTTACCTTGTTTGGATCAACAATTATTTTTTCTGCTGGATTTACTGTTTTGTCATCCATCGAGGCTTTCACTCCAATACGACTATTTTTTTCATCTAGGACTTTTTGGATAGCTAGTTCAGTCCCTGCATAGTCCCCCTCTCCTGCATGATCGTAAACTATGTATCCGTCGATATCAATCAAATATTTCCTTGGCCAAAATTGATTCTGGTATGCATTCCAGGTTGAAAAATCATTATCTAAGACAACGGGATATTTTATACCAAGATCTTTAACTGCTTCTTTAACATTTTGGAGCACTCTCTCAAAAGCAAATTCTGGCGTATGAAGACCAATAATGACAAGGCCTTTTTCTTCATATTTTTTATACCATTCGTTGAGATAAGGGATGGTTCTACGACAATTTATACAACTATATGTCCATATATCAAGTAGTACAACTTTTTTTCCTTTAAATTCAGAAATTGTGATCGGCTGACCTTTAGTATTAATGTACCCATCTATAGAACTCAACTCTGGTGCAAGAACAAATTTTTCTTTTTTCTGTGCAAGAGTTAAGAAATTATTTTTAGGAATCCGTGATTCTTCTTTTTTGGGCATTTCAGGCACGCTAATATCTGTCGCCTTATTTTCTTGCTGTTTATTTTTATCAAGTAAATTTTGTTCCACTTTTGTCACATCAAAAAATCCAGCGTCTAAAAGAGAAATTTGTAACTGTTTGTCATATCCGGTAAGTATCCCGATGGCGACTAAAATGAAAATCACCCCGAGGGTCCTTTTAAACCATCCATGAGAATCAGAAACAACATTTAATTTCTGCATAATCTTCTGACCCAAAATCGAAACGAGGAGGAGAGCTAAACACAATCCGAAAATATAGGTAAGAAGATATAATATTCCTAGAGCTGGACGGACTGGTAATACTGTAGCCAGTATAACAAAATACGTGGGGCTACATGCAGAAAAAATAGGCCCAAGAGACGCGCCAACGATGATATCTCCCCAGATATTGTTTCTTTGATATCCACCCATTAACACTTTATTAGATTCTTGATTGACTTTAGAAGTAAAAGAGAGGCTTTCCCAGAGATTTGGAAAAAGAGTCACTAGACCAAAAAGGAAAATTACCCCGCCAGATAAATATTTCCAAAAATCTTGCGGAATATTTACAAATAGGGTCGTGGCCTTTAAGAGTAATGTAAAGAGAAAAACTGAAAATCCTAAAGATAAAACGATTGCGGAAAGCCTGCGTTTACTTAGTGTGGTATCAGAAATAGATCGTCCCACGATAACAGGTAAAAGTGGCAAGATACATGGAGCCAGAATTGTAAGGACACCTGCAATGAAAGATATAATAAAAAGCGTCATATTTTATTTTTGAATTTCAGAAACAATGAGAGCAAGTGTGGAGCTACCAGACCATTTCTTGATCAGGTTTCCATCTTTATCTACTTGTACAAATGTATGCTGATAAGTAACGCCATACTTCTGTTTGAGTAGAGTAGAATCGTCGTAATTTACATCAAGTATCGTTAAGCTGGAAGGGATTTTTGATAGATTAGATTTAATATCTGAATCTACTGCTCTACATGTCGGACACCAGCTTGCTCTGAAAAACAATACAACATCGTGAGTAGTAGAGGCCATCGACACCTTTTCGGGTGTATATGTTTCGTATGAGCCAGCCTTCATCATGGTGTCCCCTTTATTCACCATACTTGTTTCATCTTTTTTCATCATGCGGTTGGTCTTTGGAGTATTTGCTTTCATCTTTCTTTCTTTTTCTGCCATTAATTTTTTCTGCATCATTGCTTTTTCTTTGGTCATCTTTTTTTCTTTCATAACCTTTTCCTCCATTTGTTTTTTAAGCATTAACGTATCTTTATTACTATCTGTTGACGCATAGACTTTACTACTATTGATGAATGGATAAATTCCTCCTGTCATGACAATAAGCGCAATAAGGCCGAAAACTATACTTGTATTTTTTTTCATAAAAAATATATTAATTAATAACTAATAGTAAAAATTATATACAACAGAAAAAGCAATGTAAAGTACACTTTACATTATACTGTGGATAACTCTTTTTATAAGTTTTTATCACTCCAGATACGAGTACTGATTTTTACTAGGATCATTACGATAAGGGCTACCACAAGCCATGGATCAATAGCTTCTTTATATCCTTGTACTACAATAGCAAGCATGAGAATTGATGATCCAGCCAGAAATGCATTTCGCCCCGCAAGCGAACGATTTACATTATCACGTTCATCAATTGATTTTTCTCGAAGGATAAAGCTCGCAAATACACCAAAAAAAACTAGAAGTGTGGCTAATATCCCCATCACCGCCATGTCCGGCATCCAAAAATGAAAAGGGTTAAGAAGTAAAACTGCCAATACGACCAAAGTGAGAGGAACTATTATTTCTTTTATGTTATTTTTCATAAGAAATTTTAAATATTTTTTCTACAGGCATACCAAAAAAGTGGGCAAGTCTTAGTGATAGATTTATGGATGGTGTATAGTTACCTTTTTCGATCGCTATAATTGTTTGACGACTTACACCTACTTTTTCTGCTAGAGATTCTTGAGTCACTCCTTTTTCTATGCGCAACTCGTAGATTTTATTAATAATGTATTCTTTCATAAACAATTGGAGTATATCATATGTTATGATGATTTAGTTATGTTTAATTTTAAAGAAAAAGTTTTAAATGTGGTAAAGAAGGTGCCATAAAGTAGTTCGCGCCGAGGAGACTGTGCATGTCTCCTCGGCGCGACGATTTACCGATGCCTCCTCTTCCTTTTAACAAAAGGGGGCTTGTGGCGACCAGCTTGGAGTCGTTTGATCTGGTGAATTTCCAGAGCGTAACGTCTTTCAAACAGGTAGAAAAGAACTGCAACACTCCGTGGTTTGGATGTTTTCATGAGAAAAAGTTGTTGTATTGTTAGTTGAACGTTCGCCAATGAGTATACCATATTTTAACAAAAAAGCAACCCCTGTTGGGGTCTATAACTTTGGTGCGCGGGAGAGGATTTGAACCTCCATGCCCTTGCGGGCGCTACCACCTCAAGGTAGTACGTCTACCAGTTTCGCCACCCGCGCATGTTTAGATTATACCAAAACTATGCAGTCTTTTCTTCGACTACGGCCTCTTCTTCAGGGACAGCAGTCACTGAATGCATCTTACTGCGAACATCTTTCACCGCTTTGTTTCGGATGTAATAAAGCTTTGATCGACGAGCGCGAGATTTCTTAGTTATCTCAATTTTATCTACCATTGGAGAATATAGGGGGAAAATTCTTTCCACACCAACGCCTGAAGCAATTCTACGAACTGTAAAAGTTGCCCCCATCTCTGTGCCGTGTTTGCGAGCCAGAACGATGCCTTCAAAAGCTTGAAGTCGATATTTATTAGCTTCTGGTTTTTTGGAGTCCCCTTTCTTTTTCTCACCCTTTTTTTCAACTTTCTCTTCCAAAATCTTTGACCAGACGTTGACAGTATCGCCAGCTTTAAAATTAAGCTTTTTGCGCGCTTCGATATTTACCGGACTGAACTTTATATTTGTAACTTTGTTCCCTGACATAGTGAAAACACTTTAGCACGGAAGATTCTAAAAATCAAATTTTGCTGCGTTAGGTCATAAGGAGAATGCTCTGGCAAAATTTATTTTTAGAATCTTCTACTTATGCAAATTCCCCCTGATAACATTGCACACAATACACTATTTCTGGTCTTCCCGGTGCATAAGGTGTGTAAATATTTTTATTACATTTATCGCAAGTTCTATGATACATACCAGGCTTGGTCATCCGCGCAAATCTTTTATTTTCTCTACATTTCGGACATTCATGTGGTATCGGTAAATTCATTTTACGAAGCAGGTTAAGTTCTCCTTGGACTATTTTATAAGAACGAGCACAATTCGAGCATTTTATAACTTCGTTTAAAATAGTTTCCGGTGTATCTTTTATTGCATCTGGTAAATCCTCGCTTTTTATAGTTGTCGAGAATGTGGGATTTTCCGAATCGTCCCATAGATAACCCTGCGCTAATACTTCCTCTTTGGTTTTTGGGAAAAACTTCATGGCATTTGAGTGGTTATAAGGAAATTTGCTCATTTCTGGAGGAAAAAATTCTCCATAATAAAACTTGCGACCGAGTTTATCCACATAAGGATTTACCTTCATGTCTTTTATGATTTGTTCGCGTGTTTTTTCAAATTCTTCTTTTGTATACTGTTTATTTAAAATGCAGTAAGATTTTCTTTTAAGATTAACGCATCCAAAATTATTCTTGCCGGAAATATTCCAAGTACAATATTGTAAATTAAGCAGATCAGGAGTGCATATGAATGAAAACATCACATTACTTACATTTTCCCCTACTCCAATACACTCGTAGATCAAGTTGGCATTATTCCCCCAACCAGAATAATCCATACAATCCTTTGCCGGACCTACTGTTATAAGCTGACACCATTTACAATTTTCTGCATCATTCGCAATATACATTTCTTTCGAATTGCGGGACGTGTAAACATGATCGCCCGTGACATTTACATTGAGAGAATGCCCGTTATATTCTCTGTATGGTAAAGTTTGCCAAAAATCATGTGATTTTTTCTCCAACTCTCGTAATTTAACCCACGAATCTAGCCTAAGTTCTTTTACTTGTCTTTCATATTCTTCTTTGGAGTACTTAATATTAAAAATATAATTAGAAGCCCCGCGAAGATTTACACACCCTATGCAATTTGTACAACTGTAACAGTTCCTTGAAAACCATACATCTACACAAGTATCGCATTCATCGCAGAAAAAAGTGCGATAATTTTTATTAAAACCTATAGATTCATAACATAGCTCTGATTCATACCCTCTTATACAATCTGAGCTGTATTTTAAACCATTTAAAAGTGAAGAATAGAATACGCCCTCACAATAATCCGCCCAAAATATCATGTAGCAATCCTTACACCACGAAAGTGCATTAGAGTAGTTAGAATTTTTTAAACTTGGATACAGGTTATCTAGGGCGACAAAAGGCGTTTTTTCGCTTAGCTGATTAATCTGCTCAAAAAAATTGCGCTTCGGATCGTAGTCCATGGCATATTCTGTTCCATCCCATGAGTCATCCCACCAGCATTTCGGACAATATATGGTAAGTTTTTTATCTGGCGGATATATGGACATAGTTCTCTCTTTACACAAATCACAATTACGCCAGAATAAATTCCAAGCGTTGCCGAAAGAAAATCTCCGAATCATGCGACACTCCGGACACCAAGTCGGAGCTGGAACTTTCATCTTTTCATAAAAGGAAAAATCCTCTTTTTCTATTGTAAAATCTTTCTTACAGTTTTGACAATTCCTTGTTTCCACTCTTTTATTTTAGCACCTTTTTAAACTGCAGTGGCACAGGTGATTCCACTTTGACATTTTTACCCTTTAGATCTTTAAATTCTATAGACTGCGCATGAAGAGCCATACGTGTTATCCCCTTTGGACACGGAGCGGCAGGATTATAGAGCTCATCACATACGACAGGGTGATTTAAATATTTCATATGCACACGGATTTGGTGCGTCCGGCCGGTTTTAGGTTTTATTTCAAGATAGGTGAACTTAAACGAAGATGGTTTTGAAATTTTTATCCCCGAGGGTCCCGCTTGCGGGCGCAGGGGTGAAAATTTCGAAAGCATCGAAGTTTTACTCTCTTCTACTTCAAACCTTTTCAAAACCTTATAATCAGTAACCGCTTCGCGTATCTCTCCTCGCACTCCACGTCCCGCCAAGTATCGACGGAAATCCCGTGGACTACGGCCGATTGGTTTGTTTATCACCCCTCGATCATTACGGACAGAACCAGAAACGATCGCTACATATGTTTTCTTCACTTCCTTGTCCTGAAATTGCTTTTTCAAATTTTCAAAAGTTTTTTGATTTTTGGCAAGCAACATTACTCCGGAGGTTTCTCGATCTAGCCTGTGGACAATCCCTGGACGCGGTATATCCGACATGGGTTCTCCCACATTCTTCATTTTTGGATAATTTTGGAGTACCCAATCAGCGATCGTCTCATCAGTACTGCGCCCGTCGCTATGCACTGAAATTCCTGAAGGTTTCTCTATGGCCAAAATATCAGGATCCTCGTATAAAATTTTTATTTTCATAATATTGAAATCTTAGTGGAAATGTTCTATAATTACAAGCGTTTTCAATTTGCGCGATTAGCTCAGTTGGTAGAGCAGGATGTTTACACCATCAAGGTCGTAGGTTCGAGTCCTACATCGCGCACCGCGCCCCCGTAGTTCAATGGATAGAACAAGGCTCTTCTAAGGCCTTGATGTAGGTTCGATTCCTACCGAGGGCACAAAATTTAGAGCGATGGGTCAATGATAGGTGCCAGAGAGTTTAATATTCTATTTGAATTTTTTTCTCTTTCTAAGAAATACTCTAGGACCTTTTCGACTCTTTCTTTTTTGACTGTCTCGATCTTAGGACTGTCGCCACCAGATGATACAACAGATTCCTGGTTTATTTGTACAAAAAGATAATAACCAAAGACTGAAGATAGAATAATTACTATAAACATTATTAACACGGCTAATTGCCAATAGAAATTTATATTCAACCTGAAAGTTTCTTTGTCTTTTGTAAAATTTTTTTCTCTTTTGAATAATTTTTTCATATTTTTTTATTCTACAATGTAAAACTTAAAAGTTTTATCTTAAAAGTCACATTCCATTTCGGGTACAAATTGCTTTTTTTGCCAACATCTGCCCCCGTCTCTTTCTGTATATTAACCCCCGTAAACTCTAATTGATATGGAGAATTCTCTAAAAGTGTTAAAAATTTATACAGACTGCTGAAATTTCCTGATGCTTTCATGCTAACCAAAAGTGTAATGCGATCATCTGAAATATCAACAGAAGTCACTTCCGTCTTTACACCCACTTTTGGAGCTAATCCTTCGATGGTATCTAAAAAGGGCACAATGTCAGAACTTTGCGCAAAATGTTTTTCTAATTGTACTTTATCACTCTCTACGGTTTTAGCCGAATCGTTCAACGTTTTTATCTCGTTACGTCTCAAAGCCTCACCTTGCCATTTCCCTTCTTTATACTGTGATTCTATTACAGAATTATTTATGGCTTTATAAAGAAATATAAAAATAGACGAAGAAAACACAAAAAATATTACAGAGAGGAGCAATGGTATTTTTAGAAAGTTGCTTTGCATATTATTGTGAAGGTTGCCCGGCTGCGTCACCCAGACGGGGCATTAAACTTAAATAAAATTGGATATTAGATCCCTTTACAAAATTAGAAATCGGCAGGTTGACACTCTTAAAATTGCTATCGTCTTCGAGAGCCTTACGAAACAAAAGCAGAACTTCTCGAGAGGGCGCCGTGCCTTGAATGCTTATTTTTTTGCCTTGTAAAGATCCACTTGGGAAACTATCTTCATAGGAAATATCAGTGATTTTTATACTAGACATCTTCTTTAAGATAATAGCGTTTATAACTTTGTTGGAAACAGTGAATGTATTATTTTCATTTTTTTCAATAAGACTTAGCTTGCTGTTTAAGTCTTTAATCATTGCAAGAGTTTTTTCTTCTGGTAAAAGTACTGGTTCATTCTTTTGCATTTCTAGTTTGGCATCTACGATACTACTTTTAGTCGAGGATAAAAAATAAGATGGTAAAATGGCGATAAAAGCGACAAAAAAAGACACACCGAGCATAACCAAAAGCAAGACAACAAGTCTATAATAAAAACTTTTGGCTATTTCTTTTTTTTCTTTATTAGGGATTAAATTAATCATAAATTAACTATTTTTATAATCCCTCAAAGCAAGCCCGAGGGCAGCAGCAAATGAGAGCGCTCTTTTAAAGTCGATTTCAGGGATATGATCCTCTGTATTAATAATGTTAGACCACACATTAGCCATTTCCACTTCAGTTTTAATACTAATGGACAAATAGTCAGGAAGGCCTATCAAATTAGAATCCCCGCCACATAGAATAATTTTTTTGATTGGCGGATTGCTTTTACCTTCTTCATCTTTATGTGTATGCCAATACAGAGAATGTTTTACTATCTCATCACGCAAAATAGAAACACTGTTCAAAAGCACAGAAAATAGTTCTTTGTTGGCAGTATTACGCAGGAGACCATATTTCCTTTTCATACTTTCTGCCTCTTCGAAACTTATTTTAAAATTCTTGGCAATCATATCACTAAGCATCACTCCACCTACATCCAGTGTAGAGGTAAACATCACAACACCGCGCGATATGATAAAAATACCCGTACGCTTTTCTCCAAAATCAACAATCATGTAAGTCTCTAGGTCGCCATTTTTAACCACTGATCTAGAAATCGCTTGAGCTTCAAGTTCGAAAGACTGAGCTCTGATTTGTGCATTTTTAAATATGGTTAAGTAACTTTCAATGATATTTTTGGGGATGGCCGCGACTTGAAGCTCTAGACTTTCTTTATCTTGATTTAGTAATTCATAATCAAAGATGGTATCGGACGCCTGTAGAGGTATGTGTTCTTCAAGAGCAAGTTCAATGCTTTCTCTAACATTTTCCAACCCTAATTTTTCTAATCGGAGTTTAAAAAGATAAACTTGTTCTTCTGGAAGAGATACACGGACTGACTTCACTCCAACTTCTGTCTTAAGCTTCATTAAAATTTCTTCCATCCTTTTAGGATTTTTGATCTTGCCTGATTCTATGATACCAGGAGGAATGGCACGCTCTCCATGCCGACCGACATCCATGCCATCTTTTGTATCGATAAGTTCTACAAATTTCAATGATTCATCTGAGATATCTAGACCAAAAAAGGGTTCTGCTAAAAATCGAGGCACCGGGAAAAACCTACGGAAAAATCTGTCGAATAAATGACTAGACATAACAATATTGTACTATGTAATAAGACTTTTATCTAGCCCTCACGCCAACAGGTATCTCTTTATTTGGCTCTAGCAAGGAAAATTTACCGTCTTCAGTCGAAACTGCCAAGATCATGCCCTGACTTTCTAGACCGCGAATTATTCTGGGTTCTAAATTGGCAACAAACATGCATTTTTTGCCAACGAGAATAGAGTGATCTGGAAAATACAAAGAAATACCTGAAATTATCTGCCTGGGCTGTACCTCCCCCAGATCAACTGACAATTTTAGTAATTTATCCGTCTCTGGTACTTTTTCCACTGATAAAATTTGCCCCACTTTTATTTCTATTTTTGCAAAATCGTCTATATTTATCATCTGATTATTATATCTTTTTTTGATTTATTTTATCTAAATACCTCTGAAGTATCAATGCAGCCGCACTAGCATCTATCCGTCCGCTTTTTATTTGTTTCACTTTACTGTGTGCCTGTGACGGGCTTATATTTGCCTTGGTGTTTGTCCCCTTCCGCGCTTCCACCGAAGTCAGAAATTCTTTTTGCTTCTGAATGGGTAATTTAAATTTTTCTTCTAAATCTAAAATAAATACATCAATTCGAGCCGACAAAGCATTTAATTTTCCAGAAAAATCAACTGATTCCCCCACCACGATCTCACGGATGCCTTCCTGCACAATAATTTCTCCTAGTCTTTTCATTGTATCTGCGTTATTTGGCACGATCTCTTTTGGAAAGGCAAGCGTCATATTTTCGTCCGAGACCGCCACTCCGATCCTTTTTGTACCATAATCAATGCCTAGAAATCTTCCTTTTATCATAAGGAAGATACTAGCATAAATATAATTTTTCTGGTATGATTTTGCCGTGACTCAATTGCCATTGTCTGTAAACATATTCATAATATTAGTGGCTCTTTGGACTATTCCTTGGAAGATCTACGCTGTGTGGACAGCTGCAAAGCATAATCACAAGAAGTGGTTCGTCGCGCTACTTTTATTAAACACTTTAGCAATCTTGGAAATTATTTATATTTTCAAAGTAGCAAAGAAAAGTTGGGTAGAAGTGAAGACAGATTTCAGAGAAGCATTGTCGTCAATGAAATAAATAAAAGAGGGATGGGTGCCTGAGCGGTCTAAAGGAACAGTCTTGAAAACTGTCGTCCCTGAAAGGGGACCGTGAGTTCGAATCTCACCCCATCCGCAATTTTTCGAAAATGGTTTCCGAACCAAAAATATGGTCGGCGCGAAGCGCCGTCTGTTCTGAATTCCCCCCGCCGAATCCAGAATCCAAAAGGGTTTTCCACGCTCCGCGTGGCTCAAAAAGTACGGTTCGATCTAAAATTTTAAAGTTCGAACCGACTTTTTT
>CALQYS010000009.1 GCA_943348755.1 Candidatus Nomurabacteria bacterium | reverse complement strand
AGCGGTCTAAGGTCCCTCTTTGCTAAAGAGGTAGGGGATTTAAACCCCCTCGACGGTTCGAATCCGTCCGGCTCCGCAAAATTTCGGGTGAAGAATTTTCGCCAAAAAATGCGCCCGCGCGAAGCGCGGGTGATGCCGCCGAATCCGCACCAAACCCAAACCCCGCCAGGATTTTCCACGCTCCGCGTGGCTCAAAAAGTAAGGTTCGATTGTGAATTCTAAAGTTCGAACCGACTTTTTGGAACGAATGAAGATTTTCTTCATTCGTTTTGTCGTTAGCCAATTCCATGTTGGTAATATTGTTCTTTAGGAATTTTTCTGTAAGTTCGAACCGATTATGAGATTTTTTATCAAAAGACGATAATTTCTCTTTGAGAAGCTGTTTAGAGCCAACGAGCGCACTTTTTGCATCTCGATATTCTTCCAGAGAAAGTGCGTTCTCTAAATATGCATTCATCAGCTTCTCAATTTTAGAATCCAAAAGAGAAATTTCGTCTTTGGTCGATTGAGAAAAAATCTCACTCGATTGGACGGCTGATTGCTTGTCTTTTTCGTTTTCGGCAATCATCCACTTTGCCCAATCGGGAGGCAAAGAAACTTTTTTGATATTTTCTGTAATTTGGGAAGTGATGATTTCTTCACGAACATATTTTTGCACACACGTATTTTTCCGTTTAGTACAGCGTATAAAGTTAGACCTTTTTGTGTTTCGGTGGTAATGAAGCAACCACATTCTCCGCAACGGAAAAATCCACGATACAAATATGTTTTGAGTCCTGTTTCTTTTGGTTTTGATTTTCTCATCATCACTTCCTGGCATTGGTCAAAAAGTTTCTTTGTGATAATCGGTTCGTGCTTTCCTTCGTGGATTTCACCCCCATACCGCATCAGTCCGCAGAAAATTGGGTTTCTAAGTATTTCATGCATGACGGAGACGGAAAGTTCTTCACTTTTCATTGAGCGCAATCCAAGTCCTGTTATCATATCCCTAATTTGTCGGAGGGTATATTTACCACTTGCATATGCCTCGAACGCTTTCTTGATATATGACGCACGCTCGGGATCGGGAATGATAATTTTCTTCTCGCTATCATTCACATATCCCATCGGAGCGTTTCGAGGCCATATTCCTTCTTTGAGTTTGTTTCGGTGTCCTCGCTTGATGTTCTCCGACAAATTATCTACATAGTACTTGGATTGCGAAAATGCGATCGAGAGCATGAACTTTCCTTGCGGTGTGGGGTCAAACCAAAAAGTTGAGAATTTTAAATCTTTAATTATTCCGGTATCAACTAGGTAGATAATTTTTCCACCATCTACCGAGTTTCTCGCAAGTCTGTCTGGATGCCACGCCAAAATACCTTCCGCTTCGCCTTTTTCCATTCTTTCCATCATTTCATTAAATACCGGACGACCTGGTATTTTGGCGGTCTGCTTTTCGACAAAGACATCAACGATTTCTAAACTTTCTTTCATCGCTAATTCCTTTAACTCTGAAAGTTGATCAGAAATACTTCGGACTTGTCTGTCTTTGTCATCCGTAGACTTGCGAGTATATATGAAAAATTTTTTGGTTTGATTGTTCATATTAAAAACCCAAAAGGGCAACTCTGTGTAACCAATCCAGCTTTCGCTAAACTGACAGAGATGCCCTTTAAGATTCACAATTAAAAAATTGCAAAATAAAAAGCGAAGCTGTTGGGTTGGTTACCAGTCAATATTACCATATTTGTTTTTGCATTGGCAACGAAGAGCCACGCGGAGCGTGGAAAATCCTGGCGGGGTTTGGGTTTGGTGCGGATTTGGCGGCATCACCCGCGCTTCGCGCGGGCGCATTTTTTGGCGAAAATTCTTCACCCGAAATTTTGCGGGGGTTACTGGACAAAGTTCGAAATTACTTCGAGCAAAATCCAAATGATTAAATTACTAAAAATGGACTCGGCAGGGCGAAACAATATTTTTGGGGATATGGGTTCGCCCTGCCTCGGCTAATGTTTTTGAAATTCGGCGAGATTCGGAATTCTGCCCGCAGGAGGGGTTTGGGGAGGAATGCGGGCGTTTTGAATTAAGAAGTGAAGAAGGACAAGAAAGTGTCTTTTGAATATTTTTCTTGATTGTTCTCAAATAATTTCACAGCACGAACAATTCGTTTTGCTCCTTCAAGTGCTGTTTTGGAATCAATATTAAGTGCTGGATGAATACGCAATACATTATTGTTCTCACCATAGTATCCAACATAAACACCTTCCTTTAAACATAATTTTCCAATATAAGAACCAATAGATTTATCACTTCTAAGGGCAATTCCAAGCATAAGACCTTTACCTCGCACTTCTAAAAATATCTTACTATCCTTAAGATTTTTTTCAAAAAAATCTCGTAATAAATTACTTACTTTTTTTACATTTTCCATTACTTTCTCCTCATAAATAGCATTTATTACACGAAGCCCTACAGCACAACTCGCAGAGTGTGCCGACAAAGTAAAAGCATTTTGACAATTAGTGAGACTATCTATTATCTCTGCACGTCCAATACATGCGCTCAAAACAGCATACCCACCACCTAAACCTTTTGCAGAACAAAAAAGATCTGGTTTAATTTTAAACTGTTCATAACCCCAGAATGTACCGGTGCGTCCCATTCCTGTTTGAATTTCGTCAAAAATTAAAATCGCACCATATTTATGCAACAACTTTTTTATATTTTTATAAAATTCTGGACTAGGCATAAAAATACCCCCATCCCCAAGGATAGTTTCCATAATGAGAGCTGCCGTATTTCCTTTTTTAAGAATTTTTTCTATATCCAAAAGAGTTTTTTTATAATGCTCCGAAGTTGGATAGTTAACGTGTTTAAATAAATCTGGTAAATATAGATTTTTCTTTATTCCATCAAAACCATTACTTGCAAGCGAAAGAAAAGTGCCTCCATGATAAGCCTTCTTAAAAGCAATAAATTTTTTCTTACCTGTATATGCCTGAGCGCATTTAAAAGCTGCGTCAATAGAGTCAGAACCAAAAGCTCCTAGCAAGACTTTAGCATTTTTTATTTTACTTGTTTTGATGAGTCGTTTTACATACTTCTCCACAATAGGAGTATAGGTATATACAGTGCAGGTGTGAGGGACTTTTTTACACTGATCTGAATATGCCTTAACTAAATCTTTTCGTTCGTAGCCCAAAGGTAATGACGAAGCGGAGGAAAGCATATCTATATATTCTTTTCCATTAATATCAATTAAATAATTTTTGCGCGCACGCTCAATAACAACACCATAGAGATCTAAGTTTTGCGAACGCCCTATGTATTTGTTTCTGTTATATGGTTTTATATTTTTCATGGTAATTAAAATTAAATGAAGTGTTAATGGAGAGCCAGCACAATCCTTTTAGGATTTTAGTGCTGGCTTCCATGAGAAGTTGATCAGGATTCTCGGCCTGTTGCTCGGATAGCGCCGAACTCGCATTAGTAATCAGCTCCTGGTGGCCCTTCCCCTGTGTGTTAGTATTCCACGGAAAAAGCGAAGTCATGATCAAGAATTGGCTCATGCTTCACCTCTCCGTTTTTCCACACGGGACGCGTGTGAATCACCCCACCATCTTTCTCGACCCAGAAATGATCGAAGCGAGAAAGAAAGAAGGATCTAGCTCTGTCATCTCCAGGCATCCGCTTGATCAAACTCTCAAGCGTTTTCGCGTTGGTTTCCTGAAAGTAGACCGGATGGACTTTCGTCCAAGTCCAGTGCACCGACAGAAATTGGAGATACCACATGACAAGAATATGGTATTCCAGATACAACGTGGAACACTCGCAGGTTTTGTGTCTGGCTTCCAGTTGGGCTTCACTTACTTGTGAGGCAATCCATGGAAATGATTCGTAGCCCTTTCCAGTAGTGTGATTGAGTACACCCTCTACGGTTTGGCGTGTGATTGCTCCTCGCTGTCGACGGTCATCAACGAGAAGAGGGGCCATCACACCATCCTCACCGAGAAGTGCGATACACTTACGCCACACTTCACCCATAACTGGATGGGTGCCAACCAGTTCGGGCTTGTGTGGGTAGGTGTAAAACATTCCTTCGACGATTTTCATAGGTTCTCCTTATTGGTGGGTTTTTTCGATGGGTTTCTTCATTAAACGCGTCGAGCCCTCCAGGAATACTGGAGGGCTCGTGAGGAAACCTATCGAAAACTTATATGTCAAGTACGCCAGTAAAAGCCACAAAAGCTCGAGAGGTTTCCACAAAAACCTTCCAATATTTTTGGCGTACTTTTATTTTTAAAGAACAAGTATTCTCGGTTAAACGAGAACACCAGCCTTAGAAGGCTGGTGTTTGGGTTGTAAGTTTTGTTTTTGAGAGATTTTTACAGCGCAAAGATCAGCCTTCTAGTTTTAGGGCTGAGTAGGAGCAAGCTTGAGCTCACAACGATATTTTGCTGTATATTCTTATTCACATCTAGATAATAGCATATCTTTAATATCTGTAAACAGGGGGTGTGGATAAGAATAAACTAACTCTGTATAATATAAATTATATGAGACTTTATTTATCTTCATACAAATTTGGAAATTTTACTGATGAACTACTAAAACTCGTCGGAAATAATAAAAAAGTAGCAGTTATTGGAAATTCGCGAGATTGGAGCCAAGATAGGGAGCGAGCTGAGAAAGGCTTGCGAGAACAGATACAAACTTTAAACTCATTTGGCTTTTCGGCTGAAAAGCTTGATTTGAAAAAATATTTCGGCAAAAAAGAAGCACTGAAAGAATACTTGTCTACGTTTGGATTAGTTTGGGTTCTCGGAGGCAATACTTTTGTACTAAAACGCGCTTATGAGCAAAGTGGTTTTGATTTGATTATAAAAGAGATGCTTGCTAAAGATAAAATAGTTTACGGGGGCTACAGCGCTGGAGTAGTTATTTTATCTCCTTCAATGAAGGGCTTGGAAATAGTGGATGACCCAAACATAGTTCCAGAAAGATATGCTCCGGAATTTAGTTGGGATGGACTTGGGTTGGTGGATTATAATATTGCTGTGCATTATCGTTCAGATCATCCCGAATCAGCGGCGGTTGAAACGGAAATTGAATACCTAGAGAAAAACAAAATACCTTACAAAACTTTAAGGGATGGTGAAGTAATTGTTATTAATGGGAACAAGGAAACAATACGGCGGTTAAAGTAAGTGGCCTCTAATTTGGTATTATCAAGATAATGAAATTTTCCAAGATTTTTATGAATCAATTTGGTAAAAGTAAAGATTTTGTAATCGGTGAAGATAGTTTTTCAGACTTACAAATTAACCCGACAGCTATTCAGAACTTCTATTACTTTTCAAATAAGAAAAACAATTCAATTGTTAAACAATTTGTTCTTCACGAAAAGGAAAGAGTGGATTATATTTGCCAAGTAAAACTGATAAAGAAGGGGGAGAAATTTACTCCAAGACTAGCGCTCTCGACTCGTGATAAAAGTGGTAAAATTTTAGAAGTAAAAAGTTCAGAGGAAGAAAATGCTAGTTTAACAAAAGCGAGTGTCAATCTGGATGATTGCCATGACAATTTTTGGCAATTAATTTCATTCTTGCAATCACTAAAGGATATCGAAATACCCGCAGGAAAATTTTCATTAGTATCTCAGGGGGAGGGGGAAATTGTTTCAGCTTTGCGTGGTAGAGATGTAAAAAGTATTGTCAGTATTATAAAACAACTTTCATCCATACCTGGTGTAAGCCTTTCTGAAGATGATTTGAGTGTTGTTATAAAACGTAGAGAAAAATTAGAAGAATTTAAAAAAGCATTAACTGAACATGCTTCAGATGAAAGTTGGTGGCAAGATTTTTTTGAACAGAATAAATGGATTTTTGGCTATGGCTTAAATTACCAAATTTTAAGACAAGAGCAAGCTCAGCCCCATTATGGTGGCGAAAAAGTTGATGGTACTGGCGGTCAAAAGGGAGATTATCTAACATCAACTGATGGTGATATTAATTTCACCGTTCTTGTAGAAATCAAAACCCCAGCAACATCCTTACTTCAAGGAACTACGCCAATAAGAAATGGTGCATGGAGTTTGTCTAAAAATCTCACCGATGCCCTATCTCAAATCGAAGCAAATATTTATACTTGGGAAAAACAAGGATCAGAACAGCCAGAAAATAGAGATAGACTTGAAAAAGAAAACACTCACACAGTACAACCAAAAGGAATTATTGTTATCGGTTCTCTAGCTGAATTTGGTACTGAAAGAAATAAAAGAGAAACTTTTCAGAGATTTCGAAAATCAATACACGGAATAGATATCATTACTTTTGACGAATTGTTTAAGAGAGCTAGTTTTATTGTAGAAAATAAATAACAATAATGCACAAAATAATCAAAGAAAAATTTATTAAAAAATATTGGTTTGACATTATGGAAACTGATAACAAGTTTTCTGTCTTTAATACTAAGCGGAAGAAAAATAAAATAGACAGAGATGGTATAGGACACGAAGTTAGTTTTTTTAAAACACTAAAAGAGGCTGAAGAATTTTTAGATAAATATGAAAAAGAGGGTTATGATGTCTAAATTGATATGTCTGACGAAAACCAAGACCAAAACCAAACTCCCGAAGAAAACTCTTTACCTACAAGCCCCCAAGAGCCCACCGAGCAGGCACCTGAAATTACCCCTATTTCCGAACCCTCGGATGTGCCTTCAGAGGCCCTAGAAAGCCCTAGGAATAGCGAAAGTGCCATTCCGGTCAATAATGCTAATGGAGCAGAAAACGAGCCTGAACCCATAAGGCCAGAATCGGAATCTAGCCCTGAAATTGAGGATAATCGAACTTCTAAACCTGAAACGGCTCAAACACCAGTAAATGAGCCGTTGGTAAAACAAAAATCTTCGCTTGCTCGTGAACTTCTAATATCTGCCCGAAACGCAATCCAATTCAGAAAAAGAAAGAAACTGGATAAAGTAATGTCTCTGTTTTTACAACAATCTAAAATTACGAATGATGAAGTCGAGAAATTTCTTCATGTCTCGGACGCAACAGCAACAAGATATCTCTCACAACTAGAAAAAGAAGGGAAAATAAAACAAAGTGGAAAAACTGGAAAAGGAGTTTCGTATTCTCGAATTTAAATATTTAAAAATTTAAGGGAGCAAAATTTACGCGCGAATGGGTGGGTAGTCCGTCTGTACTCAGACGGACTGGGTCAAGCGTATTTGCATTTGCGCCTTCGGGAATTTCCGCTAGGGTGTCTGGGCTAAAGACGAGCGCCTGTGTGATATGCAATTCATAAGTTCGTAGCGAAAGCGACACAATAAACACGGACATGAAAAAACTGAGAGGGGTTTGTGCGGCCGGGTGGGGTGAGCCCTGTCCCGCTCTGCGGGATGCGACTGAAAGGAGCACGAACCGAGGCAACGCACTGGGGAGAGGAGAATCCTCTCCCCAACCAGAAATGGGAACGGCTCATTTACTGGTATTTGAGCCGTTCCCATACCTAGAACTGGCGCTCGTAGCCCTAGCGGAAATTCCCGAGGCGGATGCCGAGGGTGTATTCCTTTAGACCTGACACAATGTGATATGATACACGAAGGCACCGAGCATTTTGGATTTTGTGTTTCCCGCATTCCTCCCCAAACCCCTCCTGCGGGCAGAATTCCGAATCTCGCCGAATTTCAAAAACATTAGCCGAGGCAGGGCGAACCCATATCCCCAAAAATATTGTTTCGCCCTGCCGAGTCCATTTTTAGTAATTTAATCATTTGGATTTTGCTCGAAGTAATTTCGAACTTTGTCCAGTAACCCCCGCTAGCGTTGGTCTATATAAATTGTTACAATGGAATGGTTACAAAATAACTTAACCATTTCTATGGAAACAAAAGGAATTTTAGCTAGTGTGGGGATGGCGTATGGAGAGGATGCTTACGCGGTTGGAGTAAATGCATGTCAGGATGCAATAGAACAACTGGGTGACAAGAATCCGGATTTATTAATTGTTTTTTCTTCTGTTAAATACGATCAGGAGAAGATGTTACAAGGAGTACGATCTGTGGCTCCGAAAGCACTTCTCGTAGGTTCCTCAACATCCGGAGAGATTACAACTTCTGGTCCAGTCAAGGAAAGGTCTGTGTCTGTGATGGCAATAAAATCTCCAGAAATAAAATACTTTGTCGGAGTTGGGCAGCACATTCTGCAAGATCCGCGCGAGGCAGGTAAATTTGCTGCCGATAAGGTGAAAGAACAAGCTGGTAGTAATTCACTTAAAGCATTTATGATGTTGCCAGATGTGCTGGTGGGTAACGGCGCAGATATCGTCCGCGGGGTGCTGGATTCTCTTGGAGCTCATTTCCCGGTTGTTGGCGGGGCATCGGGAGATGATTTTGCATTTAAAAAAACTTACCAATATGTAAATGATAAAGTCTATTCGGGTTCAGTAGTGGGACTTGGACTCTCTGGTAATTTTAAAATGGGTATTGGTGTAAAACATGGTTGGATTCCGGTAGGTGAACCGATGAAAGTTACAAAATCTAAAGGAGCAGTTGTTCACGAGATTAACGGTATTCCAGCAGTCAAGATTTATGAAGATTATTTCGGTGAGGAAGAAGCAAAGATATTAAGAACAGAAGCCTTAGCAAGGCTTGCTATTACTTATCCGCTCGGTATGAAAGTTGCGGGAAGTGACGAGCTATTAATTCGAGATCCGATTTCTGTTGACGCGAATGGTTCAATTACATGCGCAGCTGAGATTCCAGAAGGTTCGGAAATCCGTCTGATGATAGGTAGTCGCGAGGAAGCGGTTAAAGTAGCCAAGATGGCTGCAGCAGATGCCGTAGCCCAACTAGGCGGTAGTGCACCGAAAGCAGTCATTATATTTAACTGCATAGCTCGCAACAAACTTTTCGGCGATAAATCCGGAGATGAAATAAATGCAATTCAAGAGGCTGTTGGCATTAATGTCCCACTCATTGGCTTTTACACTTATGGAGAGCAAGCACCGCTTGGGGGTGAAGTTAAAAATATAGAACAGTGTAATTCTGCTTTTCACAATGAGACAGTCGTTATCTGTGTCTTAGCAGATTAATTAGAAGATTATTAGTTAACTTTCAACTTAATATTATGTCAACAAATGAAATGATTCCTATCTCCCAAAATGTATTGCAAGTGCAAGGCGTGTTAGATTTTTTCGCTATTCTCCTCGGCGTTATCGCTATCTATTCTCTTATTCGTCTTAATAAAAAACTTGGCGGCAAACTTTCTTCCGCTGTTAAGTTTTTCAACTTAGGTATGACTGCCAATGTCCTTGCTATTGTATGGTCAACCTTTTTTGGGCACATGTATAACGTCACCGGCCAAACATTTGATATTCACCACTTTTTAATGACTGTGGGTATGATTTTATTTATTATCTCAACTCGTAAACTTTCCGGACTTGTTGCTAGTTAGAATGGTTCCCCTAGATAACAAGCTATGGATAATAAAGAGCAAGATATTATAATCACATTTGCCAATCTCCTTATAGGTAGTTTAGCCGATTTTTTTAATTCTTCTCGCATACAGGAAATAATCGGAGAAAATTCGGTCACAGAAATATTTCTTCCATCAACTCAAAAAGGATTTTTTGGTAAAAAAATAATAAATAATTTTCCACTTTCTTTTTCCAGTGCTCTTTTCAAAGATACAGTTACAAAAATTCTAAACGTTCTTTTTGAATCTTTCGGTTTTGATTTTACTGAGTTGCGCCTGGAACAGATATACATAGAACTTAAAAAACAATATTCAACCGATCTTGTTGGTCGTATAATTATTCCCTTTATACCCGAAGGTTACCTTGAGCGATATCGCATCAATTATCTTTCCAAAGAGGAACTTGAAAGGGAAGTATTGAAAAAAACACAAGAGCTTAAAAAATTAAATGATGATCTTGAGAATAAAATTAAGCAAAGAACCGCCGAACTCATTAATCTTTTAGCTGAACAACAAAAAGGTGCCAAGATGCTTATTCGAAGAGATTTAGAGCTGACTCGGGCGAATGATAAACTTCAGAAGCTCGATGAAGTTAAGTCAAATTTTATATCGGTGGTGGCACACCAACTGCGTACACCCCTTTCTGGTATAAAATGGACTATGTCCATGCTGCTCTCTGGTGACATGGGCCCCTTAAATAATGATCAAAAAACCTTTTTGATGAAGAGTTATGAGAGTAATGCTAGGATGATTGCCCTTGTCAATGATATGTTAGTAGCCGACAGGATCCAATCCGGCAGGATCCATTATGGATTTAAACACACTGATATTGTTGACCTAATGGACAACGTCCTTTTTGAACTCTCTCCGCAGGCCCTAAAAAGAAATATTTCATTTCAATATAAAAATAAATTTGAAGATTTGCCAAAGGCTTATGTTGATCCCGAGACGATGCGTGCAGTGTTACAAAACTTGCTAGAAAATTCTATTAAATATACAATAGAAGGAGGGAAGATCGAGATAGACGTTAAAAAAGAGCTTGATCATTTACTTATCTCAATTAAAGACAACGGGATTGGGATACCCAAAAATCAAGCTAAAGATGTTTTTGAAAAGTTCTTTCGAGCTCGTAATGCCATGAAGCAAGAAACTGATGGTTCAGGGCTTGGTTTATATATCGCGAAGACCATTGTTGAAAAAAATGGCGGACAAATTTGGTTTGAAAGTACAGAGGGTAAGGGAACCACTTTTTACTTTACTGTTCCACTGCAGGAAAATTTATAAAAATATGACCCATTTAAAAAACTCAGCGGCATATTGATGAAATTAAAACTATGAAAAAAATTTTGATAATTGAAGACGATTTTCTCCTAGGGGATGTATTAACTCAAAAATTAAAGGCTGAAAGGTTTGAAGTGGCCCTGGTGGGTGATGGCTTAAAAGGGTATGAGAAAATAAAGTCTTTTAAACCTGATCTAGTTTTACTTGATATTATTCTCCCGACGATGAACGGCTATGAAATATTAGAAGCCAAGAAAAAAGACCCTTCAATAGCTGACATTCCTGTCATCATTGTTTCAAATTCTGGACAGCCTGTTGAAATAAATCGTGCACTAGCACTCGGAGTTAAAGATTATCTCGTTAAGGCACAGTTTGATCCAGAGGAAGTTTTGGTCAAGGTGCGGGCTCAGTTCAGAGAAGACGAAGAATCTACTGTTCCAGTTACATCTCTCGAAGATGCTATAAATAAAAAAGCAAGTACAACCAGCCTAGAGGGTAAGAAAGTTATGTGGGTGGAGGATGATCAATTTCTCAATGACATAATAGCCCGCAAACTCTCTCTTACTAAGTGTGTTTTTTTTCATTCAAGCGAAGGTGAGGAGGCATTGGAAATTATCAATAAGGAAATTCCCGATATTGTAATGCTCGACATTGTTCTTTCTGATATGGATGGTTTCGAAATTTTACGTCGAATCAAAAATAATCCGAAAGTTAAACATATACCAGTTATCCTTCTTTCCAATTTAGGACAAGCAAGCGATATCGAAAAGGGTAAAAGTCTTGGCGCAGTACGTTTTATGGTGAAAGCCACTGTTACCCCAAATGAAATAATCGATCAGATAAAAGAGGTGATAAGCGAGAATAAAAAATAGTATCACTGTTTCTGTGCTTTTTGATAAATATGATATAATAATTAGGTCGGTTATTATTAACTTTTAACTAAATCTATTTATGATTAAGGGAGACCACTAGGAAAAGTATTCAAACACAGCTACTTACCCCATAAGAGACAGTATTTAGCTGTCTCTTTACTGTTTATGTCATTATGTTGCAACCAAATGAACCACATGTAAAAAAAAGTTTTTGTTCTTATTGTGGCGATGCTCCTATAAACCACACCAATTCTTTTCTAGAGAGCATTGTTTCAATTACTCTTGATAATCACGCAAGGAAATTTATAAAATATGTTCCATCCTTTGTGAAAGATTTTGTTGACCTAGTTCCGGAATTTTTATTTCGAACACTGGTCTTTTTTAAACTCGCCAAGTTTTCAAGTGATATAAATAAGGCTAATACATTTCGTTCTAGAATTATCTGGGAAGAAGCCAACAAGAGGGGAATAATAATGGAGCAAGTAGTTTTCTTGGGTAAACCCTTAGATCAATATCGAGCATTACTTAAGATTAAGAACCAGAATAATTATTTTTATTTTGAAAGTATTCCCATCCGACCTGAATTTTTAGATATGAGCAAAAACTGGGATGATAAAGTTTTACTTAAGCAGGAATTTAAGAAACACAAAATTCCGGTTCCATCTTATTTTAAATTACCTCTTTTGACCTTTTTTCGCTCGAGAAATATAAAAAATGCATTTTCTAAACTAAACAAACCTATAATTGTTAAGCCCCGAGTCGGGTCACGTGGTAGACACACTATTACTAATATTAATACATTGGAACAGCTTAAAGATGGTATTGCTATATCCGGAGAAATATGTTCACAGCTGATTGTCGAGGAACATCTAAAGGGTAGTGTCTGTCGGGCCACTTTAGTTAACGGCATTCTGGTCGGATTCTATAGGGGGGATGCTCCGACACTTCATGGTGATGGTAAAAAAAGCATAAAAGAACTCATAGAGGATATGGATAGCAAACGACACGATAGAGTCGAGCCCATAAGAATTTCTCAAGAATTACACGACCATCTTTTGCGATCAGGGTTTATCATTTCTGATGTTTTACCGACTGGGGTTTCTTTACCTCTAACACATCGTATAGGTAGATTGTTTGGGGGCAAAACGATGGAGATGATAGGTGATCTTCATCCGAGTTTTGTTTCAATTTTTGAAAAAGCAGCAAAAATAGTGGGTTTGGCCGTAGTGGGTTTTGATGCCATTATTCCAGATCCCCAGAAATCAGCTGAGTCCCAGCACTGGGGTATCATCGAATGCAATTCATTGCCCTTTATTGATTTGCACTATTATGCTTTAGAAGGTAAGCCTCAGAATATCGCTGGCATGATCTGGGATATGTGGAATTAGGGGGAAAAAAATTATTTTTGCAAAAATAACTCCCATTCTTTTTTAAATAAAAATCTACAGATATGAAAAATGCCATATGTAATGAAAAAAGCAGATAAAACATCTATCGAGTAGTGTATGTGACCCAAGATTACGACTATCGCAAAAAGAATAGAGAAGCCAAGGAAAATCGTTCTAAGATTTTTATCATATTCCCAAAAAATTAGGGCAAGTAGAAAAGGTAGTCCCGTATGGCCAGAGAAGAAAAGGTCATTACCGGTGAAGATACCGGTAAATACCACCTTATTAAAAAAAGATGAATTTATAACTATATGAGTTGGAAAAGCGCTGATATGGGTGAGGATCACAAAAAGCGATCTTATTAAAGTAAAAAGACCGACACTTTTCATCATAAACGGCAGACAGTTGATCCTCCTGAGGCTTGCAAAAACACCCGTAATAAGCAGCAACACTGATCCATAGACAAAAATTCCACTTACATCGTAAACTCTTATGTTGCTCAGTATTAGGTCAGCTACTGGTGTATCAGGTAAATTATTCACATAACCACTTATGAAGAATCGAACAAAGAGGCTTGTGATCAAGAGAATCAAACCGCCCCAAAAAGATATAAGGAAATTTTTGTCAGTAAAATAAGTTTTATAAAATTGCATGTGTTTATTGTAGCAGATAAATAATTTTTACTAAAATTTAAAATTAGCTTTATGTTTTTCGATAAAAGATTCTATCGCTTTAGACATTTCTTTTACCGCATTATGAGCAGTATTGTGATCAATATTTTCCACAGTCATGAACTCGGAATTTTTAATTTCTTTATGCATACTAATTGCATTCTTAATTGGTACCATTGTGTCTTTTTTTCCATGGATGATCAGAGTTGGCACATTTATTTTTTCTAATGAATATTCTTGGTTCAGATTCAAAGATTGCCTGAGAGCATAAAAATGTGCACGCAATGTCGTATTTCGCATGTCAGCGAGGTTCCTACCCACATCCCAATCAGTGGAGCCGATATACTTACTATAGTCTACATGACCTCGAGGCTTTGGGTTAAATGGCAGAATGGCCAGGATAGTTGTAAATATTTTTAGAGCAGGCCGGATAATTTTTGCCAAGACTCCAGTGCCCAGATACACCTCAGGCGAGGTGAAGATGTTTGCAACCACCGTGTCACGCCATAGTTTTATATACTCAAGCGCGATTAACCCACCAAAAGAATTACTTATTAGGACAAATTTTTTTATATTGAGATATACGACTAGATCGTGTAGGTCAAGAGCAAAATTCTTTATCTCATAGTCAGAATAGTTGGGATATTTTTTTGATTCTCCATGTCCTCGGATATCGTAAATTAGAACATTATATTTGTTTTCGAATATTTTTTCATAGGGCAACCAGGCCGAAGATGAACCAGATACACCATGCACAAATACTAGCGTTAATCTATCGGGCTGAAAGACATTAGTTCTGTAATATATTCTATCTTCAAAAATATGTTTCTGCATTATTTTCTGCTTTTTATAGCTAAATGATAAACCTTTTCCAATAGATCCGTGCTTTTGTGTATATCATAATATTGTATCTTCTCCAAACTTACTTTTCCCATATGTTTACGCAACTCTGCCTCGGTAACCAATTTTAAAACTTGGTGTGCGAGGTCCGCATGGTCTTCCGCCTTAAATAAAAATCCGTTACCATCTACAAAATATCTCGATGCGCTCATCTCCGCATCAGAGACCACCACCGGCTTGCCACAAGCCATCGCTTCGAGGACCACCATACCCTCGAGTTCAGCGAGTGAGGGCAGGATGAAGATATCACTTACATTATAGGCTAATATTTTATCTTCTTCACTAACCAATCCTAAAAAAGTAATGTATTTATTAACTCCAAGTTTGTGCGCTAATTTTTCTAATTTTTCTCGTAGATGTCCACCCCCCACTATCATTACATGCACATTTTCATGTTTCTTAATGATAAAAGGCACTGCTTTTATAAGCGTATCGACTGACTTTTCTGGGAACAGTCTTCCCACGAACAATAATTTTACTTTTTCTTTTGGTATTTTATATCTATCATAAAAATCCCCGACATCTTTTGGCCGGAATTCTTTTAAATTAATTCCGTTACTAATCACCGCCGAGGGTTGTTTCCTGTGATTTAATTTTTCAAGTAGACTTCGCGCCATAAGAGAAGGGTAAATCAACAATTCTGCCTGTCCATAAAGCCAAGAGAGATATTTATTCCAAAGATTATCGAGTGTGGGGCGAATTATCTTTGGCATATCCATGAACAAATTTTCTGGTTGAGAATGTGAATGAGCGACTACTTTAATGCCTAGCGAACGTGCTGCCTTGATGGCGATAATAGCCCCATACATTGGCAAAAGTACGTGCACCACATCTATTTTTTCTTCTTTAAAAACCTTTCTTAATTCTTTGACTGTTGGAAATCCTGTATACCATCCACCAGACTTTGGTATAGGCAAACTGCGATAACGATAGGCTTTAATGTCGTGATGATGGCTATGGTCTCTATGCTCTTTTGATTTAGCGGCGATAAAGATGACGTGATGTCCGCGCTCTTTTAGCAATTTACCGAATCTTAAAGTTGAGACGACTACGCCAGATTTATTGTTCCCGATGGGGTCACAGACCATCGCAATATTTAGTTTTCTGTCCTTATTCTCGGTCATAGGGTAGCGCTTATCTTACATGAATTTTGTATTTTCGGATACCTACAATCAAAATCACGAGAAGTGCAAGCACGCTTGCTCCAGCTGCATAGTAGTTTAGGTATTGTTCTATGACCACATACGCATGCCCAAAAAAGACCCCAATCATTAGCATGACAAATGACTGAATACTAGAAATAGTCGTGCATGTTTTAAAGTATCTTTTATAAGGTACGTGCGAAGCACCAGCCGCAATAAGCCCCGTAAAACCTATCCCGTGCACTAGCTTAGACATGATGATCGCTTTATTATGATTTTCTTTGAAATATATTTTGGCTCTTTCCAATTTTTCATCTGTGACTCTAAAAAAACGGATGATCTTTTTGCCCGAATATCCAATGTAGTAAATTACCCCGTCTCCAATGATGTCACCCATGACCAATATCACGTAAGCTAGAAAAAAATTCAAAACATCCAGTGTCACCAAAAACCCACAGACGATAGCTATGATCGGACCCTCAATGATGGCCATCGGTGCCAGTATTAGATATTTATATGTGAGCAGTAATTGAAGCATGTGATACAACATATAATAGCATTTATATATGTGGAATTGTATATTATTTGTGGTATTGTACTAGTATGAATTTTAAGTTTGAAACTCCAGCTTCGGCTCCAGGAAGGGCTAAACCAGAACGTATACGCGATCAGGTTATATCTCCTCACGTAGAGGCAGTTCTGGAAATTTTCAAAAAGCGTTTTAAAGAAGAAACTTCTGTCAATATTGAAACAATAAAAGATATCCTATACACATTTTTTGAACAAGCAGTTGAAAATACTCAAATATACTCGTCAGATGCGAATGGCGCCTCCTTTCCATATACAGTTATAAGTACTGGCACACTTGCCAAACTGGTTTATTCTCATTATAAAATTCCTCTTTTATCTAAACCAAGCGCTACAGAAGAAAATTCAAAACACAGAATGGAGTTTGTGATGGGTTCTTTTCTGGATACAGATAATGGCAATCAGTTTACATTTTTTGAGGAAGCGATGCATCAATTTATTAAACAATTACCAAAGGCACTTGAGGATATCGCTCAAGGGAAAGAGCCTGAGAATGAAGATGTGTATGTATTGGGTTCGCCCACAAATGAACTCGGTACCGTATCTAAAGAATTTACCACTCGTGTTGAAGCAGGTAATGCCTTCGAACAATTTGGTGCGTTATATGCCGAATTTATTGTATCACGTTTACCCAAAGAAGAAAGGACAAAATCCAGTGTCTCTCTTTATGGTATTTCTATGGGTGGGAGTTTAGCTACTCAAACTGCTGAGCAACTTTTAGCTTCTGGAAAAGTTACCCAATCTCGTGAAGATGATGAAACGCCTTTTATGCAAGTAAGGGCCGATACATTACCTGGGGCAAGTGAATCATCTTTTAAAAAGTGGCAGATCCCACTTGGTTTTGCTTTTGATAGTTTAATTACTTTACCAACAAATGCATATACTAGAGCCGCAGTTACAAAGCAAGCAGGAGGTAAAGATGTAATAAACGAAAAAATTTTTGCAAAACGGGGCATAGTGCCAAACATGAATCCCGAACAAACTAGAATGAAAAAAGAAGTTATTTATGGTGGTTCAAACGTATTAAGTGGTGCAGTTGATTACAACTATGGGATATTTCATGATTTACGTGAAGGGGTTCCTATTGACCCAAAGCTTAAATTGACTGAAGTGAGGGCTATGTATGATCCACTTCAGTATTCATGGGAATTTAATTCTAATGTAAAAGATCAAAGAGCTGAGCATGCTGGTTCTCTTGGGGAAAATTTAGTATCAAAACCAAACAGTAACAAAAGAGTGGCTGCCATCAGAGATTTTCACACTTTTCGTTTTTTTCGTGAAAATGAATTAAAGAGAATAGAAAAGGCTGCAGAAAGTCTGGAAAAACTGAAAAAATAAAATTCTAATGCGCCACGGTGAAGGCGATGATTTTTTTAGCACTAGCTTGCTTGAGAATTTTCCTTGCTTCATTTAGCGTGGCGCCAGTAGTCGTGATGTCATCTATTAAAATTACATTTCTGTTTTTTATTAGCTCAACATTTTTTATCCCAAAAGAATTGGTGAGATTTTTTAATCTCACACGCCTATCTCTGATGCGCGCTTGATGTTCTGTTTCTTGTGTCTTTATTAGAACATTATTTATTAATTCTATATCTACACCATGGCGTAGATTATTTATTTTTATAAGTTCTTTACATATCAATTCAGCTTGATTATACCCACGTTCGCGATATCTCTTGGGTGAGAGGGGAATAGGGACTAAAATAGCCTTCTTAAAGTTTTCCATCATAGCCAACTCAGATAATTCTTCCAGAATTTTTTCATATAAAATTTCAGCAAAAGTACTCGCCAGTCTTTTATTGCCTTTATATTTGAGCAACCACATTGCTTTCTTAATGGGCGGGTGACGGTAATCATACAGTGGGAAAATCCATTTTGCAGTTTCACGTTCAGCAGGTGGAGAGCCTGATATGCACGTCAGACACAAATCAACTCCCGATGTTCCGCAGGATATGCATTTCACCGGGAAGATGGTATTAAATATATTGTTTATGATAGTGTTTAAAAATTTCATATATGTTATAATCCGTTTGAGTCATATAATATTAGCATAAATGGACAATCCGTTGAGAAAATTTTTTTCTAGTCTGAGTAATTTAGGAGGTGGCGCTGAAAATAGCGCTGTTGGTGTTGATATTGGCTCTTCTGCTATCAAAGTAGTGGAGATTAAGACAAAAGGAGGTAAGGCCATACTTGAAACTTACGGAGCGATAGCGCTTGGTCCTTATGACGGTCTTGATGCTGGACGTGTCACCAATCTTTCTGTGGAAAAAGTGGCAGAAGCCCTAAAAGAAGTTCTTAAACAATCTGGGGTGGTTACCACTTCTCCAGCTTTTTCTATTCCTGTGCAGTCAAGTTTAATCTTTACTATCGAATTGCCATCTTCCATAAAAGAAAGTGAAATGGCCACGATAGTCCCAACGGAGGCTCGAAAATATATTCCAGTACCAATCACCGAAGTTTCACTTGATTATTTTATACTGCCCCAAAAAGAATCTTCATTTGAGGAGATGAACACTGTTTCAAATTCTGATGTCCCGCAGAAAAAATCAGAAAAAATAAGTGTACTTGTTGTCGCTACACAAAATGATGCGATTTCTAAATATCGCGCGGTTGTTTCACAATGTTCTCTCTCGACTTCTTTTTTTGAGATTGAAATTTTTTCTTCAATAAGGGCGAATTTTGAGCATGAACTTTCCCCGGTTCTACTCATGGATTTCGGCGCATCGCGGACGAAGCTTTCTATCGTCGAGTTTGGCATGGTCAAAAGCTATCACACGATAGAACGAGGTGGAGCGGACATTTCTCAATCCATCTCTCAGTCCTTAAGTATCCCTTTTTCGGAGGCCGAAAAAATGAAGAAAGACTTTGGTCTTTTTGGGAATCCGGCCGAAAAAAGTTTAGCTGATATAATCAAAATTCACACCGACTATATACTTTCTGAAACCAGAAATGCGTTGTCCGAATATGAAAAAAGAAACAACAGGACTATAAGCAAAGTGATATTTACGGGTGGCGGATCTCTTCTCAAAGGGCTGAAAGAGGTAGCAGCAGATGATTTTCGAGTTGAAATAGAGGTCGGTTTGCCTTTCTCTAAAGTGAATGCTCCAGCATTTCTAGGAAAAGTCTTAGAAACCATGGGTGCTGAATTTGCCGTTGCTCTGGGTTTAGCCTTGCGAAAGTTAAAATGAGTTGTTTTGAGTCTATTTTTGAGTTCTTCGGGTAAATCTGGGTACCAAGTGCGAATATATAGCCAAAGTTATGCACAATATGCTTTTGTTATTTGCTATTTTGTAATATAATTAGGTACAATGGATCAGAATTTTCAAACATCGTTTATACCTAAAAAACCAATGGTGGAAGAGCGCTCCACCACTCCACGGTCCATCAGCATTTTTACCATTATCAGCATTTTTATTTTATTTACCGTTACTCTCGCAACAGGTGGTTTTTATCTATATCAGGTAAGCCTCTCAAAAAATATAAATCAAAAAGAAAATGATCTTTTGCTAGCTAAAAACCGCTTTGAACCTTCAAAGATAACAGAACTACAGGTTTTGGACAAACGTCTACGCGCATCGAGCGAGATTCTATCTAAGCATATGGCTGTGACTCCCATTTTTCAAGCCCTTTCTGCTATTACCATGAAAACCGTTCGTTTTACAAAATTCAGTTATAGTTTAGCAACTGACAAAACCGCGAAGATAATTGTCCAGATGAGTGGTCTTGCGGTCGGTTACCGTTCCATCGCTCTCCAGTCTGATCTATTTGCGAAAAATAAAAATTTGATCAATCCTGTTTTTTCTAATCTTACACTTGATGATAAAGGCAATGTTCTTTTTGATTTAGAATTTTCAGTTGATCCGGGTTTTGTTAATTACAAACAAACACTTCAAACCACAATTTAAATTTATGATGAGATTTATAATGCCGATCATTTTAATAGGAATAAGTATCACTGTTTTTTTAGTGTTTACGAATCCGATGTATGATGACATTTTATCGAAAAGATCCCAAATGGAGTCTTATAATCAGGCACTAGATAATTCTAAAGCACTTGAAAATCAGCGTGATATATTAACTGCAAAAGAAAGTTCAATTAATCCAGATAATTTAACCAAACTCCAAAAGCTTTTACCAGACAATATAGATAATATACGTTTAATTCTTGAAATAGGGCAGATAGCATTACCTTATGGTATGGTTTTAAAGGATGTTAAATACAATGCAACCGATACCAAAAATACTGGAACTCCTCTAGTCGGTGGTATACAGGGAGGCGTAGCATCTCAACGTACAGAAAACAAAGATTATGGAGTATGGGATCTAGAATTCTCTACGACTGGGACTTATAATAACTTTCTAAATTTTACACGAGACCTAGAGAGCAACCTTCGTATAGTCGATATATCTTCAATCCAATTTTCATCTAACGCTGGTGGCGCAGCCAGTGCAGCTTCTGGTTCTCCTTCCGCGGAATCATATAAATACGATTTTAAAATTAAAACTTACTGGTTGAAAAATTAAAATCAAAAAACATGCCAAAAATAAAAAACATAATAATATTTCTAATAATCGGGGTGATCCTTGTTTCGGTCTATCTTTTTTATACAAAGAAAACTCCATCTGATTCTTCTGCTTTAGTATCTTCTTCAGCAAGCTCGGTGGTACCAAATGCAGTAGCAGGGAACACCAATGATAATGTTACTCAAGAGTTTCTAACTTTACTTTTGAGCGTTAACAATATCAAACTCGACGATACTATTTTTTCTGATGTTGCATTTACTCACTTAGACGGTTCTCATGGAATAGCACTTATACCAGATGGAACTGAAGGCCGAATAAATCCGTTTGCTCCACTTGGTGCTGATACTGTCGTAGTATCACCAGTAAATACCGGGAGCCCAAGTTCAGGTGCTAAAACAGGTCTTAAAGCCCTACCTTAATTATGAGTTTTTTAGAAGAGTTGGTAAAAGAAGGTGAGATTAAAAAAGGCCAAATTTCCGATATAAAAGCGCGGGCGGAGGAGAAATACGATGGGGATGTTGATCAAGCCCTACTTGAATCTGGCGTTACGGAAGAAAAAATTCTTGAAGTAAAAGGAAAGTATTTGCAAATGCCAGTAAAGAAAGTAAACTTGCAACGTATTTCTTTTAATACTCTTAAATATATTTCAGAAGATTCGGCAGCACACTATCATTTTGCCCCCATTGAATTAACAGATGGGGTTTTAGAAGTGGGTGTCATAAATGGAGAAGATGTGCAAGCGCTTGATGCCTTACAGTTTATTTCGGCCAAGCTCGGAATTCCTTTTAAAATATATCTCATTTCGAAAAGTGATTATGAAAATATAATGGAAGCTTATAAAGGACTCGGTAGCCAGGTAGAAGAAGCCCTCTCTGAACTAGACAAAGATGGAACTAAGGGCCTCAGTAAAGAAATAACAGACGTAAAACCAGGAGAAGAGGCAAAAATAGTAGAAGACGCACCAGTTATAAAAATAGTTGCTGTGATCCTCCGTAATGCCATAGAGGGTGGCGCTTCCGATATACACATTGAAAACACGGGAGAGAAAATAAAAGTGCGTTTTCGAGTGGACGGAGTTTTACATACCAGTATAGTATTGCCACCAAACGTTTATAGCGGGATAGTGGCACGTATAAAAATTTTATCCAAACTGAGATTGGATGAAAAACGAAAGCCTCAAGATGGAAGTTTTAGTGCCAATATCGACAGACGTAAAGTTGATTTTCGTGTATCTACTATGCCGGCCTATTATGGCGAGAAGATCGCGATGCGTATATTGGATTCTGAACGAGGAGTCAAACCCTTAGATCAGCTAGGTCTGTCGGAAACCAATCTCAATATGATTCGAGAAGCTATCAGGCGCCCTTATGGACTTATTTTGATCACCGGTCCAACGGGCTCTGGAAAATCCACTACTCTGTATTCGATGATGAATGAGTTAGATAGAGAGAAAAGTAATATTGTTTCTCTTGAAGATCCAGTGGAATACCATATGCCTGATATCAATCAGTCGCAAATGATGCCTGAGATTGGGTATACGTTTGCTTCAGGACTCCGTTCTATACTTCGACAAGATCCGGATATCATAATGGTTGGAGAAATTCGCGATAAGGAAACAGCCCAATTAGCCATCCAGGCAGCTTTGACCGGGCATCTTGTTATTTCAACACTTCACACAAATAGTGCTATTGGTGCAGTGCCTCGACTCGTGGATATGGGTGTTGATCCATACCTAATTGCGCCCACTTTGATTTTGGCTATTGCGCAACGCTTGGCTCGCATGACCTGTCCAACTTCTCGAAAATTAGTGCCAATGGATGAAAGTATTAAAATTCAAATTGAAGAGCAGATGAAAGATTTACCCGCGGAATTTAAAAAAGAATTTGGTGCAAAGGGTCAGATGTATGAGACAGTGCCATCTAGCGAATGTCCTTCTGGTACGCGTGGCCGCATTGCTATCTTTGAGATGTTTAAAATAGATAAGGAAATCCAAAATGTAATATTAAAAAGTCCCACCAATGGAGAAATTTATAAAGTGGCCCGTAAACATGGGATGCTCATGATGAAAGAAGACGCCATGCTTAAATCAGTCGAAGGCATTATTCCTTTCACGGAAGTGTATAACTTTGGCAATGAAAACGAGTAAATTTATTAAAAATATAGCTTAGTTGTCCACAGAGCGTTGTTTTTAAGTCATTATATAGTATAATTAGTTTTGGTTAAATAGATAAAAATATATGGATGGAGAAAAGAGGAAAATTTTAATAGTTGACGACGACAGTTTTCTTTTAGATATGTATGCGCTAAAATTTAGCCAGAATAATTTTGAAGTTTATACAGCCGGAGGTGGTGCGCAAGCGATAGAAAAATTGAAGGGTGGATTATCCCCAGACGTCATGTTGATGGATATAATTATGCCAGAGATGGATGGCTTTGAGATGTTAGAAAAAATAAATCAAGAAAATTTGTGTCCAAATTGTAGAAAGATAGTTTTGTCTAATAAAAGCCAGCAGTCAGACATCGATCAAGGCAATAAGTTGGGCGTGGCAGGCTACATTATAAAGGCAAATTCTACTCCAGTAGAAGTGATCAACCAGGTAGTGAGTATTTTGGGTAAAAAAGTTGTAGTTCCGAAGTAAAAATTATGAATTACAAAGCAAAAATTGAGGAACTAATTTTGAACGTTATTCGCGAGGGCGCATCGGATTTGCATTTAGGTGCTAACCGCGTACCAGCGATCCGGGTAGCGGGTGAGCTTATATTTTTGGTTAAGCATCCGATTTTCACGAATGAAGATATAATTGGAATTTTAGGTGAAGTTTTACCGAAGGTGAAATTAGACAAATTCATGGAAAGTCAGGAATCTGATTTTTCTTTTGATTTTCGCGGGGAAGCGCGTCTACGTGGCAATGCCTTTTTCCAGAAAGGTCTCATCTGTGTTGTTTTTCGACTAGTGCCAAAGGTCAAGACTATTGCAGAGTTACATCTTCCTCCTATTATTGCGGATTTTGCTCGCAAGAAGCAAGGATTTTTCTTAGTTGTTGGTCCTGTTGGACAAGGTAAGTCTACTACTTTATCAGCGATGATTGATGTGATTAACAATGAGCAAGCAAGAAATATTATAACCATTGAAGATCCGATTGAGCACGTGTATGTACCGAATAAGTCCATTATTAGTCAGCGTGAAGTCGGTATTGATACCAAAGATTTTCATGTGGCATTAAAATCAGTCTTTCGCGAGGATGTTAATGTCATAATGGTGGGAGAAATGCGTACGCCAGAAACTATTGCCACAGCAGTTACAGCAGCCGAGACTGGGCACCTTGTATTGTCTACTCTCCATACTAACAATGCTTCTCAAACAATCGACAGAATAATCGACTCTTTCCCCGGCGATCAACAAGATCAAATTCGTACCCAGATCGCCTCTTCACTTCTAGGTATTTTGTCCCAAAGACTTCTCCCAAGGATTACTGGTGGGCTGATCCCTGCTTTTGAGCTTCTTATAAACAATAACGCTGTTTCAAACTTGATTCGGGAGAAACGTACACACGAGATAGATGTAGTTATAGAAACAGGCATGGAGTCTGGAATGATAGATTTAAACCACTCACTCATAGAGCTTGTGCGTGCCGGGGAGATAGCGATTGAGACTGCCTATCAGTGTTCTCTCAATCCAAAGGGTCTAGAACGTATGATATAAAACAATGCTATTTAAATATAAAGCAATAGATGGAGAAGGTTCAAATAAAGAAGGGGAAATTGATGCGCCCAGCCGTGATGCTGCGATCAGCGGACTTCAAAGGCGCGGGCTCGTTATTCTTTCTATTAACGAGGAAGGAAGCAAGAAATCTATTTTTTCAATTACTTTTTTCGACAAAGTATCGAACAAAGATGTAGTTATTCTTTCTCGTCAGATTGCGACGCTTTTTGAAGCACAGGTATCAGCGTTAAAAGCCTTCACAATGCTTGCTGCCAACACAGAAAATAAGCTTTTAAGTAAAAAATTAACTGCTATTGGCGATGATCTACAGTCTGGGATTTCCATCTCTGGTGCTCTTGCAAAGCACCCAGATGTATTTTCAGATTTTTATATAAATATGGTTAAGGTGGGTGAAGAAACCGGTAAACTCAATCAGACATTTTTACACTTGGCAGAGTATCTTGATCGCCAGTATTCTCTTACTTCAAAGACTCGAAATGCTCTCATCTATCCGGCGTTTGTGATCGTTACATTTTTTGTGGTGATGACTTTAATGTTTGTAGTTGTCATTCCCAAGCTTTCATCGATTATTCTCGATTCTGGTCAAGAAGTGCCAGTTTATACTAAAATAGTTATCGGCATTTCCAATATTTTTATTCATTATGGTTTTCTTATTTTAATTTTTTTGCTACTTCTTGGTATTTGGGCTTGGCGCCTGTCTTTTACAGAAAGGGGGAAGCAATATTTAGATTCACTAAAGCTTTCTGCTCCAGCTATAGGTAACTTATACAAAAAGCTTTTTCTTTCCAGAATAACAGACAACTTAAACACAATGCTTAGCTCTGGTGTCCCTATAGTTCGAGCCATAGACATTAGTGCAGAGGTTGTCGGCAGTCGTGTATACAAAGGACTGCTTGGGGAAGTGGCGGATGGGGTAAAATCTGGCCTTGCACTTTCAGTTGCATTTGCTAAACACGACAAAGAAATCCCTGGGATTTTGGTGCAAATGGTGCAAGTGGGTGAAGAAACGGGCTCCTTGGGCTCTATTTTAAAGACCTTAACTGATTTTTACAGGCGTGAAGTGGATGACGCTATCGATACCTTAGTGGGCCTAATAGAGCCAGTTATGATTGTGGTTTTAGGTCTTGGGGTGGGCATATTGCTGGTTTCTGTATTGATGCCTATTTATAACCTTGCTGGGGGGATTAGCTAGAAATACACTGTGGATAACTCACTTGCGTATATAATTATCTCTCTATGATATAATTAGGCCATTAAAACTAAGTCGAAATTATTATAAATTATTAATTATTACTAACTTGCCCCGCGGGGCGGGGTAAAAAATATTATGAAGAAAATGAATTTTAAGAGAGGTTTCACTTTAATTGAACTCTTGGTGGTCGTTGCCATCATCGGTATTTTGGCTTCAGTTGTTCTTGCATCGCTTAACTCAGCAAGATCAAAAGGATCTGATGCTGCTATTAAGGCAGATATGTCTGGTGTACGTGCTTCAGCTGAAGTTGCTTATGACACAAATGGCAATAAATACAATACAAACGGTACTACAGGAGCAGCTGGTATAGACTGTGGAGCAACTTTCACTGCAAATACTATATTTGCGAATAGTAGTATTTCGGCAGCTCTTGCTCATGTAAAGACTCAAAACGGCAACGTTGAGCTTTTCTGTAACCAGAATAATGCTGGTTCCGCATACGCTATCGCAGCGACTTTAAAGAGTACTAATCCTAATAAATACTGGTGTATTGACAGCACAGGTGCTTCAAAAGGTACACAAGGGACAGGTACATCAGACTATACTGCACAAAGCGGTGCGGCTACAGCTGCATTGGACGGTAGTACTGATATGACTTGTAACTAAAGTTATCTCAAGTAAAGTGCACAAAGACCACTTCGACCCAGGTCAGAGTGGTTTTTGTTTTTATATGATATAATATTTATAGTTGTTTCATTATTAGAATTAATTAAACAAAAAATGAATTTTAACAGAAAGTCCAGTTCGGGTTTTACCTTAATAGAACTTTTAGTCGTAGTAGCCATCATTGGCCTTTTGGCATCGATAGTTCTAGTGTCATTGTCCAGTGCTAGAAACAAGGGTGTCGATGCGTCTGTAAAGTCAAACTTGAAAAATGCTCTGACACAGGGAGAGGTTGTTTTCAATACAAGGGCAGTAAGCAAGAATACTTACACAGACGTTTGTATCAATGGTTTAGTCCCCGGGGAAACTTCGGTGAGGGGTGTTGGTGCTAATATGTTATCAGCAGCTCAGGCTGGTGGTTTGTCGTCTTATGCTACAAATGCCGCTGGTACTAGTACAACTGTGACTTGTAATGACGGTGCTGATGATTGGGCGGCTGAAGCCCCTCTGAAGTCTGGTGGTATGTGGTGTGTAGATAGTACTGGAAACTCTAAAGAAGAGCCCGGCACCTCTCTTGCTGACAGTAATGATCACACTTGTATTTAGTCTCCTGCATCTTTTTAGTCAATGTGACCCAGAATTTCACAATAATTAATCTTTAAAAGATTATGGAAAGAATGAACTCAAACCAAAGATTAAGTTTTGGTTTCACATTGATTGAACTCTTGGTGGTCGTTGCCATCATCGGTATTTTGGCTTCAGTCGTATTTGGAGCATTAAACAAAGCTCGGGTGTCTGGTTCGGATGTCGCTATTAAGCTTGCTTTGAGTGGTGCTCGAGCGCAAGCTGACCTTTTTTACTCAGCATCTCAATCATATTCAGGTGTTTGTCATGTTTCCAATACCAATAACATATTTAATATAGTATTAAATGCTGCGCACAGATTAGGCACTTCTGCAGATGTTGAAATAGACACCATACCATTTCTTTATGATAGTAATGGCCCTCTTGGTGTTCAAGGTACTCCAGGTGATGCAGTCTGTCACGAGAACGTAAATGGGTGGGCAGCCATAGTTGCTTTGAGAAGACCAAATGTAGCTCGTTCTGGATGGTGTGTAGATTCTACCGGAGCTTCAAAGGAGGCCACAGTGCTTTCTGACATCTCTTATGTTTGCGGTCTTTAATAAGTTAATAATCTCATTAGTAGTGAATTTATCGTTTTATTTATGATACAATTAAATGATGGTTGTACTGCTTTTAACTATATTTTTTGTCTTTGGGCTTATAATTGGTAGCTTTTTAAATGTTGTTATATATAGGCTCAATACTAGCCGATCTTTAGGGGGTAGAAGTGCGTGTATGTCATGTCAACACAAGCTTTCTTGGTATGAACTTATCCCACTTTTTAGCTATCTAGGGCTAGGGGGTAGATGCCGAAATTGTAAAACCAAAATTTCTTCCCAATATATACTCGTTGAGCTTGTCACAGGTCTAATTTTCGGCGTATTGTTTTTAAAATTTCAGGAAGTTCTTTTTCTTTCCCCGCTTGCATTCACTGTAACCTATCTTTATTATGTGACCGCCTTCTCCCTTCTTCTTATTATCGCAGTTTATGATATTAAACATAAAATAATTCCAGACAAGCTTGTTCTTATTTTCGGCATTCTTGCCTTTATTGGCCTCTTTTTCTTTACAAGTAATGACTTCTCATACATTTATAATTTTAATTTACATGTTCCAACCCTTTGGGATTTTTTGTCGGGTATTTTTGTAGCCTCACCATTTGCCATCTTTTGGCTTATTTCAGGTGGTAGATGGATGGGACTAGGGGATGCCAAGCTTGCTTTAGGCATTGGCTGGCTACTTGGGGTATCTATTGCATTATCGTCTTTGGCTATTGCGTTTTGGTCTGGGGCTATCATAGGGGTAACTCTGATTATTCTTTTTAAAAACAGTAAGACCAGAAGACTTCAGATGAAAAGTGAAATTCCTTTTGCCCCCTTTTTGGTTTTAGGTGTATTTTTAGCATTTATATTTGATTTAAAACTTTTTGGATTTTAAAAAAATGATTAAATTTATTAATAACTTAAAAGCTAGCAAGCTACGGTCTACAAGCTACCAGCTGAATAAGGGGATGACTTATGTCGAACTCATTGTTGTCCTTTCCATCTTTTCTGTGATGACTTCTGTGGTTTTATTTAATTATGCGGCATTTCAAGCAAAAGTAGATATCAAAAATTTAGCCAGTGACATCGCTCTTAAAATCGTCGAAGCGCAGAAATCTTCTCTCTCGGGTCTTTTGCCTCCATCCTCATTTAGTAACCAGATTGATTCATTGTGGAAACCATCCTATGGGCTTTATTTTAATTTAAAGTCTGTTATTGATAATAAAAGTTTCATATATTTTACTGATCTTGGTGTGCGGGATAGCCCCCAAAATGGCTTGTATGATTTTGGTAACTCATCTTGTTCTATTGAATGTTTAGAAGTAATGGATATAAAAAAGGGAAACTCTATTTCTGATTTGAGTGTTTTTTATCAAGGTGATACTCCGAATACTAGCAATCCACCCCTTAATGATTTGACTATAACCTTTACACGACCCAATTCAGGTGCGAATATACAATCATCACAAATTCCCTTGCCCCTGATTTCACCAATTTCTTATGTTCAAATAAAAATTACTTCTCCGACTGGGGTGACTGGTATAATAAAATTATATGCCTCTGGCCGAGTGCAGGTAAATTAATTATGAGAAAAGAAATTATAAAAAAACAATCAGGTTATACTATTATTGAGACGATGATCGCTGTTTCTCTCTTTTTGATTATTGTTGTGGCTGGGATAGGTGCGCTTTTGAATGCTAATTTACTTCACCAAAAGTCACGGGATATGCGTGACATCATGGATAATCTGAGTTTCGTTATGGAAGATATGAGTAGAAATATAAGGATGGGGTATAGCTATCACTGCATAGATGATGGTGATATCGTTAAAAATAATGTTCATAGTTGTCCTACCGGAAAAGGAATTTCTTTCAAGTCTTCTATTGATAATAGCCAGTGGGTATATTACGTAGGTGTTAATAATAATGGACTTGGTATCTTTAGGAAAGTTAATGGAGGGGTTGCTGTGCAACTAACTCCAGATGAAGTTTCTATTGTTGGTGATGATCCTTCTTCTGGTCTGCCAGTTTCTAGTTTCTCAGTTTTAGGTGCTGAACCCCCTAGGCCCAATGGCGACAAACAGCAGCCCTTTGTTATTATTAAATTGGTAGGAAAGATAACGACTAAAGGAGTCGTCACACCTTTTTCTCTACAAACTTCAGTTTCACAAAGGTTGATAGATAATTGACCTTTTTAAATAAATGAAATTCTGTCTAAAAAAAATTAATAAATTCAATCGAAGTCGCAGAGTCGTCGATTTTTCAAAGGGATTTTCTTTGGTGGAAACGCTTGTAGCTGTTTCCATTTTTACCGTATCGATACTCGGACTCATGTCTGTGTTGTCATCCGGTATTTCTAATACTACTTACGCTAAACAGAAAATAATAGCTTCCTATTTAGCCCAAGAGGGTATCGAATATCTTAGAAACATGCGAGATACTTATGTTCTCTATAGTCCTGGTCAGGCTGGCTGGAATGATTTTAATAAAAAAATCGCGGGAGCTGCTGGTGGTACCATATGTGCCGATCCTAGTGGCAATGGTTGTTATTTTGATGATCAGAAAAATCAAGCAGAGGGTTTATTTAATATGTTTGATTTATCTTCACAACCGCAACCCATAAATAAGATTTTAATAAAAGGTTGTCCTTCTGGAGATAATGGCGGTTGTCCTTCTCTTCGTTATGATTCTTCAACAGGTAAATATGGTTACAATTCAGGCGTAGACTCTGGTTTTGTGCGACAAATAAAGGTCACTCGTGATCCCGTTAATAGGCCCGATGAAACAAAAATTTCTTCAATTGTTTCTTGGAAACAAGTATCTGGAGAGTATCGTATAACTTTCTCAGAGAGTTTATTCAATTGGACGAATTAAAATAATGGTAAAAAATTTTAAAAAAAATAAAAGAGGATCTGTCCTGTACAAAACTAAAGACTTTCGTTCGGGGTTTGTATTACTTTTCGCCGTTACTATTTCTGCTATTGTTTTAGCGATATCTCTGGGTGTAGCTAACATAGCTTTAAAAGAAGTGAAGTTTGGCACAAACGCTCGTGATGCTAATGATGCTTTCTTTGCGGCTGACACGGGGATAGAATATGCACTCTGGATTGATAAGCCAATCCATAATGAGTTTAATACATTTGTGCCAAAAGTTACTCTAAAGGTTTGGTCTGGCTTGGGTAGTAGTGGGCAGGGTTGCGCACAGGTTATTGTGGATAAAAGAACTTCACCCGCCGCAACCATCATTATTTCTAAAGGATATAATATCGGGAATGGTGACGATGCACCCTTACACGATTCTTGTAATCCACCATTAAACGCTGTTGAACGCGAAATAAAGATAAATTACTGATGGAAAAATCTGAAGCCAAGAAAAGAATAGCTAAACTAAGAAGTGAAATCGCTCGATTAAGGAGTGCATACCACATCGAAAATGCGCCAAACGTCACTGATGATGTTTATGATTCCTTGACTAGGGAGTTGAAGATTCTTTTACAGGAACATCCGGAATTCGAAAATCCAAATGCTCCAGAAAACAGGGTGGCTGGAAAGCCGCTGGATAAATTTGTTAAGGTAAAACATCAAACCAGAATGCTTTCTTTAAACGATGCTTTTTCTTATGAAGAACTTTATGATTGGGAAAAAAGAATTAAAAAGCTTTTACCTCAAGACACTAGATTTGATTATTTTTGCGAAATAAAGTTTGACGGTTTAGCAGTTTCACTAATCTACAAAAATGGTGAATTTCAAAGAGGTGCAACCAGGGGAGATGGTTTTATCGGAGAAGATATCACTGAAAATCTAAAAACTATAAATTCAATTCCACTCTTGTTGCACAAGCCTTTTCCGCAATATCTAGAAGTGCGCGGGGAGGCGCTTTTGAGTAAAAAAATGCTGGAAAAACTAAACCAAAAAAATGCAAAAGGGGGTAAAGTACTCTTTGCAAATACTAGAAATGTGGCTGCAGGAAGTCTGCGGCAGCTCGACCCACAACTTGCCAAAGAACGGGAGTTGGATTTTGTGGCGTATGATTTAATAGAAGCAGAATCGGCAGATGGTTTTCGAGCTGGTCTCTCCGGGGTAAGGGGCCCCGGAGATCCGAGGACCCGAGAAAATTATCTGCCGATTTTGCAAGCCCACTCTGATAAACACCAATTACTTCGAAGTCTTGGATTTAGAGTTGAGAAATTAGAAGAGAAATGTCAGAACCTAGAAGAAGTAATTGATTTTATAAAAAAATTCGAAAAGATCAGGCCAGATTTTCCATATGGCACGGATGGCATTGTCGTATCAGTTGATGACCTAAAATTACAAAATGTCTTAGGTGTGGTCGGCAAAGCGCCACGTTATACAGTTGCATTTAAATATCCAGCGGAGAGAGCGACAACCATTGTTAAAGATATTTTAGTCAACGTTGGGCGTACTGGGGTTCTGACGCCACTTGCCATTTTTGAACCGACTCTGGTAGCAGGTTCACAAGTGTCAAAAGCGACTTTGCATAATATGGATCAAATAGAGCGTTTAGATTTGCGTATCGGAGATACAGTGGTGATAGAAAAAGCAGGAGACGTTATCCCAAAAGTTGTCGAAGTATTGACTCGAATGCGTACAGGTAAAGAGAAAAAGTTTAAAATGTCGAGTCATTGTCCGACTTGCGGAGGAAAAGTGGAAAAGAGAGAAACAGGTTTGCCAGTTGGTGAGATTTCTTCTCGCTTCACCCTTCCCGGAGTACCGGGCGGGACCCACACGATTCAGAAATCTCACCAACTGGCAAACCCTTCTGTCGCATATTACTGTTCAAATCCAAAATGTCCTGCGAAAAACGAAAGATATCTAGAACATTTTGTTTCTGTATTCGAAATATATGAACTGGGTCCAAAAATTTTGCGCCGTTTCAAAGACGAAGGCTTGATAACGGATGCGGCAGATATTTTTACTTTGACCAAGGAGGACATAGCACCGCTCGAGCGTTTCGGAGAAAAATCAGCAGAAAATATAGTGCTGGAGGTAGAAAATAAAAAGAAAGTTCCGCTTTCAAGGTTTCTTTGGGCGCTTGGGATACTGCACGTGGGGGAGGAGACGGCGCGAGATCTAGCCCAACACTTTGGAAGTCTCAAAAAAATAATGTCTGCGGTCACTCACGATCAGGGAGAAATAGATAATATCGAGAACATCGGACCAGCGGTATTAAAGAGTGTTAGCGGCTTTTTTCATGATAAAAATAATTTAAATTTTATTAAAAAATTAGAGAAAAACGGCGTAATTATAGAAAAGGTGCAGAAGCAACAAAGGGGTAAATTCACAGGGAAAAGTTTTGTACTAACTGGCACGCTTTCTACGATGTCTAGGGAAATAGCGAAAGAAAAAATACTAGCTCTCGGGGGTAAGGTGGTAGGTTCAGTATCGAAAAATACTTCTTATGTAGTAGCAGGAGCCGAACCGGGCTCCAAACTAAAAAATGCCGAAAAGCTCGGGGTGAAAATATTAAATGAAGAGGAGTTTTTGAAGATTACTTAAGAGCTCTTTTTAGATTTTCTTGTTGATCTATTAGGGTTTGTATATGTGATTCTTTAATTGCTATTTGGGCTTTTAGACTGTTAACATTAGTATATCCATCTGCTTCCCCTATTTTATTTTCTAATTTTTCAATTTCCTTTCTGGCGTCCTCTATTTGGCTATCAATATCCTTTATTTGTTGTTGAACTTTTTCGTTTGCTTGTTTAATCTTTATGATTTCTTGCCTTGCTTTCCCTTTTAATTTTAAAAATCCAAATGTCAATGAATTTTGATCTGCCATTTCTTCTTCCCACCTTTTTTCCACTAAGGTGTCTGTCTCGGAGCCCGATTCTAATTCTGGATTTTCTAATTTAATCTTTTCTTTTAAATCTTTTTTTAATTCTTCTAAACGAGCGTCACAGTATTCTATCTGTTTTTTTGGTTGATTTCTAAATTTTGGGTCGTCCTTGAATAAGCGTTCTGCTGTAGTATATAAGTCATTAGCTACTGGGCCTTTTGGTCTAGTAGTTAGTTCCTCATCTTTTCCCATTTTTTTTGAATCTGGTTTAAAAGCCATAATAATTAATTTATCTTGATAATTTTTTCATTATAACCTCTTTCCTAGAATCCCACAACCCACTTTCCAACATGCATATTTGGGCGGAGGCGGAGAGATTTGGTCACGGGTATTTTTCTACTGAAAAATCCCGCTACCCCGCCTCGCGCCGTCGCGCTCCGGCTTTCTCATCTTCCGCTCTCACGCAATGATGAATCACTCGAATGTCATTTAGACATTCTCGCGAATCATTGCGGTGTGTATTGAACGAAGTTCGAATGTATTTTGAATTAAACCCTGACGACCAATGATGCGCGCCTCGGACACG
>CALQYS010000008.1 GCA_943348755.1 Candidatus Nomurabacteria bacterium | reverse complement strand
GATTCCCGCTCCGCCAAAACAAAATCCGAAAAGCCCGCGCGGATTCCTCCCCAGACCCCTCCTCCGCGCGGACAAAATCTAAAAACAAATTAGTCTCGGTTTTGCGAAAATCAATATCCCCAGAAAATAGTTTTCGCAAAACCGAGACCGAATTGAAGCCCCGCCACACTGCCCGAATACTTGGAGGGCAGAACCCCGAAAAGAAAAATGTCCTTTCCATTTTAGAAGAAATCACCCCCGCGAAAATCAAGAGAGCAAGGAACATTTTTTTTTGGGGTTGCCGAGTGAAGCGAGGCGGTGGCGGGGCTTTCGTAGAGCGTACGGCTTAATTTAGAGCCCCCACGCGCTCCGCGCGTGCGATTAGCTTTCGTCAGGATTGCTTTCAAAATAAGTTCGAATTTTGTACAATAGACACCGCCAAGTTTTGTGATAATATTCAAGTATATGAATAGACAAAATATAAAAACAAACATGGAAAAATTCTCTCCGATAGTTTTGAGAATCGGTCTGGGTTTGGTAATGCTTTGGTTTGGTTCACAACAAATTATTAATCCAGCCTCTTGGGTTGGATATTTACCAGAATGGATAGATAAATTGCCGATAAGTCCGACAAGTTTTGTATATATGAACGGATGGTTTGAGGTGATATTGGGTATACTGCTCATAAAAGGATTTTACACAAGGATAGTAGCGGGTTTGCTTTCCCTGCACTTGCTTAGCATTACACTTACCGTCGGATACAACGAGATAGGCGTACGTGACTTTGGCCTCAGTATGGCACTCATCTCCACCTTTCTATACGGATCAAGTGAGTGGTCCCTCGATGAATATTTTAGAAAAAGAAGAGACAACACCCTTGTTTAATATTTTCTCCTTAAAATTTGAATATGGAACTCAGTGATAGAATTGAAACAAAATTCAGATTAGACATTAATCAAAAAAGAGCACTGCACAAGCTCAAACTTTTTTCTGTCTCTGACCTTCTCTTCCACTTCCCTGTCCGTTATAGCGATATCAGTGAAGTCAAAAGAATTGCCGAGTTAACTGCCGGAGATATGGCGACAGTATATGGCAAGATTTCAAATCTTAGAACAAAAAAAGGCTTCCGCTCTAAAATTCCGATGGCAGAAGGCACCATCGAAGATCTTTCGGGTAAAATGAAGATAATCTGGTTCAACCAAGCCTACCTGGCTAAAATGATTCACGAAGGCGACACAGTGAAGTTAACGGGTAAAGTGACAGGGAGCAAGAGTGGCACATATCTGGCTAATCCGGAATTTGAAAAGATGCCTAATATGCCGATAGATGCACATAATTCATTGTTTCAAAAATCAACAGAAGGATTATCACCTGCCCGCAATGCTGATAACATAGCTTCTGCAGGCGGGTATCCTGTCTATGCTGAAACTCGTGGCATCACTTCCAAATGGTTTTATCACGCAATTGAAAAAATATTAAGAGAAAAGACTTTAGATAATATTGCGGACTATATTCCGGCAGACATTTTGAAAAAATATAGCCTGCCGACACTTAAGACTGCTCTGGTCTGGATTCACAAGCCTAAAAATGCGGATGACGCAGAGTCAGCGCGCAAGAGGTTCGCCTTTGAAGAAGTCTTTTGCATTCAGCTCGAACGTCAGCATGATAAATTTGAATACAGGAAAAATAAATCTTTCAAAATAAATATAGATGAGAAAAGTGTGGCAGAATTCTTGCAAAGGTTCCCCTTCACTGCGACCAATTCACAAACCAAATCCATCGACACGATATTGAGTGATATGGGGAAAAACTTTCCAATGTCTCGCCTGCTCGAAGGCGACGTCGGAAGCGGGAAAACAGCCGTGGCGGCTACTGCAAGCTATGTGACCGTCAAACAAAGACCTAATGGTCAAAGTTTTGGAAACTTGCAGGTGGCATATATGGCACCGACGGAAATCTTGGCGGCTCAGCATTTCGAATCCTTCATCCAATATTTTAGACACTTGCCCATAAACATCGGGCTCATTACTGGCTCGGGGTGCAGAAAGTTTCCCGCGAAAACAATAGGCCCCGCCGGTAGCGGGGTAAAATGGACTGATATTTCTCGTGCACAACTTTTGAAATGGGTGGCAAATGGAGAGATACCGATATTGATAGGCACCCACGCCCTTATACAAAAAACCGTTAAATTTAAAAATTTGGCGCTGGTGGTCATCGATGAACAGCACCGCTTCGGCACAGCTCAGAGACGAAAATTGGTCCGCAAAGACGGCGTCGCGCCACACTTGCTTTCCATGACCGCCACCCCCATCCCTCGCACCCTAGCGCTGACCATCTATGGCGACCTCGACCTTTCCCTCCTCGATGAGATGCCAGCTGGCAGGAAGCAAATAGTCACCGAAATTATCACGCCCAACAAACGCGTGGAGACGTATGAAAAGATAAGAGAGGAATTAAAAAATGGCAGACAGCTCTACATTATTTGTCCTAGAATATTTGAAGCCGACCTAGAAAAAGAAATGGCTTTAAACGTAAAGTCAGCGGTGGAAGAGGCAAAGAGGCTTAAAAAAGAAGTTTTTAGAGAGTATGAGATAGGAGTCTTGCACAGCAAGATGAGCAAAGAAAAAAAAGAAGAAGTGATGCAAGATTTTACTGAAGGCAAAATACACATCCTTTGCGCGACTTCCGTGGTGGAAGTGGGCGTGAATGTCCCAAACGCCACCGTCATCGTCATCGAAGGCGCGGAGCGCTTCGGCTTGGCACAACTGCACCAGCTCCGCGGACGCGTGATAAGAAGCACTCATCAAGCATATTGCTATGTATTTGCAGACGCCAAAAGCGAAAAAACCATATCTCGTCTGAAAGCCCTCAAGACCGCAAAGAACGGGTTCGAGCTAGCCGAGCTCGACCTCACTCTCCGCGGCGCAGGCGAACTCGGTGGCACCAAGCAATGGGGTATCACTGACCTCGGCATGGAAGCTATAAAAAACTTAAAAATGGTCGAAGCCGCCCGCGCAGAAGCAGTCCGCCTGATAGAACAAGATCCCGAACTCTCAAACTATCCCCTCTTGAAACAAAAAGTTAAATCAAAGGTGGAAGAGTTCCATTTTGAGTAAAAAATTAGGTCTAGAGATAATAAAATATAAATAGTATACTTAACCTATGGAAATATTTTTTTACTTGCCGGCTATATTGTTTTTGGTCTCTGGATTCCCGCAAATGATCAAACTTCTGAAAACCAAAAGTTCAGAAGATATCAGTGTCTTGATGTATGCCATCACTTGTGTGGCAATACTTATCGTAGTTATAGACGCTTATTTAAACCGCAATACAAGCATTATGGTCTCAAACCTTGCCAGTCTAGCAATAACTGGGACCAACACCTTTTTGGTCATTAAATATAAGAAGAAGTAATTGCTAATTGTCCGTCCTCTTGGATTCGAACCAAGGACCCCAGAGGTATAAGCTCTGTGCTCTAACCAACTGAGCTAAGGACGGAAGGTGGTTATAAACTAACTTTTTAATACTACAAAATTAAGCGGTTTTTCGCAAAGATATAATCGCCTTTTTGACAGTGTCATACATGACTGGAAGCTCAAGATAATCAATCAGAATTGCAGGCCAAGCGAGCCATGCAGGTATCACAAAAGCAGCCGTGCCAGCTATTTGTGTATATATGACCTCATCTGTAATCCAAAACAGGTGAATCCATTGAGAGTTAATAAGAAAAAGGAATAGAATACTTTTCCATCTCATTCCTGTATATGTTTGATATTGATGGATATAAAAAACAGTACTGGAAATAATCGCTGGTATCTCTGTGTAGTCAACTAGTGCAATAATGGTGTTCCAGAAAGCGTTTGGATCCCAAAAGGCATGTCCGAATAATTTTACAAAGACTATGTTTGTCGTCATCCAATATAAGTGGACAAGTTGCAACAAAAAGAGTAGGGCGGTGAGTGGCGCGATGATTCTGTATTCCTTCTCATACCACTTCCAAAATTTGTTTGGCATTGTTTTAAATTTTTATAAAAAGGGTAAACTAGCTTTAGGCTGGTACTAGCTTACCACCTCGAGTTTCACAGGTAAATCTTTTTTCTTCAAGATTATCCCGTGTGCCGTAAGAAGTTTCTCATACTCTTCTTGTTCCAAGGTCTCCACTTCGATGAGCTTCTGCGCAATCGCCTCAAAGGCCTTGCGGTGTCCAGTCAATACTTTTTCTGCGGACTTTATCCCGTCAGAAATGATTCTCGATACTTCGGCGTCAACTTTTGTCGAAACCGCCTCAGAGTATTCTTGTTCTGGCATCTCCCCATATTGTGGCCGTCCACCAAGACCGGCGAGAGCGATCGGCCCAATCAAGTCAGACATGCCCCAGCGAGTCACCATAGCACGAGCTAAGTTCGTGGCCACTTGTAAATCGCTCGATGGACCAGTCGTTATATCTCCAAATATCATCTGTTCGGCCACATAACCACCAAGAGACATGGCAATGTCATCAATAAATTCTTTTTTAGACTGCAAACGTCTCTCTTCGAGAGGAAGTTTTAAAGTATAGCCACCAGCATTGCCACGAGCGATGATAGAAACCTTGTGCACTGGGTCAGCATGCGGAAGCACGGAAGCCACAAGTGCATGTCCAGCCTCGTGATAAGCGGTAATTTCTTTTTCTTTTTTAGAAAGCAGATGACTCTTCCTCTCTGGCCCAAGCATGACTTTCTCAATCGCTCGAATCAGGTCAAACTGGAAAACTTTTTTGCGATTCTCCCGCGCAGCTAATATCGCGCCTTCATTCATCAGAGAATATAAATCAGCGCCAGAGAACCCAGGAGTGCGTTCGGCAATTAATTTTAGATTGATGTCTTCCGCGAGTGGCTTTTTCATTGCGTGAATTTTCAATATTTCTTCGCGGTCGGCACGGTCAGGCAAATCAAGCAAGACTTTTCTGTCAAAACGCCCTGGACGAATAAGCGCAGGGTCGAGCACATCTGGCCGGTTGGTCGCAGCCATGACTATCACCTTGTCATTCGGTTCGAAACCATCCATTTCCACCAAAATCTGATTAAGAGTTTGCTCTCTTTCATCATTTCCCCCGCCAAACCCGCCTCCACGTGTTCGTCCTATCGCATCTATCTCATCTACGAAAATTATCGCTGGGGCCGCTTTCTTGGCCATTTTAAAAAGATCTCGCACCCGGGAAGCACCGACGCCGACGAACATCTCCACGAATTCGCTACCGGACAAATGAAAGAATGGCACGCCGGCCTCCCCCGCCACCGCTCGCGCGAGCAAGGTCTTGCCGGTACCCGGAGCTCCGGTCAAGATGACACCCTTTGGAATCCTCGCCCCAATATCTAGGAATTTCTTTGGACTTTTCAAAAAATCTACGATTTCTTTTAATTCTTCTTTTGCTTCCTTGCACCCGGCCACATCCTTGAAAGTCACCCTGTTGTTCTTGTCATTCGGATCAGTGATGCGCGCCTTGGACTGACCAAAGGTCAAAGCCTGTATACCGGCACCTTTTACCTGTCGTGATAAATACCAGAAGAAAAGTAAAATAAAAACTATGGGAAGCAAGAAGGGTAAAATATTTAACAAAAAAAACATAAACCCGCTTTCATTTTTTATTTCAATGCCAGTCTTGGCAAGCGCAGTCGGAGTGACTCCATAATTAAAGAGTGTCTGCGAAAGAGCCGAGCCGACTTCTTTCTTAGCCTTTTTCACTTCATCATTCTGATAGGTGATGGTCAGCTGATCACCTTCGACTACAATATTTTTTACTTCTCCGGCTGAGACACTCTTAGCCAAATCTGAAATTGGGATTTCTGGAATAACTTTGTCGTTATCTGACACTACTAAGTACACTGCTGTGATAAGCATGAAGATGAGTACTGTTCCAGCGACACTACTTCCAAACTTTGTGGGTTTTGATCCTTTTTTCCCTTTGTTTTGTAGACCTTTTTTATTCAGAAAATTAAAATCCATTTGCAAATGGTAGCATAAAAAGTAGATAAAGTGAAATAAGAATCTCTAAATATATAAAGATTAATTACAGAAAAAACTATTCAGTTTTAACCTCGGCATGTTCTACCACCCTTGATTGAACTCCTGCAGCACCATTAATTATCATGCCAAATTGAGTAACAGCGACAATTCTAAATTTGGCACGCCCATCGTATTCTTGTCTTAAACGATTAATTTCAAAAGAGGACAAGCCCGAAGTATCAGGAAAATAAGAAGTCATGGACTCCAATCTAAAGGGGGTATTTGGAACAGGAACGAAAACACTTAATGGTAATTTTCTTTTAGACAAGATGATGTTAAGAGCTTGTTTTAAATCATCCAAGGCCATCCAGGTGTCAGCTGAAGTCCTAGGTTCATTTTCATTAATGACCCGACAAAGTTTCTTACTGAATTTTTTAACATCTTGGATAAAAGCAGTTAATATCTCCCCTCTTTTTTCTGGTTCAGATTCCTTATAAGCCAACCAACGTTTAATTATTTCTGGAAACTCCGTACTAAATTCTGCTGCTGCGGTTTGCACATCAAATTCACCCTTATAATAATCATCCATAGGACGAACCGGCTTTGCACCAAGTTCTTCGACTTGGCGAAACAATTCCCCTATTTTACTTTTTGAAAAATCAACACCGCTCTCAGTCTCCAACGCAACAAGAGCTTGAGTAAGAGTCTTTATTTGATCAAGCGGATTTTCAGAATTATGATTCGGTTCAGCCAAATTAGGTTGAGCTGTCTCTTTTTTAGAATTCACTTGCAAAAAACGCCTAACTAATGCTGGTTGTTTATCACAAAGCACCCTAAGCTGTTCCAACTCTTCTGGAGTTAACCCTGGCTTCTCAATTGTCGGTACTCCTGATTCCATATAAAAATATTAGCATAAAAAATTAATAAAATCTATGGTAAGATAAATTCGTGAGCAACTACGCGGAAAACCGAAAAGCACGTTTCGACTATGAAATCCTAGAAAAATACGAAACTGGTATTGAACTTTTGGGCTCGGAAGTAAAGTCTGTACGAGGTGGACAAATGTCTCTCGAAGGTGCCTTTGTGATAGTTCGAGGAGGAGAAGTTTTTTTAATCAATGCCAATGTTCCCGCATACCAAGCCAAAAATGCACCAAAAGACTATGATCCACTGCGCAATCGCAGGCTTTTGCTCACTAAAAAGGAAATCAATGAATTAGCCGGAAATGAAAAGAATAAAAGTTTGACAATCGTACCAATTTCAGTGTATAATAAAGGCAGAAAAATCAAAGTAGAAATTGCTCTAGTAAAAGGCAAGAAAAAATTTGATAAACGTGAGACTATAAAGAAGCGTGAGACGGATCGCGAGATTCGTCGAGACATACGAGGTAAAGAATAAGAACTTTGACAATAAGCGAAGCATCCTAAAAATTTTTTCTGTCCGAGGGTCCCACCCTGTACTCAGGGAAGGGCGCAGGACAAAAAATTTTCAGGATGCGGAGCTTGAAAACATGGGACTGCCAGGCATAGACAGTAGGCCGTATGTATTTGATGCATATCGAGAATGGACGTAATCTCGTAAAAATTCGTTCAATAGCTTAATTGCAAAATTAGCTTCCAAAGTAAAAGCGGCTGTCTCTCCATACTTCGGTATGAATGACTTCGCTTTTGCTTCAGTTGCCGCTTCGGCGTAACTGATGTCTCTCTTATAGACTTCCGATATATGAGTAGAGGCACAATATTATCGGGATAAGGAAATATCCGTTCGAATATTTCACGAAAACATAGAACTCGATTAAAAAATATTTGGCACGTTTAAGAATTTTTTAATCTAAACAAAAAAGCGTGCTATATATGTAGATTTCAATACAAAAGCTTTCTGCACACGAGTTCAATTCTCGTCAGTTCCACCACAGGGTAAACATTGACTTTAAGGCCCGAATAAGCTATATTCTAAGGGCCAAAGTCTTCTTGGTATATTTATACATTGCGTGAAAGAATAAACAACCAAATACGGGCGACGGAACTTCGGGTTTTAGACAGTGAAAATAAAAATCTCGGTGTTTTAAGCATAAAAGCTGCATTGGAATTAGCGCAAAGTAAGGGCTTGGACCTGATAGAGATAGGCCCAAATGCAAATCCCCCACTCGCGAAAGTGATGGATTTCGGTAAGTATCAGTACGAAGCGAACAAAAAATTAAAAAAAGCTAAGGCTGGTGCAAATAAAACAGAGACAAAAGGCATCCAAGTAAAGATAGGTACGGGTGATCATGATCTAGAATTAAAAGCAAAAACTGCTTCAAAGTGGATCAAAGAAGGACACAGAGTGAAAGTCGAACTCTTCCTCGCCGGTCGCGCAAAGTATATGGATGAAAAGTTCTTACGGGAACGCCTAGACAGAGTTTTGCATTTAATCACCGAAGAGTATAAAGTATCTGATAGCTATAAAAAAGGTCCAAAAGGTTTAACAACAACAATCGAGAAAGCACGATAATAAAAACAAAAATATGAAAGGAATGAAAACAAACAAGTCATATAGCAAAAGGTTGAAAGTCACCAAAAACGGCAAGATACTTGCTCGTAAGCCAGGCTTCAACCATTTCAATGCAAAGCAGTCACGTAACAAACAGCTCGCTGGTCACAGAGCCAAAGATTTCGTCATTAAAAACAAACCAAAGAGCCATTTGATGCCTTTCATCTAGCACTTTAAATAATAATAAAACAATATGACAAGAGTAAAAAAGGGAGTACATGCATTAAAGAGACGTAGAAGCGTATTAAAACAGACTAAAGGTTTTCGACATGGACGAAGCACCAAAGAGCGACAAGCAAAGGACGCACTATTGCACTCTGGAAATTACGCCTTCGCGCATCGCCGAGATAAGAAATCTCACAACCGAACACTTTGGAATATCAAGATAAACGCTGGCGCCCGCGAGCTCGGGATGTCTTATTCTAAATTCATGGGAGCCCTAGCAAAGAAGAAAATCCTAGTAGACCGCAAGATTCTCGCCGACCTCGCTGAGAACAATCCTGCGACTTTTTCCAAAGTTCTTGAAGCTGCTAAATAGACCAAAAAAACAAAATAGTGCGACATTTTTTCTACAAAGGTAAAGTAATCTCTACCTTTGTGCCGACATTTTTCTTTGAAGAAATCTCGATGGTACCAGAATGTTTTTCGATGATTTTCTTGGCGATGTAGAGACCGAGGCCTGTTTCGTTTGGTGATATTTCAATTGCCTCTTTGGAGCGGAAGAACCGGTCAAACACGTGCCCGATGTCTTCTTCGCTTATGCCTATGCCAGTATCTTCAAAGATGACGACAGCTTTTAGACCTTCTCGCAGAATACGCACAGTAACTGTCCCTTTAGCCGAATAACGAATAGCGTTGCCCAAAATGTTCTCAAAGGAAACGGTGAGCTTCTCCCTATCCCCTTGAATAAAAGAGGGTGTGACTTTTTCTAAAATAATCTTCACATTGTTCTCCTCCGCCAGATTGCTGAGCGAAGAGATGACGGACTCCACAAGCTCGTCTAAAGAAATCAGCTTTTTGTTTAGTTCAAGTCCAGTCACCCTGTTTTCACTTGCCGACATGAGCTCGTTGATAATGATGACAGACTTGTCCACCGCACGCAGACTTTTGACCAATACTTCTTTGGTTGAATCAGAAATAGATTTGTCGAGGGAAAGGTCCGTCAGCGCCCATTTTATACCAGAGAGCGGGGTGCGAAGTTGATGTGAAGCGACAGTAATAAAGTCGCTTTTGACTTGATCAAGCTCGATAAGTTCTACAAATTTTCTCTTAGTTTCCTCTTTTTCGTATTTTTGCAAGAGCGTCTCCTTGACCATCTTATGTAGATAAAAGGCCGCGACTGCAAAGAGAGCCGTGCGGGTGATGTGCTTCAGCACTAACTCGATTGGAAGTGGACCCGGAGCTCCAAAAATGAACGCGCCAAAAACAAATACAAGAAAAATACCCACGTATTTTGTTTCTTTTGAACTTAGATCAGTGCCAGCGGTTAAAAGTGGAAAGAAAAGTATAAAAAGAAACTGGCTATTCACTCCGCCCGTCAAATAAACAAGTAAAGCAAAAAACAAAATCCAGACATAACGACTAAGCGCATAAAATAATTTTTTATGGAATATTTCCTGAAGAATAAAACACCCCGTATGAATTATCAACATCCCAAGTATTAGCTTGGAAATAAGGAGCGGCTGTATAAAAAAAGAAAAATAGGAAGGATATTTAAAAAGTACAAAAGTAAAAAAGGCGGCAACGATAATTCCAGAAATCTGCACAAAATAGTAATAACCACTCAAACGCAAGTCGCCCTTTTCTCTATTCATAAGTTTTATTTTAACACAAAAAGGAAGCTAGAAAGCCTTTAGTTCGTATCGGAAACAGAATCCTTCACGGGCTTGTATTCAGTTATTTTTCCCTTCTTAACGAGATTTATTATATCCTCTAAAAGTTTTTTAGGTTCGTTACCCATTACGATTTTCGCATTGGGACGATGTCCCTTTTGAATGATCTCTTCCAATTCCGCACCCATCTCCCATGGTCCTTCAAAGATGCCAATGGGTTTGCCGTCTTCAAAGGCAATAGTAAACTCATGGATAGTACCAATACGCCCACAACCACAAATGACCGCATCAGCGCAACGAGTGAGTAACAAATCTCTTCCAGCATATCCAAAGCCGGTGTACATAATCAAATCCATGTAATCAAGTGGAAGTTTATAGACTTCCACATGTTCTTTTTCTGATGCAGCTGGAGATATCCCAACAGAAATCCCACCTACTTCTTTTAACCCCATAGCCACCCAGAAAGGAAACCCAGTGGTCGCTCCCGTTACAAGCACAGCTCCATGTCGAGCAATTTCGCGCCCAAGTTCTTTGGCCTTGTCTAACGCGTCGATGCCGCAATGACCAGTCTCTGCTGCACCTGAAACGCAAATTTTTATCTGATTGTGTCCGTGTTTAGTATTAAATAAAGGATCCATATTTTCATATTAACATTTTTAATGAAAAATTAACAAGGCAATGTCACACTGCTCCCCTGTTCTGGGACATAGGCGTTAAGACCAAAGTTATCTCGAAGCTTCTGGGTCAAAAACATTTCTGATTTTGGCTCACCCATAACTACGAAAACCTTTTTTAGCGTTTCTTGCATATCTCCGACAAATGAAAGTAAGCCATCTGAATCTTTGTGCCCGGAATATCCCGTAATCGTAACGATATGTGCTCGAACCACTACGTCTTCACCTGTTATGCGTATAGTTTTGATACCCTCTTGAATCAGTCGGCCAGGACTTCCGACTGCCTGATACCCAGTCAGGAGCAATGTGTTGTTTGGATCTGGTAAATAATGCCTCTCGTGATGAACTATGCGCCCGCCAGTAGACATCCCACTACCAGCAATGACTATTTTGGGGTTTGGAACATTGCCTATCATTCTTGATTCTTCTGATTTTAAAGTGTTATGAAGACCGGGAAAATCAAAAAGGTACTTCTCGTGCACCATCGCTTTTTGTGCATTTTCATTTAGGTAACTTCGAAACTGTTTAAAAACCTCAGTCAGACGAATAGCTAAGGGCGAGTCAAGGAAAATGGGCATTATGGGAATTCTATTATTTTCCACCAAAGAATCGAGCTCAAAAAGAAGTTCTTGAGAACGCTCTAGAGAAAAAGTGGGTATAACAAGTGTCCCACGCCTTTTATAATTATCTTCAATTGTTTCTTCTAAGAATTTTCTGCGATCTTCTCTTGATTCATGATTTCTGTCGCCATAGACAGACTCCATTATCAAATAATCGACATCGGGAACTTTCTCTGTATCGGGGAGAAGTGGTGAAGGACTATTACCCAAATCTCCGGTAAAAAGAATTCTCTTGCCATTATAAACAAATAAAACCATCGCTGAACCAAGTATATGCCCGGCATTCCAAAAAGATACTTCGAGATTGGGAGTAATCTTTATTATCTCGTGGTATTTAAACCCTTGCCAAAAAGTTAGTGCTAATTTTACATTTTCGGGTGTGTAAATTTTATCTAAATGTAGATCTTTATTGTCTGACAAAATACCAGCGGTATCTTCAAGCATTGGTAAGGCAAGAGCGTGAGTTGGCTCAGTAGAATAAATTTTCCCACGGAAACCTTCATGGATTAGTTTCGGAACGCGACCCAAGTGGTCGACATGCGCATGGGTAACAAAAAGAATATCTATTTCTTTGGAATTATAAGGAAAGGGATCCCAGTTGATGTCATCGGCAATTTTGGTGCCCTGAGTAAGACCACAATCAATCAAAATTTTCTTTCCATCCGCTTCCAAAAGAAAGTTGGCTCCTGTTACCGAACCAGTTCCCCCACAGAATGTTACCTTTACAGTTTTTTCCATAGGCTCAATTATACTTTATTTATATTAGCAATCATAATTTTTCTAAAAACATAAAAAGTAGATGCTGCTCCACCCAATAAATCGAAAAATACATCAGAAGATGTATCTAAATAATCGAAAGGATTCTGGGCTATAACGCTATTAACTAATATCTCATATACCTCCCATCCAATGCCAACAAATAAAACAAAGAATAATGCCTTAATAAATGAACCAAGAGACTTTTCTTTGATTGAAAAAAGATAAAAATACAATAAACCAATCCAAAACCCACCCAGAAAATGCATTACCATATCAAAATACCAGATAGTGTAATACCAATAGAACTTATTCGCTAGGAAATTTGCTATAAAAATGAAAAGAAGGAGGTATATCAGGTGTTTTATAAGCTTTTTTCTGTCCATCTAAGTATTTTATCATACTGAAAAGAAAAAACCCCGTGTTAACGGGGGTACTTCTTAGGACTATTTCAGATGTATTACCATAGCTTATAGCTAGGTGGGTGAGAGACGTATTAGACCAAGGTCTAACACGATCGACTCTCCCATAAATTAGTGTCTAGGTAATAACCGGAAATAACCCTACTTAAAATTATAGCAAGACTGGAGACATACGCAACTAGACAGAGATAATTTTTTGTTTCTGAATTATTTTATAAGCTAAAAACGCATATTAGACCAGTTTAATTTGTATTTTTCTTCTATTAAAGTTCTTTCGCCGTCGTTCCAACTTTCATATTCCTCCAAATTTAATTTTTTTATCATATCTGTTATTTCTTTTTCACTTTGAGCTTCAATTTCTAGATAAGAAGACATTTTAGGATAAGTATCCAAATCAAATTGGACATTATTCAGCTTCCAAGAAACCCTTTTCTTCTCTTGGTGAGCATAAACCACTAGGCCGATCGCCTCAAAAAGCATTTTCATCTTTTCGTGATCATCGACCAACACATTTATTTCTTTAACCTGACGCACAGTACCCGTGATTTCTGGCTTCCCTTTCCATGTCACTTCAATTTTCCCTGTACTATACGAACGCACTCTCAAAAACCAAGGCTGATCATTTTTATCTACATTCGCTAAAGAAAACCAATCAACCCTTAGCTCAACTTCTTGGATTTTCTGGGCTCCTAAACCTTCTATCTTTTTGGTTATATCTTTAACATCTATTCCCAAGACTTTTGTTTCAATTTCGTGCATAGAATTTACTTCATTCCAAACTTTTCATAAAGCATGATGTCATATTTTCCGTCAATCACCCTGTCTTTTTTTGAAACACCTAGAGTTTCCAAAAAAGTAAAGAGTTTTTCTTGTGTTTTCTTTCTATCATCAGGATTTTTCGTTTTTACAATCTTTTCGGCTTCAATAAACTCCCCGAGGTTTTTCACATTATCTAACACTATTTCCATGTCACCCATCTTGGTCTTTATTCTTTTCTTATCAACGGTGGGTACTTGCTGATATTTTAGAAATTTAAGTATCTCAATCATTTTTTCTCCATCCGTAATTTCTAATTCCCTCTCAATACAGTCTTGCCGACTGCTTTGGGGAATTTTCATAGTAAATAAATACTGACTGTTCGATTTCCGCACTCGCAAAACTGGGACACCCAGGGGTGGAGGAAAAACAGCCCCTTCTGGGATAAAAATAGTGTCGATTTGGTGAAGTACGGGAGAAAATTTACAACCGAGAGATTCAAGTTTCTTTTTGACAGTATTTCGGTCTTTTAAAGATGCCTTAACTTCAACTTCATACATATATTATTCATCAACTCCGAAACGCTTGTATTCGTAAGTTTTTTGGTTACCAAACCAGTGCTTTATCTCGTGTTCGGCTTCTTCTGGCGTCTCAGAACAATGCACGATGTTCATAACCGCACGCTTTTCTTTGTTGGCTAGGGCTGGAGAGTCAATAGAGAAATCTCCACGTATTGTGCCAACTTCCGCTATATAAGGCATCGTCGGACCAGCAATCTTGCGTACTACATCGACAGCATGCACCCCTTGCACCACCATTTTGACGAGCGGAGCAGACTTCATATAGTCAATAAGCCATTTGCGGATTTCTGGACCAATTTTCTCAGGTTCTAACGTGCCGAAGTCTAGCAAAGCATCATAGCCATACTTTTCATAAGTAGAGAGGGTTTTCTTGCCGAGTCTAGTGATCCACTCTTCATTCTTTGGATAGTGGCTGTCAATCTGATCATGGGATGGCTGGAACATTTCAAGTGCTACAATTTTGAGATCTCGCTGCTCAAAACGACGAATAATCTCACCAGTTAAGCCCTTACGGACTCCATCTGGCTTTAACATTACATATGTTCTCTCTTCTTTTGGATGTTTCATAACAAGTATCTTAGCAGATAAAAATATTTTTGCAAAATCTTACTTTTTTATCATGCCCTCGAAAGTTATAGATGAATAATCGTCACAATTAAAACCGTATTTCTTGTAAATAGTCCCAGCTGAACCTATTATGCCATTTCGTGGATCAAGGTCGAGTTCTTTGGCAGCCATTTCCGCTTTTTTATGAGAAGTTGATTCAATTTCTAAGTAGACAGGAATAAATGGCCAAAAATCTATATCAAAAATCACATCACCTTTTTTATAACGTATTCTCTTATTTTTCTCTTCCTGTTTTATTACAAGTCCCATGGCCTTAAGTAATTCATATGTTTTCTTGTAATCATCAACTAAAACTTCTATTTCTTTCGCGCCAATATTTTCCTCACTTCCATTATTTAATTTTTTCTTAAGATTTTCCTTGTAAGTAAGTGTGGTTTCTTTACCATCGGTTCGTAATCGAACCCATCCGTGTCTTTTATTTAAGCTTTGATCTGGATAATCAAAATTAGCTCGAGTGTAATTGTATTCCCCTACTTTTTTTGCACCTATTTTAAGAAGTTTCTTTTCTAAATCAGGCACATTAACCTCCAAAAATTTTATTTCAAATTCTTCCATCTTACTCCATCGATTTATATCTCCCCATAATTTCGGATTCTACTTCTTCTCGATCTCGGCCATATTTTATATATGAAAGCTCTTTAAGACTATCGACAATATCCATATTCCCTTTTTCTGGCGCTATTGTCTTTAGATTAAAAGGCTTGGTCGGCTGACCGTTCACTAGCATGCTCATGTAGGCATTATAGTTATCCAGCTTGGTGATGTCTGCGGCGGTAAATATGGGCTTAAATTTCTGCTCTAAGAAATTAGCATCCTCAGTCCCTACTCGAAAGACTGCCATGCTTCCGACGTTGCCAAAAACTGCATTTTTTATTTTCTCTTCGAGTTGGGTGATGTATTGGTGAGCAATGTTGAGTGAAAGTCGATATTTTCGAGCCTCAGACAATATGGAAGCGATTGAATCAGTAGTCACGTTTTGGAACTCATCGATGTATAGATAAAAATCATTCATGGGCTTGCCAAACATGTCTACTCGAGAAAGCGCCGCCATCTGGATCTTGCCGACGAGCACTAGACCGATCAAGTTTGCATTTATGTCTCCAAGCCTACCCTTAGACAGATTCACAAGGAGTATTTTTTTCTCATCCATGATCTTGCGGAAATTGAAAACGGAATTTTGTTGAAGCACAACAGGGCGCATGATGTCGTTGCTGATAAAGTTATCGAATTTGGAAGAAATATAGGGCACAAAGTTCGCCAGAGATTGATCCCCCGTTGTTTGTTCAGCTGAAATCCAGAATTGTTTGATGATTGGGTTTTTACACTTAGCGAGCTTCATATCACGAAATTCTTTATCCCCAAGCACTCTGGTGATTTCAAGCAAGGTAGAGCCGGATTCCGGGTCTTCCATCACCAGAAATGCGCTATTCCTAAAATATTGCTCAAACATCGCCCCGCCGCCCACTTTCATATCAAAAAGCTTATTGAAAATACCCATCAATTCGTTCACCACGAAAGTTTTCTGTTCTGGGTATTTTGGATCATACTCGAGCATATTTAGGCCCATCGGACGGGCGGTATAGGCTGGGTCAAAATAGATAACGTCATCGATGCGCTCTTTAGGAATCCGAGACAAGATAGTCTGAATATCCGTGCCGTGTGGGTCAATATAGCAGCACCCGTCGCCATTTTTGATATCTTGGGTGATCATGTTAAGCATAATATTCGTCTTACCTGTACCCGTCTGACCGATCACATAAAAATGACGCATACGATCTTCACGCGAGAGATGAATTTCGGTATCTTTACCTCTATAACTATTCATTCCTAAGACTATTCCTTGAGTCCCCATCTCCATCGGCGCTGGAGCAATACCCGCCTTAGCTTCTTTTAGTTGCGGCTGACTGCCAATGCCAACTGGGAAATGAAACACCGAAGCAAGCTCTTTCAGGTTTAACGGCATAACTTTATCAGAAGAAAAAGAGCGATAAGAAAAATCATGGAAAAGTTTCTTTAAATCACTCCCATGCGCATCTTCAAAAACAAAAGAGTTACTAGCCGCTTCTGTAAACTGATTAAAGGAGGATTTTATTTCTTGGAGAATAGCCGATGCTCTTTCTTTCGTCTCACCGGAAGCAATAACACGAATGTTGGCTTTCATAATAGAACTTTTGATCTTGTTTCCTATCTTTTCGACTGCGCCCTCATCTACCGCACGCCTGCCTTTCATATACTTTTCTTTCTTATCATCTTCAGTCTTTACTTTGTGTCCAAAAAGAAGATCTTTACCAGCTTTTACAAAAGCACTTTTGAATTTATAGAAATTGTCGGCCGCATGTTTTACAGACATACCATCTTTCACATCATCTAAGATCATGTGAAACTCATTGATAAATTTGTCACCAGCCGGAGCCACTACAAGTTGAATGGCTGCACCTTCACCTTTGGTTTTCAGTTTAGAAAAAACATTTAAAATAGTGTTCATGGGATCGTGCTCAATGTTGTCATAGGTTTTGATCGGCATCACACCACGCTCCGCGAGACTGGCATAAGCCCCGGCTGAACCACCATTATCATTGAAAATATTATAATCATCTGTGACTTCATGTACTTTGGCATCATGGTAAAAAGCTAGAATCTGTTTCTCAAAGAGAGAAAGGTATTTATTAGGGATCCCCGCATAGACCACCACTGCGTCACTTTCATTATTTAACGCCACTTCGAGTGTGAAATAAATTTCTTTTTCGTTTTTTTTATCTACAGAGATGGACTGCATGCCGGCATAAAATTGCTCCATCGCACCAATGAATTCTTTGAAACCCTTTGATTTATCAGCTTCCTCCGTGGGAGGTGGTAAGGTTATTTCAAAAAGTGTCATATTCAAAGATTTGTATAAGGGTGTGCCTTCTTTTAATCCTAAAACTGCTTGCCCGGTTTTTAAGTATTGAACTAGAAGTCTATGAAAATCATCATCAATGTGAGGGTTGCCCATCGCTTCTACTACCGAAAGCGCATTTTTTATTCCTTTAGTAATGACGATACCTAAAAGTTCCTCCATCACACTGTCATGGGGTTCGGGTTTAAGCGCTAACACTATTTTCTGTGCTTCTTTTTCATTTATTATATTACTACTGTGTACAACTTGTTCAGCTGGGATTTCTTTGTAAGCCCCAACGACATCATGAACTGCATTTTCTTTCGCATTTTCAAAATGCCCTATCTGTTTTAATTCTTCCTCGCGCTTAGCGACATGAGCACGCAAATAACCCAGCTCTTCTTCTGGAGTTTTAAACTTTGGCATTTCCTTAAAAAAGGATCCCTGCATAACTCTAATTGTATAACAAAACAAGTAAAATACTAAATTTTAGTCAATATTTCTGGTTTACCTTCAGTAATAAGAATAGTATGCTCAAAATGTGCGCTTTTTTTACCATCAGCGGTACGGAAGGTGTAACCGTCTTCATCTATGGTTACGTCTTTTGTGCCCATGTTTAACATGGGCTCTATGGCTACAACCATCCCAGGAAATAATTTCTCTCCTCGTCCAGCCTTCCCAAAATTAGGAACATAGGGATCCTCATGTATCGCTCGCCCCACACCGTGTCCAGAAAGAACTTCGACAATTCCGTATTTTGCCTTTTGAACACGTACAAAACTCTCTACCGCATAACCTATATCTCCGACCGTGTTTCCTCCATGGGCAGCATCGATGCCGACTTGTAGTGCCCGTTCGGTAATATCCATAATCTTTTGACTAGCTGAATTTACCTTGCCCACCCCTATGGTAATGGCCATATCTGTGAAAAGACCTTTATGTCTAAGACCTAAATCAAGCGATACGATGTCTCCTTCTTTTAAAAATTTTTTCTTATTAGGAATACCGTGCACCACTTCGTCGTTGACTGAGACACACAGTGAGGCCGGAAATGCCGTGGTGGCTCCAGCCGGACGATAATTTAAAAAAGCGGGAGTATCTCCCATCTCACGAATTAACTTTTCAGCGTATAAATCCAAATCCTTGGTGGAAACTCCAGGTTTGACCATGTCTTTCAATTTATATAGAACTCCCGCTAACCTTTTACCGCCCTCGCGGAGTATTTCGATTTCTTCTTTGGTTTTTATGATTATCATTTTATTTATTTTATCTGAGTACCAGAAAAACTCTCTCCATTTAAGTATCTAGCTAGATTGTCTATCGGCTTGCCATTCATAATAACCACTTCTATGCCCTCTTTTTGAGCTAGTTCAGAAGCAGTAGGATCAAATGGCGAACTCAATCTAGATATCCATTTAGCAGGAATAATTTTTCTATAATCTGCCCAAGAGATTTTCTCAATTTTCTTAGCATTCGGATTGACCCTCGGGTCAGAATCATAAACATAATCAATATTGGACAAATTTATCAATTTTTTGGCCCCAAGGTTTATGGCAGCCAAGATCGCATCATAGTCTGAACTATGTCCTGGCTCATATGCTGAACCGACAACGATTGATTTCTCAAAAGAAAAAGGTTTTGAAAAATTATCAACTACTTTTTTATTAGCTTGCTCGCTAAAAATTACTCTCACCAGCTCAGCATTTAATTTAAGAGCCGCAATACCAATCCAATCTAAATCTTCATCGAGTGTATCACCTAACTTTTTTGCTGCTTCGTTGTATCTGTTATTTATTTTCCCTCCGCCAGTGATAATTACAAATCTTTTACCTTTGGCAACATACGAAAGGATGAGTTCTTTAAAAGATTTGAGAAAATCCGTGTCGAGCTGATCTGGGATTATAAGCGACCCACCAAGCGAAATTATAATTGTTTCCTGCATAAATTATAGATTTAAAGCCTTAATTATATCCTTATGCACATTTTCGACTGTTTGCTCGCCGTTGATCTCGATAAAATTATATCCGGGCTTTGCACGGAAATATTCTATCGATGGCAGCACATCGCGTTCGTACCACTCTAGGCGATTTTTGATTTTTTCATCAGTATCGTCAGCTCTTTTACGCTCCATCATTCTAGTATAAGACCAATCTTTTGAAACATTCATTAAAATGATGCTTGGAGTTTTTATTTTGTAAAAGTCAAAAGCCGAATCAAGAGCCACTGCTTCTTCTTTGCGGCGACAAACACCATCGAGGATCATATCTTGTATACCAGAAAATTTATCTGTCATTATTTGTGTCCAAATCCAAATTGGCAAAAATACAGGTATTAAAAACCCATTTTTTATAATTTCTGCTACATTTTTCCCAACCAAAGTATCCTCCTTTGAAAGCTCACGGAATTTACTGCCAGTCTCTATGTAAATAACCTCCCTGCCCTTGGATTTAAGAAATTCTGCTAGAAGTTTGGCTTGGGTGCCCTTGCCGCATCCAGATCGCCCAAAGAAAACAATAGCTTTTGAATTCATATCAAAAGAATACACAAATTATGCTTGAAAATCAAGGATTAGTACTCCCTCATGGAGATCTGAGAGTCTACTTTTTTCATGAGATCAAGGACGACAGAGACGACGATAAGTATCGAGGTGCCACCCAAAGCAAGAGAAGTGATACCTGTGAGGTGTTGCATGATTAAAGGCAAGATCGCGATAAATCCAAGGAAAGCCGCGCCGAGAAGCGTGATGCGACTTAAGACTTTAGAAATATACTCTGAAGTCGATATGCCAGGGCGAATACCTGGGATAAATGCACCATTCTTCTGTAAATTTGTAGACAAAGCCTCTGGATCAAAAGTGACAGCAGTGTAGAAGTAAGTAAAAACGAAAACCAAAACGAAATATAACACTGCGTAAAGTGTCGAAGTCTGAGTAAAGGAAAGGAGAAAATGAGAAATCTTTGAGACGATGGCATTACTAAAACGAGCCAAGAAGGTGCCGATCATTTGTGGGAAAAGAAGAATGGAAAGAGCGAAGATGATAGGGATGACTCCAGCTTGGTTAACTCGTAGCGGTAAATACGTTGAGCCTCCACCATACATTTTCATACCCCGGACACGCTTTGCATAAGTGACGGGAATAGGACGTTCAGCTTCAGTCACAAGGACAATGCCGGCAATAACAAGCAGACCAAATGCGACGAACCCGATCAACATCGGGAGAATACTAGAATCAAACGTAGGATAAATGTAGGTAAAAACAAAATTACCGATCACACTAGGAAGCCTAGAGACAATACCTGCAAAGATTATCAATGACACTCCGTTGCCAATACCAAACTCAGATACAAGCTCGCCAATCCACATAAGTAACACAGATCCAGCGACCACAATGATCAGATTAGTAATACGATCAAAAACCGTCAAATTAACTAAAATATTCTGACTTTCAAGAATAGCCAAAAGTGCAAACCCTTGAAGAGCCGCGAGAGGAACAGTCAGCAACCTTCCGTATTGAGTAAATTTCTTTCTTCCAGCTTCCCCTTCTTCGTGATAAATCTTTTTAAGAGCAGGTACCATGATGGTCAAAAGCTGCATGATGATCGAGCCAGTGATATATGGACCAACACCGAGCATTATAATAGAGAGATTCGTTAATCCACCTCCAGAGAATATGTTGAGAATACCGAAAAATTGATTGTTGGATAGGAAGCGGCTAAGCTCGAGAGTATCGATACCCGGGATCGGGATAGCTGCTAGCAAACGAAAAAGTATCAAGGAAAAAAAGACAAACAAAACCTTTTTTCGTAGACTAGTATCTGTCCAGACTAATTTTATTTTATTTAAAAAATTTTGCATATTTATTTTTTAATAGGCAGAACGCTTATTTACTTCTATTAATCAATATCTTCTTGCCCTTTATGCTAAGACGCTTACGAAGCTCAGAAAACTTTTCCCCCTTAGATGCAAGTTTATCACCATTTACCACATAAGCGTTTTGAATAGACTTAAACTGATAACCACGATTTTTAGGCAACCTTTTAATGATATCACGGAGTTCTGGACGACGCTTGTTACCCGAACGAGCTGTTTGCCCCTTACCTCCACGTCCAGCGGTTTTACCACGTCGGCCTCCACGGCCTACCAGTCTATCTCCTTTATTCTTATGAATTCTTTTTAAATTATGTATTTGCATAAAATTTATTCTTCTTTGGGAATTTCCGACACAGCTGCTTCTAGCGGAACTTCTTTGTTGGCAATAACAACATTCTCAGGAATTGGTTTTGCGTATTTCGAGGAAATGATTTTTAGTGCTTCCATTACAGCTTTGGCGTTGTTTAATTTGTTCTTGCTGTTAGATATAATTTTCCCTGTAACGTCTTTCATACCAGAGAGTTTGACTATATCTCGAATGACGGAACCCGCGACAAGCCCACGACCCTTGTTGGGCATGATTAACACCTTCGAACTTGAGAATTTAGCATAAACTTCATGCGGAATTGACATGGTTTTAGTTAAATTGAGTCTAATCATATTCTTCTTTGCATTCCTAACTGCCTTATTTATTGCGAGAGCCGTATCTCCAGCCTTTCCTAGGCCCAAGCCCACAGAACCCTTTTTATCTCCTGCCACAAGTGCCACAGAAAAAGAAAATCGGCGTCCACCAGCCACCACGCGAGTAACACGACGAATGTTTACGATCTTTTGATCAAATTCAGGTTTTGGTCGCCCAAAAGACGAACCCTTACGATTATTACCCTTCTTTTCTCTTATGTTGTCTTTTGCTTTTTCCATAATAATTTATCAAATAAAATTGACTAAAATTGTAGACCGGCAGCTCGAGCCGCGTCCGCTACTAACTTTATTCTTCCAGTGTACTTAAATCCATTTCGATCAAAAACAACTTTAGAAATCTTAGCCCCCTTGCAAACTTCCCCGATCATCTTACCCACCTCCTTGGCTCGTTCAGTCTTTGTCCCCTTCTTTACCTTAATATCGCTTGCTTGTGCAAGAGTTTTACCAGTCATATCATTTACAACTTGTGCATATATAAATTTATTTGAACGAAATATAGTAAGTCTTGGACGCTCTTCTGTACCTCGGATTTTGACCCGAATTCTCTTTTTTAATCTTAGTCTTTTTGTATCTTTGTTTTTATTTTTGTTTTGCATGGTATTTTAATATCCTTAGACTGTTTTCTTGCCTTGCTTGCGTCTGATGACTTCATCTTCGTAACGCATACCCTTACCTTTATAAGGCTCACCCTTTTTCAAAGCCCGAATGGCTGCGGTAAAACTTCCGACTAACTCTTTGTCGATTCCGATAATTGTAATGTTGTTTTTATCAGCCGTGGCAGTGATACCTTCTGGTATTTTGACAATAACTGGATGAGAAAAACCTAGGGCAAAGTTGAACTCTTTGCCTTTGACCTCAGACTTGTACCCCACACCTTCCAATATTAGTTTTTTCTGATAAGGAGTAACTACACCAGCGATCATGTTTTTGATATGCGCAGCATAAGTGCCCCAAAGTGATTTGGAAAATTTATCATTTCTTTTTACATTTAGAGAAATAGATTTATCATTTATAGTGATAGTGATATCATCTCTGAAAGTTTTCTTGATCGTTCCTTTTGGGCCCACTACGGTCAAAACACCCCCATTTTGTGTGACTTTGATTCCATCTGGTATTAATATTTCTTGTTTACCTATTCTGCTCATAAATTTATTTTATTACCAAAAAAACTACCAAATCCTAAACAACGCTTCACCGCCTACATGCTCTACTCGGGCAGCTTTGCCTGATAAAATCCCCTTCGGTGTAGAAAGTACGAGTAAACCGGACCCACTTCTGACTGAATGAATGTCTTTCATACCAAAATACACACGCTTGGATTGTTTAGAAATTCTTTCCACTTCAGTGATTTTTGGTTTAGCTTCATTGTAAACTAACCCAACTTCAAGTACTGGTTGGTCTTTTCTAACCTTCTTGGCAACAGAGGCCACGTAGCCTTCTTGCTTTAAGCATTCCAAGATAGCATTCCTTATTTTTGAATACGGAAGCAGTACAGACTCCTTGCCCGCAAGGCTGCCATTCTTCATCACTATCAACATGTTTGAAATTGGATCCATAAATTTTACCAGCTTGATTTGCGGACGCCTGGCAGCATTCCCTCATTTGCTAATTCTCTAAAACATATACGACAAACTCCGAAATCTCGCATGAAAGCATTACCTCGCCCACAGCGAAAACATCGATTTTTCTTTCGAGTGCTAAACTTGGGCTTCTTGAGTGATCTTGCGATAACTGATGTTTTGGCCATAAAAAATAATTCCGGGTAAACCCTGTAATATCTCACTTTTTTTCTTTAACCCTTCAAAAATGAAGAATCAAAGGAGAAAAATGGATTAACTGAGGTTTATTCACCTTGCTCTCAATACTAGCAAATTAAAGCCTTTTAGTCAAATTAATTTGTACCAAGACAATACCAACCTTGAACTGGCGATGTACCCATATAAATTAAAGGCAATTTAATTGTTCTTTCAACTGTACCAGTATATATTAAATATGAAACTTGTGTTGGATTTCCACAACCAATAATGGTGCCTCTAAAAGACGCTATTTGACTAGGACTAAAATAAAATATTGTTCCATCTTCTACTAAATTTGGCATAACAGTGCTTTTCAAAACTGCAATTGAATCAGGATAACTATCATTTGTACTTGCCGCCGTCCTGTACAGTTCTACCGCAGTTCTTATAGACACCATCGTCTGCACCCTTTTACTATCTCGAGATTTGGCACGGGCATCACTCAAACTAGTAAGTATGATACTTGCTAATAAACTAATGATACTAACCACAACCATAAGTTCTACTAACGTGAATCCTTTTGATTTGTATTTTTGAAAAATCATTAAAGTTGCTACTTAGCTAAGCCTGAACGTGAACGCAATATTTGTTCAAAGGATGATTCCGGATTTTTGGGTTTACTTGAACTCTGACCAAAAAATAGATACAAAGAGAAAAGAAACACCACTACTGAGAAAGCCAGAAGCACATATTCGGCCTGCCTTTGTTCCTTGATGGCACCTCCAGACCATTTTATCACAAGCTTAACCATCTTAGAGACCGGGACTTGGTCGTCTATATTTTCTGATCTATAAGTGTCAGTTTCAAAACTTATTCCAGAAGGTGCTGTCCTTGGAACATCTGAAGTCTTTAAAGCTTCGGGGGATTTTGGGACTGCTCCCGCCCCAGACTGAGCCTCAAACTCCTTCAGGGCTTGATCAATCTCAGAATTATTGGGTGTTTTCATGTCCGGAGGCATGGATGTATTATATTACATCCTAGCTGTAAGGCAACATTCAACAAGATCCTCCGAAAATAACTTTATTTCTTGGTTGTTTCCTCCTTTTTGAAAGGAATACCGAGTAGCTCAAAAAAGGCAGCGCCTTCTTTTTTATTTTTTGCTTTAGAAACAAGGGTAATAGAGAGACCAAACACATCACGAATGTCTTCATCAGCTGTTTCAGGGAAAATCGTGTGTTCTTTAATACCAATAGAGAGGTTGCCGATATTGTCCACTGATTTTGGACTAATTCCACGGAAGTCCTTAGTACGAGGGAGCGCTACGTTGATCAACTTTTCTAGAAAAGCATACATTCTCTTACCACGAAGAGTAGCAACGATACCTATCGGGTCGCCTTTTCGAGTTTTAAAAGATGCGACTGACTGCTTAGCACCTCGTGTCGAAGCTTTTTGACCAGTTATTTTTGCTAGACGCAGAGAGATGGCGTCATTTTTATTTTTATCTTTTTTAATAGCTGTTCCTGTACCGACATTTACCACCACCTTTTCCATCTTTGGAGCAGCCATGACGTTTTTGTAATGAAAAGTATTTTTCATCTTCTCGAAAACTACTGCTTCTTTTTCTTTTACAGTTAAGTGTTTCATATATTTATGCTGATTTTTTAACATTCGAAGCGTCTATTGGCATTTCGATATCTTTCATACTGCCCTTTTCACCAGACTTCCTTGGACGCTGGTGCTTTTTCATCATGTTGATTCCTTCGACAATAACTTTATTCTCACTCACTAAAACACGGGCAACTTTCCCTTTTTTACCTTTATCTTTGCCGGTTATGACTGTTACATTGTCTCCTTTTTTTATTTTCATTTTATTTAAATTACTTCCTGCGCTAAGGAAATTATCTTTTGATATCCTTTCTCGGCAAGCTCTCTTGGCATTGGACCGAAAACACGTCCTGCTTTAGGATCTTTCTTGCCCTTTTCTAAAAGCACTACTGCGTTGTCATCAAAACGTATATAAGAACCATCTTTTCTCCTATAAGCAGCGCGAGTACGCACAACGACTGCCTGATGTACATCCTTCTTCTTCACGCCCTTTCGAGGGGTCGCTATTTTGACAGAAATAACCACTTCTTCACCGAGAGTCGCGTATCTTTTCTTAGAAGAACCTAAAACCTTAAAGACCGCTCCGAGTGTTCCTCCGGCATTGTCCGCTATCTTTACTAATGTTCTTGGTTGTATCATAAATGTTTATTTAACGACTACTTTAAATTTTTTATCTTTAGAAATCGGTTTTGTCTCTACTATTTCTACTTCATCCCCTATTTTGTATTTATTATCTTCATCGTGAGCCTTATACTTTTTACTGACTTTATAATATTTACCATAAAGTGGATGCTTGATAAATCTGGAAACGGAAACAACGACAGTCTTTTGCATCTTATCTGAAACAACCACACCCTTTAAGATGTTGCCTTTGTTTTCTGTATTCTGTTCTTGTACTTTCTTTGGCATATTTTTATTGTTTCTTGCTGTTAATTTCGGTTAAAATTCGAGCTATGTCTTTTCTTAAAGCCTGAAGCTCTTTTACATTCTTTGATTTTGAACCTTCCGCCTTGAACCTTATAACTCTTGCATTTTCTTGTAAAATAGCAAGTTTTTTACTAAGCTCGGCTGGCTTCATACCTTTCAGATTTTCCTTTTCAGTTTTCTTTGTTTTGGCCATAAATTATTGTCTGTGGGCTCGGGACATTATTCGCACCGATATCGGCAACTTACTGCCGGCTTTTCGTAATGCTTCACGAGCAATTTTTTCTTCTACTCCGTCTACTTCAAAAATGATGCGTCCAGGAAAAACATCGAAGCAGTAACCCTGCGGGTCTCCCTTACCCTTACCCATGCCCACTTCTGCAGGCTTAGCCGTATAAGGACGGTCTGGAAAAATACGAATCCAGTATTTACCAGCTTTGGTCAGCGTTCGAGCGATAACTTTTCGAGCCGCTTCGATCTGTACAGATCGCACACGAGCAGGAGTGGTAGCCTTAAGCCCGTAAGAACCGAAGGCCAACTTATTACCCCTAGTGTCTGGCCCAATTGCTTTTGGGTTTGTACGCTTGGTCTGCCATTTTCTAAATTTTACTTTCTTTGGTACTAACATATATTTAATCTAATTTAATAGCTTTATTGTTGTTTACTGACTGTGCTTCAGTCCCAGCCGATGCCTCTGTACTAAAAACAGTTTTTGCTTTCTTGTCTGCAAATATCTTTCCTCGGTATATCCAAACTTTCACACCTACAACCCCATAAGACATGGTCGCTCGCTCTCGCTTGAAGTCTATGTCCGCGCGGAAAGTCTGAAGCGGAATACTTCCACGCTTGAGCTCTTCTGTACGAGCAATGTCTGCTCCTCCGAGTCTGCCTGAGAGAACAACGCGGGCACCCTCCACTCCACGGGCTGTCATCACCTTTTCGATAATAGTCTTGATGACTCGGCGATATGGCAACCTCTTTTCAAGTCCTTCGGCGATCATGTATGCAACTATGGCCGCATCTGCTTCTGGGTTTGCCACTTCTACTATTTCTAGTTTAAAATCTTCTGGACGTGGAATCTTTATTCTATCCATCTTTTTTAGAATCTCTTCTTTAAGCTTGGCTGCACCCTCACCACTTCGGCCGATGATAAGACCTGGACGAGAAGTTTTAATGATGAAACGAGTCGCTTTTCGGCTTCGCTCTATCTCAATCGTAGAAACATACATCCCACGTAATTTCTTTTCCAAGTATTGGCGAATTAGGACATCTCCCTTTAGATAAGAGACATACTTCTTGGGATCAGCAAACCAGCGAGACTTCCAGTCTCGGAGAATGATCAATCTATGTGCGTATGGATGTACTATTTTTGACATATAATTTTATTTTTTTACTACTTCCTTTGCCTTAACTATTTTTATTTTCTTTTCGGCCTTCGGCGCTGACTTCTTAACTGGCATCACCCTCTCCGCCAAAAGAAGATTCAAGTGGCTGGTGCGCTTGTTGATCCTGTGCCCTGTGCCCATGGCTGCTGGCATCATCCTTTTCATCACTATCCCTTTATCCACCCTTAACTCTTTTATAAATAAATTTTCTGTATCTAACCCCATGTTCTTTGCGTTGGCAACAGCCGAAAGTAAAAGCTTCTTGATCGGAAGCCCTGCGCGCTTTGCTAAGAAGTCTAACTCAACAATTGCTTGACCAACGTTCTTACCTTTCACTAGAGAGGCCACTAGGCGAACTTTCCTGGGAGCTTGTCTGTAATTTTTAAAAAATGCTTTCATGATTATTTTTTAGGTGCTTTAGCGTCAGCTGCGGCTGCTGTCGCGCCCTTGGCGGCCGCTATCTCTGCTTCCTTTTTCTTCATCTCCAATTCTTTCTGCATCTTTCCTCCGTGTTTTGTAAATTTCTTGGTTGGAGAAAACTCGCCGAATCTGTGACCCACCATGTCTTCGGTGACTAGCACTTCCACATGCACCTTGCCGTTATAAACGCCAAAAGTGAAGCCAAGCATCTCCGGAGAGATAACTACAGCTCTTTTCCATGTCTTTACAGGAGGGGTATTGAGCGGGTTTTTGCCGGCAATCTTCTTTAAGAGCCTTTCATCAGCATATACGCCTTTTTTGAGTGATCTTGTCATACTGTTTTATCTTTTAAAGCAAACAAAAAGCTCGAATCGAGCTTGGATTTATATTAGCAAATAGGGCTAAAATGTCAAATTAAATAGAATGGGAGAGGCCAACGCTTTCGCTGACCCCTCCCATGATGCCTGCTTCGGATTACTTGCCCCGGTTTGCTGCCTTCTTGAGGCCAGCGTTCCAACTGGGGTGACTTCTCTTCTTGTCGCCTTTTCTGGGTCTTGCCATTTTACTCACCTCCTCGCTTCCTGCACGCTTGTAGCATGCGGTTAAGGTTAATTTACATTGCGAACTTATCACCTATATTTATACAACTTTTATAAAAAATATCAACATAGTATTAAACATGATAATATGTAATACATGACCCCTAAGAAGAAATCTGTCGGCATACAATTGCTGGGTAAAAATAAAGACGGAGGACTCGTGGCAATACTCCAAGTCCGTGCAAAATGGGACTCAGAGAAAAATGCTCCAGAATCTTGGCCTGGTATGTGCCAAGTGACGGCTCATGGAGGACTTGAAGAAGGCGAAGACTTCATGCAGGCGCTGTTTCGAGAAATTAAAGAAGAACTGGGATCTGAAATACTCTCTATTGTGAAAAAAATTTCTGAAACAGGAAATTTAAAAGAATTGATAAATTATGAAAAACCAGAGAAACAAGTAATCACCTATGGAGCAATCGTGGAAGAAAATGTTTGGAAAAGCATGCTAAATAGAGAGAAAAAGGCTTCATTTGGAGGATTTAAAGTAATCAGACCGAACGATGTGAAAAAGATTGTAGACCTGAAACATATAGATAGAAACACTGGCGTAACGGATGACAGCACCATAGCCATGTTCCCCGATGAAAAAGAAGCCGTCAAAATGGCTTTCGAGAAACTAAGTTAAAAATAACTAAGCCCAGACGATATTGTCTGGGCTTTTGATGCGACGATTTTTCCACCGTGTGTGGAAAGAGGAGGTCGCGCCTCCTGTGTGATTCAACTCGCAAGAATGGTCCTTGTGAAAGGAGTGCTGGTGGCGGGTTACTTTTTCTCTTGAAGATAACGATGATAGGCAATCAGTTCGTTGAGCTCCTCTTTTGTAGAACTTTCTGCGACGACCAAGCAAATACGCCAGGAATGGACGGAAAGCAAGGTTTGGTCAGTCTGTCCTTCAACGTCCTCAACCCTAGCACGAAGACAGCTTCCCCCATCCGGAGGATACCATCCACCTTTACCGTCTCTTTCCCCGTAGTCGAATCTCAAAACCATGCCCTCAAAAAGAATCGGGGGTATTTCGAAGCCTTCGATTTCTTGCTCGAATTTGTAACGGATTTCTTCCCCCTCCAAAACTCCAAACGCCAATATTGCAGTCATACTTAACAAGTTTTTGGTGTATTGTTTGGCACACCAAGGCTTCCTTTCTGGAGCCAAGCCGTTTTTAAAGAACTCTTTATAGTATAGCACAATAAGACCTAAAAGTCAATGGCTACGCAGGCACAAAAAAGCCCTCTGCTACAAGGGCTTTTTTGTTTATTATGCTATTTATTCTTGCCAGTCTTTCGGCGAGAGACGATGAATACTTGAGAGTATCGCTTTGGCTTTCTGGTCTTCCTTCCACCCGTAACCTTACCCCACATAGTCTTCGGTCGCTTGGTACCACGGCCTTGTCGTCCTTCACCTCCACCGTATGGATGGTCTACAGGGTTCATAGCAGTACCGCGGACAGTCGGACGGATACCCTTCCAGCGAGTTCGGCCCGCCTTACCCCAATTCTCTAGATGGTGTTCGTCGTTACTAACAGTACCGATACATGCGAAACATTTTTCATTTATTTTTCGAACTTCAGTCGAAGGCATCTTCAAGTTTGTGTAGCCATCAGCATTTGCCACAACTTGCGCGAAGATTCCCGCAGAACGGCCGATCTTGGCTCCCCCATTTGGCTGTATCTCTACGTTGTAAACAAAAGTACCAACTGGGATTTCTTTTAGGGGCAATCTATTTGCAATCTCAAGAGGAGCTTTGTCAGAAACGATAAATGTGTGCCCTGGTTTTACGGACTTTGGCAGAACCACATATCTCTTCTCTCCATCTTTGTAGACAGCGAGTCCGATGAATGCGGAACGGTTTGGATCGTATTCGACAGATTTGATAGTCGCAGGGATGTCTTTCTTGTTATATAAAAAGTCCACGTCTCGATAGAGGCGCTTGTGTCCTGCTCCTTTGTGACGGACAGTGATGCGTCCTGCGCTGTTGCGTCCGACTCTTCGGTAGAAGCCATGAGTTAAAGACTTTGTTGGCTCAGTATGACTTAAAAGCTCCCTGTAAGGAACATGAGTCATGTGTCGTCTTGATTTACTTGTTGGTTTATATGTTTTCATAAAAATTAGTTTCTAGGTTCTAGTTTCTAGACAAACTCGATCTTATCACCCTTCTTTAAATATACTAATGCCTTTCTGCCTCCACCCTTGGTGCCAGCCTTACCTCTCGAAAAAGTATCTTTCTTTGGTATAGGTAAAACATTCACCCCGATCGGCTTTACTTTATATAGAGAAAAAATGGCTTTCTTGATTTCAGTCTTGTTTGCTCCGGCTGCAACATCAAAAGTGTAGACATTGTGCTCGTAAGCAAAAGAAGCTTTCTCTGTCACTCTTGGATTTTTGATTATGTTTGTCATAAAAATTAGCCTCTAGATTCTAGGAATTTTACACTCTCGACCGGATTTTCTATCAAAAGATATTTATAATTTAAAACATCAAATGGATTCAAATTTTTCAAAAACGCAATCTCAAGCGCTGGAATATTTCTGAAACTCTTCTCTGTCTTGTCGCTGCGTCCATAAAGCGCAGTCAGCACCCTCGGCTTCTTGGAAGCATCAACAGTTTTCCAGCCAGAAACCTTCGCCAAATTTTGCAATACTTTTACAGCATTCTTGGTTTTAATAGAATCCGTCGCGAGAGTATCAACAAAAAGTATCTCTCCATCATTCAACTTCTTTGAGAGTACGGAAAATAGAGCTTGAGCACGCATTTTAGCTGAGATATTTCTCTTGTAATTCTTCTCAGCAAGAGGGCCGTGGGTCACACCTCCACCGACCCAGATGGGACTGCGAGATGATCCATGACGAGCTCGTCCTGTGCCCTTTTGCTTCCAAGGCTTCTTGCCTCCACCTCGAACCTCACCTCTATCTTTGGTATCAGCTGTGCCTGCACGCTTGTTGCTGCGCATACTTTGCACGACTTGGTGCACAAGGTCGCTCCTCCATTTTGCAGCGAATACTTTCTCTGGAAGATTTATGGTTCCAGCTGCTACTCCTTTTTGATTGTAAATTTTTGCTTCCATATTATTTATCTACTAACTATCTCAACTATACTCCCACGCTTTCCGGCAATCGCTCCTTTGATGAGCATCACATTGTTCTCTTTATCTACAGAAATAACCTTTAAATTCTTCTGAGTAATACGATCAGATCCCATACGGCCAGCCATTCTCATTCCTTTCGGTACATGAGTACGCAGACCACCACCGATAGAGCCAGGTTCTCGCTCAGAGTGCTTTTGACCATGGGTACGAGGTCCGCCAGAAAACCCATGTCTCTTAACAACACCTTGGAAACCTTTACCTTTAGATACACTAGTGATCTGCACCTTGTCTCCAGGAGCAAAGATGGAAACATTAATATTGTCGCCTTCTTTGACTGTTGTCTTGTCCGCAGGCTTTAACCTAAATTCTTTTAAGGTTTTAAAGAAGGAACCTTTCATAGCGCCAGCGCGACCCCTGCTGATTCTTTCTTTCTTTTGTGTTCCAAAGCCCACTTGTACAGAATCGTAACCATCTTTTGCTTTTTCAAAGATTCTAGTCACAGTGACAGGTCCAGCGGTTACGATCGTAACTGGGATCACACTTCCCTCTTCGGAGAAATATTCTGTCATATTTTCTTTTGTGGCAAGAATGAATTTCATACAATTAAATTACAACATTTTTACGTCGATATCTACTCCAGATGGAAGAGACAAATTGGTAAGAGACTCAATGGTCTTCGCATTCGGATTTATAATATCGATCAATCTCTTGTGCACTCGGATTTCAAATTGTTCTCGAGTATTTTTGTAGATGAAAGGGGAACGATTGACGGTGTATTTTTTGATTTCAGTCGGTAGAGGCACAGGTCCAACTATCACTGCGTCGTGACGCTGTGCTGTATCCATTATTTGTTTGACGGAACTATCAAGAATCTTGCTCTCATACGCTCGTACACGTATGCGAAGCACGACCTTGCTGTCCTCCCCGCCTGCACGTGCAAGCTTGTCTTTTTTGAGGGAAACTTTAGAGACCTTTATTTTAGAAATTTTGGCTGCTGCAGTTTTTGCCAATTTCGGCTTTTTTGTTTTTGTCTCTGATGTTGTCATGGAACTAATTTAACTTAAATTTAAATCTTAACCGAGAATCTTGGTAACCACTCCGGCTCCGACAGTCTTGCCTCCTTCACGGATAGCGAATCTCTGTGATTCTTCGAGCGCTACTGGCGTAACTAATTTAACAGTGATCTTGACAGTATCTCCCGGCATAACCATCTCTGTGCCTTCTGCTAAAGTGACATCCCCGGTAACGTCTGTGGTTCGAACGTAGAATTGAGGCTTGTAACCCTTGAAGAAAGGAGTGTGTCGTCCACCTTCTTCCTTTTTCAAAACATATATTTCCGCTGTAAAGCTGTCATGAGGCTTGGTAGTACCTGGCTTGCAAAGTACCTGCCCGCGAGTAATATCTTCTTTCTTTAAACCACGAAGAAGAATGCCAGCATTGTCTCCGGCCATACCCTCTTTTAGATTTTTGTTGAACATTTCGATACCAGTAACAACTGACTTCTGAGTAGGTTTGATCCCGACGATCTCTACTTCCTCATCAACCTTCACTACGCCTCTTTCAATCTTGCCGGTCACGACTGTACCGCGACCTTCGATAGAAAAGATGTCTTCGACAGGCATAAGGAACGGCTTTGCTAGATCACGAATTGGAATAGGGATGTATGTGTCAAGGGCATTTGCAAGCTCAAGAATTTTAGCTGCCCATGGATCATCGACAGACTTCGCTTCAAGGCCCTTAAGAGCAGAACCACGGATAACTGGAGCGCCTTTACCATCGAAACCTTGCTTCGTAAGAAGTTCTCGTATTTCCTCCTCAACTAGGTCAACCATTTCTTTGTCGTCCACCATATCACACTTGTTTAGGAAAACGATAATTTTTGGCACACCAACTTGTTTTGCAAGAAGAACGTGTTCGCGAGTCTGTGGCATCGCGCCATCAGTCGCAGCAACCACGAGGATCGCACCGTCCATCTGAGCAGCACCAGTGATCATGTTTTTAATGTAGTCAGCGTGTCCTGGAGCATCGATGTGTGCATAGTGACGCGCATCAGTAGCGTACTCGTTGTGAGAAATGTTAATGGTGATACCTCTTGCCTTTTCTTCTGGAGCTGAGTCAATCTGATCAACACCTCGAAGTCGCACTTGCTTTCCAGCCATGTTTAAAACATGCAGGATCGCAGCCGTTAATGTGGTCTTACCATGGTCGACGTGACCAATTGTACCTACGTTTACGTGTGGCTTATCTCTTTTAAATTCTTCTGACATCTTTTTTATTTGTGTTAATACTTAAGACTTAACATACGAGAACCAGCTGCTAAGGCTTATTTACTAACAATATTATTAATAATTATAAAAACAAAAACTGCAAAAGTGCAGTTCTATTATACTAGCAGATTAAAAACCATTGTCAAATAGGGTCTATAGTAAAGAAGTAGCTCTGTATTTCCTGATTTCTTCACAGAGTTTTTGGGCTGCTTCTTTTGGATTTTCGGAGAAAATTATGCCACGGGAGGAATTGATGATAAGCCCCAGGCCTTCACTATTTAATCCAGCTTTTAGAACAGATTCTAAGTCCCCTCCTTGCGCGCCTACGCCGGGGACAAGCAGTGTCATCTCCCCCACTATCGAACGGATCTTTTTCATCTCTTCTGGATATGTCGCCCCCACTACTAGCATGCAATTATTATTTTTATTCCAATCTTGAGATACTTTCGCTGCAACAATCTGCCACAACTTTTTCCCATCTAACTCCAAATCTTGAAATTCTCCTGCTCCCGTATTAGAAGTACGACAGAGAATTATAGAAGTCTTATCTCTTATATTTAAAAATGGCTCGAGCGCTTCTGCACCCAGATACGGATGTAAAGTGATAGCATCAGCTCTTAGCCAATCAAAAACAGAAGTTACATAGCCACTATTTGTATTGCCAATATCTGCCCGTTTTGCATCTAAAATAGTAAAAATATCTCCATGATTTTTATTTAAATAATCCATGGTCATTTTTAGCTCTGCCGCTCCTTTGTCACCTCGCGCCTCATAAAATGCGCTGTTTGGTTTATATGCAGCAGCATATTCATGTGTCTCTTCTATAATCCACTTATTAAATTCAAATTGCGGAAACTCTAATTTCAAAAATTTCTCCGGAATCTTGCTCATATCAGCATCCAAACCCACACACAGTAATGAATTTATCTTTTCTGCTCTTTTGTTGTATTTATCTATAATCATTATTTTTTTAACCCCAGAAATTTCTTACCATGACCAACTTTCACATTGACTGGAATTCCTTTTTGACATAACGGACAAACACCAGCTTCATACGTAGGTATAAATAAATCAGTTAGAGAATAAAACGGCACACCGTCTATATTTTCTTTTATATCTT
>CALQYS010000007.1 GCA_943348755.1 Candidatus Nomurabacteria bacterium | reverse complement strand
CGCACCATAAATAAAGAACTATTCATAGCACTTTTTAGTGCTATTGACTTTTAGGCTAAAATGGTATATAATATATAGGTAAGTATGCTCTTTAAAAAAGCTTTGGTTACAAACAATTTTTTGTATAAAGATGCAGAAAGTTGTATGTAACCAAGGCAATTACGCTGAGGTTGCAGAACTAGAAACATGAAAAAACTCCTATTGTTGGTTATGGTCTGTCTGCTTCCGATTGTGGTTGAAGCCAAAACCACCATTCGTGTCACCAAAGACACGATCGAGATCAAGGTTGGGAACATCACCTATGTATCCAACCTCAAAACCCCTGAAAAGTTAGCCTTGGTCAGGGTCTGGAAAAGAGAAGACTCTCTGCTGTTCGACCTCACAGCCACCGAGGTGGACTACAGCCGGAGCTACGGAAATGCTCCGAAAAAAGAAATGTCTGCTTCTGAGGCAGCAAAAAAATGGGCGGAGTATCTAAAGAAATTTGAAGAACTCCAAAAGGAAATCGAGGTGATGATCGAGTGATGCATCACCTATCACAAAGACGCGCGGACCGAAAGGCCGCGCATCTTTTTTTTACCCAAATTTTAATTTTATCTACTAAATCTTTACCGCTTCAAGCATTAAGAACATCGGGATCTCTTTACGTATCCTGTCCTCCTCGGCTGAGCGTGGACCTTTTTGGCTCTTTTTGTGAGAAACCCATTCTTCGAGGCCGGAGACAGCGAAGCCGGCTTTATTTAAAAATTTAAAATAAGACTGAAGCGGACGATGAAATGAAAGTGTTTTCTTTTTCTTGGATGCATCTTTTTCTCCTGGAGTCATATCTATCTCTGTCTGATATTCTTTTAAATATGAATCAATCCGGCGATATTGCTTCCCTTTTTTACTGTCCCAATCCCAGCTAGAATTTTGTGGGATTCTAAAAGCTGGATGATTGAGCACTAGAACAAGTTTTCCTTTTGGTTTGAGCACTCGTGCGCACTCAGTAAATGTGCCAGAGAAATTTTTGATATTTTGGATAGCCAAAATAATTATGGCCACATCATAAGTGGCATCTTTAGCAAAAGACATCTTGTCTGCCCCCGCGACACAAAAACTAATATTTTTGGGCGAGCGTTCCTTGGCTTTTTCAATAAGTTCGGCAGAAATATCAGTGCCGGTAACCTCTGCCCCAGCTCCTGTTAGCGCCCTACTAAAATATCCTTGTCCGCAAGCAATATCAAGTATCTTAAGTCCAGGTTGTATTTTGAGAATCCGCAAAAGATTCGGCAAAATTACTTTCGCTTGAAAAGAATCAGTTGATTCTTCAAGCAACTCGTCATACCAATCAGCCACTTTTCCCCAAGAAGTCTTTTGAAAAATTTCTTTTTTGTTCGTTTTCATGTTAGTATCATACTATTATTTTTATATTTTTATGGCAAATCTTTCGACACTAGAATTCATTCTAAAAAATTATAAAAATTTCAACTCACGCGCGACCCGGGATGCGCTTATTGCTTATTGGCAACATATAGAAAAAGGAGGCAAAATGTTCTGGAGCGTGGCTGGAGCGATGTCTTCCGCCCAGCTTGGCATCACTCTTGCGCCAGCCATCAGAAACGGTCTCATTCATGGCATGTCAGTCACCGGCGCAAACTTAGAAGAGTCTTTATTTCGCCTTGTCGCTCATGACAGTTATAAAGACTTTCCAGATTATCGTTACTTTACCAAAGAAGATGATACGAAAATCTTGAAAAATAGAATGCGCCGAGTAACAGATACAAGTATACCAGAAGATGAAGCATTTCGAGCAGTAGAAAACTTGATTGTGCCAGTTTGGGAAAAAGCAACCAAAGACAAAACGAGAAGATTTTGGCATGAATATTTTTATGATTTGATCCAAGTTATTGATAAAAAGAATTATGAGGGAAAAGCTGAGGAATGTTGGCTCTTGGCGGCGGCGCAGAACAATATCCCAATAGTGGTGCCTGGATATGAAGATTCGACATTTGGAAATATTTTCGCTTCACATGTAAAGCTCGGTGATGCCTCTGCAAACATTGCAAAGTCTGGCATCGAATACATGGGAGCGTTCTATGACCAATATCAAAAGCTCTCGGCTGGCAAAGGAATCGGATTCTTCCAGATAGGTGGAGGTATCGCTGGGGACTTCCCTATCTGTGTCGTACCATCGCTCAAATATGACATGAAGGTAAAAACAAAACCCTGGGCTTACTTCTGCCAAGTTTCTGATTCAACGACTTCCTATGGTTCTTACTCTGGAGCAACTCCAAACGAAAAGATAACTTGGGATAAATTGACTAAAGACACTCCGATGTTTGTGGTGGAATCCGATGCCACTATCGTCGTTCCACTTATTTTAACTGCGCTTTTAGAATGTAAGGCAAACCCAAAAGAAGCGAATAAATTGATAGAGCAATATGCAGCTTAATAAAAAAAATAAATCTGTCACTATCGGGCTTATCCAAACAAAGGTTTCAGATAATATCGTTTTGAACGTTGAAAAAACTATTGGATTAATAAAAAAGTCGGCCAAAGCTGGCGCGCAGATCATTTGTTTACAAGAATTATTTCAAACTCCCTATTTTCCCCAAAAGCAAGGTGAGAAAAAATCTAAGTATGCTGAACTCGTCCCGGGAGAAACCACCGAAGCTATGAGGAAATTAGCAAAAGAGCTTGGCGTAGTTATCATCGTGCCAATTTTTGAACAGACCAAAGATGGCCACTATTTTAATACTGCGGTAGTTTTTGACCAAAAGGGTAAAATGCTGGGTAAATACCATAAGATCCATATTCCGCACGATCCTGGTTTTTATGAGAAAGAATATTTTGAACACGGAGACTTGGGTTATAAAATTTTCAAAACCAAGTTTGGAACCTTTTCTGTACTTATCTGCTATGACCAATGGTTCCCTGAGGCCGCTCGCATGGCGAGGCTCGCTGGCGCAGAAATTATCTTCTACCCCACCGCTATCGGGAACATTGTCGGTTATAAAGAACAGGGCGACTGGCATGACGCATGGGAGACATCTATGCGTGGACATGCCATAGCTAACAGCTTGTATGTGGCAGCGATCAATCGTGTCGGCATCGAGGATAAAGTAAGGTTCTTCGGCCAATCTTTCGTCTCTGATCCTTTTGGAAAAGTCTTAAACCGTGCAAGTAAAGATAAAGAAGAAGTTCTGGTACAAAAATTAGACCTTTCAAAAAATAAATTTTTCGAAGAAGGCTGGGGGTTTTTGCGTAATCGTCGGCCAGACACTTATCAAAATATGACTTCGGATAAATTTGTTAAAAGATCGAAGAAACTGCCAAATGTCGCCCACTATAAAGATGAAAAAAGAGCTCTATCCTAACTTCCTAATGCCCGCAGAATGGGGAAAGCATGAAGCAGTTTGGCTTGCCTGGCCGCATGACAAAATAAGTTTCCCTCCTCTACACCTGGCAAAGGTGGAAACAGTCTATGCACAAATTATCAAAGCTCTTTCAGATAGTGAGCTAGTTAATCTTTTAGTATTAAACAAAAAAATGAAAGCGGAAGTGTTTAAGATGTTAGAGAAAAATAATTTAGATAGTTCGAAAATAATTTTCCATATTACAGACTACGCAGATGTGTGGCTGCGAGATTATGGACCAATGTTTGTGATGAACTCAAAAAAGAAAAAGCTTTCATGGGTTAAATGGCAATATGACGCTTACAGTAAAAAATTCCCGATGCTTTTGAAAGATAACCAGGTGTTCTACGACCTGAAAAACAAAGTCAGCGGAGAAATGCTGGAGTCAACTATGGTATTAGAAGGCGGATCAATAGAGCAAAACGGATGCGGGACAATCTTGACCACAAAGCAGTGTTTACTTAACTCGGGCCGCAATCCTGGTTTGGCTAGAGCACAAATTGAAAGCAATCTCAAAAAAAATTTGGGTGGCACTAACATTATTTGGTTAGAAAAGGGTCTCTTGAATGATCATACCGATGGACACATAGATGATATCGCTCGTTTTGTTTCGCCTGATACGATTGTCTGTGCATATGAAGAAGATAAGAGTCAAAAAAACCACCAAATACTTAAGAATAATTTTGAGAACTTAGAAAAAGCACTAGACCAAGATGGTAAGCCGTTTAAGGTCATAAAACTGCAAGTACCGCACTTAACATACGACCAAAACAAACCCTTTGAGGCTGGAAACCAAGCCCCTGCTTCTTATACTAATTTTTATATTGGCAACAAAGTTGTTTTGGTCCCAACTTATAATGATCTAAATGACGAACAAGCGTTAGAGAAGATTCAGTCTTATTTTCCAGATCGTAAAGTTGTTGGCATAGACTGCGTAGATTTAATCTATGGTGGCGGAGCAGTCCACTGCATTACACAACAACAGCCAGCGCGTTAATTTAAAATAATTTAAGAAAACAAAACCCCACCTTGCGGTGGGGTTTTGCGGCACTTATATTGTTTACGATAAATGTAAGTTTTACCTCACACTCACAAGGAGAGTATAGCACACCTAGATAAAAAATGCAAGCACGAGACAAATGTGCTATAATAGAGAGGTAGGTGTCGGATAACTACTCTATACAAATAGAGAGGAAAGTCCGAACACAGTTTGCCCCTTTAATTATGGGGTTAAAAATAGGTAGTGGGTAACACCCACATATAGCAATATATAGGTGCGAGCAGAGACGCCAATGCAGAGATGCTAGGGCTCCGTAGAGCAATCAATGGAGTAATCTGGTGGTAACACCAGGGTGAAACGGCTAAATCCTTACCTCTGTGCAAGATCGTGCCCCAAGAGCAATCAAGGGGAGAATCGCTTGAGCCCAAGCGTAAGTCTGGGCCTAGATAAATTGTTATCGTTCGCCGTTAAGGCGAAGACAAAATTCGGCTTATAGACACCTATACAAAAATGAAAGTCCCCTGCCAAAAGTGGGGGATTTTCTTTTGGTTTAATATTTAAATTCTACCCTGTCCCCTTCTTTTAAATTATTTCGATCCGAAAAGCCAGACACAACTTCTAAAACGTATTTAGTAGTAAAACTTGGGCCGTAGCTATTTGGATATGATTCCGGTCGAGCATCCTTTTTTATATAAACCACTTTCAAATCTTGACTAATCCAAACGATATCGACAGGAAAACTCATATCTTTCATCCAGAAAGAATATATGCCCGGATTTTTAAAAACAAAAAGCATGCCTTCATTATTTTTCAGACCAGCTCTTCCAGAGAGTCCTTGTTCTTGTCCCGCCGGCGTCAAAGCTAGATCAACTTTTATACTTTGTCCTGCGATTTTTACTTCTTTAATATGTGTCGGGGTGTATTTTTGAGAAATAAAGAAAAAAGAGGTGAAAAAAATAATTACTATAGCCAAACTTAGGCAAATTTTATTCATAGATATGATATTACCACAAAAAGTGAAAGAAAAAAGGGCTACGGAGGCTGACGAGCCGAGTCCTGAGCAAAAATTCAACAGAATTTTATGCGTGCCTTTTTTCTTTCACTTTTTGTGGAAATCTTTATTTATGGTCCCCATTAGTCCAACCAAAAAGTCTGCCGATAGAATCGGCCGTTTCGCGTTTACGGGCTATTTTTATCGTACCATCTGCTACCACAATCTTCATCGGAGCAGAAAGTAAGCAATGGTGTGAGGCCAGTGCGTCTTGATAGGCTCCAGTATCCAGAACTGCCACAAATTGATCTTGATTTTCGTGAATTTTCGGTAAGAGGATATAATTTCCACCGGCCGTATATTTGTCATCAGAATCACATGTGCTACCGGCAAGCCATGTGGTTTTTAGAGAGCCATGCATATTATTGGCTGGTATAATGTGCCATCTTTGATGGATAGCCCAAGTGTCTTTAAGATCGTTCATAAAACTGCCATCAATGACATACCATGCTTTTGCATTTGCCTTTGGTATTATCTTTTCATAAAGCACTTTGTAGATAGTGACTTGCGCCGGAGCAACGATATACTGCCCCCATTCCACGACTAGATTCGGATGTTTGATGCCAGCCCGATCTGATAAATTCTTAAGTATCTTTATAATTTTACTAGAAACACCTTTTGCCGTGTAAAATTTCTTTTTTTCATAAGGAATACCAAAACCCCCACCAATGTCGAGTGTATCTAGGCTTGGATGAATCTTTTGTAGCTGTGTATAAATATCAAATCCGTATTTTACCCCTTCAAAAATACTTTTTTGTGTCTTTATCTGTGAACCCATGTGATAATGCATGATCTTTAGATTCTTCATCTTATTCAGACCCAGAGCATCTTTTTCGGAAAGCCCAAAACGGTCAAACTTTTTATCCCAATGCGAATCAGTCTTGATACTTAAATCTACTCTTACACCAATGTCGCCCTTATATTTTGAAAGTCTTTCTACCTCGTCCATGCCTTCGATGATTGGCACGATGTTCATACCTTTTGAACGTAACTCTTCTATTAAATCTATATAGGAATCTGTCTTGGGACCATTACAGAGTACGCGGATCTTACTATTAAATTTCTCTCCTTCCCAAAGTTTTTTAACTAGCCAAAGTTCATTAGCAGACGTCACTTCTAGATTCGCCCCTTCGGAGAGAAGCGGAAGAATAAACTCTTTATTCTGGTTTACCTTCATCGGATAATGATAGAAGAACTTTCCCTTATAGCCATATATCTTCATATAGGCCTGAAAGTAACCAATTAAATCTTTTAGGCGATCTTCCAAGATAAAAGGGAAAATCAACTGAAGAGGCGTACCATATTTAAGTGCGAGATCGTGGAGATTGTAAATGTGATGACCCTCAGTGACTGTCAATTCGGCGTCTTTACTAACATTAAAAAATTGCGTATTTAATTCATCTACACCGAGTTTCCAAAACTTTCTCCAATTTTTCCCTTGTTTTTTTAGTTTTTTCATCACTGACTTTTAAGATAAACAAGTATATAACAGTTTATTAATGAAAGTAAAGCGATTTTAGCTAATTTAAATATTGTTTTAAAAATTCCTCTTTGAATATAAAAAAATTATCGTCCAAAATTGATTGCCTTATCCTCTTAACTAGATTAACTATGAAATATATATTATGTATCGAAGCAAGGGTCGCGGCCAACATTTCTTTCCCATGAAAAAGATGGCATACATAAGCGCAGGTGTAATTTTTACAGGTATAGCATTCACAATCATCGATACGAGAAAAATTATTTCTATACTTGGCATTCATTATATTTATTTTCCCATTTTTAGTATAGAGTGATCCGTTTCGGGCGATACGTGTGGGCGCAACACAATCAAACAAATCACAACCATTTTCTACCCCCATAAAAAGATCCTCGGGTTCACCGATACCAAGCAAGTGCCGAGGTTTTTCTTCTGGTAATATTTCATTGACCCATTTAACGGCTTTCGACATGTCTTCTTTGGCAAAAGAGCCGCCTATTCCAAAACCATCAAAAGCTAGGCTTCCAATAAATCTTGCAGATTTTTTACGAAGACTCTCCTCCCGCCCACCTTGGATAATTCCAAATAAGGCCGGACTTACCACATTTTCTAGCGTCGAGTTTCTTTCAATTTTGAGCTGCCCGAGGGTCCCACCCTTGTACTCAAGGGAAGGGCGCAGGGCCGAAAAATTGGAAGAGAGGAGACGCTGGTGTTCCTCTAAGCTTCTCTCTGCCCATCTGTGCGTCCTTTCTAAAGCCTCTTCTTGATATCTTAAATCTTCTGTCGGGCTAGTACATTCATCAAAAGCAAAAATTATATCTGCGCCTAAATTATGTTGAATTTGAATTGACTTTTCAGGAGTAATGTAATGAATTGAACCATCTAAATGAGACTTAAAAGATACTCCATCTTGTCCAATCTTCGCTAACCTAGGAGCATCGGAATCATCGAATCTCTCTGGAATCATCAGAGAAGGATCGGTAATTTTAGTGATTTTGGAAATTTCTTTGCCATAAGCAACTCCAAGTGAAAAAACTTGGAAACCTCCAGAGTCAGTCATGATTGGCCCCTGCCAGTTCATAAATTTATGTAAACCCCCTGCCTTGGCCACTAATTCATCTCCTGGTTGAAGATAAAGATGGTAAGTGTTTGCTAGCACGATATTGGCTCCCGCATCGATGAATTGCTCTGGGGTTACAGCTTTTATACTTGCCTTTGTCCCCACTGGCACAAAAGCTGGAGTATTTATTTCTCCATGAGCAGTATTCAAAACTCCAGCACGTCCCAAGCCGTTCTTTAATTTTTTTTCTATTTTAAATTTCATAAAACATATGTGGTGCAAACAAAATAATAGTTTAAGAGCACGGATATTTTTTTACTAAAAAATTCCTCGTGCTCGCGCCGTCGCGCTCCCAAGCCTCTAAAACTATTATTTTGTTTGCACCCCTACTTCCACAAATTTTAATTCCTGAATATTGACCGGAGAGACAAGTAGGGCTTTGACGAAAGGATCGCGTGGATCGGAAATTATAGTCTCTACAACTGCCACTACATAGGGGTTAATGCCCGGCAAAACTACTTGATCCCCTTTAGTCGGTGTAAAATTTCTGGGCAAAATCATTTCGAAATTTCCCCCGCCTCGCCCAACTAATTCCAACAATATGTTCTCTCGAGAAATTAGAACTTTGGTCTTTTCGCCGCTATTTGATAGTAAAATAACTTTCGAAGAATGTGAGTAGACTTCGGCCACTCGTCCTACAGGTATATTACCTAAGGCAAAAACCTTATCACCCACTTGTATACCCTCCCCCATACCTGCGTCAATGATAACAGTATCGTAGACACTTTGGTTAGGTTTCGATAAGATTGCAGCTAAAATCATCGGTGTCTTTTGATTTTTACGCCCCAATATTTCTTTCAAGGAGATATTTTCATTTAGAAGATAATCATAATTAGACATCAGCGCTTTTTGGGTATCTAGTTGTAATTTTAAATTTTGATTTTCTAGATAAAGAGAATTTTTGGAAGTAAAAAATGAACTTACGCTTCCTAATTTTTCGCTAATGGAATTACCGACAACCCAGACAGGACGAAAAATAGTGTGACTGACCATAGATAGACCATTTAAAATGCTAACTCTAAAATAAAATAAGATGAGACAAATAAAAAAGGCTAAGATGATATAGAGCACTTTTTTCCTTCTTATGCTTCTATCGAGGAGGTAACTCATCTTGATTTCCAATTAAAACTTCTTTGTAAAACGGAATATCGTCTAAGATCACCCCCGTCCCGCGAGCAACAGCTGAGAGTGGATCTTCTGCCACATAGACTGGAATTTTTAAAACGCGTTGTAAAAGCTGGTCAAGCCCATGTATCAAAGCGCCACCGCCAGAAAGAGTAATCCCCCTATGCATTATGTCAGATAAAATTTCGGGTGGTGTCGTCTCAAGCATATCTTTAATACCTTCTACTAATGCTTTAATAGATAGAGAAAAAGCTTCACGCACATCGGAATCTGTCACCATGACTGCGCGAGGCAACCCAGTTAAAAGATCTCGTCCATGAACCTCTGTTTCCATATATTCTCCTGGAAGTACAGAACCAATAGAGATCTTGATCGTCTCCGCAGTTCTTTCACCAATAAGTATTTTAAATTCGTCACGCATATAAGTAACAATGTCGTTGTCTAACCTATCACCAGCTATTTTTAAATTTTTAGATTTTACGACTCCGCCCAAGGAAATGACTGCGATATCGGTTGTCCCTCCACCGATATCAATGATCATGGAGCCAACTGGATCCTTGATCGGAAGTCTGATACCAATAGCAGCTGCCATTGGTTCCTCCACCAAGAAAACTTCCCTTGCTCCGGCACTTCTGGCCGCATCATAAACAGCCCGTGTTTCAACATTGGTCGTACCGGTTGGCACACCCACAAGGACCCTGGGCCGTGCTAATTTTTTAGATATTTTGTTTGCTTTATTTATTAAATATGAAAGCATTTCTTCGGTTACCTCAAAGTCAGATATAACACCATCGACAAGTGGACGGACGGCTTTGATATGCCCCGGGGTTCGTCCCAACATTTCTTTGGCCTTTGCCCCAACGGCTAGAATTTGATTTGTCTTTATATTGACTGCCACCACCGAAGGCTCGTTGATAACGATGCCATGTCCTTTCAGGTAAACTAGAGTGTTCGAAGTACCAAGGTCTATACCTATGTCATTTGAAATTAACTTGTAGATTTTATCAAACATTACTTAACTTTAGGCTTTATTATTTTTAATAATTCATCGAGTGAAACTATTTTACCTTTTGCTTCTCCACGCTTTTTTATTTCTATTCCCCCTTCTTTGATACTTCTTAGAGAGACCACTGCCCGCAATGGAATACCGAGCAAATCCGAATCAGCAAACTTTTCACCAGCTGTAACACCACTACGATCATCAAATAAAACTTCGATATTATTTTTCAATAAACTTTCATAAACCTCTTCGGCTTCTTTGGCGACAGATTTATCGTCCCCTAAAAGAAGCAAGTGGACAGCAAATGGCGCAACGGATTCTGGCCAGATTATGCCCTTATCATCCGAGAGCACTTCCACGATAGTGCCCATCAAGCGAGCTGGTCCTATCCCATAGGACCCCATAAAAACAGGACTTTTAGCTCCATTTTCATCTTCAAAAACTAGGTGGGGCTCTGAGAACTTTGTACCAAGAGTAAATATGTTACCCACTTCCACTGATTTTTCTTCTTTAAAATCGCCTTTTAGATTGAGGTCCTTTTTAACATCATCAGTAAATACTTCCTTATTTATCGCTATATTGTCATTTTTATTGATGTATATAGTGTCTTCCCCGGAAGGTGTAACAGTTTGAAATTCATGAGAAAATTTTGAAAACACTCCACCCGAAGCGAAGGTTAGATATGTGACGTGTCCAATTCCAACACGTTTAAATATATTGACATAGGCCTGTTTAGCTTTTTCGTAAAAAACCAAATGCTCTTTCTCGTTTTTAGAGAATGAATATAAATCTTTCATTACGAATTCTCGGGTACGCATGATACCGCTTTTGGCCCTAGTTTCATTTCTGAATTTTGTTTGAAATTGATAAACAGAAAAGGGTAAATCTCTATACGAAGAGACAAACTGCTCCATCATGTTTGATATAGGTTCTTCGTGAGTAAACGCAAGACCTTTTTCACTACCATCCTTCAGTTTAGTTTTAAACCAAATATCTACCTTAGAGTCATCCCACCTGTCTTGGTTAAAATGTTTTTGCCATAATTCTTGCCTTTGTAGAGAAGACATTGAAATCTCTTGCCCGCCGATCATATTCATCTCTTCTCTTATGATATCTTCAATCTTTGCGATAACACGCATCCCGAGGGGCAGATAATCATAAACTCCAGCCATTTCTTTATTAATGAAACCACCACGAATAAGCAACTCAGCACTTCTGGAAACTTCATCTGTTGGTGCTTCTTTTCGGGTCTTGGTAAAAAGACGAGACTGCCTTACCCCATTAGTTATGCTATTGGCCATGAGTGCATCTTAACCGAAAAAAGTCTTTTGGTCAAAGGAGTCCCTCCCCTTGTTGGGAGTAAGGAAGGATGGAGGTTCGGTTTGCAAAATAGACACCTTTCTGCTATATTGTTGCATATGCAAAAAGCCGATTTAAAGAATAAAAATACAGATACATTAGTAGAGAAAATGTTCCGAGTCGGAGCGCACTATGGTTATTCGAAAACCAGAAGGCATCCAAGTGTCTCGAAATATATATATGCTACAAAGAATAAAACAGACATAATCGACCTTGAAAAAACAAGCCTGGCGCTAGAAAACGCAAGCGAGTTCGTAAAGAAGTTAGCTGTTGCGGGAAAAGTCATCCTTTTTGTCGGCACCAAGCCTGAAGCAAGAGAAGTAATAAAAAATGTGGCAGAGTCATTAGACATGCCATACGTTACCGAACGTTGGATCGGAGGAACTATTTCTAATTTTGGAGAGATTAAGAAAAGAATTACAGAACTAGAAAATTATCAAAAGGATAGTAAGGAGGGAGGGTTAGACAAATATACCAAAAAAGAAAGAGTGGTGATGGCAAAGAAAATGGAGAAATTGGCTCGCTACTACACTGGATTGCTTGGTTTGAAGAAGGCCCCAGATGCTCTCTTGGTCATAGATGCACGTGCAGAGCATATAGCTACGACTGAAGCAAAAGACAGGGATATCCCAGTTATATCTCTCGTTAATTCCGACTCAAATATAAAAGGTATTGAGTACCCTATTGTCGGCAATGACTCCAGCATACCTTCTATAAGATTTTTCACAACACATCTTACTGATGCTTTTAAAGCGAGTCAAAACTCCATCCCAGTCAAGGAAGCCTAAAAACAAAATATATGTCTTCACAAATAACAACTGAGTTAGTAAAGGAACTTAGAGATGCTACTGGCATTTCAGTGATGCAGTGCAGACGTGCGCTTGAGGAGGCTGGTGGAGATATGAAGAAAGCTGTCGCCATCTTGAAGAAAACAAGTTCGGACATAGCTCTCAAGAAAGTTAGTCGCGAGGTTAAAGATGGAGCAGTCACAATAAAAATAAAAGACAAGAGAGCTGTTCTAGTCTCTTTGCATTGCGAGACTGACTTTGTATCTAGAAATGAAGACTTCACTAGCCTACTTGGCAAGCTATCTGACATGGCTCTTTCTGGAGGTAAAGATAAGGTAATCGAGGAATCCAAAGATCTGATAAACGCTATCATTCAGAAAACTGGAGAAAATGTTCAGCTAGGTGAAATATATGAACTAAGTGGAGATGTTTTAGGGAGTTATGTACATAACAACAAATCTGGTGTGGTTGTAAGTCTTGATGGTGGAAATGTGGAGCTTGCAAAAGATATCGCGATGCACATCACCGCGATGAAACCAGAATACATCACAGAAACTGAAATAACCCCTGAGACGAGAAGCACTATGACAGAAGTTTTTCAGAAAGAAATAGTAAACATTGACAAACCAGCCGAAATAAAGAAAAAAATGCTCGAAGGAAAGTTGGCGACTTATTTCAAAGAGAAAACCCTCACGAACCAACCATTTATCAAGGATGGAGATAGCACGGTAGGTCAGCTTTTAGAAAAATCTAAGGCAAAGATAAAGGAAGTTAAACGTTATTCAATACAATAAATTATCTTGGAATGATTTTAATCAATCAAATGTATATACTTTTTATTTTATTTTTCACATCTCTCGCCTCGATCGTTTTCATGGTGGGAAGAAAAATCACCATACTGGAACATGAAAAAGTCTTAGAGAATCAAGAGGTCTTGTTTGAGGTTCCATATTTGAAAGAAGTTAAACACATAACTATCACTAATATGAAGAAACACGGGCATGCGGGCTTGGTGGCAACTGTACGATTTTATTTAAAATCAACCAATTTTCTAAAAAATAAATATCAAGAAGTAAAAATTAAGATAAAAAGTATAAGCCAAAAGAATCTCATAAACGGTGAGAGGAAAGAAATTTCAAAATTTCTAAAAATTATGGCAGATTATAAGCATAAAATTAGAGAGATCAAACATAAGATTAGAAAGGAGGAAAATCTGTAAATATGTGCTAGTATAGGATAAATTTAATATTGCCGGCATAGCTCAGTTGGTAGAGCAACGCTTTTGTAAAGCGAAGGTCGCGGGTTCGAATCCCCCTGCCGGCTCCAAAGTAAGATTAATGAAAAAAAAATTCATTTTATTCATAATCAGCTTTATACTACTGGGTGGTTTTGTTTACTTTTTTAAAACGGTAAAAGTGCCTCCACAAACAGAAAATATTTCTGATATTGGAGAAATTCCTTTTACCATAATACTTTCTCCTCATTTTGATGATGGTGTACTCTCTTTAGGTGGATTGATGGCAAAGCTAAAAGATCAAGCATTAGTGGCTACATTTTTCACTCAAAAACCCACTGAGCTTATGCATACACAATGGGATAAAATTTCTGGGTTTTCTGACAGTGATGAAGCGATATTTGCTAGGACTAAGGAAAATGAAAAGGCTCTGTTGCCTCTTGGGACAATTATAAGAAACTACGATTACCCTGATTTTCAATATAGAAAAAAGGGTGAAGACGTCAAAATTAGAGGAGAAATTTCCAAGGACATTGAAACTCTAATTAAGGTTTATAAAAATAGGAAAATTTCCATATATGGACCCGCAACTTTTGGACCAAAAATCACACACCCTGATCATCAAATAGTGCATGATGCGCTTATGGATGTCTGGAAAAATAACAAAAAAGCAGGGATATATTTTTTCATTTACGAAGATTTTCCATATGCCCGACAATTCACAATGTCGAGTCAAATTAGTCTAAATTCTTATCTAGAAGGAAAAGAAGGCATGGGGTTTGAAGAAAGCCCGATTGAATTAGATAAACAGATGTTTATGGAAAAGATAACTGCCATATATGAATATAAGTCACAAGTTAAAGCTTTCATGTCGCTCGGCGACGATATCGGCATTTTAGCCCAAAAATTTTTCAAAGAAAGATGCAGGAAGCTCTTACCCGAGAGTTATGGATGTGAAGTTGTGCATAAGTAGTAAAAAAGTATATTATTACTTTTTTACTTGAACCCGAAGAGACTTTTGTATCAAAGTTTCAAGATCGTCGATGTTGTGAAAACCCGTCAATAAATTATCATTTAAAATAAGAGCCGGAAGTTCGGTATCTTTTATTTTATAAATCTGGAGAAGTGATTTAACCGCCGACAAGTCTATACTGTAATCAAATGAATAAACACGCAGCTCTGGATGTTTATCGCGCAAACTGGAAAGCACCAAGCTCTCATTTTCGCATTTGCTACAGTTTTCTTTGGTTGTGTAAAAATAAAGAATAAAAGCAGATTTGGTACCGCAGCTAGAGAAAATCTTCTTCATTAAAAGATAATCTTTTATCTCAAGGAGAGAATAATACTTTTTTAGGTAAGAGACCTCATCTGTCGCACCCAGGTTGTTCTGTCCCCAGTCGAGTTTGCGTCCAAGTTCTTCAAGCTCGCCCGAAAGTACAGAACCAGAAACGTTTTTACATGATAATTCAGAGAGCAGAGAAAACTGAGTTTCTGAAGAGAGAATGTCAATAGATATTTTATCTTGTATTGATTTTAGTTGATCTATCTTTTTATTTCCAAAATAATCGCTTAAATAAATAGCGGTTATAAAAAGGCCTAAGGTAATAAAAAACACAACTAAATATTTTCTCCAATTAAAATTATCATTCATAAGTTTTACCTCCAAGCCGGACGCCTTTGGATAATGGTATTATAAATTGCCTTTAAGAGCCAAAAGGGAGCAATCATCCCAAAAACAGGAAAGAAATAGAGGATGTTGGGAGAGAAGAAAGTTTTTTCCCTGGTCATTTTTCTGCCAAATAGTATTGAAAAAACAACTAGAAAATATATAAAAACGATAAGAAAAACAAAAGACTGTTCGTTCAGAAAAAATAGATCGAAATGCGGAGTTTTGAAGGTAAAATGCCATCCCAGGGTATACAAGAGTATTATTTTCGAATACAAAAAATTTCCTAAATTATAAACAATCCGCCCAAAAAGATAGCTAACTGAAATAATCGAGACAATACTCATTGGTAAAGTAAAAACAGCAAAATTACCGTATTCTTTCCTAAACAAAACATTCTTGTAGTCAATGGTATTGTTTATAAAACCGTAAATCCAGCGCAGTCTTTGTTTGTAAAGTTTCTTAAAAGTTCCTGGTGTATCAGTGTAAACATATGCATCGTTACAGTGTTCTATTTTATAGCGATTCTTCTGCATTCTATAGGCTATTTCCATATCTTCTGTATTGTGACCATAGCGATAGCCTCCTAGATCATCGAAGACCTTCTTCTTGAAAATTGTCATTGGTCCTGGGGTTACATTAATTGCTCCCAAGAAACAAAGCATTTTTTTAAGATAAACACCCATATTATATTCGGCTTTTTGAGCATTCTGAATCATATTTTGAGGATTATTAACAACCACCGAAGGAGCTACAGCCATGATGCTGCCATCTTTTTCAAAATAACTCATAATGCGGACAAGGGATTCCGGATGAACTACTGAATCTGCATCAAGACCACCAAAAAAATCAGTCTCCGTCTGTTTAAGAGCCAAGTTGAGTGCAGCATATTTGCCACCATTTTCTTTTTGTAAAATTTTTATATTTGGATGATTAGAAAACTTTTGGATGATATTCCAAGTATTATCAGTAGACCCGTCATCAATAATAAATATTTTTAGTTTATCCTTCGGATAATTTAAATCAAGAATTGAAAGGATTGTTTTTTCAACCGTATTTTCCTCATTCCAGCACGGCACGGCAATTGTCACAGATGGGTAATTAGTAAGTTTTATTTTACCATTCCTGGTGACTATCTTTTTCCGGTTTTCAAGAAAGGTAACGAAAAAGAATACCTGCACATAAACAGACACAAAAACAAGTACATAAAATATTATGTTTGAAATTGAAAACATGTATTCTATGACTTTAACATTTTTAAAACTAAATGCAAACAAAAAAGCCCCTCTGCACAAGGGCTTTTTTAAGAAAAACTTGAGAATGTAGATTACATACCCTTGTCTGTGCTTCCCGCACCACAAGCAGCACATGCAGCTTTGCATTTAGCACATCTGCAACCAAAGATTTTCATGACAGCTGCTACGCCGACAAGAACATAAACCACTGCCTCAACTGTTGGCCAAGAGCCAAGGAGCATATTAACGACATTCCATCCCATGCCCTTACCCATCAACATCCCCACACCGACTAAGCCCCAGTTAACACCTCCTACGATAAGTAGAATTCTCCCAACCAAAGCTGTAGTGCATCCACCACATTTTGAATTACACATATTTTTTAATTTTTGCTCCGTCTTTGCAGAGCTAAGTTAACTAATAAATGACCTTTAGTATTAATACGATAATTATAGCATATGCTCAAAAAAGTGCTACAATGGAGATATTAACAACTACTGCCAAAGGGATAATAGACCTTTGAGCAAAATAAATAAAAACAAATGGAAGAAAATAGTGTTGAAAATAAAGATTTAAGTTTACCAAAAGAGACAGTTGGCGTAAATGGGGCTCAAAAACAAATAGCCGGAGCGATAATCATAGCTGGGGTTGTAATAGCTGGGGCAATTTTGCTTAAAGGTAATCCTACTACTATTGTAGACTCTAAGGGGAAAAGACTGACCACAGATGCGAAAGTTTTTAATCAATGCCTTGATTCTGGAAAATATGCCAAGGCAGTTGCAGATTCTAAAACAGAAGGGTCCGTTGCGGGGGTTCAAGGAACACCAAAAGGATTCATCCTAAAAGAAGGTCAAGTGGTTAGTACTATTGATGGAGCCGAACCAACGGAGATGATAAAACAAAAGATAGATAAAGCATTAACTGAAAACAGTTCCGTAATAAAGACCATAAAACTAGCACCAGTCATAAGTTCGGATTTTATCTTGTCTGGCGGTAGTGGAGCAACGGTTACGGTATTAGAATACGGTGATTTCCAATGTCCGTTTTGCGGAAGATTTTTTAAAGAAACAGAGAAAACAATAATAGACGGTTACCTTAAGGATGGAAAGATAAATTTTGTTTATCGGGACTTTGCATTCTTGGGACCCGAATCGATAAGATCAGCTGAAGCAGCTAGGTGTGCTGGAGAGCAAAATAAATTTTGGGAATACCATGATTACCTTTTTAACCACCAAAATGGAGAAAACCAAGGTAACTTTTCAGATATTTACTTAAAATCTTTCGCGGGAGAGTTGAAACTAAAATAATCTAATCGAAATAATTCTTCAATCTTGAAATCTTGTCATGCTGGCGAAGTTTTTCGTGAACTTTGGCTTCAATCTGGCGAATACGCTCGCGAGTCACTCCGAACTCTTCCCCCACTCTCTCGAGAGTATGCTGAATGCCATCGAGGAGTCCATAGCGCATTTCAAGTATTTTCCTTTCCTTTGGATTGAGCTCGCTCAAGACTTCACGAATTTGATCAGAAAGAATTCTGCGTGAAGATTCTTGGTCTGGACGCAAGATTTTGTCATCTGGAATAAAGTTCTCGAGAGTTGATTTGTCATCGTCATCTCCCACTGGCTGTTCCAGCGAAACAGTTTCTTGGGAAATATTTTCAATCACGTGAATTTTTTCGACTGGGATACCCATCTCGGTCGCGATCTCTTCCGCTAGAGGCTCTCGGCCCAAGTCTTGAGAAAGCCTGCGGTGAGTTTGCTTGTACTTAGAAATAGTCTCCACCATATGCACTGGAATGCGGATAGTACGGGATTGATCAGCTAGCGCACGAGTGATAGACTGGCGGATCCACCAAGTGGCATACGTAGAGAATTTGTATCCCTTAGTCCAATCAAATTTTTCGACTGCCTTAAATAGACCCAAGTTACCCTCCTGAATCAAATCAAGAAGTGTGAGATTGGCTGATCTACCAACGTATTTTTTAGCGATAGAAACCACCAAACGCAAGTTGGCACGAGCAAGTAGATTCTTGGCCTCCAGATCACCGTGTTCAATACGTTTTGCAAGATCCTTTTCGTCACTCGCATGAATAAGAGGATATTGACCTATTTCTTTTAGATACATTTGGATGGAGTCGTGCATCGTAGACTTATTTAAATCCTTGTCAGTCAAGTCAGTATTAAGATTTAATAGATTCCCACCCTCGAGTACATCTATACCCGCAACGGCAAATTTTTCATAAAGTTCATCCAAGAATAAAATATTATTCTCAATATCGGGGAAGGTTTTTAGTATTTCATCATAAGTGATAAATCCCCTCTTGCGTCCTTTTTCGATAAGTTCGTTTGAGATTCGAGACAAATTACCGGCTTTCTTCTCACTGGAAGATAATTTCTTGGCTTTTTTTACAGATACTTTTGATTGTCGTATTTTTTTGGTCTTTTTGACTTTTTTACTTGTCTTCCTGTGTTTTTTAACAATCTTAGATTTCTTTTTTAACTTTTTATTTTTTTTCATAATTATATTTTACTTTTTAATTGACGACTATTTTTAATTTCTTCTTTTCTTTTATTTATCTCATTTATTTTTCTTAAAATTTCTATTTCTTCTGTTTTTTCTTTTAAATTCTTAAGTTTCACCATTTCGCTAACTAATTGTTCATTTAAATATTCTTCCTCGAGTGAGAGCAGCATCTCATTCACGTCTTTTTGTAAATTCTCACTGTTGGCATAGAATGCTTCTGCTTCATAGATCAAATCTTCTTTTATATTTAGGTAGACCTCCTTTACTTTCTCTAGTTTTGAAAATATTAATTGTGGCTCTATGGTCCTATCTTTGATACTTTCTTGCCAAAAAGCTATGCCGAGAAGCCTGCGCTCAATTGGATCTTTTCTTAATTTCTTTCCCATATTTTCTATCGCATTTTCGGTCTCTTCTTTCTGATCTTTAAGTTCAGATTCGACTTTACCCAAATCCTCCATTAAGGCTTTTTCGCTTACCCCAGAACGATTACTGATGAGAGTTAAAAAATGCGACCTTTCGATTGCACTTTCTAGATCATTCAGAAATGGTAAAAGGCGCTCCCTGATTAAGACTCCGGTTTTTCTTCCATCTCCTGAAGCTTCTTTGAGTATCTTCTCAAGCATAAAAGGTATGAAATGTTTGGAATTCCTGATAACTTGTCGCCAGGCGTCCTTTCCTTCTTTGGAAATAGTATCAGCCGGGTCCACACCCTCTTTCATGTCTGCTACTTTCACATCCATGCCCATGGATAAAGCTATTTTAGTAAATCGATTAGAAGCATTTAGGCCTGCCTTATCAGCATCATAGGCCAAGACGATATTCTTTGATAGCCTACAAACAAGTCCTAGATTATTTATCATGTTTTCCTTTGAAAGTGTCTGATCAGTCATAGCAGTACCAGAGGATGCCACAGTATTTTTAAAACCAGCTTGATGAGAAAGGACTAAATCCATCTGCCCTTCGACTAAAATAGAAAAGTCATTTCTACGAATCGAATCCTTGGCCTTGTCTATACCGAAAAGTACTGAAGACTTATTAAATATGGGAGTTTCTGGACTATTTAAGTATTTTGCCGATTTACCATCGTCCACTAAAATCCTGCCGGAAAAAGCAATGATCCGGCCACTTGAATCACTGATGGGAAACATGACCCGTCCACGGAACCTGTCATACATCGCCTTACTCTTATCCTCTGGCTTTTTGGCCAGGCCGGCCAGCTCTATTTCTTTGTCGGTGAAATTTTTAGATTTCAAGAAATCATACAACTTTCTCCAATCTAATATGGCATAGCCTATTCTGAAATCTTTAATGGTTTTGTCTTCTAACCCCCGAGACTTCAAATACTCTTGCGCTGGTTTAAAGTCTTTAAGATTATTTTCAAAGAACTTCACAGTTTCTTCCATTATTCTGTAAAGCTTTTCTTTTTCACTCTCTGCTTCTTTCATTTGCGGACTATACACTTCAAGTGTTACTCCAGCTCGATCAGCTAAAAGTTTCAAGGCGCCCTTGAAATCAAGCCCTTCAAATTCTTCCACGAAGGTAAAAATATCACCCGATGCTCCACAACCAAAGCAATAATAACTCCCCCTATCTGACGATACGAAAAAGCTCGGCGTCTTTTCATTATGAAATGGACACCGGCCCTTCCAACTCGCCCCAGCCTTATCCAACTTCATGTAGGATGAAATAAGTGAGAGTATATCTATTCTTGATTTTATTTGATCAACAGATGAGGACATAATTTGATTGCTCCACCCCTTAAAACTTTAAACTATTTAATAAATTTGACAGGTAAACGAAATTCTTTAGCATTCACAGATTCACCACTTGGATTTTCGTTCTCAAAAACCAAAACACCATTTTGCGTCCCTAGGTGACTCATCATTTCTGCATCCCCCACAGTCGTTTCAAAATGGACGACAGCTTGCATCCAGTCTTCTGTGGCTTCTAGGGGCTTTTTTTTAGCAATTGTCTTACCGTTTGCATCCAAAACTTGAACACTACCAGTTATACCTTCAAAAGCAGTCCAGCCATAACCGCTTACATATCCTTTTATTATAAGTGGAAACTTAACTTCCTGATTTGCCAGCGGTTCGTCAATGGAAATGCCTTTTTGTGTATATTGTTCCCCGTGGCAACAATTATATACACGGTTTGAAAGATAATTATTCGCAAGAACTCCTCCCGCGATTAGGATTACTGCTACAACAATTCCCCAAATAATTTTCTTGTCCATATTATTTTTATTAAATTGTTAAGAGAAAACTATTTTTCCACCACAGGTTTGATTTTGTCCTTGAAGCCAGTTCCAGCTGGGATGAGTCTACCAATTATAACATTCTCTTTGAGTCCTCGTAGATTATCCACGCCACCCTTGATAGCATTTTCTATAAGTACACGATTTGTGTTTTGGAAGGAAGCTGCAGAGAGCCAACTCTTGGTTCGGAGAGAAACTTCGGTAATACCAAGCACCACTGTTTCGGCCTTAGCCTCTTTCGCATCTTTTCCAGCAAGTTCTCCAACTCGCATATTTTCTTCAATGAAAGCGGTATTTTCGACTATATCTCCAATAGAGAAATTGGTGTCTCCGGCGTCTTTGATCTTTCGACGTGAGAACATCTGACGAATGATAATCTCTGTGTGTTTGCGAGAGATCGAAGCACTCTGTAATTCGTAGACTTTATTTATTTCACGAATGATATACTCTTCAACCATTTCCTTACCACCAAATTTGAATATCTCAGCAATATCAGCCGATCCGTCGGTTAGGATTTCTCCTTTTTTTATCTTATCCCCCACTTTCGCTATTGGTGTTCGACGGAAAGCTACGAGGTATTCTATTTCGTTTGGCTTGCCATCGAGTTTGGTATCGGAGAGAACTTTAATAATCTTTTCCTTGCCATCTTTTGCCTTTATTTCAAGAATTTCTCCGTCCGTCTGTGACACGATCGCAGGATTTTTAGGAATTCTCCTCTCGAATATTTCTTCAACGCGGGGCAAACCAGTCGTGATGTCGGTACCGGCAACACCTCCGGCGTGGAAGGTACGTAGTGTAAGCTGAGTACCTGGTTCACCGATAGCTTGAGCAGCGATGATACCCACTGCTTCACCCAGATCTACTAAGTGATTACGTCCTAAATCAAGACCATAACACATCTGGCATAGACCATGAACAGTTTTACAAGTTAGAGGAGAGCGAACAAAAACTTCAGTAAAGCCTGCTCCCTCGATATTGTAAGCCTCTTCTTTGGTAACCAAGAATCCTCTCTTGTATACTACTTTGCCATCTTTATCTTTGAGATCTCCAGCCAAAATTCTTCCACGAATATTCTTAGAAAGTGGAATCTCAATTCCGGAAATATTTTCTTTGGAAACAATCTTGCCTTCTTTGGTACCACAATCTTCTTCTGTAATGACCACATCTTGTGCCACATCCACGAGTCTGCGAGTTAAGTAACCAGCCTTCGCGGTGTTCAGAGCGGTATCAGATGCTCCCTTACGAGCACCGTGCGTAATGACGAAATATTCAATCGGAGAAAGACCTTCTTGATAACAAGGGATAATTGGGAACTCTAGGGTCTTACCCTGGTTGTTTTGGATGAGCCCGATCATTCCTGTCATCTGCATAAGACTAGACATAGTACCTCGAGCCTTAGAAGTAAATAAGTCATAGGTGGAACTCTTCTTGTCGAGAGTTTTAGGTAGGACTTTTTCCAAATCTTTCTTAGTGTGTGTCCAGATTTCGATAATTTTTTGATATTTTTCTTCCTCAGAGAGTAAACCTTCACGCCATTGTGAAATTATTTCTTCTTCTAACTTCTTGCCTTGAGCAATGATCTTGGGCTTTTCCGAAGACACAGAGACATTGTCTAATCCCCAAGTAGTACCAGAAACTGTGGAATAATTAAAACCAAATTTTTTAATTTTATCCAAGATACTAGGAGTTTTCTCTACCCCAGAGTGTATGATAAGTTCATCTAAGAGCGCAGATAGTCTATCTTGAGTCATTTCATCGTTCACATAAGGGAAATCATCTGGCAAAACACTGTTAAAGAGAAGCTTGCCGGCAGAAGTTTCAAAAATTCCTCCGTCAAATTTCTTGTATTTAAAAGTATCATGTGCCAAAACTTTGACTTTAGCGCGCAGAGAAGTAACTCCATATTCGTAAGCACTGATAGCGACATTCGGACGTGAGAAATATTTTCCTTCACCCTTTTCACCATCCATTGATTTAGTCATCCAATAACTTCCAAGCACCATGTCCATACGAGGATGCACAATAGGGTCACCATTTTGCGGCTTGAGCAAATTCTTGTTAGCAGCCATTAATTCTTTTGCTTCCCACTGAGCTTCTTCAAGAAGAGGAACATACACAGCCATTTGATCTCCGTCGAAGTCAGCGTTGAAAGCCTGACAGACGAGAGGATGCACTTGAATAGCATTTCCCTCAATTAGGATCGGATTGAAAGCTTGAATACCCAAGCGGTGTAAGGTTGGTGCACGGTTTAAGAGAACATATTTTCCGGCAATAACTTCTTCAAGCATCGCCCAAACATCGGGAGTGCGCTCTTCAATGAGCTTATTGGCACCACGGATATTAAACGCTAATTCGGCTTGTAGAATTTTAGAAATAACGAATGGTCGGAAAAGTTCGAGTGCCATATGTTTCGGCAATCCACATTGATTGAGCTTAAGTTCCGGACCAACAACGATAACTGAACGGCCGGAGTAATCTACACGCTTTCCGAGCAAGTTTTGTCTGAAAAGTCCCTGCTTAGACTTTAAATTATCTGAAAGGGATTTAAGTGGACGTTTCTGAGACTGACTCATGGCAGCAGAATCATTTTGCTTGGCGATGGAGTTGTCAATCAGCGCATCGACTGCTTCCTGAATAATTCTTTTTTCGTTGCGTAAGATTACATCTGGAGCATTGATTTCTTTTAATTTCTTTAAACGGTTGTTTCTGTTTATAACTCGGCGATATAGATCATTCAAGTCAGAAGTCGCATGTCTACCTCCATCTAACGCCACCATCGGACGCAAGACTGGTGGAATAACCGGAATCATAGTCAAAAACATCCATTCTGGCCTGATGTCGGCATAAGTCATGGCTCGTATTAAAGATAGTCTTTTCTGTAATTTTTCTTTTTCTGCCACACTCGCTTTTTCGATCATCGCCTCGGTGTGAACTTTTAATTTTTGCAAATCGAGATTTTTGAAAATGGAATAAATGGCTTCAGCACCGATATTGGCTTCGAAGCAAGTACCATATTTCAAAGAATAATGATGGAAAGAAATTTCGTTTAAAACTTTTCCTTCATAAATTTCTCCTATTTCCTTTTTCGTAACAGAAAGTAAATTCTTTAATTTTTCTCTAGTATCGTCATCCGCCGCATTTTTCAATTTAGCTTTATATTCCTTATCGAGGCCAGTAATTACGGCTTCTTTTTCCTCTTCGTGGACTTTAGTAATTATATAACCAGCGAAATATATAACCTTTTCAAGATCAGAAACTGATATATTAAGAAGAATACTCATACGAGAAGGCACACCACGCAAGAACCAGATGTGCGATACTGGCGTTGAAAGTTCGATGTGACCCATACGTTCACGCCTGACGATAGAACGAGTGACTTCAACTCCACATTTTTCACAAATAATATCCTTGTAGCGAATACGACGGTATTTTCCACAATAACACTCGTAGTCTTTTTCTGGTCCAAATATTTTCTCGTCGAAAAGACCGCCACGTTCAGATCTGCCTGTACGATAGTTTATGGTCTCGGGCTTCGTCACTTCCCCAAATGACCACTCCTTTATTTGTTCCGGAGACGCGAGTCGGAGAGCAATTTGATCAAATTCAGTTGTGTTTAAAGTTTTCATATGTTTGATTTATTTTTTATTATTTGTCTCCGGTTTTTCTTAAATCGACGTCCATCGCTAAGCCACGCAAGTAATTAAGAAGCACATTGAAAGATGCTGGAGAATTTGGTGGTCGAATCGTCTCGTTTTTAATAATGGAATCGAATGTCGCAGATCGACCAAGTATATCGTCAGATTTAATCGTTAACATTTCGCGGAGTGTGTACGCGGCACCATAGCCCTCAAGCGCCCAGACTTCCATTTCTCCAAATCTCTGTCCCCCACCTTGAGCCTTTCCACCAAGTGGCTGTTGAGTAATAAGTGAGTAGGGCCCAATCGAACGCATGTGAATCTTGTCTTCCACCATGTGGTGCAATTTGAGCATGTACATATAACCAACGGCCACATCTTGTTCAAAGGCTTCTCCAGTGCGTCCATCAAAAAGTTTTAGTTTACCATTCTCTGGTAATCCTGCTTTTACCAACTCTTGGCTGATCTCTTCGTGTCTAGCCCCTAGGAACGGTGGGACAATAGCCTGATAGCCGAGGCTGTTGGCAGCCATACCTAGATGCATTTCCAAGATTTGTCCCAAGTTCATACGAGAAGGCACACCAAGTGGTGACAATATGATGTCAATTGGAGTACCGTCCGCCATGTAAGGCATATCTTCCTCTGGCATTATTTTAGAAATAACTCCCTTGTTTCCATGTCTTCCAGAAAGTTTATCTCCGACAGAAATATTTCTGATTTGCGCAACTTCGATAACGATCTTCTTGATGATTCCAGCTTCCAAAGTGTGTCCAAGGTCGCGAGAGAAAATTTTGACACCGATGATACGTCCGCGTTTACCATGCTCTACTCGGAGTGATGTATCTTTAACATCGCGTGCTTTTTCGGCAAATATAGAACGAAGCAATCGCTCTTCGGGAGTAAGTTCAGTTTCACCTTTTGGAGTAATTTTACCTACCAGAATATCATTCTCTCTAACCTCTGCACCAATGCGAACCACTCCGTCCTCATCCAAATCTTTTAGTTTTAATTCTCCAACGTTCGGTATGTCACGAGTAGTTATTTCAGGCCCAAGCTTGGTATCACGAACTACGCAGGTGAATTCTTCGACATAGATCGAGGTAAATTTACTCTTTTTAACAAGACGTTCTGAAACTATAATAGCGTCTTCATATGTTGACCCAGACCAAGACAAGAAAGCTACGAAAACATTTTGTCCGATGGAAATCTGTCCGCCGACTGTACTGCTGGTATCTGCGAGCACGTCACCCTTCTTGACTTTATCACCCACATTTACAAGCGGGCGCTGGTGAAATACAGCAAAGTTGTTATTCCTCATAAAGTTAACAAGATTGTAAGTTTTAGGAGAAGACTTTGCTGATTTTCCTTCGATTACTATCTTTTTAGCATCAAGATAAGAAATAACTCCATCCTCCTCAGCTATGATTAGTCTCCCAGAATCCCTGGAAGCAAGTTCCTCCATACCTGTAGCAACAAGTGGCGCTTCTGGAAGCACGCAAGGCACAGCTTGTTTCTGCATGTTACTTCCCATGAGGGCACGGTTCGCGTTGTTGTGTTCTAGGAATGGGATCATGGATGTCGCAATAGAGAAAGCTTGGTTGGGAGCCACGTCCATGAAATCAACTTCTTCGCGAGAAATAGCGCCCGGTTCTGTTTTGATTCGAGCTTCTACTTTTTCTTCTGTGATGTTTCCCTTTTCATCATAAGGAGTGGCCGCATGCGCGATGTTGTATTTCTCTTCTTCGAGCGCATTTAAATAGACCACCTCAAAAGTTAGTTTGCCGTTTTTTACTTTGATGTACGGAGTCTCGATAATTCCGAATTCATTTATTTTTGCGTAAGTTGAAAGGTGAAGAATAAGTCCGATGTTTGGACCTTCTGGAGTATGAATAGGACACACACGTCCGTAGTGTGAAGGATGCACGTCGCGAACTTCTAGACCTGCCCGCTCGCGAGTAAGACCGCCGGGTCCAAGGGCTGAAAGTGTACGCAAGTGTTCTATTTCGTAAAGCACGTTTTCTTGTGCCATGAATTGCGAAAGCTGGTTCGTGGTGAAGAATTCTTTGATACGGGCCTGAAGTGGACGTTGGTTAATGATGGCTATAGGCATAGCAGTATCCACGTCAATAATAGACATGCGGTCCTGGATGTTTCTCTTGATTTGCATCATACCGGTACGAACTTTTTGTTGGAGTATTTCACCGACAAACCTGACACGTCTCTGACCCAGGTGGTCTATGTCGTCACTCTTGCTATCAGGAGTGTTGTTTAAAGTTATTATGTGAGATATGACCGTCACTAGATCTTCCTTAGAAATAGTTCGGCGGAGAAGGGCTGCTTCATCCATAGGCTTGCTGAAACGCTGATTAAATCTAAAACGCCCAACTGGAGAAAGATCGTATCTCTCAGCGGTAAATAGAGAATCAATAAACTCTTTGGCATTATCAGCCGTAGCCATATCGCCGTCTCGAAGACGTTTGTAGATCTCGATGTATGAATCATTTAAACTTTTGACTCCGTCCTTGGCTAAACAGTTTTTTATCGTCTCTTCAAAGGCAGCGTTGCCAGAAAAAGCCTTTGTTATGGCTTCGTTACTTTCATAACCCATCGCTCGAAGAAGCGCTGTGGCCGGGAACTTTCTCTTTTTGTCAATTCTTATGTAAATGCCGCCATCAGATTCGGACTCGATCTCAATCCATACTCCACGAGCTGGAATAATTTTTGCACCGAAATATCTACTACCTTTGCTTTCTGATTCAGTAAAGAAAACCCCGAAACTTCTCGCAAGCTGGGGGACGATCACGCGTTCTACACCGTTTATGATGAAAGTCCCATGAGAAGTCATCAAAGGAAACTCAGACATGAATATTTCTTGCTCCTTCACCGTGCCTAAAATCTTGTTCGTCAATTTTACGCGCGCTTTTAGAAGCCCTTGGTAAGAGAGTTTATTTATTTTAGAATTATTTTCGTCTGTCTTCGATTCACCCAAGGAAAAAGAAGTGAATTCGAGCTGAAACTTTTTTGTAGAGTAGTCGCTGATCGGAGAAAATTCTTTGAAGACTTCCCCGATGCCCTGCTCCACTAACCATTTAAAACTTTTTACCTGTGCCTCGATCAAATTTGGAAATTCTACGAGAGGTTTCTTGTATCTACTAAAATACTTCTTCGGACGCTTTGCTATTGTGTGCATAAATGCTACGCCCCAAATAAACTAAAATAAACGAAAGAAAAACAGACGAAAAATGCTTTTCTTTAGCTTCTTTAATTTATTTAGAGATGATTAAGTTAAAAACCCTAGTAATATATGAACCAATACACTTTAGGATTCCATCCGATACTCAATCAATGAATCTAAAGTAGCCTACTCTATTTCGAGTTTAATGTCAAGAATTACTTGATCTTATAATAATCTTCCATTTCTTCTTCCGGTTCTCCTAATTCTACATAATTTGAAAAAATTTCTTCTCCGGCTTTTATATCACGCTTGGCAAAATAACCTTTACCATTTTCCCACTTTAAATTTGCATCCGATGAATGATTTAAGTAATTACCTATGTCCATTCTATTAAAAAACTTTGGACACAACAATTTGCCATTCTCTTGATGTAAACAATAACCTCTTAGTTCCTCTGGTATTTCTGTTTTCTCTTGCATCTCCTCCTGAAAATCTTTTAGGAAAAGTTCCATATAGGTATCTTTGGCTATATCATGCAAAGCAAAAACGCCAACTCCTCCATTTTGTACAGTTGATGGTTTTAAAATAAATGAAAATTTATCAGTTACGTTTTTCATAGTTTTATTTCTGACTAATAGCAATAATATTCCCTTCTGTGTCTGCAATCTCTCCGCCGAAACCACCCCAGGGTCTCGGTACTATATTGGTAATTACTTTTCCTCCATTCTTTTTTACAGTCTCAAAAAATAATTCTATATCAGGAACAAAAAACTCAGTGTTTTTATATGTCCCAACATTATGCTTTACCCAGTTTAGAAATCTATTTTCTGAATCCCCTTCTAGTTCAATATGAATTCCATCAACAGTGTGAGCACTGACATAATGGGAGCTTTCATCATTTTCAATAATTATTCCGAAAACAGAAGTATAGAATTTTTTCGCTCTTTCCATATCAGAAGTTCCAATAATGATTGATCTTAATTTAGGAAAGTTGTTTTTTATTTTCTCTTCTTCCATTCTTCTATTTTAGCATGATTCCCGGAAAGCAGAACTTTTGGAACTTTGTAAATTTTAGTTTTCTTGCCCCGCCCTGGCGGGGTGTATTTCAAAACCTCCGGACGAGTGTAGACTTCGCTGGTGGAGACTCTTTCTTCTTCCAAAGATTCATATTTTCCTAAAACTCCCGGGATTTGGCGAGAGATGGAATCAATTAAAACCATGGCTGGTAGTTCGCCGCCAGTTAAAACATAATCCCCTATTGAGACTTCTTCTGCCTTTAATATTTTTTGCACTCGTGCATCTATACCTTCGTACCTGCCGGAGATTAAAATGATATCTGTGTATTTTTTGGCGGACTGTTTTGCATATTCTGTCGTAAATTTTTTACCGCTGGTCGAAAATAAAATTATTTTTGTTTTCTTCTTGTCTTTTATTTTGATTTTTGAAAAAGCTTTTAAAAAAAGCTCAGGTCGTAAAACCATTCCCGGACCGCCGCCATACGGCCTGCCGTCTACTCGCTCTTTAGGCTTGCAAAAGCTTATGGGATTATAAAACTTTATCAAAATAGATTTATTCTTTATGGCCCTGCCTAAAATAGACTCTTTTAGATAAGAATCAAACATCTCAGGAAAAATTGTGATTACATGAAAACGCATAAATTATTTATAGCACATATGTTTGTTTATTTGAAATTGAAAATGGGCACCCCTTTTCAGAGTGCCCATTAACTGTTGATGTTAAAATTCTCTCGGGTAGGACGCTCCGAGTAGCGTTTGTTTGGTGTCGAAGTGCCAAACGTCACTTTTTGGGTGGAGTCAGAGTGGCATACATCATATAATTCTGAACTCGCGTTGCTTCACGACTGAGGGCAACTTTGAGCTGTTCGGGGGTCGAATCCGAAACAAATTTGACGCTATACCACAAGAGCACCTGCCTTGTTTTTCCATCTTGCTCCAGAGACGCTGACATCCCTGACAGAAAGCTGGTCGCGGCAAGCTGGACTTTACCGCTTTTGATCCATTCCTGCAGCCCTTCACGGACCATAGGATCCGGATGGTTCATCACGGCTGGCCTGATTTTCATCATGGCTTGTTCTGCCTGCTCACGTGTCACCCATTCAACACCAGCCGGCGGTTTCACCACTTTCTGCGACAAAATGTTCCCGACAGGGTCATGGGTGTAACCCACAACCACGCCCTCGGGGAAAGTCATAGTGCTCAACCGATTGAGCCTATCGTAGGTGTAGGATTTGGTGCTCTTTCGGAGGACACCCGCCACCTTCTCTTCGAGGGTCTGCGACAGGTTGTTGTCGTTGGGGTCGTAGGTGTATCGAACCACCGAACCGTCGGCGTGGGTCACGCTGGTCAAGTTTCCAACCGCGTCGTAGGTGTAAGAAGCGGACGCGCCACTCCCATACGTTACGTTTGTCAGCCGGCTTAAGGCATCGTAAGCAAACTTCATGGGGGTTTGCGCCGATACCGACACCGAGACCAACACGATGATTACTGTGATTAGCTTTTTCACGATTTTTTTTGGGGGTTATGTTGTTTTCGAAGGCACCATTCCCAGAGTGGGTTTAGTGCCGGACCAATTAAGGCTTAATTATCTCATATTTTTACTAAAAAGTCAACAAAACGAAAAACACCCCTTTCGGGGTGCTTTTCAAAGTTTTGATTTATATTCCTTTAAGGTCTTCCATTGCTTGATCCACCGTCTTCATCGCACTTGGAGTACTATATGATCCAGTTGACCCTGCTGGTCTCTCTGGTCTAGTACTGCCCTCTGGTTCGTTGATCTTCAAATTAACTCGCGCATTGTTCTTCATACCGATAATTCGAAGAAGTGTGCGGATGGCCTTTGCTGTGTTACCCATTCTTCCGATGATCTTGCCCATGTCTGCAGGATTTACAGAGAGGGTTATAAGCACCCCCATTTCATCCACAGTTCGATCAATCTTTACATCGTTTGGATTGTCTACTAGAGCCTTCACCACATACTCCAAAAATACCTTATCAGCGTCTTGCATATTGTTTTACTTTTATTAAATCTTTTTAATCGTGCAGTGTTCCGACGTAACTGCTCTATATATTATACTTCACGCTGCCCCGGCGAGGCAAGTTATTTTTTCGCTTTCAACTCTTTTCTCTTAACTGTTGGCTTTTTAAGAGGTAAAACGTTCACTTTCTTACCTTCAATGACTTTCCCTTGAACCAAAAAGTTGTGCATCGTATCTGAACATTGCGCCCCTTGAGACATCCAATATTTTATCCTGTCATTAACAAAATTTGTGCGCTGTGTCTTGTCTTCAGCCTTAGGATTATAGGTGCCAAGCAACTCCAAAAATCTTCCGCTCTTTGTGCTGTTCTTAGAATCAGTCAAAACGACACGAAATGCCGGATCATTCTTTCTGCCTATTCTCTGTAATCTTATTTTTAACATTAGATGAGTCTAACACAAAATATAGAAAAGGCAAATTCGCCCCAAAAAACAGAAAAGGCGTCGTGGTCACCTTTCTGGTGCGCCAATGACGCCTACTTACATTTCCACGAACCCCACGAGGTCCGTCATGCTTCAGGGCCGGGGATAGTTGTCGCTCGTCCACTGTGGCCTTTCTTTTTCTGGGGTCTCCGTCAACCAATTCCACACCCCGGGAAGGAAACCGTCCTTCTTGATATGGGCACGAAGACCGATACTCGGTTTGGGTTTCTCGGCACCACCGCTGAGTTGGGTGCTCGCGCAACCCGCCAAGGCCACCGCCAGAAACACCAACATCGCGACACGAACCATGGATTTCATAACTGCCTTTCTTCTTGTATGGGCGACCTTTTGAGACTTACCCAAAAAATCGCTGACATGTTTTTTAATAAAGTAACACATCCTAAATCTATTATCAAGCACCGTATTATGCTATATTTGTAAGGTGAAAAATCAGAAAAATAATCAAGGTAACAGGATAGAAGGCGTTATCTCCATCTCCGCAAAAGGCACGGGGTATGTAACAATTGGAAACAAAAAGGACAAGCAAGATCCAGAAATTGATTTCAAGCACTTAAATACAGCTATGCACGGCGACGTTGTAGAAATCATTCTGCATCCGAAAGGCAAAGGCAGACAGACTGGCGAAGTTTCGAGAATAATTACCCGAGCAAAGATGCGCTTTGCTGGAGTATTAGAACAAGAAGGAAAAATACTTTTTTTAAAACCTGATGACACGAAAATGTACACGGATATCCTGATACCCGAAGTGGCATCAAATTCTGCAAAAGTTGGACAAAAGGTTTTTGTAGAGATAACTTCCTGGGCAGATGCGCGAAAAGCACCGGAAGGAAAAGTATTAAAAGTTTTGGGAAATCCTGGCGACAACAATGTCGAAATGCACTCTATTGCGATGGAAAAAGGTTTCGACTCAGAGCTACCGAATAAAGTACATGGAGAAGCAGAAAAAATAAAACAGGCCGGAATAAAAGAAAGTGACTATGTGGGTCGTAGAGATTTTAGAAAAGTTTTGACTTTTACTATTGATCCAAGTGATGCGAAAGATTTTGACGATGCCATTTCTTTTAAAGAGATGGGAAAGGATGAATACGAAGTAGGCATTCACATCGCTGATGTCTCGCATTATGTAGAAATCGGTAGTGCTCTCGACACAGAGGCACGCGAACGCGGAACTTCCGTATACCTCGTAGACCGGACGATACCCATGTTGCCAGAAGTATTATCTAACGACCTCTGCAGTCTGGTGCCAAATAAAGATCGGCTCACTATGAGCGCAGTTTTTGTAATAGATAAACACGCAAAAGTGAAAAACGAATGGTATGGACGCACCGTGATACATTCCCAAAAAAGATTTACCTATGAGGAGGCGGAAATGTCGATCAAGAAAGCAGGAACTCCACTACATAAAGAATTGTCCATATTAAATAATCTAGCTAAGCTCCTGACAGCTGAAAGGTTTAAAGAGGGCGCCATCTCACTCGATCAGGAAGAAGTTAAATTTGTCTTAGATGCTGAGGGAACACCTATAAAAGTAGTAACCAAAGAAAGGGGTGACTCAAACAAACTAATCGAAGAATTCATGCTGCTTGCCAATAAAAAAGTAGCTGAGATACTCTCACCCAAAAAAATCAAGGGATCCAAAATTACAAATAAAGATGAAAACGTATCTTTGTATCGTATTCACGACCTTCCGAGCAAAGAAAAGATGGAAGACTTGGCATTTTTTCTGCGAAGCTTGGGATATAAAATATCTTTAGTAAATGGGCTTATTCCAAATCACGAAATAAATAAGCTGTTGAAAAGTTTATCGAACGGTAAAGATTCTAAAAACACCATCAGCGATACAGTACACAGGGCAGTCATTCGATCTATGGCAAAGGCAATTTATTCCACAGAAAATATTGGGCATTATGGGCTTGCATTCAAACATTATACTCACTTTACTTCTCCCATTAGAAGATACCCAGACATAATAGTGCATAGACTGCTGATGAATTATCTCTCTAATAAAAAACTAGGCAAGGAGCACCTGAAAGAGTACGAAAGGATTGCTCGAATTTCTTCTGAGCAAGAAAAACGCGCTTCGGACGCGGAGCGAGCTTCGATAAAATACAAACAAGTAGAATATATGAGTAAACGTCTGGGTGAAAAGTTTGAAGGTGTGATAAGTGGCATAACGGAATGGGGCATCTACGTGGAAGAGCTAGAAACGAAATGCGAAGGCCTCGTGCGAGTACGAGATATGAATGATGACTTTTATGTTTTTAATGAGAAAAAGTTAGAATTAGTAGGGCAAAAAAAGAAAAAAAGATATCGTTTGGGTGATAAAATAAAAATAAAAGTTAAAGGAGTTGATTTGGAGCGGAAAACAATAGATTATGCTTTAATATGAGAAGAAAAATTCTAATATTTATAGTTATTTTCTCAATTTTTTGCTTTTCGCTGAGCACTAAGGCTGAAAATGCATCGAAATATTTTTACGTTAATAAAAACCTAAACGAACAGCTAAAAGTCTCGGCTCTGGCTTACTTAGTTGGAGATCTAAATACAGGTGAAGTGATACTCTCGAAAAATCAAGAGGAAAAACATCCTATTGCTTCGATCTCCAAACTTATGACGGCCCTGGTTGCAAAAGAAATAGCGAATCCCACTGAAACCGCCAAGGTGAGTAAGACAGCTTTGGCCACTAATGGCACTAATGGTGAACTAAGATTGGGAGAAAAAATGAAAATCTCAGAACTTTTATATCCCCTTCTTTTAGAATCAAGTAATGATGCGGCGGAGGTGCTCGCAGAGCATTTTGGACGAGATAGCTTCATTGCCAAGATGAATCAACAAGCAGAGAGTTTGAAAATGTCTAACACTTCATATGAAGACCCGAGTGGACTTTCGATAAACAATCAGTCGACCGTTTCTGATCTTTTTAAATTGACAGGATACCTGATACAACAGACGCCGGATTTGGTTAAAATCACCAGCAAACGTAGCTACAGTAATAAAAAACAATCTTGGTCAAATATTAGCCAATTTTTAGGTAATGAGGGGTACTTTGGAGGAAAAAGTGGCTACACTGACCCTGCCAAGCAGACAGTAATCTCCCTCTTTAATCTGCCCCTCGGACATACAGGCGTCCGTCCTATCGCCATCACCTTACTGCAAAGTAATGATAGAAGAAAAGATGTTGAATCAATCTTAAAATACCTAAAGAAGAATGTATATTACGGCGGCGTGGCGGATGCGTACACCAACTGGGTGGCGGAAAGAATCGGCATGCCGGACATCAAAGATCCGAATTTTGTGACCCTTACTTTCGGGGGCGACATCATGCTCGATCGTGGGGTTAAAAACTCAGTCAGGAAAAATTTCAACAACGATTACTCGAAACTTTTTGAAAAACCAGATTTGGTAAAATTGTTACAAAAGTCTGATATTGTCTTTGCTAACTTAGAGGGCACTGCTTCAGACAGAGGCACTGATTTAGGCAATTTATATTCGTTTAGAATGGATCCGGCCGTAATACCAACTCTCAAAGGAGCAGGTATAAACGTCTTGTCTGTAGCAAACAACCACGTTGGAGATTGGGGTCGCTTGGCTTATATGGATACACTCTCGCGTCTAAAGGAAAATGAAATACTTTACACAGGTGGAGGAAACGATAAGACTGAAGCTCGCACACCAACTATCATCGAAAAATACGGCATGAAAATAGGATTTATTGGATTCTCAGATAAAGGACCGGATTATATGGAAGCAAAAGATGACAAAGTGGGCATCCTGCTTGCGAACGATCCAGATTTTGATGAAATAATTAAAAATGCTACGAAACAAGTGGACTATTTAATCGTCTCATTCCACTTTGGTGAAGAATATCAGACCAAACATAATACAAGACAAGAGTACTTGGCGCACAAAGCCATCGATGATGGTGCGAAAATAGTAATTGGGGCACATCCGCATGTGCCGCAAGACACGGAAATTTATAAAAATAGCTACATTGCATACTCGCTCGGCAACTTTATCTTTGATCAATCTTGGAGTAAAGAAACGATGCAAGGCATGCTTTTAGAAATGAAATTATTTAAAGATGGTTCGATGACTGCCAAAAAAGACACCACTCAACTTAATTCCGCCTTTCAGTTGGATAAAATAAATAAAGGTAAAGAAGAAAAAGTAAAATTTAAAATTGTAAAACCTACTAGCACTACTTCGCAATAGCGGCGGCTTCGTCGAAAATATTTATACCCCTAGTTGTTCTAAAATTTCATCTTCAAAATCTCCCAGAGTTTCAAATCCATAAATGGTATCTAGGCTTAGTTTTCCATCAGGCACATTTACAACAAATTCTCCTCCAACATCTACCCTGTCAGTCGTAGCTTCATAATTTCTAACCAGTTTTTCATTAAATGCTAGAAAGATTGAACCACGATCTTTTAAATTCATGTTAAAAAGTAATTTGGCCAAGGAATCTAAATTTTTTACTCCCTTAGCCCTAAGCAGCTCCCCCAAGAAAAATAGAGCTGGTTTTTTGTTTAATAACTTAAAACAATTATCTGCTTCTGCCATTGTTTCTGTTTCCTTAGCTAATTCCGCCAAATAATCTTCTGTAGAAGTACCACCTTCAAGTGCGGGAAATGTTTTATGGAAAAATTTTCTATTTAATTCTTCTAATTCCTCCTCCGTTATGTTATAAGGAGTCAGAATATTTCTGTGCATCGCTTGAATTCTACCAATATCAGAGTAAATATTTAAATTAGAATTCACAGCCCTTGAAAAGTCCCCGGAGTAATTTCTATCTAATAGGTTCCTAGCACTATCCTTTAAATACCTACTCTCTGGATTCGGCGTTACAAAAAAATCATTTGGGCCGCCGAAAATTTTACCCCTAATAGGCCCTTGACCTACCGGAATATATCCACGATGAACACATTCGAGAAAATACAAAAGGTCTTCTGACCTTATAGCGACTATGTTACCTCTCTCCTTGGTTAAATTGGCTTTACGCCAAGCTCTCAGTTTTTCTTTGTCGGCTGGAGTAATCTGGTTTAAGATTGCATTTTCAGCCTCAGGCAATTCCCCAGCTGGTTTTTCTAACTTTGGTTTTCCTGAACCTAACTTATCGAAAGACATGATTATTTCAAGAGAAAATTATAATAATATATTTACTTCGCAATAGCGGCGGCTTCGTCAAATTTTACGGAGAGAAGCTTGGAGGCGCCGTTACTGCCAACGGTTACACCATAGAGCACGCCAGCGCGGGACATGGTCTCACGGTTATGAGTCACGACGATGAGCTGAGAATGCTTGGAGAGCTTTTCAAGCATGTCGCCATATTTTCGCGAGTTTGCCTCGTCGAGCGCAGCATCTGTCTCGTCGAGCACCAGAAATGGCGGCGGATTGACTTGCGACATAGCAAAGAGAAGCGCAATGGAGGTCAGAGACCTTTCCCCACCAGAAAGGGCATGAAGTTCTTTTACCTTTTTATGAGGTAGTGAAACATTTATCTCTATTCCCTTTTCAAAGACTATTTCCTCATCTTCTTTAGTCGTCTCGATGACTCCTTCCAGCTCTTCGGGTATACTTCTTTTTTTCTTATTTTCGAGAACTATGGCTAAAGAACCCGTCCCCCCTCCAAACATCAAAGAGAAAAATTCTTGGAATTCTACATTTATTTTTTTAACCCCTTCTTTAAATTCTATATCTATCTTTTCTTTCAAGTCAGCAATGAGTTTCTGAAGAGCCTCTATGCTTTTAGTCAAATCTTCCATCTCTTTCGCTAAAAATCCATCCCGGTCAGAGACTTCTTTAAACTCTTTGGTAATTTCCGCCCCATTCCCCAGACCCGTATCTTCTAATTTTATCTTTAGACGCTCGATTTTTCTCTTCTGGTCTTCTTGTACATGTGCATCCACCTCACCCCCTATCTGATGGTTTTTATAGGACAAAATCTCATGTCCGATGAGCGCCACACCTTCTTTTATCTCATTTTCAAAATTTTCTGTACGGTTGTTTATATTAGACTCTTTGATGGCTACCATTTCCAAGGCAGAAGCAAGCTCTTGCTCTCGAACCTTGAACTTAAACTTCTCTTTTTCAAGGTCACGCAAGGCCTCCATTTCTTTATTTATTGCCTGTTTAAGAGTTTCGATAGACTGAAAAAGATTCTTTTCTTCTACCCCCTTCCTCTGCATCTCGATCATGATTTCAGCTTGGGACTTCTTAAGCTCTTCTAACTCTTTCTCGTTATTTTGCCTGCTTTCGACTTGTTCCTGGCTCACTTCTCCGAGCTCTTTCCCGCAAGTTGGACATCGGCCAGAAGAGATTTTCACTCTATTTTGCTTTGCCTCGATCATTCCCTCGATTCGCCCAAGTTTTCTTTCCATCTCACCTTTGGCAGCTCGCACAGAGTTCATCGTTTGTTCGACAGATTTCAATTCTTCTATTTTTTTATTACCTTTCGCCGAATTATCATCTTCGGTATGAGAAATTTTACTAACGACATTTTTAAGTTCATCAGTTATCTTTTTTCTTTCCAACGACAAGCTCTCTTTTTCTTTATCTATATAGATGCTTTCTCTTTTTAAGTATTCTCGATACAAAGTAGAGAGCTCTATCTGCATATCCTTGGCCTTTTCAAATTTTTCTACTTGTTTCTTTAAAAAGTTTAAATGCGGAGCGTTTTCTCTTCTTAAAAGAGTTACTTCCTTCATATTTGCCTCAGTGCGTTCTAGTTTTCTCGTACTATCTTTGATCTTGTACTGATAAATTTTAAGCCCGAGCGCATCTTCTACCATTTCACGCCTATCTTGAGCATTCGCATTCAAAATCCTGTCAGCCTCACCCTGGGAGATGATGTGGTGTCCACTTGAGCCTATATTTACTGACGCCAAAAGGTTATGAATATCTTTCAAGCGTACCTCCGAACCATTTAAAATATATTTATTGAGTCCATCAGAAAAAACTTCGCGAGAGATGCTGATGGTGTCGTAATTTAAATTCACATCTTCTCCATCATTGTTTGAAAGTTTAAAAACTTTATCTGAATTATTAAAATAAATAGAAACAGAAGCTTTGGAACCTTTTGGTAAACTTTTTGAGCCCTTGAAGATAAGGTCGAGGCCAGACTTGCCACGCATTGATTTGATAGACTGCTCTCCTAAAACATACCGTATAGCCTCCACCACGTTTGATTTACCAGAGCCATTCGGGCCGACAATTGATACTATAGGATTATCAAATTCCAAAACAGTTTTTTGCGCAAAAGATTTAAAGCCATTTAGTTCTAGAGTTTTAAGTCGCATACCGTATTAGTATAGCAATATACTCTAATCCAGCCAATTTTTGGCTTTCAGGGCTGATTCGGCTGCCTTTTGTTCCGCTTCTTGTTTTGATTGACCCTTGCCCTCTCCTATTAAATTAGATCCAAAGTAAATACCGACTGTAAAATGCTTATCGTGGTCGGGACCTGATTCGCTTAAGACCTTGTATGCGGGCGTGACGTTTAGAAATTCTTGGGCTTTTTCTTGGACCAGAGATTTCGCATCACGCCAAAGTTTTTTAGAAACTATTTCTCCAGTTTTGGGTAATAGATATTTGTGTATAAACTTGTCAGCGGCATCTATGCCCTGGTCTAAATACAAGGCTCCGACATACGCCTCAAAAGTGTTGGCTAAAATATAAGATCTGGCTTTTCCCTTATCTTTCGTTTCGCCTTTAGATAAGAGCAGATAATCGTTCATACCAATATCGGAGGCGATTTCAGAAATGATAACTGCGTTGACTAATGCTGACCTTAAAGCGGTCAATTCTCCTTCTGTGTGGAGAGGATATTTTTTATATAGAAAATCAGTAACGATGAGTTCGAGAACTGCATCACCCAAAAACTCTAGCCTTTCATTGTGTGCTAGATTAATCGATGGATTTTCATTTATATAAGAACGATGAATAAAAGCTTGTTGTAGAAGATTTTTATCTTTAAAAATTATTTTAGTTTTTTTCTCAAAATTAGAAAAATTAATCATAAGTATTATTTTTTACTAATAATCTCCACAGCCTTGGCCACTAATGGGATAATGTCATTATAAATACGAAGCTCGGGCACAAGGGCCATCTCAAACCACCTTGCATTGTCTAGCCCACCAGACTTTTCGAGTTCTAATTCTTTATACTCGCTGTAGGCCAAAAAGTAAACCACCTTCTTCAAACTTTTCCCCTTGGTCGGGTGAGTAGCGACATATTCATTTATTCCAAGTTTGGTTTCTATTTTTATATCAAGACTAATTTCTTTCTTAATCGCTTTGACGGTACCCATCTCCAAATCTTCTGTTGTTTCTATTTTCCCCTTAGATAAAGTCCAGTAACCAAAAACGTCGTGCACGAGAGCAAACAAAACCACGCCGTCCTTCTTTGTATAGACAAGCGCACCTCCCAAATTCTCAACTGGCAAAGTGGTCAGATCTACTGGATCTTTAGATTCCTTTCCCCCATTATTATTTTTCTTCTTCAGAGATGTTTTCTGATGTTCCTTGTCCGGCTCACCTATTTCTTTATAAACAGCGCCAAGCACTCCATTGACAAATTTACCAGAATTCTCCCCGCCAAAAGTTTTCGCCAATTCTATTGATTCATTAATCGCCACTTTCGGGGGCACCTGCGACCTGTCACCAAATAGAAGCTCCGTTAGACCAATCCTTAAAATATTTCTATCCACTACCGAGATCTTGTCTATCGGCCAGTCTGGCGCAGCTTTTTCGATGATTTTGTCAATCGTCACATGTTTCTCTAAAACTTTGTCCATAAGAGAAAAAACAAAAAGATCATCCTCGAGTCCGGGAGCAAATTCCTTTAAATTTCTATTCAATGAGGCTTTAAGCTCTTCCTTTACAAGACCTTCATTCTTTTTTTCTACAGGCAAGAAATCCCACTCAAAAAGCGTTTGCAGCACTATTGATCTAGAAAGGTGCCTATTTGCCATAAAAAATTAAGTCTTCCAAATAGAAGCCTTAGCTCTATTTAGATACCTCCTTAGCTTTTGCTTTCTTTTGCTTTTTCTCTGTCTTTTTAACTAAATCTAAAACTTTCTTGCCTCGGTAAAAACCGCAAGAAGCACACACTGTGTGACGTCTTTTTAAGGCCTTACAATTCTCACACTTGGTAAAACTGGTCTCTTCTAAAGCGTGGTGGGAACGCCTGTTGCCCGTATGTGATCTTGTGCTTCTCATTCGTACTACCATAATCCGCTTATCCTAGCATATTATGGTGGAAAAGCAATTTTGAAATGAGAAATAATGTGCTATGATACGACTCATGGAAAAAGCTGAAAGATTGAGCAACATGAGACATACCTTGGCACACCTACTTGCAGCCTCAGTGGGAGAAATATATAAATTTGACAAAATAAAGCTCACCCTCGGTCCAGCCATAGAAAATGGCTTCTATTATGATATAGATTTCGGGGATGAAAAGATAACGGACGCCAATCTCAAGAAAATTGAGGATCTAATGAAGAAAAAGCTTTCCAAGTGGACAGGCTGGGAGCATAAAGAAATAAGTAAGGATGAAGCGCTGAAATTTTTCAAAAATGAGTACAAAGCTGAATTAATTAACGAGATAGTGGAACGTGGAGAAAAAATAACTACTTATACTTGTGGGGGTTTTACAGACCTATGCCGTGGAGGACACCTAGGAAACCCAGCTAAAGAAATAGATCCGAATTCATTTAAACTAGACCGCATCGCTGGAGCTTACTGGCGTGGAGATGAGAAGAATAAAATGCTCACCCGCATTTATGGACTCGCTTTTAATACTAAAGAAGAGTTGGAGGTTTACACCACACAACGCGCTGAAGCAGAAAAGAGAGATCATAAAAAACTTGGCAAGGAACTTGATTTATTCACTTTCTCTGAGCTCGTCGGTGCTGGACTTCCTCTCTTTACTCCAAAGGGTACAGTGTTGCGAGATTTATTAGACGGCTTTGTTTGGGAACTACGCCAAAAGGCAGGCTATGAGAGAGTCGACATCCCGCATATAACCAAAAAGGAACTTTATGAAAAGTCTGGACACTGGGAAAAATTCAAGGATGACCTATTTAAGATAAATACGCGCGAAAAGCATGTTTTCGCTATGAAGCCGATGAATTGCCCTCACCACACTCAGATTTACAATCGGAAACAGTGGAGCTATAAAGAACTTCCCCAAAGATATGCTGATACCACCAAAGTATATCGAGATGAACAAACAGGCGAACTAGGTGGGCTTTCAAGGGTACGCTCTATCACCCAGGATGATGCTCACGTTTTTTGTCGTTTAGAGCAAGCAAGTCATGAAATGGGTAAAATTTATAATATTGTGAAAACCTTTTATGGAGCATTCGGTTTCGTTCTAAAGCCTCGCCTTTCACTTCATGATCCGAAAAATATGAAAGCTTATTTGGGAACTGAGGAAGTATGGCTAAATTCAGAAAATTCACTTAGAGAAATAATCAAGCAAAATGGTGAAGTCGCAATAGAAGCCCCGGGTGAGGCTGCTTTTTATGGACCAAAAATAGACTTTATGGCAAAGGACGCCATCGGCCGAGAACATCAAGTGGCGACTATCCAGCTCGATATGAATATGCCTGAACGCTTTGACCTTTCTTGTATTAACGAAAAAGGTAAGTCAGAACGCATTGTCATGATCCACGCAGCCATTATGGGATCCATCGAGAGATTCCTGTCGGTGCTAATCGAACACACAGCTGGTGCCTTCCCTCTTTGGCTTGCTCCTGTGCAAATAAAAATAATTCCTGTACGTAGTAACCACAACGAATACGCAAGGAAAGTTTTCGAAACGCTCAAGGAAAACAATATCCGCGCGGAATTTGATGATGCAGATGAAAACCTCGGTACCAAAGTCCGCGAAGCGAAAAATAGTAAAATCCCTTATTGGATAGTCATCGGTGATAAAGAAGTAGAAGCTAAGAAAGTTACCCTCGAATCCCGCGACGCTGGTCAGCTCGGTCAGATGTCGCAAGAAGACCTAGTATCTAAATTAGTTGGGGAGATAAAGAATAAGAAATAATCTACTTTTTCTCATTTTTGAGAATCTCAAGCAGTTTCTTCATTGCTTTCCCGCGATGAGAGACTTCTTTCCTTTCTTCTGGGGTTAGGTCAAGCATAACTTTGTTCATGCCATCTAACTTCACACACAATTCAAAATCTCTGCCTTGGTGATTATTGTGCGTCGGAGCAATAATTGTCCCATGAAAGGTACCGTCAGCTATGACCACATCCCCCTCTCCTCGACAAAGCCCTAGACGGCATGTAGCGCTTATTTTTGAACCCGCGAACTTGATTCCTAACTGTTGGGGAGTAAAATACTTCCACATATCTTTCATATAAGGACCAGGAAAACCATTTAGGGCTTCTATGTTTACTGAGACGTCATCCACCAAGACGGGCTGTTTGTACATATCGTAGACAGTTTTGAGCTTATACCTGATTATTTCCTCTGGACTCGCCTGAATCTCCGGCTCCTTAAAAATCTTTTGCTCACAATCAAAAAATTCATTTAACTTGAAAGATAAATCTTGAAACTTAAATGAACTACCGGTAACAATTAGAAGCTTTGGTTTCATTAAATATCTATCTCCGCTAATTTTGCATTAGACTGGATGAAAGATTTGCGAGGAGGGACTTCGGAACCCATGAGGATATCAAAGATTTTATTCGCTTCTTCTGCGTCATCGATGTTTACCTTTTTAAGAACGCGATTCGCTGGGTCCATAGTGGTCTCCCAGAGTTCTTCTGGATTCATTTCTCCGAGACCTTTGAAGCGCTGGATGTGTATCTTGTTTGATTTTGCTTTAACTTCCTCTTCATCTTCCGTCGCCTCGCCAGAGCCTTGAGACTCTTGAGCGGAGGCAGGTTCTTCTACGGCTTCTATATCACTCACATCAGCCCCCTTACCGACGATTTTTAATTTCTGGTCATCGGTGTAAGCATAAGAAATTTCTTTACCTTTTTTGATTTTATAAAGCGGTGGCTGAGCGATGTAGATATATCCAGCATCGATGACTTGTCTAAAATACCGATAGAAAAGAGTTAGGAGAAGTGTGCGGATGTGTGAACCGTCCACGTCGGCATCTGTCGCGATGATTATTTTATGATAACGCATCTTTGTCAGATCAAAAGTGTCGCCAATGGATGTACCCATAGCGATGACGAGAGACTTCACTTCTTTGGAAGCGAGCATTTTATCTATACGTGCACGCTCTACGTTCAAAATCTTTCCACGAAGTGGCAGTATGGCTTGTGTACGACGGTCTCTACCCTGCTTGGCAGAGCCTCCTGCGGAGTCTCCCTCCACCAAGAAGAGCTCTGATTCAGAAGCATCTTTGCTTTGGCAGTCCGCCAGTTTGCCTGGGAGAGTCATACCCTCAAGCGCACCTTTGCGCAGTATAGAATCCTTCGCAGCCTTCGCCGCTTTGCGAGCCTTTAGAGCAAGAATTGATTTGTTTATTATCGCTTTGGCTTCGTCTGGATTTTCCTCAAGGAAATTGTTAAAGGCTTCACCGAAGACCGTCGCCGTCGCCCCCTGAGCCTCCTGACTACCTAATTTAGCCTTTGTTTGACCCTCAAACTGTATTTCACGTAGTTTGACAGAGATAGCCGCGGTTAGACCTTCGAGGACGTCCTCACCAGTAAATCCACCTTCAGACTCTTTCATCATTTCATTTTTCTTGCAGTAGGTGTTCAAAGTTCTGGTAAGCGCAGTCTTGAAACCAGTGACATGTGTACCACCCTCGGGTGTATTTATATTGTTGGCAAATGGAATAATACGATCACTGATGTCATCCACATACTGGAGAGCTATTTCCACACCCACTCCATCTAATTCTTTTTGGACATAGAAAATGTGGTTTTGAATTGGTTTTTGGAATTTATTATAAAATTGAATAAGAGAAATTAGCCCACCCTCAAAATAAAAAGAGGTAGAGGGAAGCTCTAGGCCAAGATCTCGGAAATAAAAAACATCAGAATCATCCATTCCCTTCTTGCTATCCCAATTTCTCGCATCAATAATTGCAATCCTCAGTCCTTTGACTAAATACGCCTGCTGACGAATATGGTTAATTACCGTATGCCAATCAAATTTTATATCTTTAAAAATTTCCACATCCGGTTCAAATGTCACAATCGTACCGTGAAGCTTGGAACTACCCACCTTTTTAACCGCAGCCTTTCTCTTACCCTGTGAATATTCTTGCATGTATACGCCACCGTCTCTATGTACTTCTACCTTGCAGTAAATCGAAAGCGCGTTTACAACCGATGCACCCACGCCATGTAGACCGCCGGAAACTTTATATCCCTCACCGCCGAATTTTCCTCCGGCATGCAAAGTGGTCATCACCGTCTCGAGCGCGGAAACTTTTGTTTTCTTGTGAGT
>CALQYS010000006.1 GCA_943348755.1 Candidatus Nomurabacteria bacterium | reverse complement strand
GTCACTCCGAATATTGGTGCCGCTACAGCCTCTGGATTAACCCTAAGTTCCATTACTGGCTCTACTCAATGTTTACATGTAAATACTAGTGGAGTAGTCTCTGGAACAGGTTCTGATTGTGGAAGTGGATCCTCAGGAGCTACAACCGCTTTAGATAACCTGGCTTCTGTCGCGATCAATACCTCTCTTCTACCTGGCACTGACGATGGTGCAGCACTCGGAAATGCCACACACAATTTCTCTGACCTTTTCCTTGCTTCAGGTGCAGTTATCAATTATGCAAACGGTGATGTGGTATTTACTCACACTACTGGAATTTTAACTGAAGGTACTGGGGATCTTCGTATCACTACTGCAGGAACAAATACTGCAAGTGTAGTGACAGTGGGAGGAACCCAGACTTTAACGAATAAAACATTTGTAGCTCCAGCCCTAGGTACTCCTGCTTCTGGTGTTGCCACTAATCTAACAGGTACTGCTGCAAGCTTAACGGCTGGTGCTGCCACTGCTCTAGCCACTGCAAGAACTTTATGGGGTCAAAGCTTTGATGGTACAGCGAACATCACAGGTTCACTTACATCAGTTGGAGATATAACAGGTGGAGCAAGTAATATGGTTATCACCGCTGGTACCGGAAATAGTAGAACTCTTACGTTGAAAAGTACTACAAGTGGTGGTACGGCCACTGCTTTCTTGACAGGAAACGCAGATCAATCTTCTACATTTGGTGGAAATATCAGCGGAACAGGATCGTGGACTTTAACAGGTGGAGCAGGTAACATGACCATCACCGCTGGTACCGGCAACAGCCGAACCCTAGCTTTACAAACCACGACAAGTGGTGGTACGGCAACTACCGCACTTACCTTAAACGCTGACCAAAGTGCAACTTTTGCAAACACCGTCAATGCGACAACTTTCGTGGGTGCTTTAACTGGAACAGCAAGTACTGCGACGGCTCTTGCTACTACACGTGCTATTTATGGTAACAACTTTGATGGCACTGCGGCACTTACTCAAGTTATTGCTTCAACTTATGGTGGAACTGGAAATGGATTTACTAAGTTTACAGGACCTACTACTTCAGAAAAAACCTTTACTTTACCGAATGCTTCTGCAACTATTTTAACCAGTAATGCAGTAGTAACTGTGGCTCAAGGTGGAACTAATGCTACTTCTGCTGGTATCACCGCCTTCAACAACATCACAGGCTACACTGCTAGTGGAGCAACTGGAACAACTTCAACTAATCTTGTGTTTTCTACGAGCCCAACGTTGGTGACTCCAACCCTTGGCGTGGCTTCAGCTACATCGTTATCTGTAGCTGGTACCATAAGTGACACGGCCAATAGTACAGTTAGTATGGGTACTTCGACTCTAACTGATGGCACTGGTACTTGTGTTGCCACTGTTAACACTGTTAACATTGCAGTTTTTGTTGGAACAACCGCTCCCACCGTAGGACACATCTTTTATAATTCCACAGCAGCTCTACATGATATAATTGCCTCTGTTGCGCAATGTGTCGATGGAGCTACTACTTATCAAGTTGTAACTCTAACTAATAGCACTGTCACAAACGCGGCCACAGACGCTTTTACAATTTATAATCCATCAGGAGACATAGGCACAAATACTTCCGGTTTCTTTAATAATGTCTATGCTGTTAATTTTAAGGGCTTAACTTCTACTTTGGCGGGAGGTTTCGACGTGTCAGAACAATACCAAACACTTGATCCAACACTGGTACCGGGTGACGTGGTTAGTGTTGGTGCAGATGGAAAACTTATTAGAAATGCACTAGGGATAAATAATGTTATCGGTATAATTTCCACAAATCCTGGTCTAACTTTAGGTAATCAAACTAGAGGAGAATGGAGGAAAGTAGCTCTTGCGGGAAGAATCCCAGTTAAAATTTCAGAAGAGAATGGAGCTATCATTCCGGGCGATAGGCTGGCTCCATCAAAAACCTTACCGGGTTATGCTATGAAGATGACAGAGTCGGGACAGGGCGTGGGTATTGCTTTAGAGAGTTCTGCTGGCAAGACGAAGGTTCTCACATTTATGAATCTAAATTATCAAATGCCAGAATTAAAATTAGGTGCAATAGCTGGCACCATCACTCCGCTCGCTGGTTCGGTAGATGAATCTTTTGTCACAGCTTTCTTCAAAAATGTTTTTGCTAAGGTTGGGACTTGGATGGGGGATGTCGGAAATGGGATAGGAGATTTTATTGCAAATCGAGTAAGAACTAAGGAACTTTGTGTAAGTAACGACTCCGGCGAAACCTGCATTACACGTGAAAAACTTGACGCTCTTTTAACGGGGTCTGCTAGTAGCAGTGTTGTAAATAATACTCCGGGTTCATTAGGACAGACTGGAGGTGAAAGTTCAGCACCAACTCCTTCTCCTGACCCCACACCAATAACTGATCCAACTCCAGCACCAGAAACGACACCTACACCATCTCCAACTCCAGATCCAACCCCAGCCCCAGATTCAACACCCGCACCCTAAAATTTAAAATATAATTTCTACTTACTAATTTGGCAAACAATTGGATTTTAGGTATTATGAAGTACATGAAAGAATATGACCATAAAAAAATTGAGAACAAGTGGCAGAAAGAATGGGAGAAAAAAGAGATCTATCACGCCAAAGACCAGAAAGGTCAGAATAAAAAGCCAAAATACTACAGTCTTATAGAATTTCCATATCCATCTGGTGATGGGTTACATGTGGGGCACCCGAGGCCCTATATTGGCATGGATGTCATTTCTCGTAAAAGGAGACTGCAGGGCTACAATGTGCTTTACCCTATCGGCTGGGATGCGTTTGGTCTACCGACAGAAAACTTTGCGATAAAAACCGGCAAAGATCCAAGAATTGTTACAAAGAAGAATAGTGATACTTTTCGCCGACAAATACAATCCCTCGGTATATCTTTCGACTGGTCCCGGGAAATAAATACTACGGATCCAAGATACTATAAATGGACCCAGTGGATATTTTTACAGTTTCTTAAAAAAGGTCTGGCTTATAAAGCCAAGATGACGATCAACTGGTGTCCAAAGGATAAAATTGGTCTTGCGAATGAAGAAGTTGTTGATGGCTGTTGTGAACGCTGTGGTACCGCCGTGGAAAAGAGAGAAAAGGAACAATGGATGCTTGCTATCACGAAGTATGCGGATAGACTTCATAAAGATTTAGACGATGTAGATTATCTTCCGCAGATCAAACTCGGGCAGAGGAATTGGATAGGGAAGTCAGAAGGAGCGGAGATAGATTTTCCCGTAGTAAATCCAAGAGTGAAAAGATTTTTGATTTTACATGGCAGATCTAGTACGCCCAAGGATAATTTCTATCCATGGCTTAAAATGGAACTAGAAAGTAAGGGTTTCAAGGTTGAAGTACCCGAAATGCCAGGTAGGGGGGAGCCTAATGATATAGAACAAGCCGATTTCGTAGAAAAGAATTGTACTTTAAATAAAGAAACTGTAATAGTAGGACACTCAATGGGAGGCTTGGTGGCTTTAAGATTGCTGGAACGCGGAATAAAAGTTCATGGGGTTGTTTTTCTGGCGACGCCAATTACTGGAAGGTTTCTTGATGGGAAAGTACGATCAAGTGTCACGGCTGCTGCTGTTCGAGGGTTTGATTATGAAAAGATAAAAAAGCAAGCAGACTTTTTTAAAATTCTTTCAGACTCTACAGACTCTGTAGTCTCACAAGAAGATGGAAAAATTTTAGCAAAAAATCTTGGATCTTTCTATCAAGCTTTTCCAGGTAATGAGCCTCATTTTTCAGGAAAAGAGGAGCCAGAAGTATTAAGCTATCTCTTGCCTAATATTAAAGTTTTCACTACTCGACCAGATACTATTTTTGGAGCAACTTATCTAGTTTTAGCACCAGAGAACCCTTACGTTCAGAGTCGAATGGGGATATCAGAGAACAAGACAGAGATTGAAAAATATCTTATTGAAACCAAGAAAAAAGATGAAATAACCCGTTTAAATACAGAGAAAGAAAAAACTGGGGTTGAGTTGAAGGGTTTGAAAGTTATTAATCCCGCAACCAATGAAGAAATTCCAGTTTGGGTTGCCGACTATGTGCTTGCGGGCTATGGCACAGGGGCCATCATGGCTGTGCCAGGGCACGATGAGAGAGATTTTCAGTTTGCTAAGAAATATGATTTACCAATTAGGAGAGTCGTAGAGCCAATACAAATAGTTACCGAGGGAGAGTCGGCCGTAAAAAATGACCAGTCTTTTGTTAAAAGGAACGCGGTTTGTGCCGTCGTTAGGAACCCAAAAGATAATACATATCTATGCAGTTCATGGAAAGCGTTCAAGATGAATGGGTTAATAACCGGTGGGGTGGAGGAAGGAGAAGACATGATCGAGGCTGCTAAGAGAGAAGTATACGAGGAAACTGGGTACAAAAATTTAAGACTTGTTACAAACCCAGATTTCGCAATTCAGAATAAATTTTATCATAGAGTTAAAAAACAGAATCGTTGGGCAAGATTTCAATATATGTTTTTTGACTTAGTAGATGAATCCAGGGACCAAATAAGTGAAGAAGAAAACCAAATTCATGACATTGTGTGGGTAAAAAAAGAAGAATTAAAGAATTTTTTCACAGTTATAGAGGGTCAGTTCATTTTAGATTTAATCGATAATCCCAATTATATTTTTCTAGGCAGGGGCATCCTTCACCACTCTCAAAAGTTCGATGATATGGATTCTGAGCAAGCTAAGAAAGAAATTATAAAATTTGTCGGTGGTAAAGAAAAAACTATCTTTAAACTTCGCGACTGGATTTTTTCTCGTCAGCGATATTGGGGCGAGCCGATACCGGTGATAAATTGTCAAAAATGTGGACTTGTTCCAGTATCCGAAAAAGACTTGCCAGTCGAACTGCCGAAGGTCAAGAATTATCAGCCGACAGATTCAGGGGAGTCTCCGCTTGCGAATATTACAAAATGGGTGAATGTGAAATGTCCGAAGTGTAAGGGTAAGGCAAAGAGGGAAACAGATACGATGCCCAACTGGGCGGGGAGTTCTTGGTATTATTTGAGGTACACAGATCCGAAAAACAGCAAAGCTTTTGCTGATAATAAAAATTTAAAATATTGGCTTGGAAACGACCCACGCCACGGCGGGGTAAACTGGTACAACGGAGGCAATGAACATACCACTCTTCATCTTTTGTATTCACGTTTCTGGCATAAATTTCTATTTGATTTAAAGTTAGTGCCGACAAACGAACCATACATGAAGCGTACTTCTCATGGGCTTATTTTGGCAGAGGGTGGAGAAAAGATGTCTAAATCTAAAGGTAATGTGGTGAATCCAGATGACATCGTCAAAAGGTATGGCGCAGACACATTACGCGTCTATGAGATGTTCATGGGGCCCTTTGATCAAGCCATCGCATGGAGTGAAGAAGCAATCATTGGTCCACGCAGGTTTTTAGAAAAAGTTTGGAGGATAGGGGAAAAGATTCTCACTTCTTCCAATTTTTCGGCCCTGCGCCCTTCCCTTGAGTACAAGGGTGGGACCCTCGGGCAGCTCAAAATTGAAAGAAGTTTGAATCTTATTAATCTTCTCCATAAAACCATCAAAAAAGTGACAGAAGACATTGAAGGTATGAATTTCAATACCGCCATATCTTCTATGATGATACTTTCGACAGAAATGGATAAAGCAGAAAGCGTGACAAGGGAAGATTTCAAAATATTTCTTCAAATTCTCTCACCATTCGCTCCCCATATCACTGAGGAGCTTTGGAATATGCTTGGAGAAAAAAAATCCATTAATCTTTCAGAATGGCCAAAACACGACGAGAATTTAATCAAAGATGAGGAAGTAAAAATCGTAGTGCAAATAAACGGCAAGCTGAGAACAGAAATTTTTGTCAAAGCAAATGAAAATGAAGAGGATGTTAAGCGTAAAGTTCTCAAAGATGAGAACGTTTTAAGACATATTGCGGGCAAGGAAATCAAAAGAGTAATTTACGTAAAAAATAGACTCGTCAACATCGTTATCTAGTCTCTTGGGCAGGTCTTCTTACACTTCTTTTAAAGAAATTTTTTTAGCCTGTTAGCCAACATTTTAGCCCCTAAAATAGGTGCATAGTTATCCCCATTTTTTCTTCCTTCGACCTATATATTATTGATATAATATATAGGTCCTAATGAAAAATAAAAATAATTTTAGGGCACTCGTAAAAAGATTTCCACTTGGACTTTTTGTCTTTGCTTTTTTTCTTTTTCTATATACCCCTGATGCATCGGCTGCAGTAAATACCAACTCTCTTGTCCATGCTTTTAGAAGCTATGTTGCTTCTTCTTCTGTAATCACGCCAGTTACTCAAAATAACACTATCCCGCCTTCGGCACTCTTACCCAATCAAGGTGCTGAAAAAGGTGATAATTCTGTATCATCTATTGTCACTAACCCCCCTGTAGTCTACGTATCCACCCCACCATCATCCGTCAGTGAATCTAGCGTCCTCTCCGCTTTACGAAAGATACTTTCTAAAAAAGAAATCGCTGACCAACTACGTGGTCCCACTGGACCCCAAGGTCCAGCGGGACCTCAAGGTTTAAGTCAACCTTCCACTCCTAACTCTGTAGCTTATCTACCAGTTCGTCTAGCTAATCCAGACTCTTCAGCTAATAATTTCCCTGGTGGTGCTTATGCGAACATTGCAAGTCTAAACTCCAATATTATTAATGCTACCACCACCAACGTTACTACCTTGAATGTAGCGGGAGCGACGACACTCACTGGCGCTCTCACTGTCGGTGGCACAAGCATTGCTAGCAGTGGGGCATTGACTGGAACCACTCTTGCTCTCTCGGGTGCGCTTACTGCTCTTAGCATTAATGGTAACACCATTACCACTGGCACAGGTACTCTTACTCTCGGCGCAAGTAAAACTCTTACCGTCTCAGACAGTACGACTCTTGCCACCAACGCCATTACACTAGGTGGTGGTGAAGTAGTTACCTTCTCGCCCACAAATGCTCTCTCGCTTTTGACTACTGCAGCAACCAGTGTTACCCTGCCGACGACCGGCACTCTGGCCACTTTAGCTGGGATAGAGACGCTTTCAAACAAGACTTTGACTACACCAATCTTGGGTGTCGCAACCGCAACTTCACTTGCTGTCAATGGTGCAACTCTCGGAAGCAATGCATTAGCAGTGACGGGTATGACAGCTATTTCTTCCTCTGCCTCTGCTGCTTCATTTATTCCGACCGGAAGTACTGTACCAACCAATGGTCTCTACTTACCAGCAGCCAACCGTGTTAGTTTGGCGACAAACAGTACAGAACGGATGACGATTGATAGCAGTGGTAATGTCGGCATCGGCACCACAAGTCCAAGTGAAAAACTACAAGTAGCAGGAAATATTATTGCTCAAACTTCTCAAAATACATATTTTACTGCTAATGCCACAGCTGCCAATGCTACTGCTTCTCTTTATGCTCAAAATACCAACAATGGTAATGCCCTTTCGATGGAAACTTATGGAAACTCAATTTCAGGTACTTTGTTTGGTGTTACTAAAGCTGGTGCAAGTGCAATCTACGTAAACTCCGCACTTATCACAGGTACTTCTGCTGCTCAACCTTATACATTTGCAACAAATAATTCTGAGAGGATGAGAATTGATTCCGCAGGTAATGTTGGGATCGGGATCACATCACCAGCCCAAGCATTGGAAGTCAGCCGTAATGTTGCTGGTTCTTTTACTAATTCAGCGAACATAAGACTTTCATACAGTGCACAGCCAACCGTTTACTACAATGAAATTCAAAGTAGTTTTAATGGAAATCCAGCTACAGACAAACTTAATTTCTTTATGGCTGGCGGAGGTGGTGCTTCAATAAACGCTCTTACATTTACTCAAGATGGTACTGCTTCATTTAATGGCAGTGACTTATTCAGTGCTACCGTATCGGCTGGGTTCAGAGGCTCGTCTACTTTAGGAGGTTCTTTAGGTCTCACGAATAGTGATTGGGTGAGTGGTTCAACTGGGTCAGGATTCAGAATATACCCATCTGCTGTCTCTGGTAATACTTATTATAAGATCGAAGGTGGTACAAATGGTAATAGTAATTCTGCAAATATTGTTATCAATGCTACTGGTGGACTTCTTGGCATAAGAACTACCGCACCCACTGCTTATCTTCACTTAGGAGCTGGCACAGCTACAGCAAGCACCGCACCATTAAAATTTACTTCAGGCTCTCTAAATACCACACCCGAAGCTGGAGCAGTGGAATTTCTAACTGATGCATTTTATGGAACGATTACAACCGGAGCTGCCCGAAAAACATTTGCCTTTTTGGAGAGTCCAAGCTTTACGACGCCAAATATTGGTGCAGCGTCTGGGACATCTCTAGCTTTAAGTGGTCCACTTAGTGGGGTAACAACTCTTGGAGCATCTGGTGTTGCAACTTTAACAAATACTACCGCTTCCACTTCTACAACAACAGGAGCCTTGGTAGTTTCTGGAGGTGTGGGTATTGCAAAAGATTCTTTCATCAATACTCTTAGAATAGGTTTAGGTTCAGGAAGCAATGCTGATACTGTAGTAGTCGGTTCACAGGGTGCGGGAGGTAATACCACCGCCACTCGAGCGACCATTGTCGGCGCAGGAGCTGGAGCAGGGGCTCTAACTGGGGCAGAAAATACATTTGTTGGTTTCTTTGCGGGCACATCAGATACCAGCGGAACGTTTAATACTTTCGTTGGTTCCCAAGCCGGATACACGGCGACCACAGGAGCTCGTAACACAGCTGTGGGTTATTCTGCATTGGTGGCCATGACCACCGCATCGGACAACACTGCTGTAGGTTCGAGTGCTTTGGCAGCGTCTACTACAGGCAACAAAAATGTGGCGGTGGGTTCAGCAGCAGCAGCAGCTTTAACTACTGCTACATATGATGTGGCTCTGGGATATCGTGCATTGAATGCGAACACTACAGGTAACTCAAACGTGGCTATTGGTGGGGATGCGCTTTTATTGAATACTACAGGTGCGGGGAATGTCGCTATAGGAGATAGTTCGCTAGCTAGTGTAGTTACGGGAAATGGAAATACGGCTGTTGGTTATGCAACTCTATATAACAACACTGCAGCTTCTAATACAGCAATGGGCTATAACGCAATGACCAATACTACTTCTGGTGGTTCAAATACCGCTATTGGTGTTTCTTCGATGTATACAAATACCACAGGTTCATCTAACTCTGCATTCGGTAATAGTGCTTTATTTGCGAATACAACGGGTACAGACAATGTAGCAGTTGGCTTAAGTGCATTAACTGCAAACACAACAGCTATACAAAATACTGCTATTGGGCGAGAAGCTCTTTCTACGACCCAAACTGGTAATAGAAATACTGCCGTTGGTTACAGATCACTCTCTTCTTCCAATGGAGCTGCCGAAAATACGGGCGTTGGTTGGCAGGCTGGTTATGCTGTTAGTTCTGGAAATTACAACACATATTTAGGTTCTCAAGCGGGTATCTCTGCTACTACTGGCTCAAACAACGTCTCCATAGGTTACTCTGCTGGTGCTTATAGTACTACTCAATCAAATGAACTTTTCATAGACAACCAATCTCGCACAAATCGTGCTGGAGATATCGCCGGAGCGCTTTTGTATGGAACATTTAATTCCACAGTGGCGTCACAGACTTTGGCGATAAATGCAGCTACGACGGTTAGCTCTACCACTGCCTCCACTTCTAGCACCACTGGAGCGCTTAAGGTTTCGGGTGGTCTCGGTGTGGCTGGAGCTATAAACACAGGATCATCAATAACAGTACCTGCTGCTTCAGGATATTTATTTGTCGGTGGAGGATCACTAAAAACTGATGGTAGTAGTATAATGACTCTCAGCGCTCCTTATCAGGGTTTTGCTTTCTATTCGCCTCAAACAGGAACCAATGTTTTAAGCACTGATAACGTCACTATATACGCAAATCTTCTTCTTCAAACTGCGGCAGGGGGTATTAATTTTGGTGCTGGTACCGGTGCTAACATAAGAAATACAAGCAATGTTCTAATTTTTAATGCTTATGATAGTTATCAGTTTACAACAACTGGTGGCACTTCTACTACCGTAGCCAGCATAAACAATGCGGGAATGGGTACATTTACCAATCTCACCAACTCTGGGTTGACAGCAACCCGAGTAACTTTTGCTGGTACAGGAGGGCTTCTCTCTGATGATGCGGATTTAACTTTTGCCACAGACACACTTTCCGCTACCAAACTTCTGTCTTCCACATCTGTATCGACTCCATCTCTCATCAGCACTGGAGCTATCACTATGACCCCAGCTGCAGGAAGTAATTTAAACGTGGCTCTTTCTACTACAGGAGACTTTGCGGTAAATACAAATCAATTATATGTGGATACGAGTGCAGCGGCGGTCGGTATCGGAATAACTACACCAGTCGCACCACTTCATGTGGTCGGCGCTTCTTCACAAGGTATTCGTATTTCTGGAGCAGCAAATGCACGTTTAACACTCGTTGCTTCTAATGATTCAACAAATATGTGGAATTTTGACAACAGTGCTGGTACTTTAAGATTTTTCCGTGAGAATTACAGTGCAAGTGGATCTGGTGCTGGAGGTTCTGTCAAGATGAGCATTACTGACAGTGGAAGAGTGGGTATAGGTACAACAGCAACCAATATATTGGATATTGATGATGGAGGTGATGAGACCCTAGTTGGTATCGGTGGAGCCGGAACGAGCGCTCGTCTAAGAATTGGTTGGGACAGAAGTGGCCCTGATTCTGGTATTCTTTCTGCTCAGATAGCAGTGGATGATAGTGGTAATCTTGTTCTGGGTACTCGTTCAAACAACACTTCTGGTCTTATGTTTTATACCTATACCGGCTCGGCTTATGGCGAACGTGGACGTTTTGCTTCTGGTGGTAATTTTGGTATAGGTAGTACTTCTCCCACTGCGCACCTAATGATAGATGGAAACATCTCTGCTTCTTCATGGACCACAGATGGTATAGCATTTGACTCTAATGCTGCCACATACACTGATACAAGTACGGCTGCCGCAGGCACAGTGGCCATAAGAACGGCCAATAGTTTCGGTGCCCCAACCTTTGCTTCCACAAATGCTATTACAGTCACTGATGCATTTACTCTTTATGTGCCTAAACCAATTGCTGGAACAAACACTACTATCACCAGGGCAAATTCTGCTTATTTTGAGGGTGCTGTCGGTATCGGGACAACGACGCCAGGCTATAAATTTGACGTAAAAAATGATGTTGCTTCTTATGTTGCGAATTTTTTCAATGATGGCAACAACGCCAATCGTAGTGGTGTTCTCATTCAGGCTGGTCTAGATGATGACACCGCAGCTGGGCCATCTACACTTATTGCTTTTAAAGATGGCGATGGCGGTGATATTGGTTCAATTACTTTTGGCTCTTCTGCCACGGCCTATAACACAACATCAGATCAAAGATTAAAGAATTTAGTCAACGAAAATACTGCTTCGTCTCTTAATGTGTTAAATCAAATAAAAATACACGACTTTACCTGGAAAAACGATGCTAATCACAATTTATACACTGGAGTCTTTGCCCAAGAACTCTATAATGTTTATCCTCACGCTGTAACTAAGCCAATCAATGACGCAGATAAGTGGATGGTGGATTATTCCAAACTCACTCCTGTGATGATCGCATCTATTCAAGAACTTGATCTTAATCTTAATGCCATCGCTGGCACCATTACGCCACTTGCTGGTTCTACCAATGAGTCTTTTGTTAATGCTTTCTTTAAAAATGTTTATGAAAAAGTTGATACTTGGATGGCGGATAAGGCGAATAATATTGGAGACTTTTTTGCCAACAAGGTACACACCAAGCAAATTTGTGTTGCGAAATCCGATGGCACTGAGTTTTGTGCAGATGGTGATAAGCTCGAAGCCATGGCAGCGGGTAGTAGTTCCAGCGTCGCCAACAACACCGGCGGAAGTAGCTCTGGAAGTGGGGGTAGTAGCGCTGGCGGTACTCCACCAGCAGATCCAGGAACAGGGGGTGGTGCAACTCCAGGAGCAGACACAACTCCACCAGTAATTACTCTAAATGGCGATAGCACAATGAATCTAAATGTAGGAGAGACGTATAGTGAACAAGGAGCCACTGCCACAGACGATGTAGACACTTCTGTCGCTGTCATCATTAGTGGCACAGTAGATACAAACACCGCTGGCACCTATACAATTCACTACAATGCTACCGATACCGCTGGCAACCACGCCATAGAAGTCACTAGGACAGTCAATGTTAATGCTCCTGCTCCTACGGCGGGACCGTAAATTATATAAATTATTCACTTATCAACACCTTTTTCATCTTTTTAACTTGTGATTAGATGTGGGGTTATAGTATAATTAAACCCATGAAAACAAATATTTTTGATCGGGTTTCTTTTGTTTCTTTATTTTTAGTAATAGTATTACTTCCATTCTTCTTTTTACCTTTCACTAATATTCCAGTTGAGACTTCAAAGGGGTTGCTCTTGGTAGTAGGGCTTACCGTATGTGTTATTTGTTGGTGTTTGGCCAGATTTTTTGATGGTAAAATAATTCTTCCCAGGTCTGCCACTTTACTTGCCGGCGGGGGGATTGTTTTGGCATTTTTGTTATCAGCCTTTTTAGTAAAAGTTCCACAGGTTTCTTTTTTTGGTACAATGTTTGATATCGGTACTTTCTGGTTTACTTTTTCTGCTTTCCTTTTAATGCTTATGTCTTCTATTGTTTTACGAGACCCAAGGAAGGCCAAAATAGTTTTATTTGGAGCAATACTTTCGGGTGCTATTGTTTTAGTCTTTCAAAGTATTCGTTTATTTTTCCCAATGTTTATAACAAATTTTCTATCTTTGGGGGTTTTGGCCTCAAAGACAGACAATCTTCTTGGTTCCTGGAATGCGTTTGGCATTTTCGCCGGATTTCTAAGCTTTATGTCTCTTTTGGTGGTTGAATTTTTCCCAACCACAAGAGTCGAGAGATGGCTGCTTCAAATATTAGCCATATTTTCCATGGTAATGGTGGCAGCAGTTAATTTCCAGTTTGTCTGGGAACTCTTGGGAATCTTTGCACTAATCATTTTTGTCTACAAAGTCTCTCTTGCTTCTAAAGCAAAGGAGTCGGAGGGTGTTTCGGGTGCTGAACATGGCAAGAATAGTTTCCCTGTATTTTCTTTTGTCATCATAATGATAACACTTTTATTCTTTATGTCTGGTAATTTCATCGGAGGAATATTACCAAACAGTCTAGGTATACAAAACACCGAAGTTGGTCCTTCTTTTTCAGCTACGATGGGGGTCACCCGGTCAGCCCTAAAAGATCATCTTTTGTTTGGCGTGGGTCCGAACAAGTTTTCAAGCGCCTGGGCTATGTACAAGCCTCTTGTTATAAATCAAACAATAAATGGCAACGATTTTTGGGATGTTTCCTTTAATTCTGGCTCGGGATTGTTACCGACCCTTGCTGTCACCACTGGACTTCTCGGCATACTCATGCTTCTTATTTTTTTCATTATGTTTATAACCAGTGGCATAAAATCTATTTTTTCTAGCATTAAAAATGGCGTAAACTGGGAAACGATGGCTTTCTTTGTTTTGTCTCTCTATTTATTTGTATCCTGCTTTTTCTATTCAACCGGGGCAGTTATATTTTTACTAGCTCTTGCTTTCGCTGGGGTATTCATAGGACTCTCTTCGTCTAGTCACCATAAAGGAGAAATTGTTCTGTCATATTTAAGTGATCACAGGAAAAGTTTCTTCTCTATATTATTTATCGTTCTTGTATTGATCGGGACTGCGGCTATTTCGTTTAGGTATATAGAGCGTCTTGTTTCTGTCTCTTATTTTGGAAAGGCAATAACAGCTCCCTCTATACCAGTAGCCGAAGCTTCTATAAGCAAGGCTCTGACACTCTACCAGAATGATTTGTATTTTCGTACATATGCACAAATATATCTTGTCAAATTGAATTCTCTAGCCAGCAAGGATGCTGCTACTTTATCTGAAGCAGATAAAGCCAGTTTACAATCAAGTCTGGGGCAGTCAGTAAGCGGGGCACAACTAGCCACGACCTATGATCCTACAAATTATTTAAACTTCCAGTCACTTGGCGCTGTATATCAGAAGCTCGCTTCACTTGGAGTTAAAGACGCTTATAGTAAGGCTATTGAAGCGTATACAACAGCTTCCACTCTTAACCCAAACAATCCAGGGCTTAAGCTCAGTATGGCCATCGTATCTGTCGCTAATCAAAAAACAAAAGAAGCAGAAGATTATGCCAATGCTGCCCTTACCCTTAAACCCGACTATATCGATGCTTACGTAATTCTTTCTCAAATAGCAAAGAGTCGGGGTGATAACGTTCTAGCTCTTAACTATGCGCAGAAGGCCCTATCTATTTCTCCTACCAATACAGATTTAAAGAAGTATGCTGATTCTTTCAAAAGTTCAACTACTGCTTCCACTCCTACCCCAACAACCAAAAAGCCAAAATAAATGGAGAAAATATTTAGGATTTTTAGTAAAGAATCTGTAAATATAAACCAGGCAGCACTTCTTTTAGGTTTTTTTACTTTACTCTCTCAAATTTTAGCTCTCTTTCGTGATCGTTCCATTGCGCATTTTATCGGTCCTTCGCCATCTTTGGATGCCTATTATGCGGCTTTTCGCGTGCCTGACCTCATATTCATCAGTATCGCATCACTGGCTTCTATTACTGTCCTCATTCCTTTCGTTACAGCAAAGATGAATGGTGACAAAGTCACCGATGAAGCACAAAAGTATCTAAACGATGTTTTCACTATTTTTTTTCTGGTAATGGTTGTTGTTTCCCTTATTGTTTTTTTTCTTATGCCCCTTATAGTACCTTTCATCGCCCCTGGTTTTACACCATTTTTCCAGAGTAAATTAATAGTACTATCACGCATCATGTTGCTATCTCCAATACTCCTAGGGCTTTCTAATCTTTTTGGCACAGTTACTCAACTTTTTCGTAAATTTTTTATGTATGCCTTAAGTCCAATTTTCTATAATCTGGGCATTATTATCGGGGTGGTATTTTTATATCCGATCTTTGGAATTTACGGACTAGCTCTTGGAGTAGTTTTGGGTGCATTTATGCATTTCGCGATACAATTTATCTCATCTAAATCTTGCGGGTTTACACCTAAATTTTCTTTTTCAATTAATTATGCGGATATAAAAAAATCAGTTCTAACTTCTCTTCCGAGAACGCTCGGGCTTTCTTTTAACAATATTGCTCTCATTTCTATTATTGCTCTTGCCTCTTTTCTAAAAAGTGGCTCTATTTCAGTTTTTAATTTTGCTTTCAATCTTCAGTCCGTGCCCTTAAATATCATCGGTATTTCTTACGCAGTGGCAGCTTTTCCAACTTTAGCCAAATCTGTATCTATGGGCAAAATGGACGAATTCAGAATTCATCTAAAATCAGCTGCGCGGGCGATAGTTTTTTGGTCTCTACCTATCATATTTCTTTTTATTGTGGTTCGTGCTCAGATAGTGCGTGTAATACTAGGTTCCGGTACTTTTTCTTGGGAAAATACTCGTCTAGTAGCAGCTTGTTTGGCCATTTTTTCTGTCTCAATTCTGGCTCAGGGGATGATAACGCTCTTATCTCGTTCTTATTATGCGACAGGTGATACCAAACGCCCCCTTATCGTTAATTTCTCCTGCTCTGTTTTGATTATAATTTTATCTTTCGTGTTAATTAATTTTTTTAAAAATTTTCCCATATTTCGATACTTTATAGAGGCTTTGTTCAAGGTGAATGATATCCCTGGTACGGAAGTATTAATGTTGCCACTTGCGTATTCTATTGGTACTATATTAAATTTCATCTTACATTGGTTCTTTGTGAAAAAAGATTTCATGCCAGACGAATCTTTTATTACCAAAACTTTTTTCCAAAGCCTGGGCGCTTCGTTCTTTCTAGGACTTGTCTCATATGTCGGATTAAATATATTTTCTCCGATTTTTGGTACGACTACTCTTATTGGAGTTTTCTTTCAAGGCTTGATATCTGGAATTCTAGGCATAATGGCAGCTGTTGTCGTGTTATATTTGCTCAAAAATGAAGAGTTAAAATATCTCTTAGAGACCTTCAGAACCAAATTCTGGCGAGCAAAAATTATCGCTCCTTCCCAAGAAGGGCTTTGATTTAAGGGTTTTTCTTGCTAGAATTAAATTCCATACAAATATAAAATATGGAAAAGGATTATTCAAATTTGCACCGAGGATTGGTGCTTAAATATTTTTGGCAAGTGGCTAGACACTACAAGGCGTCTTTTTTTTCTGTGATCGTTTGTACGGTTGCCGCTGCGTCCTTTGATATTTTAATACCGTTTCAATACCTGACGCTTTGGAATGTTTTGAGTACTAATAATTTTACCTCCGTGACTGAGGCTAAGTCCATAATTATCCTTGTTTTTTCACTAAACTTAATTCGTTGGTTATTTCGTAGAATTTCCGGTTTTTCGCTTTCATATTTTGAAGCACAAACGATAGCTGGTTTACGCAAGCAAGCTTTTTCGTACATGATTGGTCATTCTCATTCTTTTTTTGCTAATCATTTTAGCGGTTCTCTGACCCAGAGAATTAATAAATATGCCAGAGCTTTTGAAAAAATTAATGATCGAATGATGGTTGATGGGTTACCGCTTATCGTGCGCAGTTTCGGTACGATAATTGCTATTTACACCCTGTTTCCCAAATATTCTTATATTCTGGCAGTTTTTTGCTTGATATTTTTACTTACTGCTTTTATTTATATTCGTTACAAGTTAAAATATGACGTTATTGCCTCAGAAGCTGATTCAAAAACCACAGGAGCTTTAGCTGATTCGATCGGGAACCATCCCTCAATTCAATTATTTACTGGTCATGAATATGAAAAAGAAAAAGTTGGTGGAGTTATAGACGAGCAAAAGAAAAAGTCTCTTTTTAATTGGTATTTATGGGAAGGGCTTCAGTCAATAGAGAGTTTTTATTCATTTATTACCGAATTCATCATTTTTTGGATTGTTCTCAACGATTGGAGACTTGGTCTCATAACCTTGCCCGTCATTATTTTACTGCAAAATTATCTATTTCGTTTAATTGAAAATCTTTGGAGTTTTGGAGCCATTGTCCGCGCATATTATGAAAGTTTTGCTGATGCTGAAGAAATGGCTGTTATATTAAACACCCCGTATGAAATTTCAGACAATTCAAAGAAAGTAATAAATAGTGTAAAAGGAGAAGTGATATTTGAGAATATTACATATGTTTATGAGAATAATAATTCTAAGATATTAGATAATTTTTCTCTAAGGATTCCCACGGGGCAGAAAATCGCTATCGTCGGTTCTTCGGGTGCTGGCAAAACTACCTTTGTTCGTTTACTCATGAGATTGTTTAATATTACTTCTGGGAGGGTTTTGATTGACGGGGTTGATATTTCAAGTATTTCTCAGAAAAATCTACGAGAAAAGATTGCTTTTGTCCCGCAAGATCCATCCCTTTTCCATCGAACCCTTTTAGAAAATATACGTTATGGTAGACGTGATGCGACCGATGAGGAAGTCTTAATTGCAGCCCACCTTGCGCATTGTGATGAATTTATCGATCTATTGCCAAGGGGTTACAAAACCTTTGTGGGAGAAAGGGGAGTCAAACTTTCTGGCGGTGAACGTCAACGGGTCGCGATCGCTCGAGCTATCCTAAAAAATGCCCCTATTCTTATTCTTGATGAAGCTACCTCTTCTCTGGATTCTCATTCTGAATCTTTAATTCAAGATGCACTTCGTACACTTATTAAGGGAAAAACAACTATCATCATTGCCCACCGACTTTCGACCATCAGAGAGATGGATAGAATTATTGTTATTGAAAAAGGAAAGATTATTGAAGATGGAATCCATGAAGATCTTATAAACAAAGAAAGCGGATTGTATAAAAAATTATGGGATCTCCAAGCTGGAGGATTCAAAAGCATAATTTAATTCTATGGATCTAAAAAACATTAAAAACTTTTCAATCATCGCCCATATTGACCACGGTAAAAGCACCTTGGCGGATAGAATGCTGGAGATTACACATACAGTGCCAGAACGTCTAATGCGTGATCAAGTACTCGACTCCATGGAGCTGGAACGTGAACGGGGGATTACTATTAAAATGCAGCCGGTACGCATGGAATACGTTTTTGGCGTCGAGAAATATGCTTTAAATCTAATCGATACTCCAGGCCACGTAGACTTTTCATACGAAGTTTCTCGTGCTCTGAAGGCTGTAGAAGGCTCTATTTTGCTGATTGACTCAACACAGGGGGTTCAAGCTCAAACACTTACCACGCTTGCCATGGCACGTGGGGAAGGTCAAGAAACAGGCAAGAAGATAATTCCAGTTATTACCAAAATAGATTCACCACTTGCTAGAATATCAGAAGTCAAAGAAGAAGTTATCAAGCTTTTAAACTGTCGGCCAGAAGAAATATTAGAAGTATCGGGACGTACAGGAGAAGGCGTAGAAAATCTGTTACAAGAGATCATAAAACGTGTTCCAGCCCCAGTGGTAACTTATTTATCGGGTGATAATATCTTACGAGCGCTTATTTTTGATTTTAAATATTCAAATCATCGAGGTGTCATCGTATTCGTGCGGGTACTCGATGGTAAGGTGAAAAAGGGAGATAATCTAACCTTTGCGGTATCCAATGAAAAATTCGCGGCGCTGGAAGTGGGTACTTTCTCACCAGAGGAAACGGTACGGGAATCTCTTACTTCGGGCGAAATAGGGTATATTGTTACAGGCATTAAGAAACCAGGTATCGCTTCTGTCGGAGATACCATTACCAAATCTGCGAACCCTCTACCAGCTCTCCCGGGATATATGCAACCTATGCCGGTGGTATGGGCCAGTGTGTTTCCGGAGAATGCAGATGATTTTGCTATTCTTAAACTATCTTTGGGTAAGCTAAAACTTTCTGATTCGTCCTTTTCGTATGAGGAGGAATCTTCTGGGTCTCTCGGTCGGGGATTCCGCTGCGGTTTCCTTGGTATGCTTCATTTGGAAATAATTACTGAGAGACTAAAAAGAGAATTTAATCTAAGTTTGGTCATTACGACACCTTCTATCATTTATGAAGTAATAAACAACAACAATAAAAGGGAAAAAATCTACTCACCCTATTTTTTCCCAGACGATGGCAATATACAGAAAGTTTTCGAGCCGTGGGTGAAGGCGAAAATAATCACGCCAGTAGAATATCTAGGCAACATAATGCAACTTATGTTTGACCATGAGGGGGAAGTGGGAGAAACAGAAAATTTCGGAGACAATCGTTCTTCCTTATCAGTGAGGATGCCACTACGTGAACTGATGCGTAATTTTTTTGATGAATTGAAGAGCACAACCTCAGGCTATGGATCGATATCTTATGAAATGGCCGAAATGCGTGAAGCAGAAGTTACCAGACTTGATATATTGGTGGCAGACGAAGTTGTACCCGCTTTTTCTAAGGTTATTTCTAAAAAGAGAGTGGAAACTGAGGCCGAAGAATCCGTCCTCAAACTAGAAGGTCTCTTGCCGAGGCAAATGTTTACTTTAAAAATCCAGGGTAAGGCACTTGGGCGTATTATTTCTTCTCGCACACTGAGCGGGATGAAAAAAGATGTGACTGCTCATATGTACGGGGGGGATATCACCCGCAAGATGAAACTTCGTGAAAAACAAAAGAAGGGTAAGAAAAAGATGAAAGAAAGGGGCCGGGTAAACATTCCGCAAGATGTCTTTTTGAAAATGATGCGGAGCGGGGAAAAATAAAAAACTTTAAAATCAAACTTTGCTGCGTTAGGTCATAAGGAGGATGCTCTTGCAAAGTTATTTTAAAATTATCTTGTGCCAAAGAAGGGAGAGTAAAGCAAAATCATACTGATAATTATCAGTAGACTAACAGCCGCCCAAGCCACTTGTATTTTCTTTTGATGTTTTTTATTGAAAAGCATATACTTATATTACCATATCATGAAAAGTTTTCAACCAAAAAGAGGTTTTCGCAACATAGTGTATTCCAGACCAGTTTTGGTGATTTTAGGTGTTTTACTGATATTTTTTGTCTGGGGAGTGGTTGGTTTTATGGGAAAAATGACAATAACTACGGAGAATAAAAAAATAGCTGAAAATAGGGTCTTAGATTTACAAAAAGAAAAAGTCAAATTATCTTCTGACATAGCTAAATTAAAGACGGACAGCGGGGTAGAGGAAAGTATTCGTGACAAGTTTGGTTTAGCTAAAGAAGGGGAGGGATTGATCGTGGTTGTAGATGATAAAAATTCCACGGTGGTTCCTAAAAAAGATTCAGGTGGGTTCTTCTCCTTTTTGTTTTTTTGGAAAAATTGGTTTAAATAATCTGTGCGGTCGGCGGGAATCGAACCCGCACCCGATGCTTGGGAAGCACCAGTTCTACCACTAAACTACGGCCGCGTATTCAAGAAATATATCGTTATTTTAATCTTTAGGCAAGTTTAAGAAAGTATGATACAATATAGGTAATTAGTAATTAATTTTTTAATTTTATGAAAAATGTAGTAATTTATTCGACTCCTTCTTGTCATTTCTGTCACATGGCCAAAGAGTTTTTTAAGGAGAAAAATATTCCATATACAGAATATGATGTTGCTGGAAACCCAGAGAAAAGAAAGGAGCTAGTAGAGAAAAGTGGGCAGCTGGGTGTGCCGGTTATCATCATCGACAACGATTTGGTTGTCGGTTTCAATAAACCATTGATAGTGAAGTTGCTTGGACTTTAATCCGACTCTCATATACTATTGTCTTGTAATGTCCTCGTAGTTAAACGGATATAACGACTCCGTCCTAAGGAGTAATTGTAGGTTCAATTCCTGCCGAGGACACAAAGTTTTGATTTTTAAATCTATTTTTGCTAGTATTTGTCTATGTCTCCGGAAGAAAGAGAACTTTTGTACAAGAGCGTAAAACTTGTAGAAGACAACAATAAAATGTTGCATTCTATGAGACGTGGAATGCGCTACGCAAGTATTATGAGAGCAATATATTGGATATTGATTGTTGGTTCTGCGGTAGGGGCATATTACTTTATTCAGCCATATGTGGATAAATTAATCGGCGTATATGGTGGAGCAAAAAGTGATTTAAGTAATCTTAATAAGATAATTCAGAATTTTAAGAAGTAAAACGCCTGGGTAGCTCAGTAGTAGAGCTCTCCCCTGAAGAGGGATAGGTCGGCAGTGCGATTCTGCCCCCAGGCACATTAGATTGATCTGACTCTTATATTGTTTTTCTTTTCCTTATCTACTTTCCTGATTTTTATCGTCAAAAGTCCGTGTTTTTCCGTTGCCTCCACTTCTTCTGGTTCTACTTCAGCTGGAAGTGATATAGTTCTAGAAAATCTTCCCCAATAAAGTTCTTTGGAGAAATAGTTATCTTCGTCTATTGTTCTCGACTCTTCACGATGACCCTTGATTGTGATCATATCGCGAGCCACTGATATTTCTAAATCTTCTGGTTTAACTCCAGCAGTCATCGTCTGCACTACGATATCAGTCGGAGTTTGATAAACGTCGATTGCTAGTTCTGCTTCTTCATTTTCTTCCTCGATCCAATTGTTGTCAGGCTTTTTGTCTCGAGCCCCTTTTACCGTAACTGAAACCTTTTTTGTTTCTTCATATTCTTCTTCGTGAACACTTCCTGTTAATCTTTCCCAAAAACTTCTTTTTTTATTCATATTTTTTAATTTGTCCGCTCGAGGCGGATCAGCTTTAAGCTGAAATTAGTTTTAATTCATCCTTCTTACTTTTTCAAAAAGTAACATTACAATGATAGTAACGACCCACAAGAAACCAAACACCTTCAACACTTCTAAAAGATAATTTCCATCGTTTACTTTAACCCTTATTATAAAAAAATTAAAGACACTATGCAAGGCAGTAGCCAGTACAAGGCCAGTGATAAGATATAATTTTCTTTTAAATCCTTCAATATGCAAGGAAATACCGAGTGCGATACCCAAAATTCCACTTGCAACAGCATGCAAAAGCGTCGAACCCAAAAACCTAAATTCTCCTGTGAGCAAACCCACCGTGTCTTGACCGAGTGATAGCGGTTTAATCAAAAATAACGTATTTTCAAGAGCAGCGAAGCCTAGGGCTGCAGTGATCAAGTATATAGGCCAATCTATGGCTTGGTTTATGTATCTCGTTCTGTAAAGAACGACCAAGACGGCAAGGTATTTTATTATTTCTTCCGAGCCTGCCCATAGCACGAGCTGGTCTTCGGGAGAGTTTGTGTGTGCTTGGATAAATTTTTGAATCGGTAGAACACAAGCCACTCCTATCATGCCTAAAATGAAAACTGCGGTGATGACTCCTTTTGGTTCGGGATCATTCTCTTCTTCTTTAATCCAGAACCAGAGCCACAAAAGGGAGGGGATAATCCCACCAATAAACGCTAAAGCCAGAATTTTAGGGTCGTTAGTCATTAGGCCATTTTTCAACCATTAATAAACTTTTATAATCAGGTATCATAGACCACACTTCTTCTGTGACGAATGGTACGAAGGGATGGAGTGTTCTTAAAAGGATATTTAAATGACGATGTAAAAGCGTCTTAGCTGATAGGGCATTTTTATCTTCCAAAATTTTCTTTTTTGATCTTTCGATAATGATATCTGCGAAAGTGTGCCAAAAATAATGGTAAAGTTTTTCCGAAACTATCGAAAATCTATATTCGTTCATTTCTTTTGTTACTTCCTTTATTAAGTTTTTCAATTCATCTTCGGATTTTCTATCTTCCGCGTCGTAATTTTTAGGATTAAAAACAGCCACATCTTTTGTCTGTTCTAAAACAAATCTAGAAGCATTCCAAATTTTATTTGTGAATTTACCATACCCCCTGATGTCATTTTCGTTTAGCTTTAGATCATTGCCTGGAGTATTGCCGACCACCATGGCCATACGCAACGCATCATTGCCGTATTTAGCCACTATATCAAGCGGATCAATGGCCTTTTCTCCAAGGGATTTAGACATTTTCTTACCGTCAGACGTGCGGACCATACCATGCAAATATACATTTTTGAAAGGTATTTCTCCAAGCAAATATTGCGACATCAAAATCATGCGGGCAATCCAGAAGAAAAGAATGTCGTGTCCGGTTTCGAGCACAGAAGTAGGGTGGTATGTCTCCAAATCCTTTGTCTTGTTTGGCCAACCGAGCGTGGAGAAAGTCCAGAGTCCGGAAGAAAACCATGTGTCTAATGTGTCTTCGTCTTGAGTCCAGTCTTCATCCTTAGGAGCTTCAATTCCGCAGTGTATTGGTGAAGTAAACTCGTATGTATATATCCATACTGGAGTTGATTCGTCTACTTCTTTATCTGGATGATGTCGTTTAAAAGCTTTTATTAGATCTTCTGTTTTTTCGTAAGTTCTCCAGTGTTTTTTATCTTCTAAATCTATTTTACCCACTATGGTTTGTTCTATTTTGGTTATTTTTCCATAACCGAAAATGTTACCAGCTGAACTGTCTTCAAAAGCAATTTCATCTCCTACAGACAAATTATGATCTCGCAATCTATATGTTTTTGTTTTAGTATCTAAAACCTGATTAACGATATCACCCGCAAAACCCATTTTTTTGCCCGTTTCTTTCTTTTTATACCATACTGGAATTCTGTGCCCATACCAAATCTGTCTGGAGATACACCAATCACGCAAATTTTCTATCCAATTAAAATAAACCTTTTCAAAATGGTTGGGAATAATCTTTATTTTACCTTCTCGCACTGGTTCGAGCATGAGTTCTTTAAGAGATTTATTACCACGTGCTGGGATCTTTTTATTTACGTCTACAAACCACTGAAGCATGATTTGTGGTTCTATCATGCCTCCAGTGCGCTCGGCTGTGGCCACTCTGTTTGTGTAATTTTCATCGACCGAGACTAGCAGTCCTTTATTTTTTAATTTTTCAACAATTTTTTCTCTAGCCTCAGTGATTTTCATACCAGAAAATTCTTGTGCAATCGGGAGTAATTTTCCAAATTTATCTATGATTTGTTCTTTGTATAATTTATATTTTTCAGCTAACTGGAAATCTTCATGTGAATGCCAGGGAGTAATGGTCATCACACCAGTGCCAAATTCCATGTCAATTATTTTGTCTTTTATGATTGTTGCTTCAATGGGGCCATTTATCCATTCTACCGTCAGTTTGTCGCCATGATCCCATTTTTTATATCTTTTGTCATCTGGATGCATGACCACGTATTTGTCTCCAAATTTTGTTTCGGGTCTTGCTGTGCCTATTTCGAAAGGCCCATACTTAAAAGTATAAAATTTTCCTTTTCTTTCTTCGTAAATTGTTTCATCATCCGAAATAACTGTTTGTCCTTTCGGATCCCAGTTCACTATCCTATGTCCTCGATAAATAAGACCATCGTCGTACATTTTTTTAAAAGCTGTTTTAACAGCGAGATTACGAGCTTCATCTAGAGTAAAAGCTTCGCGAGACCAGTCGAGCGTTGCACCCATCTTCTTACATTGATTTATGATAGTGTCATGTGATTCTTTAGCAAATTTCTCAACACGCTTCAAAAACTCTTCGCGGCCAAGATCATTTTTACGGATACCTTCTTTTTCAAGCAATTTTTCAACTTTTGACTGAGTGGCGATGGCCGCATGGTCTGTGCCGGGGAGCCAAAGTGTCTTTTTGCCTTGCATGCGCGCCTGGCGAATCATGATGTCTTGAATGACAAGCATCAAAGCATGTCCAGTATGTAAATTTCCAGTTACGTTTGGTGGTGGAAGGACGATCGAAAAATGTTCTGCATCAGCCTCAGTCACTCCCTTTTTTATACACACATCTGGGTTAAAAAAACCGCTATCTTCCCATAGCTTGTAGATTCTTTCTTCTGTTTCTTTAGGGTTATATGGCTTGAGCAGCTTCTCGTTCATAAGTTGAATAATATCATACCTGCCCCGCCTGGGCGAGGGTTAGAGCCTTAGATTACCAGTTGCTTTTATGAGGGCTGGTTTAGGGACTTTTCTCTTATTTTTTATGTAATTTAAGTATCCCGCTATGCCGATCATTAGGGAATTGTCTCCTGAAAGTTCTAGGGTGGGGAAGAGGAGTTTTATTTTTTTTCCACCCAAGGCGGACATTTCATTTCTTAGGTGTCTATTAGCAGCTACTCCACCTGCCACCATTAAAGTTTTAGCCCCGTACTTTTCTATGGCTTTTTTTGTTTTATACACCAAACACTCTATAGCTGCGTTTTCAAATTCTAGAGCTATAGCGCTTTTTGTTTTATAATCCAGCTTTCCATCTGGTGCGATTTTTCTAATTAAATAAAGAACGGCGGTTTTTAATCCAGCATAAGAAAAATTAAAATCTTTACTGTGAAGCATTGGTCTTGGAAGGGCGAAAGAAAAACAATCATTTTTGGGTGTCTCGCAGGCTGACGAGCCGAGAGGCAGCGCTCCGCGAGCACGCGGAGACAGCGACCCAAAAATAATTTGTTTTTTTGCAGCCCTTTCTATTTCCGCCATCTTTGAAATCTGTGGACCGCCGGGGTAGGGCAGATCAAGCATACGGGCGACCTTGTCGAAAGCCTCGCCGACAGCATCGTCTAGGGTCTCTCCAACTATTTCATATTGCATAAACTTTTTGCTCAGTACTAATTGTGTGTGTCCACCAGAAACTAAAAGAGAAAGAATCGGCGTTTTTACTTTCGGTATTAAAAACTTTCCTTTGTGTTTTCCAAAAACCGAAACCACATGCCCCTCCATGTGGTTTACAGGTATAATGGGCACACCCCATTTCTTCGCTAAATCTTTAGCGAAAATTATACCCTCCCAGAGACACATTTCTAGCCCTGGGCCATAGGTGACAGCGATAGCGTCTACTGGTTTTGATTTCTTTTCTAGCTTTGCTTGTTTTAGACTTGCTTCAAGTAAAATGGGTAGATTTTTGGCATGTTCTCTCTTGGCAAGCACCGGGTAAACTCCACCGTAGGGGATGTGGATATTTATTTGTGAATTTGAATTATTTGCTAAAACCTTAAATGAAGGCTTGGCAGTTCCCCTTACCTCAAAAATACTTATCGCTGTGTCGTCACAGGATGTTTCAATGCTTAAAATTTTCATAATGTTATATTAAACCAAGTTGTTCATTCATTGGGATACTTGAAAAGTATGTTAAAACATTAAAAGCTGGATCTGAAAGTTCAATCATTTCAAATTTTGGTTTGATTATTAAATTAAAACCAGGTTTAGATAAATAATCTTTTTTAAATTTCGGATAGTTTTTAACAGTAAAATCAGCGTCACCCCGCTCTGGCCTTTTTATGTCTGGAAGACGAAGTTTCAAGACTCTCAATCGACCTGCTTTGGTTTCGATACCTCCAATGTCAAAAATAGGACCTTTTGAGGTTTTTTCGACTTCAGGACCCATTTTTTTAATAATTTCCAAGAAATCATTGAATTCTTTTTCTGTTTGAGAAAAAATACAAGCATAATTAACAGGAGCGTTATTTTCTCCTGAGACGTGCTTATCTTTTAATAATTGAGCTTGTTCAACTATTTCTTGTATAAGTTTGATAACATTTTCTGATGTCATGTGGGCGGTACAAGAATCGAACTTGTTACCTTGTCTACGTCAAAGACACGCTCTACCAAATGAGCTAACCGCCCTTTCACCCTATAATCTTCTTTTCAAATATGCTCTACCAAAACCAGATTTTAATACCTTCTCTCTTTCAATCGCTTTTTCTTTAATCAGACATGCTTCATAATATATTAACTTTAAAGGGGTTCTATTTCTAGTTGCAACAACCAAACCTTTAGTATGTTCTTTTATACGGTTTTCTAAATTCTCGGAAAAACCTATATACAGTTTACCATCTTTCAAACTTTTTAAAACATAAGTATAAAACATATTTTTTACAACTGAGCCCCGCCTGCAACGCTATGCGTAGCATTGCGGGCAGGTAACCGCGCATATGGTGATGTTACATTTTCCCTCTTATTCTTTCAAGGGCCAGGATGAAAGCACCCATACGCAGGGATGTTTTAGATTCCTCGGCTTTTTCTAAGGTTTTTCTGGAAGCATCTTCCATTACTAGCCTTAATTTCTCAAAAACCTTTTGCTCTGTCCAATGTTCATTTTTTAAATTTTGTTCCCACTCAAAATAAGACACAGTCACACCCCCAGAATTAGCCAGGACGTCTGGTATCACCGGAATATTATTTTTAAATAAAATTTCATCTGCTTTGGGGGTTATCGGGCCGTTTGCAAGCTCTAAAATAGCCTTAGCTCTGATTTTGTGTGCGTTCGTATCAGTTATGACATTTTCAAAAGCGGCTGGTACTAATAGATCACACGATAATGCTAGCAATTCTTCGTTCGTAATGTTTTTTGTCTGTAAGTTTTCTTTGGAAAAGTCTTTTAAACCGCCAGTCTTTTTTTTGTGAGCTTCAACTTTTTTTATATCTAGTCCGCTTTCATTAAATATTGCGCCATGTGAATCAGAAACTGCTATTACTGTGTGTCCTTGTTCGGCAAAAATACGCGCTGCATTTCCACCCACATTTCCGAAACCCTGGATCACCACTTTACATTTTTTAGGGAGCTTTAGTTCTTCACGCAGAGCATCGAAAACATAAAATCCACCGAGTCCAGTGGCTCCATCTCGCCCTTCTGACCCACCCTTATCTATGGGTTTCCCCGTAAAAGCTGCTTTAACTTCGTTGGTATTCTTATTTTTAGTTATCTTTCCGAATTCATCTACCATCCAAGCCATTATTTCGGCTGTAGTGTTGACGTCGGGGGCTGGCACATCTTTATAAGGTCCCAAAACGTCTGAAAGGCCTCGCACCCACCCGCGTGAGAGCTTCTCCAACTCGCTCTTTGATAAATTTTTCGGATCTACAGTTATTCCGCCCTTGCCTCCACCCATGGGGATGTTCGCAACTGCACACTTTATTGTCATCCAGAAGGCGAGAGCTTTCACATCGTTTATTTCAGTTTTTGGGTGATACCTAATACCACCCTTGTAAGGCCCCAGCACATTGTTGTATTGAACTCTGTATCCCTCAAATACTTTCGTCGAGCCATCATCCATCTTGACTGGAATAGAAATTTTAATATCGTGGTTGGGCGCTCGGAGTTGGGCGATAAGACCACCGTTCAGGCTTTTTATCTTCGCTATTTTAGAAACGCTGTCCAATTGTTTCATTGCATTTTCGAATGGGTTTTGCATATTTGATATGATTATAATGTTAATTTTTCTAGAACGGCGAGTTCTTCTTGAGAATTTGCGGCAAGGGCTTCACGTGGATCAATTTTCATTGATTCTATTTTTGTTCCTTCTTGTATTGCGCATTCCACTAGGTCAGTCAGATAATATTGTTTTTGCGCATTGTTCTTATTTAAAGTTTTTAGTTTTTCCCACATCCACCTTGTTTCAAAAATAAAATAACATGGATTAACTTCTTTGATCTTCTTTTCCTCTTCATTTGTATCTTTAAATTGAACATCTTTTATAATGTTTCCATTTTTATCACGAACTATTCGAGAAAAGCTTTTATAGAAAAAATCTCGCCAATCATTAAAATCTGGGAGCTCTACTGTAGCCATCGTTATCTTTGCCTTTGATCCTAGGTGTCTATCTACTAATTTTTCTATGGTTTCTGAGCTCAAGAAAGGACTGTCCCCATACAACACCAGCACATGATCTGTCTTATCTTTTAGTATCTTCTCTGTAGTTATAACTGCATGACCAGTGCCCAACTGTTTTTCTTGCACCACGTATTCATATTTGTCGCCAAGCGTTTTTATCACTTCTTCCTTCTTATACCCGACGACAATGACAGGCTTGGCATCAATACTTGATTCAGCGACTGCTTCGAGTAGATGTTCAATCATTGGCTTGCCTTTGACGGGCACCAACACTTTCGGTAGGTCACTTTTCATTCGCGTACCTTGACCGGCAGCTAGGATCACTACCCTGATTTTATCTTTTTTATCCATCCGAAGATTATACACTAATTTTATTTTTTTCTAATTTTTCCCGCGTTTATCTATCTCTTGCAGAACCTTCGGAATTTTCTTAAAGTCATCTTTTAAAGTTTCCCGCATCGAGCCGTCATAGAGAGCAGCTGCTGGGTGATATAGGGGGAAGAAATATTTCGTGGACATCCCTTTGAATGGTTTTATCAATAATTTACCATGAGCACCAGAAATCTTGAGTTCTGGGAAGAAATTATTCATGGCGTGACGGCCGAGGAAGATGATGAGCTTGGGCTGGATGATTTTGAGCTCGCCGAGCAGCCATTCTCGGCAAAGACTCTTTTCTTCGGGCAGGGGATCACGATTGTTCGGCGGACGATATTTCACTACATTAGTAATGTAGACGTCCTCTTTTTTTAGATTTATGAGTTCGAGCATTTCAGCCAAGAATTTGCCGGCTGCACCCACGAAAGGCCTGCCTTGCTCGTCTTCAGACTTTCCCGGAGCTTCGCCAATAAAGACAATCTCCGCATTTGGGCTGCCATCTCCCGGCACTGCCTGAGTTGCCGTTTTCTTCAGCTCACATTGGCATTCTTCTTTCCACTTTTTGTGGAGATTTTTGAGTTCTGTGGTTTTGTCCATAGGATGATTATACAATATATAAAAAGTTAACGGCGACCTTGCGGGTCGCCGAAAATTGTTTGATGAGGGGTTTTTATGGTAAACGCTCCTGAAACCTTTTGGCGTTAGGCCATGACTCCGAGTGAGCGGAGGTAGGCTACGTCACGTTTGAGGCACTCTGACCCGGACATCGTGGTAGTGCAGAGTTTCTGAAGCCCGAAGGCGTTGATCACGGAGGGGTCAAACGGTTCGTCTCCCACTTCACAATCTTCTGGGAGATATTGCATTGACCTTGCGTATGCGGCAAAGTCTATACCCATTTGATTGTAGAGCGGGTGACGGCCGACGTTGGCGAACTCGAAGTAGCCAATGGAGTCGGCGATCATGGGGAGGTCTTTTGGCGTGAGACCGTGTGCACGTGCGTGGCCGGTATCAAAGTGGATTCCAAGCTTTTTCCGACCACAAACAGCCGTATGGATGGTCGAGAAGGGCGTTGGTGTCCCATCCTCAATCCCATTCAGTGGCTCGAAGAGAACCCTGAGGCCAGTTTCATTTGCGAGCCCTTCGACTGCGTCGATCCAGCGGTCGAACGCACTGTCCGGCCATACTGGTCGTTGGGTCCTGTGTTTTGCGTGGGTTGGACCAACAAACAGTTCCGGTCCGCAATCTCTCTCGGCGAGGGCGATCGCATAGGCGGCCTGTGCGCGGAGAGACTCGATGACGAGTTTTTCATCGCCACCCAGAGGATCTGGTCCGTCTCCTTGATTTAACCCGCACACGAGACCGCTCATCCCCACTTCTTCGAAAACATCTGCGATGATTCCGGGTGAGTAGCGACTTTGATCAATCAAGGCAGCAACGATGACCATGGCCTCGAAGCCCAGCTTTTGATCTGCTTCCAGACAGTCCCGGAGTATGTCCGGTGTTAGCATGGTCCCGTGAGCCAAGAAGTGCGAATGCATTCTGCTAGGTGTTTTCATGTCTTCAGTTTTTTGTAGGTTTAGCCCCACCATCACATTATCAAAGATCTTTGTGCTCACGCCCAAAGAATTGATTATGGGTGGAACTTTTTCTTAATATTTGCACTAAAGTAGTGCTTATGTCAAACTTTTTCAAAATATTTTTTTATATTTAATTTATTCTTTTGTTTTGCAATTAAGTACAAAAATGCTATATTTTTCTACATGGCCCTATCGTCTAACGGTTAGGACACCGGGTTTTCAATCCGATAATCAGGGTTCGATTCCCTGTAGGGTCACCCAAAGAAACGTTTGCGAAATTAGAAATAAGGTGCGAGTTTTCAGAATGAAAACTCGCGCTAGGTAGCCCGCTTCCGCCCTTTGCGGAAGCGACAAAATCCCAAAGTTCCCCCCAGTGTATGGAAATCGTTTTGTCCTTGATTTCAGGGTTAGAGCCGATTTTTTTGAAAAACCGCTTCCATTCCAAATAATTTTCGGTTTTTTCCAAATCGGCACATTCTTTCAAGGACAAAACGAAACTCCGCAAGGGTTCGATCCAATTTTTTCTCTGTTGTCCAAAATCTCTTTCGGATTCGAGAAAAGAAGCTTTTTCTCGCATGAGTAAATCTTTTCGTTCTAAATATATTTCTCGTTCAATGTCCCCGTCTAGGTAAATGGAAACAAGTTTGTCCAGCTTCTCTTGATTTTCTCGAATCTTTTCTTTGAGATTTTGGACAACACTTCCCCGCGCGCAAATATTTTCATTTTCCCATTCATCAATTTTCTTTTCCATTTTTAATATTTCTTCACGGGGAAGCGACACTGATTGAAGCAGTGTTTGCAGTTGTGTGGCGAGTGCGTTTTCTTGGAGGTATAGTTGACCGCACTTCCCAAACTTTTTTGTGCAACGATAATATGAATATTTTGTGCCAAAACGGTTGGTAGAATATTGAGCGGTAAACATACCTCCACACTCGCCACAACGAGCAAAACCGAGAAAATGAAATGGATGAGCAATTTTAGATTTTCTCGGTCTCTGTCTCGTTTTATAGATTTTCTGCACTGCTTCAAACAGGGTCGGAGAAATAATTGGCGCAAAGCTTCCATTGTGCCATTCATCGTGGTGTTTGATAAATCCTAAATATGCACGATTGGTAAGTAATCGCACAATGCAAGCTTTGGCAAGTGGCTTTCCTATTTTTGTGACAAGTCCTAAGTCCGCCAAAAATTTGCTTAATCCTTCAATGGTGTAAATATTTTTCACATATTCTTCAAAAGCTCTCACCACGATTTTTGAATACACGGGATGAGGTTCAATATTTCTCGTTTTCAAATTATTTACATAACCATACGGAGCTTTTGTAAGCCATTCCCCACGGCGAAGTTTTTGGCGGACTCCGCGCTTCACATTTTCAACAAGATTATCAGAAAAATATTTTGATTGTCCGAAAGCCACTTGCAACATAAATTTGCCTTGCGGAGTTGATTCAAACCAAAACTGAGGAAAGCGTAAAGAAGCAATTCTGTTGATGTCCACTAAGTATATTATTTTTCCACCATCAACAGAATTTCGGGCGAGACGGTCTGGATGCCAAGCGAGTATGCCGATTGGTTCTTTTGAAGTTTCCACGAACGCCAACATTTTGGCAAATTCTTCTCGCCCGGGTTTCTTTGCGCTTTTCGCTTCCGTAAATTCTTTTAGAATTTCAATGCATTCTCTACGCGCATATTCACGCAGTTCAAAAAGTTGAGCTTCAATACTCATGACTTGTTTGTCGTCATCTTCAGTAGATTTTCTGGCGTAGAGAACACATTTTGTTTTGATTTGAATTGTTTCCATACACTGGGGGGAACTTTGGGATTTTGTCGCTTCCGCAAAGGGCGGAAGCGGGCTACCTAGCGCGAGTTTTCATTCTGAAAACTCGCACCTTATTTCTAATTTCGCAAACGTTTCTTTGGGTGAACTAATTATACACTTTGCACGAACTTTTTTCGAGGGGAAATCCTAGCGTGCCTCGCGCCCGCCAAAGGCGGGCAGGCGTTCTACGCCCTTTTTCCAAAGGAGAAAAGCGAGGCACGCAATACCAATACAAAATGGACTCGGTTTTGCGAAACTATTTTGCGGGAGGGAGGGTTCGCAAAACCGAGACTAAGTTTTTTGAAATTCGGCGGGATTCGGGTTTCCGCCCCGCAGGAGGGTGCGGGAGGAATGCGGGGCGGGGGTTTTGGAATTTTGGCGGGGGGCTATCCAGAAATTAAATACAAAATATGATAAAATCTTTCTATGAAAGATTTTGACTCTTGGAATGAGTTAAAAAAGAAAATTGAAGCCGAGAAAAATGATCCTGATAAATTTCCCAAAGAGGGAGAAGTTTGGATGTGTAGTCTTGGCAGAAATATCGGATTTGAACAAAATGGAAGCGGAGATAATTTTTCTCGTCCGATTTTAATAATTAAGAAATTTAATAATCATATGTTTTGGTCTATATCACTTTCCACCAAGCAGAAAGATTTTGATTTTTATTTCAATTACACCGATCCAAATAATCAAAAAGTTTCTGCGATTTTGGCACAAATGAAATTAGTTAGTGTGAAAAGATTAAAAAGAAAGCTCTATGAGGTTTCAAACGAACTTTTTGATGAAATTAGGCAAAAATTAAAATCTTTCCTCTAGAAACTCGAAACCCCGCTTTTGGCGGGGTTTCTCGGAGCCTTTCGGCACTTTGTGTATTAAGTATAGCAAACGAGCGAAGGAAGTCAAGCAAAATTATGTGTATAGTATTTTTGTGATAGAATGTAAGCATGGAAGGATTTTCACCCACACCGCTTAATCCATCGTTAAATGGTGTAAAAACACAAAAAAAGATAGAAAACATATCAACAACTGCTGAAGCTTCTCCTGTGGTTCCTAATGGATATAATAGTGTAGAAATAATGGGAGAAGAAAATTTTAACCGACTTCAAGAACTTGGTGCAATTCTCGCTATGGGTGAAAACTTAAGTGAAGCAGACAGAGAAGAGTATTCCGATTTGAATAAAAAATTTATTAATGCTGTTGAAACTTCAAGCCGTGTAAGAGTTGCAAATACTGAAAAACCGGAAGAACATATTACCAAAACACGGAGTCAAGATTCTATGGAGCATCCTATTGTATTTGAAATGGATGACGAAAAGTTTGAGCGACTACAAATCCTTAGTAGGTTGAGGAAACTTTTAGGTTCTCTTTCCAGTGGTGATGAGCAAGAATATACAATATTAAATTCAGAATTTCACACATTATATAACAATGCTTTACGAACAAGTGCTAATACTCCACCAGCTCCAGTAATATTTGAATCTCCAGTAGAAATTTTTAACGAATTAGATACCTTAAAATGGAATAAAGGAGCAGAAAAATTTAAGCAATTTATTAAAATCATACAAGAACAATCAGTACGAGAAAAATTTGAAACCATTTTTAACCCAATCGATCTGAACGCACTCAAGGCACTATTTTTGGGAGAAAAACCTGTTGTTTTACTTGAAACACCTCTGGACCCTGATAATTTAGAAATAATTAATTTATTAAAATCTTTTGGTATAGAAGTGAAAGGTAAGTATGTATATGACAAAGAACAAGTTGGAGATGTTATAAAAAAACATAAAGAGATATTTGAGATTTTCGGTTCTGATGATCCAGATACAATTATGGGTTCTATTGGCGAAAATAAATCAGCAGTAGGTAATCATTTGGCTGTTGGCATTCTTCTTGGTCTTCCCACTGAATCAGTCAAAAAATATGAGTATTATGAAAATGAAAAAAGAAATGGTATCCAACCCACCAAAAGACAAACCATAAATGTATATGGTATTAGATGGATAGATTTTGATGATTCACTAGAAAGCAAAATCAAACAAGCAAGATTAAAATCTGCCTTTGAGCTTTCTGGCATATTAAGCCTCTAATCAATTTTAAGAATTTTCTAGCCCCCCGCCAAAATTCCAAAACCCCCGCCCCGCATTCCTCCCGCACCCTCCTGCGGGGCGGAAACCCGAATCCCGCCGAATTTCAAAAAACTTAGTCTCGGTTTTGCGAACCCTCCCTCCCGCAAAATAGTTTCGCAAAACCGAGTCCATTTTGTATTGGTATTGCGTGCCTCGCTTTTCTCCTTTGGAAAAAGGGCGTAGAACGCCTGCCCGCCTTTGGCGGGCGCGAGGCACGCTAGGATTTCCCCTCGAAAAAAGTTCGTGCAAAGTGTATAATTAGTTCACGCGTAGTAAAAAGCTCCCAAAAGGGGCTTTTTATGTTCTTGTTTTATTTTTGATAAAATCGCAAAAAATGTTAAATTGAAAAAATGGAGGCATGGGTGAGCCTGCCCCGCCCAGCTCAGGCGGGGTGAAGTTGAAATCACCGGTTCATCCAGTACAAAATGGAGGGTTCGCCTAATGGTATGGCACTGGTTTCGAAAACCAGCAGGAGTAATCCTTTACAGGTTCAAGTCCTGTACCCTCCGCCAGCATATTTTACTTTGCGTGTATTGCAAGATAGATATCCTCAAGGGCACGAACAGCATCACCGGCGGCGATGTTGTTCTGGTGGTAGAGGACATCAGTGCAATCTCCAGCTGCCCAGATGTCTTTGGTTTGTGTCTTTTGGGTCATCGGGTCTATCTTTATCCTTCCATATTCATCAAGTGGAACGATATCTTTAGCAAAGTCAGTGTTTGGGATTTGCCCAATTTCGACAAAGACGCCCGAAACATCTAATTTGGTTTCTTTGCTAGTTTTCTTGTCTTTATAAATTAGACCTTCTACAAATTTATCCCCAAGGATTTCCAGGATATCTACATTTTTAATCGCTTTCATTTTCGGATTTTTCAAAACTTTTTCCACCGTTATTTCATCTGCACGAAAAGTGTCACTTCGATGTAAAAGCGTGACGGATTTACAGTAGGCAAGTAATTGAGCAGCCGATTCAAATCCAGCGTTACCTCCACCAGCCACCACGACATCCATTCCAGAAAAAAGCGGGCCGTCGCATGAAGCGCAGTAGGTGAGTCCTTTGTGTTCGAGCCTATCTGCTCCCTTTGCTTCAAGTTTCCTCCGTCCGCTACCCGTCGCTATGAGGATAGTCTTAGCATCAAATCCTTGGCCTGATTCTGTTTTAACTGTAAATAGGCTTGCCCCGCCTTGGCGTGGGTCTCCGTTTTTTACGATGGAATTTACCTTTTCACCTTCCTTAACCAAAAGTGTCGAACCAGTATCTTCTGCTTCTTTGGAATTTTCGCTACCTATGGCATTTGCCATGACGTGCTTCTTCAAGTTTTCGGCTAGGCCAGGACCAGATATGGTCGGACTGCCTATCCAGTTGTAAATAGTTTCAGACACGACAGACTGCCCGCCCCATTCGGCAGTGATAAAAAGCGTCTGCAATCTCTTGCGAGCAGCATACACTGCGGCTGCACTACCTGCTGGTCCACCTCCAATAATGATCAAATCGTAAGTCATTGCTCTAGTATACATTATTTGTAGAAGTTTCAAAAATCTATGTTTTTATAGGCTATTTAGCCTATTGACTTTTGGTTCTAAATATGATAGGATGTACAGTTGAAAGCTCATCAGTAAAACTATATCGTGCATCCCGTCATTGTTGCGCAGTGTATGGGTATGTTTGATGAGAGGGTCAGTTGAAAACATCAAAACCATGAAAACTACGCGATCAAGCGGAGTAAATGGGGATAGACAGCAGTGTCACTGGGGCGGGATCCAGAATGTCGAGGATGGTGACTTCATGAGCAGGCATGCTGCTGCTCGAAGCAAATTCTGGGGGGTTCTCGGACGATTTGTTCTCTACTGCCTTATCGGTCTTTCGATCGGAGGCTTTGGAATGTGGTGGTTTCTCGAGAACTTCTACGAACGAATCCATCCGTTTCTCGTCAAGATCTTTATGTGATCATTCTCATGAGCCTCCGCGCCAATACGGGCGCGGAGGCTAGGTAATAAAAGAATTTCAAGATCTCGTAGAAGCCTTGCTTCGCGAGGTCTTTCTATTTTATCTTAGTTTTTCTTGCGTCTTAGAAAGGCTGGAACAGCGCTCCAGTCATCATTATCATCTTCAATTATTATATCTTTTATAGGTTCTGTTTTCTTACCGTCAGCTTTTTTTATAAAATCGTTACTATTTATATTTGAACTTCCGCTTTTCGCACTATTGATGCTACTGCTTATTTCCTTTTTTGCCATTGCCGCGTTGTCTTCTTTTAACAACGTCTGACCTGCATTACCGGCTCCACTGAAAAGGGTCTTGCGGGGCATATCAGCAGGGAAGTTAGTAGCGATGACAGTAACCTTTAATTCACCTTTCTTTAATTTTTCATCACGGATGGTACCGAAGATAACCTTCGCGTCTTTATCGATTGACTCTGTGATTATTTTGGCTGCTTCTTGTATTTCATGAATCGTCAGATCATCTCCACCAGAGATAGCAAAGAGTACGCCCTTTGCGCCATGAATTGAGATCTCAAGAAGAGGAGAGTTGATGGCGGCAATGGCTGCTTTCTCCGCACGCTTTTCCCCAGAACCGATGCCGATGCCCATCAGCGCGCTACCAGCGTCTCGCATCACAGCTTTGATATCTGCGAAGTCAACGTTGATGATACCAGGAGTCGTAATAAGGTCAGAAATACCTTCGACAGCTTGGCGGAGCACATTATCACAACTACTGAAAGCATCTTTAAAATTAGTGTTTTTATCAGCTAATTGTAGGAGTTTATCATTTGGAATAACGATAATAGCATCGACTTCTTTAGACAATTCTTCAATTCCTTTTTCGGCGATTTTCATGCGATGGTTACCTTCAAAGAAGAAAGGTTTGGTCGTGACAGCAACAGTCAGGATTCCCTGTTCTCGAGCTGCGCGAGCGACGATCGGTGCTGCTCCAGTACCAGTGCCTCCACCCATTCCGCAGGCGATGAAGATCATGTCTGCGCCTTTGATGACGTCTTGAATTTCTGACTTTGTTTCCTCCGCTGCTTTCTTGCCGACTTCTGGATCCATCCCAGCACCGAGGCCCTTAGTCAAATTTTTACCAATATGAATTCTCTTCTCTGCCAAAGAGTGATGTAAATCTTGCGTGTCAGTATTCATGCAAATAAAAGAGACCCCCTTAACCTTAGAATTTATCATGTGGTTAATAGCGTTTTTTCCAGATCCTCCGACTCCGATAACCATGATGCGAGCGAAACTCTCTATTTCTTGATTTACTTTTGGCATATATTTTCTCTTGCCCCGCCCGTGGCGGGGTGAAATTATTTCTAATAAAAAGCTTTTTTACTTGTATATGGATTACCATATAATAACTTCATTCAGACATGAAACAAATAAATAAATTTGTTTATGCTCTTCATTAGTTATTATAAATGCATACTACCACCGAAGCAAAAAAAAGCAACTTAGACAACAAAGCAAGTTTATCGTCAGATAAATCATGCTATTTTTGAGTGTTGATTTTTTTAGGGCATCAGCTGTTTTACGCTTGATTTTATTGAATTTTTAAGATCTTTAAACAAATTTCTAAAGGTACCTTCGGAATATCCATCGTTATCTCTGCCAGAGGCAACCAAGCCAAGGACTGTAAACCAGCACGAATCTCGCAGTTTGGTTTTTGAATTGCCGAAAACTTCGCTGGTTCCAAGACTCGAAGGCAGTTTCAGCACTGATTTTGATAATTCTTCAAGTCCGAAAATACTTGCGCCACCACCGACGAAGACAATGCCTGCAGGCAAGAGCTCGTTTCGTTTCATTTTCTTTAAATGATTTTCTATTGATTCAAAAATATCATATAGACGTGCTTCAATAATTTCATTTAATTTTTTCTGCGAAAAATTTTCTTCGACGCCTTCTTGTTTAAAACGTTCTGCCACATCTAGGGGGATTTTTAACCCAAGTGCAATGTCATTAGTAATGTCAGAAGAACCAATAGAAAAAGTGTGAATCGATAACGGTAATCCATTTTCAAAAACAGTAAGCGAGGTCTTTTGAGACCCTATGTCTACCAGACCGACACCCGCGATTTTTTGTTTTTCGGAAAGGGCTATCTGAGCCATGGCGATAGGAGAGGCGATGACGTCTATTGTCTCCACTCCAGCTTCGGCTAAAACAGCCACCAGATCCTCTAAATGCTGGAGAGAATAAGTTATAAAAAGGGCTTTTACTTCAAGCTTGGTTCCGCACATGCCCTCTGGCCTACCCAATACTTCTTTGCCATCAAGTCGGTGAGAAAGGGGGAATATCTGGATCACTTTCTTGTTATTTAAATTTAAATTATCTTCACAATCCTGTAGTGCTTTGTTTATATCTAAATTAGTTACTTCACCATCAGCTTTAGAAATAATAGTCGAACCAGAACTGAGCTCTCCGCGTAAACTTATACCACCCACAGCAAGAAATGCACGTTTTATTTTTATGCCGGAAGATTTCTCTGCTATTCCCACAGCGCTTTTTATGGAAACTAAAAGGGGAGCAGGGTCAACTACATATCCACGTCTCACTCCCACAGTTTCACTTTCTCCGACGCCAATAATTTTAGGATTTTTTTCTCCCTTTACGAATTCACCCACCACGACCCTCGTCGTCGAGGATCCCACGTCTATTCCGACTGAAATATTTCTTATCATATTTAGCCTCAGCTCTTTCCATTGTACTACTATGTTCGAGGCCTTTCAAATGAAGCATTCCGTGGATAACTAAAAAGCCCAAGAATTGGTTGAAATTTCTAAAAAAATCTTTTGCTTCTCTCTTTATCACCGCTGGGCATAGGACCAGTTCACCTTCGTTTTTACGTAAAGAAAAAGAGAGTATATTTGTCGACTTATTTTTACCTCTATATTTTTTATTTATTTTTCGAGATTCTTTTTCTTCTACAAAAGCGATAGAGAGAGAATAATTTTTACCCAGTATGTCGTTTTTCATCTCTAAAAAGGGTAAGCGGGGGAGCTTGATTTTTGTTTTGTTTCTTATGGAAAGATTTTCCTCCATAGACTATTTAGTGACCATCTTGCCGAGTTTCTTCAAGTGTTCTATCTCGATTCTTCGAGCGAGTCTTTTGAGTGCACTTTTCTTTATTTTCAATCGAGACTCTTTGCGAACGTTGTAACGAGCGCCCTTAACCTTACGGATTATTCCCGATTCTTGAATTCTGCGCGAAAAACGACGTAAGACGCTCGAATTGTTTTCGTTTGGATTTTTCTTCACCTCAATTACTGTTTTAGCCATATCGGTATAGGCTATCATATAATTGACTCTTTTGTCAAAAAAAGATAATATTAATAGCATGGATCAAGGAGCTAACTATATAACTGAAGAAAAAAAGAAGGCCCTAGAAGCAGAGCTGAAAGATTTAAAAGGCCCAAAAAGAAAAGAAATTCTCTCGACTTTAGAGTACGCTAAATCCCTCGGTGATTTGGGGGAAAATGCGGAATATCATCAAGCTAGGGAAGATCAGGGCAAGCTTGAAGAGCGCATCAAGCATGTAGAAACTATTTTACAATCTTCACAGATTTTTTCTCGGCACGGAGGAGACATAGTAGAAGTCGGTTCCAAGGTGGTGGTGCAAAAGGAAGGCACTAAAGAAGAAAAAACATACACAATAGTCGGGTCTGAAGAAGCTGATATGATAGCCGGTAAAATTTCAAATAAATCTCCTTTTGGTGAGGCGCTCTTCGGTAAGAAGAAGGGTAGTAGTGTTTCCTTCAAAACTCCAAATGGGACAGTTAATTATAAAATAATTAACGTATCTTAATGTCTTCAATCGACGAAATTCGAGACGCTAGAATCAAAAAGCTCGAGCTCCTCCGGAGTAAGGGTGTTAATCCATATCCAGCAGAGTCAAAAAGAGAAATTTCTTTAAAAGAGGCGGTAGAAGATTTTGATAATCTAGAAAAAAGTAAAGAAATAAAATGGATTTCTGGACGTATTATGTCTATACGTGGCCAGGGGGCTATAGTTTTTATAACTTTAAACGACGGTACGGCAACTTTCCAAGGACTGCTAAAGAAAGATGTTTTAGGCGATGAAAAACTTGATTTTTTTAGCGCAGTTTCTGACATTGGAGATTTTGTAGAAATTCAAGGAAGCTTTTTTACAACCAAAAGGGGGGAGAAAACGCTCGAAGCAAAAGATTGGCGGATGCTCTCAAAAAGCCTACGACCACTTCCAGAAAAATGGCATGGACTAGTAGATGTGGAGGAGAGATTCCGAAAAAGATATTTGGATATTTTAATGAATCCGGAGATCAAAGATACTCTGCAAAAGAAAACTAAATTTTGGGATACCACTCGTAACTTTATGAAGGACCGCGGATTTCTAGAAGTGGAAACTCCTACTCTAGAGGTGACGACTGGCGGAGCCGAAGCCACTCCATTCAAAACGTACAATGAGGATTTTAAACTTCCACTTTACCTACGTATCTCTGTCGGAGAGCTTTGGCAGAAACGTCTCATGGCTGCTGGTTTTGCTAAAACTTTCGAAATAGGGCGGGCATATAGGAATGAGGGTTCGGATGCGAATCATCTACAAGAATTTACTAATATGGAATTTTATTGGGCTTATGCAAATTATAAAGATGGGATGAAATTGGTGGAGGAACTTTATAGAAAAATTGCTGAAGATGTTTTTGGTACTTTAAAATTCGAAACCCGCGGGCATAAATTTGATTTAGGTAAAAAGTGGGAACAGATAAGTTATCGTGATACCGTCAAAAAAGAAACTGGCATAGATGTCCTCAATACTACTTACGAAGAAGTAAAAAATAAATTGGATAAGTTAAAAGTTACTTATGATGGTGATACTATGGAGCGTCTGGTGGATACTCTTTGGAAATATTGCCGAAAATCCATTTCCGGACCTGTGTTTTTAACTGGACATCCGAAGCTCGTTTCTCCTTTATCTAAAGGAATGGGGGACAATGATGAGCTGACTGAAAGATTCCAGATTATAATCGCTGGTTCTGAAGTGGGGAATGGTTACTCTGAATTAAATGATCCGATAAATCAGGCAGAAAGATTTGAAGCGCAGCAAAAGTTGATAGAAAAAGGTGATAAAGAGGCGATGATGCCAGACACAGAATTTGTCGAGATGCTCGAGTACGGTATGCCACCGACTTGTGGATTTGGATTTGGTGAAATGCTTTTCGCTTTTCTCGCCGACAAGCCTATTCGCGAGACCCAGATGTTCCCACTCATGAGGCCGAAGCATTTAGAGTAAAAACCTCCTATAAATAAATATCCCCAAGAATCGTAGACCGATCCTCGGGGCATCTTTTTGCGCGATTGCGCAAACATTGTTAGGTCGTCCCCAACTGAGTCGGCAAACCACAGTTTGCCATTAACACAGTCAGGGACGACCATCGCACGGAACTAACACCAGTCACACCAATCAACTCACTTTAGAGTATAGTCGTCAAATAAGCAAAAGTCATCCTTAAGTTATCCACAGCTTGAGCTTGTGGGCATTTCACGAGTGGAATACAATGTATATCAAGTGGGAAAAAGTGGGAAATAATAATTTTACGAAATATATGCTAATCGGCGAATACATACACACCATAGACGAAAAGAATCGAGTTTCAATGCCGGCAAAGTTTCGTAAAGAGCTCGGTAAGAAAATTATTATTACTCCCGGACTCGGAAACTGTTTGTTCATTTTCACAAACAAAGAATGGGAGAAGGTTAGTAACAAACTTTCCAGTTCAGATTCAGATCTATCTTTTTTAAAAGCTGACCAGAGAAATTTTAATCGATACATGTTCGGACGTGCGGCAGAGGTGGAGATAGATTCGATCGGAAGAATTTTAATTCCAGAATTCCTTTCAGAGAGAATCGGTTTGAAAGATACAGCAGCAATTGTGGGGGTTAAAGACAGAGTAGAAGTATGGAACGAAAAGGCATGGTCGGAGAATAAGGCAGTCGTCGAAAGGCAGGCAGAACAATTAGCAGAAAGCCTTGGAAGTGAGGAGAAATAGGATGACAAAACGAGAGGCAATGAATACCAGACACAAGACAGTTCTTTTACAAGAAACAATAGACGGTCTAAATCTAAAGCCTGGTGCGACGGTGATCGACAGCACTTTTGGTGGAGGGGGGCATAGTTTGGAAGTATGCAAAAGATTTCCAAAAGTTAAAATAATCGCCTTTGATCAAGATAAAAGTGTTTTTGATAACGCGGAAGGTAAATTTAAAGGGTGTGACATCACTTTCGTAAACAGTAACTTCCGAAACATAAATCAAGAGAACGTAGACGGTATCATCTTCGACCTCGGTCTAAGTTCTGACCAATTAGAAAGTTCTGGACGAGGATTTTCCTTCATGAAAGATGAGCCACTCATAATGACCATGAAAGCAAACCCAACCCCTTCAGATATTACAGCCAAAGATGTCGTAAATACCTGGGGAGAAGAAAGTTTGGCAGATATCATTTACGGTTATGGTGAGGAAAAGCAGGCCCGGAGGATTGCAAAGGAAATAGTTGAATTTCGAAAAAAGCAGGAGATAAAAACGACTTTTGATTTAGTAAAGATTGTCGAGCAAGCTATTCCAGCAAAGTTTCGTAAGGGAAGGATACATTTTGCCACCAAGACTTTTCAGGCCATCCGTATAGCAGTCAATGATGAATTAGGAGCTCTATCGGAAGGTTTAGATAAAGGTTTTAAATCTTTAAAAGCCGAAGGAAGGATGTCAGTGATTTCTTTTCATAGTTTGGAAGATAGGGTAGTCAAGAGATTTTTCAAAACAAAAGTAAGTGAAGGTTCGGCAAGGTTGGTAAATAAAAAAGTAATTTTAGCGAGTAGTGAAGAGTTAAAGAATAATCCCAGGTCTAGAAGTGCCAAATTAAGAATTTTAGAAAAAATATAACCATGAGAGCAATAAGTTCAAAATTAAATACATATGTAAGAAGCGTAAGTTTGATAAACAACAATATCGAGAAGTTTGCGTTGCATTTTATTCTCTGGTCTTTTGGGGCGCTTGCACTTTTGTATATTTTATTTTTAGGAAACATGGTGAAAAATATCATAGAGCGTCGAAGCTTTGAAGCGCAAGCACGTTCGCTTTCTAGTGAAGTTAGGGATTTAGAACTTACTTATCTATCTATGTCTAGTGATGTCAATCTTGCATTTTCATACAAAATGGGATTTAAAGACACAAAAGCGACATTTGCGACTCGCAAAGCACTCGGTTTCAGATCTCTACCTAATAACACAGGAATAGTCCACAATGACTTATAGTTTTATTTCCAGATCCAGAATTACTCTTTTTTGTATTATCGTTTTCTCTTTTATTTTAATTTCTAAACTTTTCTTGGTGCAAGTTGTACATCGCAACGTCTATAGAGAGTCTGCAGATCGTCAATATGCCACTTCCGCTGGTGACATTTATGAACGGGGAACTATTTTCTTTCAAGCAAAAAATGGCGAACTTATTTCAGCGGCTACACAGGCGACAGGGTTCAAAGTAGCCATTGATCCCAGTAAAATTTTAGATAAGGAAAGTGTCTATGAAAGGATATCCAAGATAGTTCCTCTTGATCATAATGATTTTATTATGAGGGCATCTAAATTAAATGACCCCTATGAAGAAGTTGCTCATCATCTTGCCAAAAAAGAAGCCGATGCGGTATCTGCACTTAAAATTCCGGGTGTAAGTATCTTTAAAGAAAAATGGCGATTTTACCCAGGGGCAACGCTTGCATCTCACGCACTTGGTCTTGTCGGATATAAAGATGCCGAGCTGGGTGGACGCTATGGTCTCGAGAGGCAATATAACAAAGAGCTCACAATAAATAATGACAGTCCCTATGTTAATTTTTTCGCTGAAGTTTTTTCTAATTTAAATAAAACTTTATTTAAAGGTGAAGTTGAATCAGGCGACGTAGTGACAACTATTGAACCACAAGTGCAAGTTTTTTTGGAAAAAACACTAAAAGATGTAAGGGAGAAATATCAGATAGATTCTATTGGCGGAATAATTATGAATCCGCAAGACGGTTCTATTTATGCTATGGGTGTTAAACCGGATTTTGATCCAAATAATTTTTCCCAAGTCAAGAATGTCTCTATTTTTTCTAATCCACTAGTTGAAAACGTTTTAGAATTTGGGTCAGTGGTCAAGCCTTTAGTGATGGCTGCTGCTCTAGATACGAAAGTTTTAACGCCAGAAGCAACCTATGATGATAAGGGTGAAGTTACAATCGAAAAACATCAAATATTTAATTTTGATAAAAAGGGAAGAGGTCCGAATACAACGATGCAGGATGTTTTGAATCAATCTTTAAACACTGGAATGGTTTTCGTGGAGCAAAAGTTGGGCAAAGTTCAGCTGCGTGATTATCTGCTCTCTTATGGAATAAAAGAAAAAACTGGCATCGATCTACCGAATGAAACTTCGGGACTTGTATCTAACATCATAAATAGTCCTCGTGAGATCGAGTATGCAAACGCGGCTTTTGGACAAGGAATCGCCCTTACTCCAGTCGAGCTTACCCGTGCTTTAGCCTCACTCGGTAATGGGGGGAAATTGGTTGTACCGCATGTTGTTAAAGAAGTAAGATATAACAGTGGTATTTCTAAAATTATAAAATATCCAACTTTAGCTACTAAAATTACAAAAGAGACTAGTGATGAAATCACCCAAATGCTTGTGACTGTCATGGATAAGGGGCTTAAATCAGGACTCGATCATTTCAGTGTAGCCGTTAAGACAGGTACAGCTCAAGTTGCAGATAGTACCTCCGGGGGATACTATACGGACAGGCACACTCATTCTTTTGTCGGTTATTTTCCAGCTTATAATCCAAAGTTTATAATCTTCCTTTATGCGGTCAATCCAAAGGACGTGCTTTATTCGGCGACTACTTGGACCAATCCATTTTTAGATATCACTAAATTTTTATTAAATTATTACGAAGTTGCCCCAGATCGATGAAAAACATTTTTAAAAAAATAATAGCTTACATACTACGAGTCGAATCCCAACTAGTGCTTTTTAAATACAAACCAAAAATTATTACCATTACTGGAAGTGTCGGTAAGACTTCTACTAAAGATGCGGTTTATGCGGTCATTTCTAAAATTGCCCATGTTCGTAAAAGTGAGAAAAGTTATAATAGTGAAATAGGTTTACCTCTTACTATTTTAGGTATCTCAAATGGGTGGAATAATCCTCTGGTGTGGTTGTGTAATATTTTCAAAGGTTTATGGCTTTTTATCGGACCGCATGAATACCCAAAGTGGCTTGTCTTAGAAGTGGGTGTGGGTAAGCCTGGTGACATGCGTCGTACCGCCCTATGGCTTAAAACCGATGTAGTCATCATAACGGCGATAGGGGAAACCCCAGCACACATTGAATTCTTTAATTCGCGCAAACATCTGATAGAAGAAAAAAACAGTTTAGTAAAAACTTTAAAGAAAGACGGTCTCTTGATATTGAATGCCGACGATCCTGATGTTTTAGAAATGAAAGCAAAAACAAAAAATATAGTCATCACTTACGGTTTCAAAGAAGACGCAGACATCGTTGGTTCGAGTGAAACTATTTCTTATAATAATAACTGCGAACCCGAGGGTGTCATTTTTAGGGTAGACGAACAGGGGAAAAGTTTGCCGGTGATCATAGAAGGAGTATTTGGCAGAAACCATGTTTACGCAGCTCTTGCGACTCTTGCACTCTCTTCAGGTTTAAAATTTAACATATTAAATGCTATTAATTCACTAAAGAATTATGATGTTCCACCCGGACGTGTCAGATTATTAAGGGGTATAAAAGATTGTTTGATCATTGATGATACTTATAATTCTTCTCCTTTTGCTTGTAAGTCAGCTCTTGAAACATTGGGACAAGTTAAATGTACTGGTAGAAAAATCGCAATATTAGGAGATATGTTGCAATTAGGACGTCATACGGTAGAAGCACACAAGAGTGTAGGTAAAATTGCAAAAGAAAATTGTAATATTCTGATGGTAGTGGGCCCAAGAGCGCAAGCCATTAAATCTGGTGCTATTGAGGCCGGTATGAATAGCGAGGCTATTTTTGAGTTTTTGGACTCTTATCAGACAGCCAAATTTTTAGAAACTTTTGTCCAAAAAAATGATCTTTTTTTAATAAAGGGTTCCCAGGGTATGCGCATGGAAAGAGTGGTTGAGGGGGTAATTTTAGATAAAGAAAATAAAGATAAATTATTAGTGCGTCAGGACGATGAATGGTTAAAAAGAGACGATAAATCTATGCCGTAGTTATCCCCATTTTTCCTTTTAGAACATACACATTATTAGTATAATATATGCGTATTCTAAAAGAAAAAAATGTCAAAAAATAGAACTTTTAGAATTTTTGTAAAAAGATTCTCTCTTGGACTTTTTGTCTTTGCTTTTTTTGTTTTTCTATCTACATCAAAAGATGTTTTTGCAGCTGATTCAATAAATCCGGTATCTTCTAATGGATCTGTTACAAGCGCTTCTTTAACTAAATCTTTTAAAGATTACATATTTTCTTTTCTTCCTCCGTCAAATCCATTTTCAGCTAACGTTATAGGTAGTAGTTCCTTATTAAAAACTTTCAAGGCTTATATCTTACCTGAACCTCAACCAAGTATTAATCCAAGTTCTGCAGAATCTAATACCAGTCAATTGGGTGTAGTTAAAACTTTTTCAAAAATTACTACTCAGCCAAATAATTCTTCACCTACAGCCAATGTCAGTGATAGCGTCCTTATTCCTGCTTTAAAAAATCTACTTTCCAAAAAAGAAATCGCTGATCAACTACGCGGTCCCACTGGACCCCAAGGTCCAGCGGGACCTCAAGGTTTAAGTCAACCTTCCACTCCTAACTCTGTAGCTTATCTACCAGTTCGTCTAGCTAACCCAGACTCTTCAGCTAATAATTTCCCGGGTGGTGCTTATGCCAACATTGCAAGTCTAAACTCCAATATTATTAACGCTACTACCACCAATGTTACTACCTTGAATGTAGCAGGTGCCACGACGATCAGTGGAGGACTGACGGTGGGGGGGACGAGTATTAGTTCTACAGGAGCTTTTAATCCAGCTCTGACTCTCGGTTCAGTTTATTTTCAGGGTGCCAGCGGTATCACACAAGATAATTCGAATTTCTTTTATGATGCCACTAACCATATTCTCGGGCTCGGCACGGCAACTCCAGCTGCGTCATCCATTTTAGATCTTACTTCTACTTCTAAAGGTTTTTTGGGACCACGCATGACCACGGCACAGAGGGATGCCATAACATCACCCGCAACTGGTCTTATAATTTATAACACTACCAGCAATCTCCTAAACATATTTAATGGAACATCTTGGGGAATTACGACACCAAGTGACATTACATTAGGAAGTACCACAGTAACAGGTGGGACATCTGGACGTGTGTTATACGATAACGTCGGGACAATTGGAGAAATGACCACTACCGGAAGTGGAACCGTTTTAGCACTTGCGACTTCTCCAACATTAATCAATCCTAATCTTGGCACTCCTTCTTTACTTATTGGTACATATATTACCGGTACAGCTGCTGGGTTAACTGCTGGAAATGTTACTACTAACGCAAATTTAACCGGACCAGTTACTTCTGTCGGTAACGTAACTTCAGTTGCGCAAACAGGAAGTGGAACTACTTTCGTAATGCAAGATACTCCGACTTTAACGACCCCCAACATTGGGGCTGCCACTGCTACTTCCATCAACGGATTGACGGTGACTTCAACTACTGGAACGTTGACCATCCCCAATAGTTCTTCAGCCGCTCTTATTCTT
>CALQYS010000005.1 GCA_943348755.1 Candidatus Nomurabacteria bacterium | reverse complement strand
GTTCTTGCAGTTTGTAGAGCGGTAGCTGTACCAGCGTTACCGGTGACAGAAGTTTGATCTCCGGTGTTGCTACCAGATAGATTAGAACCAGTAATGGCTCCGGTCGCAGTGACAGCACCTCCTTTGGTAACTTTAAATTGAGAAGTTCCACCAACTTGTAAATCAGCTAAGAGTGAAGTTGCATCAGAAGCAGTGTTTGTGATGTTTAGTTTAATGGCAGTTGGAGCACCTGTCGTATTCCAAGTACCAGCCAGATCAATCAAAGAAGAAGCATTGGAACCAGTCAGAGAATATCCAGTCGAAGCAATGGCATTGGTGTTAACGCCTGGAGTAATGGTTTGGGTAGCTGTGAAAGTGTTGGCTGCAAGAATAGCTAGGGTGCCAGAATTTGGCAGAGTAACATTGGTTGTTCCAGTAGAAGTTAAAGTAACTGCATTCGCTCCGGCAGTTATCAAAGAAGATCCATCTACCAAGGTTAAGGTCGATGAAGTAGTCGGTGCTGTGATAGTGACTTTGTTGATGGTAGTAGCGGTAGCGGCACCAAGAACTGGAGTAACTAAAGTCAAAGTCGTTCCATTGGTGGTAGCTCCTGTGATTCCAGCAAATGTGCCACCACTGTTGTATTGAAGTTGTGTATCAGAACCACCTGGAGTTCCTCCACCCCCACCACTTCCACAATCTGAACCTGTCCCAGAGACTACTCCACTACTGTTTACATGTAAACACTGAACTGACCCTGTAATTGAACTAAGAGTAAGTCCTGTGGCCGTCGCAGCTCCAATGTTTGGAGTCGTTAGACTGGGAGAAGTACCAAAAGAAGTTAGCGAAGAAGCCGTAACACCAGATGCTAGGGTTGCACCAGAAAGTGTGCCCGCAGCAGCAGTGACTGTAATGTTCGCAGTACCATCGAAAGAAACTCCGTTAATGGTGCGCGCAGTTTGTAGAGCGGTAGCTGTACCAGCGTTACCGGTGACAGAAGTTTGATCTCCGGTGTTGCTACCAGAAACCGAGACCGCTCCAGCTCCAATGGTTAAGACGGAAGTGTTGGCTGAGTTACCAGTCAAAGTGACTGTGCCAGTGTTGACGGTCAGAGCGGTGGTTAAAGTAGCGTTAGTGACACTTCCGGCGGTGAGACTCGCGGCGGTACCAGAGATGTTGGTACCAACTAAAGTGGAAGGAGTACCCAAGTTCGGAGTGACTAAAGTCGGACTAGTGTTCATCACAAAGGTACTTCCAGTACCAGTCTGAGCCGCCACAGCGGTGGCGTTACCCGAGGAAGTAATTGGACCTGTTAGATTCGCATTAGTGGTGACCGTAGCTGCATTGCCAGTGATTGAGCCAGCGATGGCATTGGTAACTTGAAGATCTGTGAACCAACCTTTAGTTAGTCGAGCGCCGGTGGTACCAAGTGAACCAGTCATGGTGAGATCATTAGTGCCTAAAGCCAGAGCTCCTCCAGAAACCGTGAAGCCACCGGTTGCAGTGGCGACTGTAATGTTGGCCGTACCATCGAAAGAAACTCCACCGATGGTTCTTGCAGTTTGTAGAGCGGTAGCTGTACCAGCCGTTAGACCAGAGGCGGTGCCAGTTAAGTTCGTGGCAACTCCACTAGATGGTGTACCAAGCGCTCCACCATTAACAACAAATGCTCCAGCGGAACCAGTATTTACTCCAAGTGCAGTTGCTACTCCTGTACCAAGACCTGTAATAGAACCGACAGCTGGAGTGATGGTGGTGTTACCTGCTGCAGTTAGAAGACCTTTTGCATTTACGGTGAAGGTACCAACTTGTGTAACAGAACCAAATGAACCGACATTAGAGTTTACAGTAGCGAGAGTAGTAGCAAAAGATCCAGTACCACTTCCAGTGATGTCACCAGTTAAAGTAATAGTTTGATCTCCGGTATTGGTACCAGAGTTGGTTCCAGTAATATCAGAAGTTAGTGCCAGTGTTCCAGACGTGTTAGGTAAAGTATATGTTCGATCAGCAGTTAGATCAGCTGAGGTTAAGATACCAGCAAAGCGACCAGCACCACCATTGAAAGGTAAGAATTTTAAGTCATCATCAGTGGAAGTAGCTGAACGAATGATCAGTGGTACCGTACCTCCGGTCGCTGTGAAAATGTTTTGAGCTGAGGTAGCAAGTGAGGTACCTGTCGCAGCTCCAATGTTTGGCGTCGTTAAGATTGGTGAAGTACTAAACACTAGATTAGTTGAAGTTGTTCCAGTTGCTCCACTAGCAGTGTAGCCTGTGATGTTGTTGAAGGCAGTGATGCCAGCGGAAGTAGCATTAGTTCCACCTTTAGAAACAGGAACTGTGTCTGACAAAGTTGAACCAGCTGCCGTTACTGTAATGTTCGCAGTACCATCGAAAGAAACACCGTTAATGGTGCGCGCAGTTTGTAGAGCGGTAGCTGTACCAGCGTTCAGACTAGCGGCTGTACCAGTGATATTGGTACCAACTAAAGTGGAAGGAGTACCTAAGTTCGGAGTGACCAGAGTTGGAGAAGTAGCTAAGACTACATTGCCACTACCAGTAGTTCCTGTGACTGACAATGCCCCCGTACCACCACTAGTGGTCACAACCCCATTAGAAGTTAAGTTAGAAAGTGTTGTGATATTTTGTGAAGTATTGACCGTGATTGTGTTTGTATTTCTCGTTAAGCCAGTTGAAAATGTAATGGGTACTTCATATGCAGAACTTGCCGTATACGCAGCAGAACCGAGTGTCCCACCAGTTCCAACATTAAGAGTCGAACCGTCAGTACCAGCTAGGGTCAAAGTATTTGACGCAGTAAAAGTCTTACCATTAGCAATAGTTAGAGTGGAACCAGTGGCTGGAGTTGTGATTGCAACTTTATTAATTGATGTCGCACTAGCTGAACCTAAAACTGGAGCAACTAAAGTAAGAGTGGTCCCATCTGTGGTTGCGCCCGTTATTCCAGCAAGTGCTCCACTGTTGTTATACTGGAGTTGCGTATTAGAACCACCTGGAGTTCCTCCCCCGCCGCCGCTAGCACAATCCGAACCCGTTCCCGAGACTACTCCGCTACTATCTACATGTAAACATTGGGTAGAGCCCGTGATAGAACTTAAAATAAGTCCAGAAGCAGTGGCAACACCAATGTTTGGAGTAGTTAGGGTTGGACTAGCTTGCATTACAAAAGTACTTCCAGTCCCGGTTTGGGCGGCAACAGATGTGGCATTTCCAGAAGAAACAATTGGACCAGTTAAATTTATAACTGATGCAGATATTCCGATAGGTGGTCTTGAAAATGAGGGCTGCACTACAGTGGTAGTATTCCCACTTAAGCCTTGTGGACCTACAGGGCCGATAGGGCCGATAGGGCCTTGAGGCCCACGAAACTTATCAATAATTTCTTTTTTGGAAAGTAAATCTTGTAAGGCGGAAAGAATGGAAGACTCACTGACTACGCGTGTAGACGTTTGTGGTCCGCTCGTCTGGGGTAAATTTGTTGGAGATGGTTTTACGACAACGGGAATGGGAGCTTTAACTGTAGATGATGGGATAACCACCGAGCTATTTGGAGCAAGTGCCGCTAATATAGCATGATCGTTGAAATTATTTAGTGAAGAAGCACCGGTAATGACACTAGCCGTAAGAATATCAGGTGCGGAAGTCAAAGAAGAAAAATAATTCTTGAGAGCGTTGAGTAAAGATGCACTAGTGATAGAGACTTGTTCATCTAGTCGGCCAGTATTAGTAGAATTAAGCTGAAAAACTGCAAAGGTATTTGAGGTGAAAGAGAGAAAAAATAAAAAAACAACGAAAAAAACACCGGAAAGGTGAGATCTTTTCTTGAAAATTCTAAGGGTATTTTTATTTATCATTTTTTAATGATTCTAACCCACTAATTATACTAAAAATACCCTTATATAAAAAGGGAAAATGGGGATAACTCCCCTATTTTTACAGTAAAAAAATTAGAAACTAATTCATGGTCTTGATAGAAACGAATTTAGAGTAAAATTAAGCCCAAGGTGAAGTCTAAAATGGTTTTTATACAAAAATTACCATTTAATTAAATTTTAAGTAAAAACACTAATTTTTAATGTATTTTTTATTTATATTGATTGAGATGTAACCAAGACCGATAAAAATAAACCCGAGGATAACCAGAGAAATCGGCCAACCCATTGAATCTGCAAAATATTTACCCGTAATGTAAGAGACATGTGCAAGAAGAAAAAGAGTACCAACCACTAATATGGCACGGCTCTTCAAATGAGCTGACAAGAAAAGACTCCCAATAACCACAAGAAAGTAAATCATTTGCCAAAAAACAGAATCAAACACTTGTGAAAATGCAGCCCCAAGGAAACCAGCACTACCAAAAAAACAGAGGACACCGACAAGTTTCTTGTTCCAACCGCCACGAAAGGCGTGCGCAAGTAAAATATAACTGGCTCCTACAACCATAGTGAGATAAGCATATAAATCATCATGTCTATAAAATGGACCGTCAATAATGGATTCAACAAGAAGATAGATAAAGGCTGTGCCATTTACTATTGAAAAAAAAGTTAATACGGCACTTTTATGGATAAAGTTTAATATTAAATAGAAGACAAAGATAGCCCCAAATGTCAGAGTAACAGGCCACAAAGAAGTAGTGTCTATGTTAAGTTCAGAAATAGCCACCATCGCTCCTCCGGGTATGAGCAAACCTCCTATCAAGTGAAATACTGATCCAATATTGTCATCTGGTTTTTGCTTAAGCAAGACTGATCCAATGACTGTAAAAAGGAGACCAAGACCCAGAGTAACGGAGATGCGTACTAAAGATCCTATGTCATCCCAAATTTGATAGAAAAAAATAATAATACCAATTACTACAATAATGACACCCAAAACATACAACATCTTAGTCATAGAAAAACTGGCGGAATCTTTTAGATTTTTCGGAACATTTTCTGACACACTTTGCGAAATTTTCAATCTACTCATCAGCTCTTCGCGACTTATCTCACCTGTGTTGATTTTAAAAGAAAGTTCTTGAAGTAGTTCTTCTTTATTCATAACAAAATAGATAATGGTGTTCAATTTTGCCTAGTTTCTCCCGGGCAAAATCCATCCAATAAATTGGAAATTATTTTGATAATAGTATTGATCAGTATTGTTTATAAGATTGAGTTTGCTTTTACTTTTTCCTTTTGTAAGGTAGTAACCATAAGAAGAACGCCCACCACCCCCAAACAGGAACAAGAAATCCCCTCCTCCATTATAACTATAGTTACTTGAAACTGTGACACCATCAGGTGATGTTAGGAGGTTGTTAAGAGTTAACATTTGTGCCTCTGTAAGGCTTATTTCTCTACTTTCATTCTTTTTGGTATCGTGTAAAAAGATACGAGTATTATAGTTTTGCTTAAAATCAGCCACGCCGTCTTTATTTGAATCTTGAGTTAAATCAACATTGTTTAAAGATAATTTATTATTCACAACTGAATATCTTTTTTGAAGATAGTTGTCACAATAATATGGATAGTAGTAATCTCTACCGTCGGCACATGAAGTGTACACGAAATTATAATTAGTAGAAATAAAAAGTGAAGGAAGGTAGGTATTCAAAGCAACAATAACTATCAACAAAATAGGTAAAATGAAAGCAAGCAATACCGCAAAATTCTTCTTTAAAAATTCTTTCATATTCACATTATACTCCAGACAGCAGTATTCGCAAGTGAGATAAGTCGTCCGTTTGATTTTTCCAAGATACACATTTCCCCCACCTCAATGTTGCCAGTAAAATCCTTCATTGTTTCTTTGAGGGCATAGCCCAGTGGAAGCGAAGAAGAATCAACAGCATAAGAAGTCAAAATAACAAAAAGTGGTTTGTGGCTCAAGATATTCTTTACACTGGAGAGAAGTTTCGGTAGCATTTCTTCTATCTTCCACACTTCCCCTTTTGGCCCACGACCAAACTTGGGTGGATCCATGATGATGGCGTCGTATTTATTCCCTCTCTTTGCTTCGCGTTCTAGAAATTTGAGAACATCGTCTTCAATGATGCGCATCGGTAAATCTTCCAACCCCGACAATTTTTGATTTTCTTTTGCCCATGCGAGAGATTGTTTCGAAGCGTCTAGGTGTGTGACTTCCGCACCGGCCCGCAGAGCAAAAAGACTTGCTACACCCGTGTAGCCAAACAAATTCAAAAATTTTATTTTAGGTAGAGGCGAATCTGGCAAGGGATTTTTAAGAAACGTGTGGGTCCCCTGTCCTTTTGCCTCCGAGGGCGCAGTTTCAAGAAAATTCCTTGCCAGATTCGCCTCTTTAATTTTTTGTTCTATAAAATCCCAATGACTCGCCTGCTCGGGGAAAAAACTTAAGTGACGAAATGGGGTTGGCTTCGCTAAGAATTTAATATTCTTATACGACATTTCCCATTTTTCCTCAATTTCACTCCGCATTTTCCATCCAGCCTTAGCACCTTCTTTGGAGCTCCAAAATTTACCATCTGCTTTTGCCCATTCCCCTGCAGATAAGGTTTTTCCCCACACCGCATTTTCATACGGACGGACGAAAGTATATGGACCAAATTTCTCCAACTTCTCTCCGTTACCGGTATCAAGAAGTTCATAATCTTTCCAATCTTTTGAAACAAAAATTTTAATTTCCATGAGTTTATATTAAAAATTCTATACTATCTATTATATTAGAAACTCTACCACATCTCCATCTTGCACAATATATTCCTTGCCCTCTGTTCGCACCCAGCCTTTTTCTCGCGCTTTGGCGAAAGAGCCAGCTTGTATTAATTGTTCGTAAGACACCACTTCTGCACGAATAAATTTCTGTTGAAAGTCAGTATGGATAGAACGTCCTGCAAAAGGTGCCGTGGCCCCTCGAAGCGTCGTCCAAGCCCTCGATTCATCTTCTCCAGTCGTGAAAAAAGTAATTAGATTTAATAAATCATAACCCGCCTTGATTAAATTATTTAGTCCAGTACCAAAAATCGGATCAACTTCAATGTGCGGACCGGGAAGTTTGGAGATAAAATCTTTTTTAATATCTTCTGCTGCTTCGGAAGTATTCAGAACATAAAGTGTCGGTTTTTTAATGTTCGCAAGTTCAAGTTCCATATTTATAACTTCTATATCAAAAAGTGGATCTATTTTGTCATGGACATGAATCATGGCTTTATCCTCAAAGATCCGAACGACTTCAATAATAGCGTCAACCTCTCGGATGTGGGAGAGAAACTTATTCCCTAGCCCCGCACCTTCGGATGCCCCTTTCACTAGTCCTGCGATATCGACAAATTCGACGACTGCGGGAATAGTCTTTTTTGATTTAGAAATTTCTGAGAGCTTGGTCAAGCGAACATCGGGCACGGGGACTATCCCGACTGATGGATCAATCGTACAAAAAGGATAATTTTCCGCCGGCACGCCCTTTTTGGTGAGCGCATTAAAGAGCGTAGATTTGCCTACATTCGGTAGGCCCACAATGCCGATCTGTAGAACACTGTATGACATATTGATTTATAGGTATATAACCATACACTAGTAATTTGTCTTGATTTCCGACCACTTTATCAATGATCTTTGTAACTATGGCTCGCTTTTGTTGAAATTTCAAGTTTCTTAAATGTTTTATTGCTGACTTTGCAAAATTTTCAACTTCGTATGGATGTGGAGCGGTGAGTTTAATCTCCTCTTGCTCTTGTTCAACGACGTTGATTTGATATATGAGCGAATTTATTTTGTCCCGTAGGGGTATTGTGTAGTCCTTTAACTTCTCAAGCGTGAACACACCATCAGCATAAGCTTTATTGTATCGATCTTCTTTGTCCTTTAGGTTGTTTATTTCCCTTTTCATAGTTTCTATGTCAGAAAATGAAACTTGTTTTTTCCCTTGCTTGCTATCCAGCCAGCGATTAACCTGTTTGAACATTAAATCTGGTGAGGACATAAGCTTTATGATTTTCTGCCAGACCAATTTATCAGCAATTACTGAATTAAATCCTTTTTCAAAGCAAGTTTTCGGTAAAGGAAAATTGTTTATTCTGTTATTACAACGATAGTAAAGATTTTTTCCTCCTAATGGACTACAACCACATCTTCTTTTCCCACAAGTACACCATATCTTCCCTGCAAGGAGATAATTATTCTTTTTTCTTCTGTCAGCTAATGCGAAGTTGGCTTCAAGCTTGGCTCTGGCTCTTTGGTATAGTTCTTTTTCAATGATGGCTGGCACGGGTATTGTTATCCATTCTGCTTCTGGTCTAAATTTGCGACTACTCTTTTTATTCTTTCTGTATTTTTCGTCCTTATAGGGTTTTTCTGGCACAACAGAATAATGTTTGCCATAGTGTGCTTCTCCCATAAATACTTTGTTGTCCAAAAGGGAGCTAAGAGTGCTTGTGCTCCAAACTCCTTTTTTGCTTTTGCGTGGCTTGATTCCTAATACTTTCAGTCTCTTTATTACACCTCGTATAGTTTCTCCTTCATTGGCAACCCAATCAAATATCATTCGCATTACTCTTGCCTCATCTTCAACGATCTCATAATATCCGTGCAAAATGCCGTTTTCTTTATTTTTAAGAACGTATTTATAACCGTATGGAGCATTAGCAATTACATGTCCTTCTTTTACAGTTCGCAATTTTCCAAGTCGGAAACGTTCAGCAATTTTTGCACGTTCATATTCCGCAAACAAACCTCTAACGCCATGAAGAATTTTATCCTCAGAGTTTTTCGGGGACGAAACTGTGATAAATATCACTTCAACACCAGCTTCTCGTAATTCGTCCATAACCAACTCTTGATATGAGTAACGGCGTGCCAATCTGTCAGGATCATAAACGATTACCGCTTCCCACATTTTCTTTTTTGCATCCTGTCGCAATCTATCAAGTGCTGGACGGATCAAAGTATCACCACTCCAGCCCTCATCAACATATCTTTCTACAACCAGATAACTATTTTTCTTTGCAAGCTCGTCCAATACCATATCTTGATTTTGTATAGTTTGGGCCTCCTCCTGACCAGAAGTGGAGACTCTTTCATAGAAGCACACAAATTTGATTTCTTTTTTATTTTTTATATCTTCAATCATTATTTATTTTTATGTTTCTCTAAAAATTTATTTAACTCGCTTTTTGATATTCGCCATAGAGCAGTTTTGCCCTTTCCAAGTTTATAACCCTTAAGCATACCTCGCTTAAGCCAACGATCCACAGTACGGGGATGAACTCGTAAATTTTTTGCAACTTCATCATTTGTAAGAAATTCCATGGTATTATTATATTCCTAGTTATACATAGATGTCAAACTGTTATGTGGACAACTCTTTGGCAGATTTTTGTGTCTTAAGTACCTCTTCAAAAAGAATATTAAAAGCTATATTTAATTCATTTTCTGTATCCCCTGCTTCTCGCTCAAGAAACTCATAAACAACTAAGGGTTCTTTTTTATTCTTTTTTGGTCTATGCAATGTCATTTTTGCTTTATTGATAATCAATTAACCAAATCTGACCCTCCGTTTGTCTTATTGTTTCTAATCTTTTGGCACTCTTCGCCGAGAAACCATTTGAAATCATCAATCAAATGAATTTCTTTTTCTGGTTCACCAACTGCTCCGTGGCTCTCCTGTGTGATATGGCAGACCTTGAGAATTTTTAATTTTTCCATTTCAGATAAGGCGGTAGGTTTTGAACAGTTCATTGCGTTTTCTACTTCGCTAGTAGTCATTACGCCATTGTGTTCAATCAATTTTCTAAAGAGCTTGGCACGAATTGTGGGAGCACTATCTATCGTTAGTTCTACAATAAACCTTAAATCTTCCTTGATTATTTGATTTCTGCCACATACTAAAGCATGCCCCCGACAAAGGTTATAAAAGAGTTGATTGATTCTATCCGGCTTCTCTATGGTGGGCATAGTGTGGTCATAAGAGCCTAAATCCCCAAAGCTGTCTTTCCAAACATTTATCACTCCACGAAGTTTTGCCAGAAGCATCGCACATCTAGAAATAATTATTATCTCTTCATGTTGATCGTGTTCTTTTTCCCAAATCACACCATTTGGGTATTTATTCCATAAAGTTTTTAAAAAGTTGGTCGTGGCTTGTCGGCATGCCTTTTCCTTGTCTTTGTAAGCGGTATTTTTGAGCTGAGAGGCTAGTTCTGTCTCGCTTTTGTCTTTTGTATTCAAACTTAAGAAAAATAGCCTTGAGCCGAGATTCCCCATCATTTTCCAAACTTTTGGAGGAATTGGAGTTGAGGCGGCGAGAATCATAAAAAGGTACTCCCCGTTGTATTCTCTTTGTCCGTGTATTCCGCTATCGGTATTTAATCCTTCCCCGTCTAGCACTCTAGTCAATATGCCCAGACACTCATTTAAGTCGTCATCTCGCTTGGAAAAAAGCGGGGCAAGGTCTCTTATGATAAAAAGTTTGTATTGTATTCTAGGAAGTAGGTCTATATTCTTTAATTCACTTTTTTTGACATTGGAAGCATTGGAAACAAAAGAGGACGGTGTAAATCTGTCTGTTGGATAGGCAAGTTCTCGTATATCGGCAAAGAAATTTACAGCAATTGTTTTGCCTGCACTTGGCACATCAACAAGCACTAATGCAAACGGATTGGTTATTTCCTTGATAAGTATTTGAGAGATTATAGAAAGCCCAGTTTCTGCTGAAAATAAAAGCTCTGGAAAATTAAAATTGATTATTTCTTGCCATTCTTTAAAAGAAAGTTCTCGTTCCGGTTTATCTAATCTTTTAATTCGTTCTGCTGGTATTACTGGTTCTATTTCTTCCTTTTGAAAATCTGGTTTTTGTTTCTTTTTTACTACCTTTATTTTTTCTTCTTTTGGCTCAATTTTTGACTTATTAGTTATTCCAAGTTTTTCCGATATTTCTGTCCAATCAGCTATTTTTGAACAAGCGTTACAATTTCCACGGTAGTATGATTGGTCAATGTGAAACGTGGCTATTGGATTACCCATTACTGTTTTTTCACAGAATGGACAGTTTGTGACTAAGTCGCTCCCGACTTGTTGGTAAGAGATAGAATTTTCATTTAAAATTTTTTTTATATTCATATCTATGTTTATTAATTATTAATCGTTTAATCTATCTAGTAGTTGTCTTCTTCCCTGTTCGTAAAGATATACATTCACTAAAAGCTCTGGGTCATTCCGGTCCCCAAATTTATAGAGGTCAACAAGTTCCTGAAGACGAGGCGTTAGAATATAGGAAAATTCTTTTTTTGTCGGATTATCCGTTGGATTAATACCTGCTACCTGTTCACCTTTTGCAAACAAAAATGCTACTAAAGGAAATGATGCGGATTTGAAATATCTATCTTGCTTCATATAAATTTAAAAGTTAAATAATAAAAGCCACACCATTATAGTGTGGTCATCTTTGATTAGGCGTGGCACTTTCTGACACTTAAAATCAGAGCATATTCCAGCGTTTCAATCTTTGTTTATCCTTACGAATAGTTCCCATAGTAGTTCCAAGTATATCAGCGATTATTTCAGTTTGAGAAATCTTTTTTGGTTTCTCTTTTTTCCATTTTTTCTGTGATTCTTTTCGCTTTTCCTCAAATACTTTTTTGTATATTTTTTCTGGTTGCCTTTGCAATAACCTCTCATAATCGCTCAACGGAGGCTCGTCAGGCACAGGTTCTATCTTCGGTGGAAACGTTAAATGTCTTACTTTACTCAAAAGTTTATTAAGTTTATTTGGGGAAAGAGTGTTTTTGAGACCATAAGGGGTGTCGTCGTATACCCACACAGGATGAATAGTTTTGAGAAAATCTTGATAGCCATCTGAATAATAATCTGGTACACCCATATCATTTGTTCCTTCTAAATGCCTCAAAAATTCTTCAGAGTGTTGAATGTGATATTCTACATCCAAACACTTACAGGTTGACTTAAGTAAATCCAATATAAATTCTTCTTGTTTCTCTGGGGTAAGTGGTAATTTTTTAGCAGTCTTTATAGTTGCATAACGCATTGCCTCACGACGACGCCAATGCTCATCTGTAAACATTTCTATAGATTTCTTATCTTTAATTCCAAGCTGTCGGAGAGATTTTTTATATCCTTCGCTATCAAATTCAATAAGGAGGCAATTGAATCTTGCTAACCTTGCAAAAGTTGTAGTAATTTTTTGAAGGCGGTGTGCTCGCTCTCTTTTGTCCCTAACTGAATTAGCAATTCTTTCTATTCTTCTCATATTTATTTCTATTTTTATCTAAATATGCTTATATAATAACACTTTTTGTTGATTTTCGCAATTATTTTTTGTGTTAGAAAATTTTATGCTCCCTGTATTTTTAGCCAGTTCTGTGATAGCATTAAATTACAAAACTTAATAGAGACCTAACCCTTGAATTTCAAAGTTTAAGGCATGGTCAAAAAAACCGATCAAGAGTAGAAAACCCGCCATTGGGGCTACCTTGATCGGTCATGCAGGGAAACTTGCATGGATAGCGAAAGCTATCACTCAGTGGTGGGCTTTTTGCTACCAATTATTATATTAAGATGAAAATAAGTATAAAAAAATATCTCTTAGTTTTATTTTTTGCAGTAGTCTTCCTACCTGCTGTTGCTTCTGCTTCGTGGTGGAATCCATTTTCATGGAAAGTCTTTAATAAAGCACCTCAAACATCGGAGATTGAAAAGTTAAGAAGTGAAGTTGAAGAGCTTAAAAAGAAAACTGCTACACCTACTTCTCCGTCTGTAAAAAAAACTATTACTCCAACAATTAAGCCAGTCGTATCAGCTAAGGAATTAAAAAAGCAAAACCCTCAGCAATATAAAACACTTGTTACCGAAAATAAAACACAACTTTTGGAAGCAAGTAAAACTCTGTCAAACAAAAGTATTATTGCACGGATTAAGCCTTCTGTTGTTTATATAGAGACTACTACTGGTTCAGGGAGTGGAATTATAATTAGTTCTGATGGTTATGTACTTACAAATGCTCACGTTGTAAATGGTAAAAGTTCAGCAACTATTAAATTAACGGACGGACGATCACTAGCTGGTACTGTCATTGGTCGTGATGAAAATATTGACTTAGCTTTGTTGAAAGTTGGTGCAACAAATCTTTCACCTGCATTCCTTGGTGATTCTGATTTACTCGAACAAGGAGATCCTGTCTTTACTTTTGGATACCCTTTAGGAATTGAGGGAGATGTTGCTTTTAAAGATGGAACTTTGTCTCGTCGTCAGAAGATAGACGGCACTATGTATCTTGAAATTTCTGCCCAGATACTTCCCGGAAACAGTGGAGGACCATTAGTAAACGAGTCGGGAGAAGTTATTGGGATAAATACTTTAGCTATTGCCTCAGACAGCGTAGGTGGGGTTTTGGTCGGTGAGACACTAAAATATGCAATGCCTATTAATGTCGCTAAATCACTATTGGCATCCCTCAAGGCTGGGAGAAATATCTTGAAACCACATATTGTTATTCCACCTCCAGCCCCCGTACCATCGTGCCCAGAGAATTCTCATACAAGTACCTCTGGTTCAAGTAAATGTACCTGCGATGATGGATATATTGTAAATTCAACACAAGATAGCTGTATATTAGCACCAGCACGAAATTATGTACCAGCCCCAACCCCCACGCCTCCCCCAGCACCGACTCCTATCAATGGTTCTTGTTCATTAACACATTTTAATTGTTCTGCTGGCACCAGTGCTAATAATAGTAGCATTTCCACTTTTACATGGTCTTGCAATGGTTTAAATGGAGGCACTAATGACTCATGTTCAGAAGGTGTGCCTCTAGTGTTTACTCAAACTCCTAAAATAGTCTGGACTAGTCGCCCCAACGCTAAAGATCCTGACCGTACTGAATATGACCTTTCTTACTTAGATTTTAGAACTAATCGTCCAGTTAAACTTATTCTTAGTCCGATGTATCCTGATGGACCTTATAAAGATAAATTCTTGGATTGGTCTACCGAACAAACAGCAGAACGAAAATCTTATTGGACAGGTTCCAGTGAAGACATTTGGGAAAGTTGTGGAAAGGGTATAAGTAGAAAAGATAATACTATCTGCAAAATAAAAGTCATAGATGAATCTGGTTTAACCACAGAAACTGATATTACAGTCTTAAAGGATTCCATAGATATACCAAGATGAAAAAAATAATTCTTAGCTTAATAATCTTAGCCTTTACTATTCCAAGTGTTTCTTTTGCACATCGTTCTGGGTGTCACCGATGGCATTCTTGTCCTCCTGATAGTGGGAGTTATGTTTGCGGTGATCTTGGATATACAAGCGGGTGTCCAATAACAGATACTGTCCCTACCCCAAATAATTATGATACTTCATCGTCAGTACCTGTAGTAAATGACTATTTTGTTGGTACACCCAAGACAAGAGTAGACCTAAATAGTTGTTTTATAGTGGGCAATTATAGTAGTTACATTTATCATTTGAAGGGTAGTAAGTACATAAAAGGCATGGTGCTGAAAAATAAGAAGTGTTTTTCAACAGAAACTGAAGCTCGGGATGCGGGATTTAGGAAATCTAAAACTAGGTGAATTATTTTATTAGGTAAACAATATCATTAACCTTGTTTATATTTCTCTCTGTCCTCATCAATATTAAATTGGACTGCTAATAAAGGAGACTCTTCTTTAGGAAATCTACTTTTAAGTTTAAGCCCCGTTTCAAGATATTTATGGCGGACTGCATAATCAGGTATCTCTCTTTCATTTATTGCTTCTAACCCATCATCTAAAACCTTAATTAACTTCCTATCTGATATACTTTTATCCAATAATTCTTTCCAGCCCTTACTTTCTGTGAGATTTTTAGGATTTTTAGCAGTAGTTTCGTTATACCCGGCTTCTAGCATAGATTTACTAATATTTCCACGATTTTCCACGATTTTACTTAGAGCTAATTTTTGTTTTATGGTTGGCATAAAAATTTAGATTAAAGTTAATACTTAATTGATCTACTGATTTCTTATTTTATGGTTGTAAAAACCCAGCTCTCCCCTTTCTTGAACCCATAATCAATACCACGCTTCAATGGTGAAGGCATTTTTACTTCAAAATAGAATGGAATTAGCTTGGTATTCCCTTGTGTTTGAAAAAGTGTGTTTGTGTCCAAGCATTGCCAATTTTTAAGGCCATGGGGGAAATATATCAGAATTTAGAGGTTTAGGCCAATTTTTTGAGCTCACTCTCGTACTTCTTCATTACTTCCATCGAAGCACTTTGCTGGTCCATCCCCCCTTTCACCTTCACCTGCACTTCTGCAGCAATATTTTTAAAAAGTTCTGGATTTTTTTCTATCATTTTTATAAACATATCTATTTGCGGTTCTGGCACACCTTGAGTACGAAGCATTTTTTTAAGTAAAAAATTTTGGAACATGGAAGCTATTATATCATTACTCGTCTAATATTTTAAAATCATCTCCTGCTTTTAAAGTAACTCCTTTTCGACGGACAAAGTACGCAGCGCCAGCTGATGCACCAATAAAAAGAAAGGCAATTGCTGGAGTATAAGGAAACGATTTACTTTTGACGATTTCACTTTCCGAAGTAGCGGCCGAAAGATCTTCGACTGGCACTGTGGGTAATTCGACAGTGATGGCAGAATCTTTTTGAGCTGAACTTCCCTCTTTGTTTACTGAAAGTTTGGCTGGGGCTTCATTCCTCGTCACCTTTTCTGCTGAAGGTTCAGCGTTGGATTCAACTACCTTGATAGGAGCTACAGAACCCCAATAATCAAAGACAGTTTCTCTTTGTGGTGTCATTAATTTTAAGGTGTATTCATCTGAAGGAGAAAAATGAGTGACATGAGAAGAAATTATTATTTTGTTTTTTGAATTTATAATGGTATTTTTGGGAAAAGTAAAATAATTAGAGCGACTTGATAAAACCCAATTAGAAAGGTCGGCATCATAATCAGTATTATTGGTAAGCTGTACAAAGAAATCTTTTTCATCTCCCACAGCAGATATCACAATGTCTGATCCAACGACTTTGATTATCATTTTATCAGATGCATCAGGAGTATCTGCATAAGAATTCATATAATATTCTAAGGTTACAATGTAATCACCCGGGAAAAAATAAGTGTGAGGAAATTTTCCTCCGTTGTCTGTATTGTTTGCTTGCATTTCTTTTGAATCACCGTCGCCAAAATTCCAAAAATATTTTCCGTAAAATAACTTTTCCTTGTTATGCCCAAAGGCTGTGGCTTGAAATAATAATGGAGTTCCCACAAAAACAATATTTTTCGCAATAATTTTAGCTTTTATTGGTGATTCTTCTACCGGCTTAGCTTTTGTCTCTGTAGTTGTGGTTTGAGTTGTAGAAACATTATTATTTGTATTACTATTTACCAAGGCTGCTCCACCGGAAGGAGTCGTGTATGAAGAAGCTGTCGAAGATTGATTAGCAGCTCCAGGAGTGGGTAAATTTCCCACCCAAGAACCTGATATTTTTTGTAAAGAATTTCCATCCCCCGCCCCACCCAAAGAAGAAGTGTAAGTGAATAAGTCGGCGGTATTTCCATCTTGATCTAAAAGTTTAATAGTTGCTCCGGTATTATTCAAACTTGTTATACCTGTGTCATAAACTACTCCCCCAAATCCTGGATTGTCTGACAAAAAGGTATCTTTATCGCCAGCAAAAATTACATAGGAGTTGGCAGAAATGGAGAAACTAACTTCGCCATTTATTGTCCTGTTCGCTGAACCATCGTAGATCCTCCATTTAGATGCATCGACAGTGATATCGTTTGTATCTCCGTTATAAACCTCAATCCATTCCCTACTTTTACTATTAGTACTATCTGCTCCAGAGAGATCATACATTACTTCGTTGATAGTTAAATTAGCATGCGCCACATTATGAGACGAAAATAAAATTAAAAAGAAAAAAAGAAAAATTACTTTTTTAGACATGTATTATTTCAAAAATATATTATAGTGTGCTAGAATCATAGCATGGCTGAAAAGCAGAAAAAAATAGATTTCTTGGCGATTGGGGATATCGTTATAGACGCATTCATAAAATTGAAAGATGCAAGTATTGTGGGTGAGCCTGATACACCGGAATATAAAATTTGTCTGCCTTTTGCCGACAAAGTTCCTTATGAAGATGTTTTTGTGGTTCCAGCAGTTGGAAATGCATCTAACGCAGCTGTCTCGGCAGCTCGACTTGGGCTTAATTCAGCCCTTGTCTCAAACATTGGAGATGATTTGAATGGAAAGGACTGTCTAAAAGCTCTGCAAAATGATCAAGTTGATACTGATTTTATAAAAATCAATCAGGGAATGAAAACAAACTACCATTATGTCCTGTGGTATCCGCCGGAACGCACTATTTTAATCAAACACGAGAAATACAATTACACCTTACCCGAAGTTGAAGAACCAAAGTGGGTTTATTTCAGTTCAGTAAGTGAGGATGCCTTCCCTTTTCATAATACCGTAGCAGAATATTTAGAAGACCATCCAAATATAAAATTAGCATTCCAGCCCGGCAAGAATGAAATAAAACTGGGCAAGGAAAAGCTTGAAAAGTTATATCAAAAATCAGAGATCTTTTTTTGTAATGTAGAAGAAGCAGAAAAAATCCTGAGCTCAGAGGAGGGAGAGGTTAGAGATTTATTAAAAAAAATGCATAAGCTGGGGCCAAGAAATGTCGTAATCACTGATGGACCAAAGGGTGCATATGGATATGATGGCAAAGATGTATGGTTTATTAATCCTTACCCTGACCCAAAGCCCCCATATGAACGCACCGGCGCTGGAGATGCTTTCGCTTCGACCGTAGTTGCTGCGATTATTTTGGGTAAAACTTTACCCGAAGCTCTCGCCTGGGGAGGAGTGAATTCTATGTCCGTGGTGCAAGATGTGGGGGCACAAAAAGGATTACTTTCACGTGAGAAACTCGAAGAATATCTAAAAAACTCTTCAGACTATAGGGCTAGGAAAATTTAGACACCCTTTCTTGGCATAACTTTTTATAAAGCAATCTATCTCCGCAAGCTTGCGGAGCGAACTGCTCGGCTACTCGCCTGCGCAAGGCTTTCTAAAAAGTACGCCTGCGACGAGTAAATCTAAATTTTCCTAGACAATACTTTCTTTACCGCTTCTTTGATAGAATTTTTGCCCATACCATAGTACTCTACAAGCTCGTCGGGTGTACCGCTCTGTCCAAATTTGTCTTGCACACCAACAAATTCAATGGCAACTGGATAATTTTGCGCGAGAACTTCAGCTACAGCCGAGCCCATCCCCCCCACTACCTGGTGTTCTTCAACAGTCACAATTTTTTTTGTTTCTTTGGCAAGAGTAATGATTGCATTACCATCTATGGGTTTGATAGAAGTTAAATGTAATACTTTTGTTTTTATTCCTTCAGCTTCTAACTCTTTTGCAGCGAGCAATGCACGATGTGTAAGTCCGCCAGTAACGATTATACCAACTTGGGCAAGCCCAACTTCCGGCATCCAATATATTTCCGCTTTTTTGAGACTGAAGGGAGTTTCTTCTGTGGTAATAATCGGAGTTTTATCACGAGCTAGGCGTAAATATGCCGGCCTCTTTGTTTTAGCTAAAGCAAGTGTTGCTTTTTTGGCTTCTATAGCATCACAGGGAGAAACCACATCCATGTCCGGCATCACCCGCATCAGAGCAATGTCTTCGAGGGCTTGATGAGTGCCTCCGTCTGGCCCTACGGATATGCCAGCGTGCGAACCGACAATAATTACTTTGCGTTCATTGTATGCTATTGTCGTCCTGATCTGCTCCCAGTTTCGCCCAGGGCTAAACATCGCATAAGAAGAACAGAAAGGAATCTTGCCCATCGCCGCCATACCGGAGGCCACTGTCACCAGATTTTGCTCAGCCACTCCGACTTGCACAAACCTCTCCGGAAATTTGTCTGCAAATAAATTCATCTGCGTGCTCTCCGTCAGATCCGCGCAAAGCCCCACGACATTTTTATCTGCTTCTCCAGCGAGCAACAACCCCTGCCCGAAACCTTTCCGAATAGGTACTTGTTCAACATCTGCATTCCAAAGTTTCGGATTAAGTTTTAATTTTTGATTTAACATTTTAAAATCTCACTTCTTCAAGTTCTTTTAACGCCATCGCTGCTTCTTCTTTATTTGGTGGTTTGCCATGCCATTTATAATTCCTCTCAAAGGATTTCACGCCTTTGCCCGGTATCGTATGCGCGATGATGACAGTCGGCTTTTCAAAAATAGTCTGCGCTTCCTCCACAGCTTCGTTCAAAGCTTTGAAGTCATGCCCGCTCACTTCTATCACATGCCAATTAAATGCCCGCCATTTGTCCGCAAGTGGCTCAAGAGGCATGATGTCTTCCGTGACGCCTTCAATCTGAATATTGTTTCGATCGATAATCGCAATTAGATTATGTAGTTTATGTTTTCCCGCGAGCATTATCCCCTCCCAACTATTCCCCTCGTCTAGTTCTCCGTCAGACATGAAGCAATAGATAAATCTGTCTTTTTCTTTACCATCTATTTTATCAGCCAAAGCCATCCCCGCCGCTTGCGAGAGCCCAGAGCCGAGGGGTCCAGAAGAGTTCTCGACAAACGGTAAATATTCTCTATGAGGATGCCCCTGAAGCCTAGAACCAAATTTACGTAGAGTTTTCAATTCTTCTTTTTCGAAATATCCTGCGTGCGCCATGGTGGCATAAAACACCGGACAGATGTGCCCGTTACTGAGCACTAGCCTATCTCGCTCTGCCCATTCTGGATTTTTAGGATCGTGTTTTAAAATATGAAAATAAAAGAGAGTAAAGATGTCCGTCATGCCGAGCGGCCCAGCGGTGTGTCCGCTTTTTGCCTCCAAAAGCATCTCAATGATACTTTTGCGAATCTCGTTCGCTTGTACTGCCAACTCTTTGATTCTTTTCTCGGATAAAAAAGACATATGAAAATTATACCAGATTCTTAAAAGTTTGGAGCGCACCTATTGGATCCCCGCTTTTCCATATACCTGAACCGACTACTAGCCTGTCCGCACCAGCCTCGGCAATTTTACCCGCATTTTCTAAATTCACACCTATATCTACAGATATCACCACTCCAGGCAAATTCTTCTTTAGAAATTCTATATTTTCCAGAGCTTTGTCGGAAAATTTTTCGCCTTGAAAACCGATTTTGTCTGAACCCATACATTGCAAGAAATCTGCTTTGTTAGAAAGTTTAGAAACGATAGCTAAATCATCACTCGGCCTAAAGGCTACGCCTATTTGCACATTGTCTCGTATGTACATATCGAGTCCCTCGAGAAAATGTTCAAACTCTTCCATGTGGTCATTGATCTCCGGATGGAAGATGAGTCTCTTCGGCCCGAGCTTCATATAGAGATCAAAATTTTGCACCGCATCCGCCACCATCAGATCAAATTCAAAATCAAAATCCTCCCAATACGGCATCCCCTCTTCCTCATTCATTATTTTATGAAAATCAAAATCATCCAAACCCCCAGAGGAAAAAGGCCAGGTTTGGCTTGGCACGAAAACACCGTCACATAAATCAATATGCACGCACTTTGTCTGCTCGCGCAAAGCTCCAAGCTTGCTTTTTATCTCATTAAAATTTTTCTCTAAAGTTGCTGGAAGTATTTCTGCCATGATTCTATTGTATGCCTAATTTTTCTTTTTGTCTCTTGACCTCCGCCACTAATAGATCATGGAAAACGCCATTAGAAGCTATCAGTTGATTATTTGGAAACGCCCATGGACTACCATCAAGATTCGTAATTACGCCTCCAGCCTCTTGAACCAATAAAGTTCCTGCTGCAAAATCATAAGTATTCAATCCAAGCTGAGCATTAACTTCGAGACCCCCTCGAGCTACATAAGAAAGCTCTAAAGCAGTGCACCCCAGATCTCTGACAGACTGTACTACATTTTTTGGAAAATAATGTAGTAATTCTCTTTTAAGCTTTCTATCACTATCACCCTTGCTTGGAGATACTGTAAAAATAGCATGATCTTTGTCATCTTTTGAAACAGATATTTTTTTATCATTTAAAAATGCACCCTTGTTTTTTTCAGCATAAAAAAGTGACTTAGTAGCAGGATTATAAACGACACCCACAATCACCTCATCACGATAAACTAAGGCAATAGATACTGCAAAAATCGGAATACCATTGGCAAAGTTCCTCGTGCCATCTACTGGATCCACATGCCAGACATATTCCCCCTTGTTACCATTCATCCCCGTTTCCTCACCTAAGATAGAGTGATCTGGGAAAGCTTCAAATATGATTTTTTTTATTATCTCCTCAGATTCTTTATCAGCAAGAGTCACTAAACTTTTATCTTCCTTCACGCTTTTCATTATTTCCGTCTCAAAATACCCCTCCAGAATTTTACCAGCTTCGAGAGCGGCTTTTATCGCCACCTGTAGTTCTTTTGATTTATTTTCCATTGTGATGAGGTTAACCGAGTTTTTTTATTCTTCTAATGTGCCTTTCATCGCCGGAAAATTTTGTTTTCAAAAAAATCTCTGTGGCAAATTTCGCCTGATCTTCTGAAAGGAATCTGGAACTTAAGGAAAGAATGTTTGCGTCATTGTGCATGCGAGCAAGTTTCACTATTTCATATGAATCATTGCTTTTCTTTCCATCTGCATCCACTGCCCCCTCTGCCACTGCCTCTCCGTAAAAAACTGCCGCACGGACCCCAGAGGCCCTGTTTGCGCTCATCGCCTCGCCCTGCCCTGAACCCCCGAGGATTATTCCAAAGCTTCCCTTTTGACCGGCGACCGCCTCCGCTACTGGCTTAATAAAGTCTGGATAATCATCGTCTTTATTAAAGGAAAAAGCTCCTTTATCCACCACTTCATACCCGAGCCCAAGCTCAGTCAAATAGACCTTCAATTTTTCCTTCAACTCAAAACCCGCATGATCTGTCCCAATAAAAATTTTCATGTTACTTTATCGTCCCACCAGTTTTGATAACATGATCAACGAGCGTGTACGTATACCCCATTTCGTTGTCATACCAGCCCATGACTTTTACAAGGTTCCCTCCTACGACGCGAGTGAGCTTTAGGTCGGCGATAGATCCATATGGACTGCCGAGGATGTCGGAGGAGACGAGGTCTTCTTCTGTGACACTGAAAATCCCTTCCCATCTTTTTTCTTTGGAAGCCTTTTTTAGGATAGCATTCACTTCTTCAGCCGTTGTAGCCTTCTTTGAAATAAATGTAATGTCTACGATTGATCCAGCAGGCACAGGCACACGCATGGAGATGCCATCAAAGAGCCCAGAGAGCTTGGTAAAAGCTTTAGTAACTGCAATAGCTGCACCAGTAGAGCTCGGCACGATGTTTTGTGCCGCTGCTCGTCCTTCACGGAAATCTTTTTTATTTGGTCCATCGACGATCGACTGGCTCGCAGTGTATCCATGCACAGTATTGAGAAGGGCTTTTTCTACACCGAGACTTTCGTCTAGTATTGCTATAAGTGGAGAAGCCGCGTTTGTAGTACAAGAAGCATTGGAAGTAATGTCACATGTGCCAAATTTGTTTTCATTTACACCAAGCAAAATAGTTTCCCCCATTACGCTCGGGTCCCCTGCCTTGGCCGGAGCAGAGATAACAACTTTTTTAGCTCCGGCATCTAGGTGCGCTTTGGCTTTATCATAAGTTACAAAAAGTCCGGTAGACTCTACGACTACATCCACGCCTAAGTCCTTCCATGGAAGAAGGCTCGGGTCCTTCTGTGCCAAGACCACCACTTTCTTGCCATCAATATTTATCTGCTGTCCCTCTGCGCTGATCTCGTGCTTCCATTCCCGGAAGACTGTATCGTATTTTAAAAGATATGCCATGTTTTCAACACTCCCTATGTCATTTACTGCCACTATTTCTATTTCCGGTCTATCCCAAGCCACTTTCAAAAAGGCTCGGCCAATCCTGCCAAAACCATTAATGCCAACTTTGATCTTTTTCATATGTGCTATTATACCAAAATGCAGAAGGATGTAAAATTTATACACTTACATACTCACTCCCACTATTCCTTGCTGGATGGGCTTTCTAAGCTTGAAGATTTAGTAAAGTTAGCAAAGAAGTTCAATATGCCCGCGATGGCGATCACAGACCATGGCAATATGTACGGGGCGATTGAATTTTACAAACTGGCGAAAAAAGAAGGCATCAAACCCATCATCGGAGTCGAAGCTTACATGACTGCTGGAAGTCGCAAAGACCGCACGACTGAGGCTGGTGGTACAAAACGTTATTACCACTTGATCTTGCTCGCAAAAAATCTTGAAGGATATAAAAATTTAATGAAGTTGGTCACAATAGCCAACCTTGAGGGCTACTATTACAAACCTAGAATGGATAAGGAAATACTTCGAAAACATTCGGGTGGCATCATTGCCCTTTCGGGTTGCCTGGGTGGAGAATTGTCCCAGACAGTGCTAAAGGGCGACATGAAAAAAGCTGACGAGCTAGTTTTGGAATACCAAGATATATTTGGCAAGGAAAATTATTTTATAGAAATACAGCATCATCCATCGGTAGAGAGTGACAAGCAGGTTCGAGAAGCACTGGTCAAGCTTGCGAGAAAGCATAACATACCGATAGTCGGCACCCAAGACTCACACTACCCATGCAGTGATGATCATGATGCGCATCACACACTGCTCCAGATAAACACCCAGGGAGATGGCAAAGAAGGAGCTAAATTTGAGTTTTCTGATGATGATTTTTCTTTTATTGATACAAAAAAGGCTTTAGAGGTCTTTAAAGATATCCCGGAGGCAGTCCAGAATACAATGAAGATAGCAGATATGTGCAATCTGGAGCTCGAGCTCGGGAAATGGGTCTTCCCCGATTTTAAAGTCGAAGATGGAAAAAGTTATGACGAAAAGCTGCGTGAGCTTGCCCACATGGGTTTCAAGAAAAGAAATTTAAAGGAAACACCAGAAATAAAAGAACGTGTAGAATATGAATTAAAAGTTATAAAGGATAAAGGTTACGCTCCATATTTCCTTGTGGTTGGAGACCTACTTAGGTTCGCAAAGGAAAATGGTATTTTAACTGCTATCAGAGGTTCAGTCGCAGGATCAATCGTCACATATTTACTCGGTGTCACTAACATCAACCCCATAGAATACAAACTCCCCTTTGAGAGATTCTTAAACCCCTTCCGTCCTTCGGCACCGGATATCGACATGGACTTTGCGGATAATAAGCGAGATAAGATGATCGAATATGTAAAAAGCAAGTACGGTGAAGACAAGGTGGCACAGATAGGAACTTTTGGTACGATGATGGCGCGTGGCGCAGTACGAGATGTGGCTAGGGCACTTGGATATCCATATACTATTGGTGATAGACTTTCAAAAATGATCCCCATGGGTTCGCAGGGTATGCCTATGACGATAGATTACGCCATGGAAATAGTCCCCGAACTCACCAAGGCATACAAGACTGAACAGGACACAAGAAAAATAATAGACTTAGCAAAAAAGCTCGAGGGCTGCGTCAGACACATCTCTGTGCATGCTGCTGGAGTCGTGATTTCTCCTCTGCCACTTATAGAATACGTCCCACTCCAATACGACCCAAAGGGAGAAAACAAAATAATCACTCAATATGACATGTACAATATTGAGGAAGCGGGGCTTTTGAAATTCGATTTTCTGGGCATAAGAAATTTGTCTATATTGGCAGACGCTGTGAGTTTAGTGAAAAAATTCTATAACATAAATATAGATATCGAAAATGTGCCACTCGATGACAAAAAAACTTTCGAACTTTTAGCAAATGGTCAGACGGAAGGACTTTTCCAACTAAATGGCTCCGGTATGACCAGATACTTAAAGGAATTGAAGCCGACTTCTATCCACGACATCAATGCGATGGTGGCCTTGTACCGCCCGGGCCCGATGGAGTCTATACCTGAATACATCAAACGCAAGCACAATCCATCACTGGTCAGATATTTAGACCCTCGAATGAAAAAATACTTGGGAGAGTCATACGGACTCATCGTTTATCAAGACGACCTGCTCTTCTCCGCTATCGAACTCGCTGGTTACAACTGGGAAGAAGCTGACAAATTCCGCAAGGCGGTGGGTAAGAAAATACCAGCCGAAATGGCTGCGCAAAGAGAAAAATTCACCAAGGGAATTATCAGCAATGGCCAGACTCCAGAATTTGCAGAAAAACTTTGGAAACTATTTGAGCCCTTCCAAGCTTATGGTTTTAACAAGGCTCATGCTGCCTCTTATGGTAAAGTCGCATATCAGACCGCCTACATGAAAGCCAACTACCCTGTCGAATACATGGCAGCCATACTTACGGCCGAGTCTGGCGACGTAGAAAAAATCTCTGAAATAATTAAGGAATGTAAAAAAATGAACATCCCCGTGCTTCCACCCCATATAAATGAAAGCTATGGGGGATTCGCATGTCTTCCTCACGAAAAAGACACTGTGATCAGTGATAAAAATAAAAGTGAAAAGATAAGATTTGGATTTTATACCATAAAAAATTTAGGAACAGATATAGCTGATTCTATAGTCACAGAAAGAAAGGCAAACGGCAAATTTAAATCAATCACGGATTTCCTAGACAGAATCAAGCATAAAAATTTAAATAAAAAATCGATGGAAGCGCTAATCAAATCCGGATGCATGGATGAATGGGCTGATCGTGGCGTGCTACTTGCCAATCTGGAATCAATGCTCGCATATAATCACGAAGCGAACAAACAAAACCAGAATCAAACTTCTCTTTTTGGCGGAGTAGTCGGCGTAAAAGCTCCGGAATTTAAACTGCAAGAAGCTACTGGGGCTACCCAGAAAGAAAAATTACTCTGGGAAAAAGAACTACTAGGACTTTATATTTCTGGGCATCCACTTGACCGCATTCGAGAAAAGTTAGAAAGTCGAGAAATGAATATCAAAAAAATAAAGGAAGATGTGGGTAATGGCATCCCCGTCACCATCGCCGGCATCATCGAAACTGCCAGATTTGTGATCACAAAAAACAATGAAAGAATGGCATTTTTAAAAATTCAAGATCTGACTGACTCGATCGAAGCTGTCGCCTTCCCTTCTGTTTTTAAGGAATCTGTCGAAATATTTATAGCCGAAAAATGCATTGCTCTTTCTGGTAAAGTTTCCTTGCGTAGCGGAGAGAAGAGTATTATAATAGAGGCGGTAAAAGAGGTCTAAGTTGTATTGTTAATAATAAATCTAATTAAATGAGAAAACAAATAGAAGGTCCAATTAATTCTAGGGGAGTGGTTGAAATGGAGGAAAAAAATCGAAGAATGGCTGAAATTATTCGTGCAAAAAATAGTCAAAGATTAACATTAACACCAGAAGAGGAAGCTTTCTACCAGCAACAACAGGAGGAAAACAGGCGAGACGATAACCCGTATAGAAGTAGAAGACCTTAATTAAATACACTCATTGCCTTATCTCTGCCTTCGGCAAAAATATTCTCTACTGCTTCGATTCTACTGAGACAAGACCTCGGGATAACTATTTATATAGAATTAGATAAACTATTTAGTATTTCTTGCGCCTGACTTTTTGCATCTTCGGGTAGTAAACTTCCCGTATCCACAGCTTTTCTTAACTCCTGAAGTTGAGAAACGGCCTGACCACCCGTTCCCACTCTTCCTGTGACTTCCTGCATCATAATTGTTATTTCTTCGACAACTCTTTTTTGAGGGTCTTCTGTTTCTGGTGATTTCGTATAAGCTTCAATATCTACAAGAACAAGTTTTTTATTTCCATCTTCTTCCGTCATCATAAATTGCTTCCATCTTAAATCATGGGGGTAAATACCATTTTTAAAAAATATTTTTCTTAAATCTTGTGCAAGTTTTTCTAGATGTTCCAGATCATCTCCAAAAATAAATCTACTCTGAGGTGTTGCTACATTTCTATATATTAAATACTTACTTGAATCTTTTTTATAAATCAAAGCAACAATTGGTTCAGAAAATTTTATACTAGAAAAACCATATCTTAGTGCTAATTCCTGAACTTCCTTTGAAGCAACTATTTCCTTGACCTTTTTAGATAAAATAATTTCACTCAATACTGCTGTTCTGGCATATCTAGCCTGTCTGTCAAAATCACTTCTAACTTTAGAATTTATCGGGTCTTCGAATGTGCGACCCAAGATAAAATTAATTTGGTCTCTTATTTTATTTATTCTTTGTTTACTTTTTATAAAGAAACGATCGTATTCTTTATCCTTAAAAGATTTTATTTCTCCTAATAAATCAAGCAGATTGGCAGAACTAGTCAATTGTTTATTTCTTAACAGACCAAGAATCATGTCTCTATCTTGCTGATCTGAATCTAAATTCTCTATGACAGCCAGTTCAGGTAACTGTTTAATTCTAAATGTTTTTTGTGTTTCAATTCCACTATTTGAGAATTTTACTTCTGGGTTCATAATCTAATTAAACATACTCATTGCTTTATCTCTGCCTTCGGCAAAGATTGTTTCAATCGCCCCACTCACAGTTTTGCCCAGTTTTTTGATTATTTCTAATTCCGATTTTTTATATTCTCCTAATAAAAAATTAAGCACGGCTTTTTCTCCTTTTGGTTTTTTAACTATCCCCTTTGGGGTAGCTGGTGATATACCAATTCTAATACGCAAGAATTCTTGGCTTTTTAAAGATTTAATTACAGAACCCAAGCCATTATGCCCACCGTCTGAACGATTAAAAGAAACTTTTATTTTCCCAAGCGGTAAATCAATATCATCGTAAACAACTATCAAGTCACTTAAGTCCTTTTTATTTTTTACCAATGGAGCAACAGCTTTCCCAGAATTATTCATGAAGGTGTCAGGAGTAATAAACTTAATCTTCTGCTTACTTTCCATTTTCTTTTCTAGAATACCGACTATGATACGTCCAGTGTTATGTCTGGTATTTTCATATTCAGTTCCGGGATTCCCCAAACCGACAACTAGTTTCATAAGTAGATGATACACCCAAAATTATTTAAAGACAAATTTTAACAAATTAAATTAAAGAACAGTTTTGTATATATTGTCAATATGTTTGTGTGGTATATTATGACTCATGGAAGAAAATAAGCTGGAAGAAGAAACACAGCACAAAACGAAAAAACAAGTGTTTTGGGAGCTTGTGCGTTTTGCGGCAATAGCTGCTGTTATTGTATTCCCTATTCGTTGGTTTATGGTGGATCCATTTATTGTTTCAGGAAGTTCTATGGTTCCCACTTTTGAGAATGGAAATTACTTACTCGTAGACGAAATATCATATGAGCTTGGAAGTCCCAAGAGGGGTGATGTAGCGGTATTCCGATATCCAGGAGATCCCAAAAACAATACTGAGAGAAGTTTTATATCAAGGTTTTTTGACCCTGGTGTGTATTTTATAAAACGCGTTGTGGGACTTCCAAATGAAAAAGTGGATATAAAAGGCAACATAGTCACGATAACTAACGATGCACATCCTGAAGGGTTCAATCTTGACGAACCATATGTAAAAAATATCTCAAATGACAACAAACATTTTGAATTAAAAAACGATGAGTATTTCGTCATGGGCGATAACAGAACTGGCAGCTCTGATTCAAGATATTGGGGACCAGTCAAAAAAGAATTCTTTACTGGCAGGGCCCTCCTTAGATTGTTGCCAATAAATAAAATAAGCGTGTTCCCAGGCTATTATAAACAAGCAAATTAAAAATGAAAAAAACAACCCAAACAAATAAAAATAAGACAGCGGAAGTATCTTCACCCAAAGGAATGCGGGATCTGATTAACGAAGAATATTATGCTTTCCAGGGATTCTTTGAAAAGGCACAGGAAATAGGTGTCTATTATGGCTTTAAACCAATTGAAACTCCAATACTAGAAAATGAAGAAATCTTTACCACCAGCATAGGTGAAGGTACAGATATTGTAGACAAAGAAATGTACACGTTGAAAACTAAGGGCGGAGATCATTTGGCACTTCGACCAGAACACACTGCACCGCTTATGCGCGCTTATATCGAACACGGAATGCAGACGATCCCTCAGCCTGTGATGCTCTATCAGTACGGACCAGTCTTCCGACATGACAAACCACAACGTGGACGCTACCGACAGTTTTGGCAATTTGATTTGGATTCATTGGGAAGTGAAAAGAGTATTATGGATGCTCTTGTGATAAAGGCAGGCATGAGTATTTTAGAAGAGGCTGGAGCCGAGAATCTTTCGATTGATATAAATTCTATTGGAGACAAAGAATGTCGAGGTGCATACATCAAGGAACTTACAAATTATTACAAAAAACATCTGAGTGAACTCCCTTCAATCGACCGCGAACGTCTAAAGACTAATCCGCTGCGGATAATGGACTCCAAAGAAGAAAAAACAAAAGAAATAAATAAACAAGCTCCTGACTCTGTTTCGTTTCTTTGTCCTTCTTGTAAAAAACATTTCAAAGAGGTACTGGAGTATTTAGAAGAAATGAATATACAATACAATATCAATAAAAATCTAGTGCGCGGACTTTCATATTACACTCGCACCGTTTTTGAAATCATCGAACAAAAGGGGGCGGAAGACGGCACCCCTCTTACGCTCGCGGGTGGTGGACGTTATGACTATCTAGCTCGGCAAATTGGAAGTAAAAGAGATGTGCCTGCCGTGGGGATGTCCATTGGTGTAGATAGAATCGTGGCATCGCCTTGGTATAAAAAGCTTGCTCCTCGAATCTTAAAAAAGCCGAAAATATACTTCATCCAGCTTGGCGGAGAGGCCAAATTGAAAAGTTTGAATATAATTGAAATACTGCGTAAAGCTCATATTCCTATTAATCAATCACTTTCGAAGGACAGTCTAGGTTCCCAATTAGCAATTGCGGAGAAATTAGCAATCCCGTATGCTCTTATCTTCGGAGTCAAAGAAGCTTTAGACAACTCAGTGATCGTGCGAGATATGAGTAACCGTTCTCAAGACACGGTCAAACTAGACAAGCTTTTAGAATATCTCAAAAAACTCAAATAGATGAAGAAAATTCTTCAAAAAGATGAAAAAGTATTAAGAAATGTAGCAAAAGAAGTCCTAGTTGCTGATATCAAAACAGCTAAAATAAAGAAGGTGCTGAAAGAAATGTCCGAAGCGCTCAAAAGCCAAGATGACGGTGTGGCCATAGCAGCGCCACAGATCGGATATTCACTGCGAATTTTTGTTGTATCTGGCAAAGTTCTCCGGGCAGAATCTCCCCGCACGGGGTCGCTGTCTGATTCTGCTGAATCAGCGCTCCCTCTCGGGCCGTCGCCCTTCGAGAGACCCCGTTCGGGAAATTCTGCCCTCGAAGACCTAAAAGATCCTGCCGTAAAAGATATGGTTTTCATCAACCCAAAAATTTCTAAACTTTCCAGAGAGAAAAATTGGGTGCCAGAAGGTTGCCTTTCAGTTCGCCCACTTTATGGAAAGACTTTTCGATCTAAAAAGGCGACAGTGTCAGCATATGACGAAAATGGCAAGAAATTCACCCGTGGCGGATCAGGACTGCTGGCACAGATTTTTCAGCATGAAACAGATCATCTAAATGGAATACTTTTTATCGACCACGCTAAAGATGTGAAAGCAGAAGAACTAAAATGAATAAAATGAACTTTGTATTTTTCGGCGGTGAGCCGCTATCTGTCCCTACACTGGATAAACTACGCGAGAATGGTTTAGTGCCTACACTCATTATCTGCAATCCCGATAAACCAAGTGGAAGAAATTTAGAAATAACCCAACCGCCAACCAAAATCTGGGCAGAAAAAAATAATGTTCCATACATCCAAAATATGGCTGATCTAAAAGGTACTTTCGATCTTTTTGTAGTAGTTTCTTATGGAAAAATAATTTCAAAAGGAATTTTAGAATTACCAAAGTTGGGTACAATCAATATTCATCCTTCCTTGTTGCCAAAGTATCGTGGGCCATCCCCCATTGTGGCCCCTATTTTGAATGGGGATATTGAAACTGGTGTAACCATAATAAAAATCGATGAAGAAATGGATCACGGGCCAATCTTGGCACAAGAGAAATTAAAACTTAAAGGCGATGAATCTGTTACAAACTTAGAGAAAAAGCTTGCGGACTTGGGAGCGGAATTGCTAATAAAAACTATACCTGAATTTGTTGTCGGAAAAATTAAGCCAAAAGAACAAGACCACAGCCAAGCTACGTATGTAAAAAAGATAATGAAATCTGAGGGAGAGATTAAACTAGATGATGATCCTATGCAAAATTGGAGAAAATTCAGGGCTTACACCCTATGGCCCCGCACATTTTTCTTCCAAAACGGTAAAAGAGTAATAATAACTGACGCAACTTTAGAAAATAATCAATTTGTAATCAAAAAAGTATTACCGGAAGGTAAAAAAGAACTAAAATACCAGGATTTTGTAAAATCTAATATTTTTTAGAAGTAAAAGGATTACGTCTGGATAGACCTTTTAACATTTTTTTGATACTGGCCCCACCTCGTTTAAACAGGGTCTGTGTTCGGTCTTTGTTTTTATTTATTTCATTATACAAACTATCCTTCACGTCATCTACAGCTGCATATAGATCCTCTTTCTCTGCGCTGCTATAAAATTCCTTGCCATCTATTCTTATTAAACAGTCAGCATGAAAAACCTCTCCTGCTTTATGGTGATTCGTGGACTTACTGACCTCAAAGTTCGCCATTACTCTTCCCCCACTTCCTTCGATCCTTGTAAGTAACTTTTCTAAATTAGTAACCCTCTTTGAAACATAATCTTTAATAGCCTCAGTCAGCTCTATATTTTTACCTTGTAGATTGATTTGCATACTTATATTATAACATATATAATTGGCACTATGTCACATGAAGAAATAAAGGGACCAGAAAAAATAAATTTAAGACTGTTGGTTGCGGATGACGATCCAGCTATACTAAGAATATTGAAATTATTGCTTGGTCGCAGATACAGCTCCGTAGAAACTGTAGTGGATGGACAGGCTCTCATGGACAAATTTTCAGCTTTGACTTTTAATGCTGAATTTATAATTACGGATAATACTATGCCTGGAATGTCAGGAATTGAGGCAATAAGAAAAATTCGTGAAACCAATACAACTATACCTATAATATTATATACAACTGATACTGATAGATCATTGGGACCAGCAGCTAGAGATTTAGGTGCTTTTCTATTATCAAAACCAGCTGAAATAAATGTGCTGTATAATTTAATCGACAAACTTAGAATAAAAACGGACGACCCTTCAGAATCAGAATCCTCAGCTGCTTAATTCTAAGATTTTTTGCATAAGTAGATCCGCAGGCAGTAACTCGCTTTCGAGAGGAACGTAAAACTTCCCTTGCACTCTTTCCTTGTCTGCCGATATGGACAGTCCGCTCTCTGCTAAGAGTTCCGCATCATTGTAATTGTCCCCGATTGCCATCACATTCTCTTTCTTTAATTTAAATATCTCCATCACATGCCGGAGACCCACGGCCTTGGTCTGATCTTTAGCTATTTGAATGTCGTACGCTTCGCCATTCCAGATAGTGACAAGCCCTTTTTCTTTTTTCACTATTTCCTCTATTTCTGGCACTTGTTTTTCACAGTGGATGGTGATGATGAATTCTTTCGGCTCAAAGCCTTTGACATCTTTATTATCACTCACCGCTTTTTTTAATTTTGGAAACACATCCTTCAAGTATTTAAAACTATTTACATGCTGGTACACTTTCCCTTGATACCAAGTTGCACTACCATTCTCATAGGTCAGACTCACAAAGGGTAGAATCCCTCGGAACATCTCTTGCAACATATATAAACCTCTACCGGAGCTAATATTAATCAAAAATCCTCTCTCATTTAAAGCTTTTATCTGTTCTATCTGCTTATCGGCAATCACTTTAGTCTCTAAAGTAGTAGTATTTCCCGCTTGTTTTATCTTTGTACCCCTCGGCACAAGTACTCCATCTACATCCAAAACAATCATTTTGATGTTTTTGATATCTGCTTTTAAAATCTGATCTAAGGGTTTCATGAATTGCTTTTTCTCTTTAGCGCTTTTTTCACCAGTTCCGAGGAGCTCTGCACCTTGCCCCCAAAGCCTACATCATTTACTATTTCGCAACCTATTTCTTGGCATACCAAAACTTCTGGAGTTGGAATATTGCTCACGTTGCGATCCCCTCCTTTAGCGAAAATATCTGGATGAATGGACTTCAAGTCCTTACTTATACTTATGTCTTTTGTATTTGGTCCGTGACTAGTCAAAATAACTTCATCTACAGCCTTAAAAGCCTTAATGATTTCTTTTCGTTCCTGCTCCTCCATGAATACATAGCCCTTTTTCAGCCTGAGCCAGTTGTCGTTGTTTAATAATACGATAAGTTTGTCCCCTAGTTTTTTGGCTTCTTCAAACATGCGCACATGCCCTATGTGCACAGGATCAAATCCCCCGCTTACCATCACCACTTTTTTCCCTGCTTTTGACGAATTTTTTACCTTCATCTGAATGGAAATATCATACACTCATTTGAGATAACTATCAAAGTATATCGCATGGCAAGTGTACCCACCCGGATTCTTCTCCAAATAGTCTTGATGGTACTCTTCCGCCGGATAAAACTTGGTCAGTGGTTCTAAAGTTGTGGCCACTGGGTCCTTCCAGCGCTTTGATTTATTCACGATATTTATGAAATTTTCTCCCTCTCTTTTCTCTTCCTCATTTCCATAAAATATCGCTGAACGATAGGAAGTGCCTCGATCATTCCCCTGCTGATTTAAAGTCGTCGGATTGTGTATTTGGAAAAATAAATCAAGTAAGTTTTTGTATGAAGTTTTTGTTTCATCATATTCTATCTCTACCGCTTCCGCATGACCCTCATGGTTATGATATGTAGGATTCTCTACCTTGCCGCCCGTATAACCCACAGTAGTATTTAATACTCCCGCCTGTTTCCTGATTAAATCCTCTAAACCCCAAAAGCACCCGCCCGCTAGTACTATTTTTTTCATAATTATTTTTTCAATGCCAAACAAGTAGAATTAATACAGTAATGCTTGTCACCTTTATCGCCATGATCTTCATCAAAAACATGACCCAGATGTGAACCACAATTCTTGCAAAGCACTTCGGTACGCCTCATCCCCATAGAATCATCTTCTCGGAGCTCAATATTTTCCAAATTAACAGGATTCGTAAATGCTGGCCAGCCACGCAACCCGAATGTGGTCGACTCAAATTTTGTATCAGATGAAAACAACTGGTTGCCACAAGCGGCACAAGCATACATTCCTTTTTCATTTGAATCAACAAATTCACCTGAAAACGGAACCTCTGTCCCACCCTCGCGTAAAACCCTATACTGCTCGGGAGTTAATTTTTTCTTCCATTCCTCCTCCGTAATATTATTATTTGTCATTTTAAATGATGGAATTTATTTAATTTTGCGTAACGCTTTCTTAGCGAGCATCGCTTTTTTTATCGCCAGCCTTTTTTTGGTCTTATGAGAATGCCTTGACCTGTTTTTAGGACTGAGTGTTGTATCTCTTTTTGCCATGTGGACACTATAGCACATTTATCAACTCGTGTATAATGTCATCATGAAATATAAGTTTTTCACAAATTCGGAAAAAGCATGGAAAGCCATGTTCGGATCCATGTCAAACGCCAGAAAATCTATCTATCTGGAAATGTATATTTTCCAAGATGACATAAAGGAGTTTGACTTCTTAAACATATTAAAGGAAAAGGCCACACAGGGCTTGCGGGTAAGGCTAATATTAGACTCTATCGGAAGTGCGGGATTAAATGAACAAGCAGTCTCTCAGTTGAAAGAAGCTGGAGTAGAAATACTCTCACTTTCTTATTTGCTCCATCGTATGCACCGGAAAGTTTTAATTGTAGACGAACGTGTGGCCTTCATTGGGGGTGTCAACCTTCATCAGGGATCTAGATTTTGGAATGATTTGATGGTTAAAGTGAAAGGTCGTCTGGTAAAAAAAGCAGTCGTATCATTCGCCAAGTCTTACATAAATGCGGGAGGCAAGGACTCTCTCTTGCTTCCTAAAAACAAAAAACCCAAAGATGAAAAAACGGACACTTGGATAGTAGAACATTCTCCGGTTAAAGAAAAATTCCACTTTAAAAGAATTTACAAAAAATATTTAAACAAGGCCAACAGTAGCATCGTATTGATTACACCCTATTTTATACCGAAACGTTGGCTCTCTGCCGCGCTACACCAGGCAGTACTACGCGGAGTAAATGTAGAAGTATTGGTGCCAGGAAATACCGACCATTTGATCGTTGATCGTGTAAATTATTTCTATATTTATAAACTATCAAAATTAGGTATTAAGTTTTTCATAGAAAAAAACATGAATCACGCTAAAGCTATTATTATCGACGGACAAGAAGCCATGGTCGGGTCACAGAATCTAGACTTTTTTTCTTTTGATTTTAACTCTGAGGTTGGTATTTTCTTCAAGGATAAGGAAGTGGTCTCCAGACTTTCAAACATTGCAGAAGAATGGAAGAAGGAGACAGTTTTATTTGACTACAAAATCCACAAACCAAAATGGTTTGACTATATTCTTTCTCCAGTAATAAATCTATTCAATCTTTTCCTTAGAATTTTCTAAATTAAACTCTATTGTCCGCTTACTTCAGAAGAAGAATTGGCAGAATCTGAAACATCGCCTGTAGCCTTGCATGCTTTTACTGCTGTTCTAAACGTAGACCATGCATCATTGCGGCTAGCTTTCCAGGCTTCAGTAACAGACTTTACAGATTTATTAAAATCAGACCAAGCAACCTTAACCCCAGCCTGTAATGCTTTTGTTGTTGTGTTTGAATATGCACCCGCCAACTCTATCGCGCGAGTAGAATATACAGCTTCTAAGGCCTGCGAATGATTTTTAACTGCAGTACCAAGCGCACTCTCACGGAGAGCAACTGCCCTCCCGACACATGCTATAGTAGCGCTAGCGGTGTTAGTCGTGGCTGCTAAGGCTAATGTGGGAATTATCACAAACGATGCGACTGAAAGGAAACCGGAAACTGTTAATATTTTTTTCATCATAATAAACTTACAACAATTATTCTTCGACTATTAATAATAAAACATCAAAAAAATTCGGAAAGTTATTTTAATAATTTTGGATACCAGTTTAAAAGGACTACTTCAATATTCGGATCACCTTTATTTACTAATTCTTTAAATTTATTTATATCGCTCAAGCCACTTGTCCCACGGTAATGATATGGATAGACTTGTTTTGGTTTAAAAGCGAGGACTCCCTTTGCAGCTTCTTCCACACTCATCGTATAAGGTAAATTCATGCATACAAAAGCGATATCAATATTTTTTAGGTTCTCCATTTCTGGGGTATCAGAAGTATCGCCAGAAATATAAACTCTCTTGCCTTTTGACTCTACAATATAACCATTCCCCCGCCCCTTAGTATGGTAACTGTCTGCTTTCTCTGGCAAATTATACATCGGGACAGCTTCTAGTTTGAAACCTTGCTTAGTCGTATGCTGTCCGTTTTTCATAACATACAAAGTCCCAGCAACTGTGTCTGGGAAAAGATATGCCAAAGGCATGGCAGCGATTATATCAGTTTTTGTCTTTGAAACAGACTCCAAAGTCTTTAGATCAAAATGATCAGGATGAATATCTGTCAGCAAAATCAAATCTGGCGCCAGCTGTCCAGTAAAAGCTCCTGCCCCACCCACCGGGTCAACATAGATAACCTTGCCTCCCCACTTGAGCACCATTGAGGCATGTTCGATGGGAATAATCTGCACATCTTTGTTTTCATTATTCATAAATTTATTAAACACAAAAAAAGTTCCAAAAAGGAAAAGAACTAAAGTGATAATTATAGTAAACTTCTTAGCCACTATTTAATTTTAACATAAAAATAATACTTTTATATCAAATAAACTGGGTAAAACTCAGCCGCCCCACAGGACTTGCAAAAAGTGAAAATTTGTGGTAATACTTTGCGAGACTTGTACCTTTAAAAACATTGTTTTGTTGGCTGTTTCCTCACCTTTCGGCGGTATTCTTTTGGGTATTTTGTACTTAAAAGAATACTGCCGAGCACACGCACATGTTGTGCGGTGTATTGGAAGTAGAGATAGAAACAGACAACAAGTAAACATCCCAAAGGGAAACACAACAAATGACAAACAGCATTGCAGGTGTGAAAGAAACTACAATGACAGCGAGCGAGTTGCGCGACCTCATCGAGAAACGCAACCACCGCTGGAACTACCGCCGCCAAAAGAAGAAGCGTCTCTGCTCACTCTTCCTTGGCCAGTGGGCTGACCTCGAACGTCGTGAAGCGTTCGCCAAGGCCGCCAAGTTTGGTTACGAGGCAGTCGAACTGCCGTGCTGGGGAAAATTCTTCGATCCCCAAAAAATCGTGGACGATCCGGAAGAGGTGAAAACCCTCTGGAACGACCTCATGGACTTCAACCTTGTCTGCGTCGCCATCTCCTGCCACCTGGTGGGTCAAGCGGTATGCGACAACATTGACGAACGTCACAAGGGCATCTTACCGCCGGAAGTCTGGGGTGACGGTGATCCCGAAGGCGTGCGCAAGCGTGCTGCCGAATTCATGAAGCTCACGGCCAAGGCCGCCCGCATCTTCTACGACGCGATGCCTGCCGAAGTGAAAGCCAAGCTCCCGAAAGGCTGGAAGCGCGTCGTCAACGGCTTCACTGGCTCGAAGATCTGGCATCTTCTTTACAGTTTCCCGCCGGTGTCGGACGCTATGATCGAAGCCGGCTATAAGGACTTCGCCGACCGGTGGCTTCCGATCCTCGACGTGTTCGAGCAGGAGGACATCTACTTCGCGCTCGAGGTGCACCCGACGGAGATCGCATTCGACATTGTGAGCGCTGAACGCGCACTCAAGGCCGTGGGTCACCACAAACGCTTCGGCTTTAACTACGACCCGTCACACCTGCTCTATCAAGGCGTGGATTACGTTGAATTCATCCGCCAGTTTGCGGACCGGATCTTCCACGTCCACATGAAGGACGTGTATCGCTCCGAAACGCTGACGAAGGCAGGTGTCTTTGGTGGTCACACCAAGTTCGGCAACCCCGACCGCTTCTGGGAATTCCGCTCAATCGGCCGCGGCTCGGTGAACTTCGAACTGATCATCCGGGCGCTGAATGACATCAGCTACAACGGCCCCCTGTCGGTCGAATGGGAGGACATCGGCATGGATCGCGAAGCTGGTGCCGAAGAGTCCTGCAACTACGTCATGAACGTGGACTTCACTCCTAGCACCGTCGCCTTCGACGCTGCATTCGACCAAGGAGACAAAAAGGCCGCCTAGGAGAGCCTCCCTTCGGGGAAATTTAGAAATCACGAAAGGCCAGTGCGCCGCCCTGCATATTCTGCATGGACGCCACTGGTCTTTTCTTTTTAATTATAATATAATAAGCATATAATATGGATACAGAACCACGACCAACATCACCGACCCCAGAGGGAGAACCAATTCTAAGTTTCGAAGAATTCAGTTATCGTGACCCTAAGCGCCCTGATATTGGTGTTCGTTATGACAATTTCTTTGCGTATTTTGATGATAGTCCATGGGGAGAATCTCGCAGAAAAACACCACACTATCAAAAGTTTGCTAGCGAGAATCCAGAGATGGCTGCATCGTTGTGCGCTAAAATGAAAGGTCTTACAGAATACACATCAGAAGCTTTGAAGGACTTTGATAAAGACTTATATGAAGCTTATTTAGTCATGCGAAAATATGTCTCAAAAAATGGGGATCTTTTTTCTTAAATTTTATATATAAAAATAGGAGGCTATTTGCCAAAAAGGTAATATTTAGTTGGTATAATATAGCACTTGACAAAGTGCCCAAAATCAGTACAATACCCTATTGAAGAACAAGCACAGCAACATGGAGTGTGCTTGGGATCTTTCAAGTAAATCAACGCAGGAACCACTGACAAGTTATGGCACAAAAAACAGAATGGGTTCAGGGAAATGCACTTCCCGTGAACAGGCGAAATCGTGAGCAAAGACGCAACGCGATGAGGCAACTCATCGGACCCGGAGAGGGTCCCCACGTGAGCTTCGAAGTTCTTGTCTCGCGGAGGGCCTACAGCGGGCATCTCTATGCGAGCGACGGAACAAGGGGTTGTCCGAGATAGGGCACACCACCATCAGACAAAAACGGCAGCTACCTTCGAAGGGACGCTGCCTGTTTTTTTGTCTAAAATATTTTCTTAATTAGATTTCACAAGTTCCTTGTGATAGTGCGCACAGGTTGAGGCTTGGCAAACACCTGGAGTATTTGACACTCCCCTGCAACCACCAAGGCAGACATAGTGACTTCCACAATTCTGTTTAACTTTATATTCCCCCGCTCCGTATCCGAGGATAGTCACAAGTCCACTGAGCATCGCAAGTGGCATGCCAAACATCTGAAAACCGAAGTTTTTGGTTAAATAAAAAGCGACGAGCATCACAATGGTAAGAAAAAATGCCGCAAATTCGGTCCATAGACCAAGTATCAACATTAATCCACCGAGTAGTTCCCCATAGGCAACCAAATACACAAGCGGAGTAATAGTTATGCCCATCATGCTAAATTGCGATATGGTCATCGCCATGTCAGACACTTTCAGCCATCCAGCATAAACAAAAATTCCACCGACGATAAGTCTGGTAATAAGTAAAGCAACATCTGGACGTATTTTTATTTGATTTTTCATAATGATATTTTATATTTATTATTTTTATTTTGCAAACATTTTTATTAAGGTGACTTAGGCTTTACTTTTTTAACAACAGGTTTCGATACTTTCTTGACCACTTTGACTGGAGCAACTTTTTTTACAGGAACTGGATCTGGATCTTTCGCAATAGTGCCACCAGTTAAAACCACAATACGGCCGTCTATCATATTATTCTTGGCGGTAATTTTTGTTGGGGGGAAGTTTTCATCAACAAAGAAGACATTATAGGCACCACTTTCTTCTTTGACAAAAACACTAAAATTTCCAGCACTGTCCGTATGAGCTACAGAGATTTGACTATTTGCGATACTTTTAGCAAATACTTCGACCCCGCCAACGGGAAAAGTGTCGGCAAAGACAGGCGTATTTGTAAATAATAAGATTGCATATGTAAATATTATAAATATAAGAGGTTTTAGATGATTCATGCGCATGAAATCCAATATACAATAAGGAAATTGAAAAAGCCAGTGCATCATTCCCCATTTCGAGGTGCGACTGGCTCTTTGGAAGTTAGTTGGTAGCTCCCAGCTTGCTCGGAGACGCCGAGCGCGTTTGGTGGATAATGTTTTTCAGCGAATTTCACGGACAATTTGCTCTTGAGTTTTCGCTGTGACATCGAAGGGTATCACTTCCGCTGTAAAAACAGTTTGCGGTGCAATAGCGACCTTCTCTCCGGTCGCATTTGAAGTGAGGGATGGGTGGGCTAAACCCCAATTGATCTGGCCGATAACCAACTCCCCTCCCCGCAACCTGGACAATTCTGCGACGTTGAGGAAAATTCCAGGGAAACACCGCAGCCCAGCGCTGTTGTCATCTTGCATGACATAGACTTCGCCCTTATTTCCGACAAACAGGACGTGAGCCTTGCCACTGAAGATGATGGGTTTCTCCATGTCTCCCCAGAAGCGGACTGGGGATTCAAGAACTGACCCCTCGGAATCCATGCCTTCGATGGTAAACCTGACACAAGCCCAGCGCAGCAGGCTGGAGTTCGTTACAGATAAAACCACGTGTTCCATCTTGATCCAGACTGGGTCTCCCATCTTGAGCCCCAGTTGATAATCAATGGCCAACCCTTCCTTTTCTGGGTTGTTCGCACTGTCTTTCTGCAAGATCAGCACGCTCAGAAAGGGCTTGATCGTCGCCGTCAGGGTAAAGTTGGTCTTCAAGCTAGCGACCTCCCCGACGATCCCGAAGTAGTTACGGTTGGTGCTGATGATCTGCCCCGTCCTGTTGTTGACGGTGAAAGTGATCAGCTTTCTTTCGTTTTCGGGCTCCGACGACCGAACCGTTCTCGCGGGCTTGTTGTTTACCCTGATTTCTGGCTGAGGATGTCTGCAGCCAAGGAGGATGACGACAGAGACAGCTGTCGCCACTATGAGACGTATGGTTTTCATGTTTATTTGTTTGGTTTTTTACTCCACTGCAAAACGCACCATGCGTTCGGCAATAGCCTTTTAGAGATCATAATTATCCAAAAGGCTATTGCCGAATATCAGGAAAACAATAAAAAGAGGACTATTTTCAAGGTTCTAAACTATTTCAGTATTAACACAAATTTTAGTTTTGCACAAGATCATATTATTAGAACAAAAAAGAAGCAACCAAAAGCCCCCGTGCATGACGTGGGGCCTCGGCTTTACAAGCTAACTTCCTTGATAATAGAGGGAAGCTACCTTTATATTTAATTATTTTTGTCTCTAATTTTGAGGTCATAACTCTCAAAATACACGAAACATTGAATGGATAACGGAGTCCCCTCCAAAAGAAAGTGTAGCTTAGTTAAATTCTTTCATAAACAAAAAAGGAGTCAAGAGTATCCATGAGTCAAAAGTATGAACAACCTGTGTACTAGTAGTTCATAACCATCAAAAATCTGTGCAAATCTTTTTACACAATAGTTTTTACTCTCAGTCTATAGCAGAAAAAATCTTTAATTAAATTGATATATTGGGAATTTTTGAAAATGTTTAACAAAATAAAACTCACATAAAAAATAAAAAGTGAGCATGGAATAATCCTATGGCCCACTTGTGTGTGAACGATGCGTTTGCACCATCCACACACAAGTGGCTCTGATGCAAGCGAGGAAGGCGCTAGTGGCCGTCCTTTTGCTGTTTCTTCGGGTTGTCGGGGTTGGTTTGCTGTTTCTGATCCACGCTGTTGTCAGTCGGGCGTGGTGTTGTGGGGTGTCCTGCTGAACTTTGTGCAGCTTGTGCACTAAGTATGTTGGCCTGTGCCGCTGCACGAAGGCATCTTTCAAGATTTCGTAACGATTCAGCACTTCTCATTGTGTGATATGGGTTGAGTTTGTATTGCATGCCAGAGGACAACCAACTACGCGTCGGCAGTCATAGCCAGAAGACTCCGAATGTTCGGGACCTTTTGGCTATGACCACCTTTTTGCAAAACCTTTTTAATGAACAATTTCCTAGATATTATAACAAAATCTATAATTTGTCTACTTATAGTGAAACCTTAAAAATTCTACTTATGAAACCTATTCCAAAATAGAGCAAAAATATTACCAATGATATTACCCATGATAAAGGCTATGAAGATGAGGAGTACAGAGCGAGTAAGGTCAAAAGGTAAAATCATAAACGGATTATTGATTGAGTGCATTTTGTAAACAAAATTTATCCAAGGCTGCGCCCAATTTAAAGCTACTAAAATAACCCATACGAGATGTATAAATGCAGCAAACGAACCCAAAGCCAAACCTAGTTTTTTTCCGTTTAACATAAAATAATTGGTTACTAATAATCACACCATATTATAGCAAAAAACCGTGACATACTTCCCTCCTGCTCATTATACTACGAAAAACAAAGCAAGCTGCCTGGCTCCAAACCTGGAAGGATGTTCGAACAGCGATGAGAAGTAAATATTTCTAAGTTTTGATATATAATGTATATATGACAATAGGCGGAGAACCAAAAAATACACAAATACCTGAAACACAAGAAGAAAAAGATTCTAGATTAATTACACATATATGCCAAAACCCTGTAAAGATGGAGATGGGAATACTCTAGAAGGTTTTTACCTCAGGGAAGCACAGAGATACTTAGACGATAATGTAATTCAAACACCAAAGTTAAGAGAAGCACTTCAAATTGTTATAGATGCACATTTAAATAAGTATAAGAAGTAAACTGCTCGCTTGGAAGTATAACTTACGAACGATTAAATGGGAAGAGATGTTTCCTTATCCTTCAGTTTCTTTACAGCAGATAAGTCAGCTATTAGCTCTTGTATAATTTACAACGCTCACTATTTCTCAAGTTCTATAAGTTGGTTTTGTAATTGTTGGAGTTTTAGGGTGAGTTCTGAGATTTGCTTTTTTAAACTCAATATCTTTTGCTGTTTTATACTCTGATCATTCTCCACTGATGGTGGCGTTTGGGTATTTGGAAGAAGGATACCACCGGATTTCGGATAGGTTGGATACTTGCATGGATACCCTAAATCCCCGCAAACATAACTACCTGAATCTGACGGGCAAGAATGCCAGCGATGACATCCCGAACGATGAGCAAAAGAAATACTCGGAATAGTAAAGACTAAAATTATTAAGCTAAGAATTATTTTTTTCATGAATTATTAATGTACTAGATAAAGATAGTGCTAATAAATCTATTTTTGTGGGGCAGTATCCAATTCCTTTGTCCATTTATCAACATAATAACGATACAATTTAACCCAAACAAGTATACTTAAAAATAGAGCAACAAATACTCCAACAATAGTATTATCAGCATTAGTCCATCCTATTGAAGTAAATCCATACCAAACTACACCTCCTCCTATCCATCCTATAACACCTGCTTTGACTTTCTGCCCCCTTGTTATTTTTTTGTTTCCCATAAAATTATTTAGTAGACTAATTAAAAATCTTTTGATACCACTTTAACTTTTTTACTGGTGTTGGATTAACCTGTGGAGCAACTTTTTCTTTTTGCTCTACTTTTTTTATGACTCCAGGAACCTCTTTTTGTATTTGACTTGGTGTTGTTTTTTTAATTATGTTTGGAGGAGTTGCAGGAGGATTTTGAGTAGCCTTGTTTTTAACTTCTTTATAATCTTTGGTGCCTGGAACAATTAGCTGTAAAGAATCTAATTTCTTTAAGTTAATATCTTCAAGAACAGATACCCTAGAATAATTATTATTACTTCCACCACCATAGGCAAAACTATTAGGATTACCTAACCAAGCATTAACTCTACTGATTGATAATATATAACCAAGAGCATTTAATTTGCCTCTTATTACTGCAGATGGAATACCAATAAATGTTCCATCTTTTAGATATGCTCCGCCGCCTGAATTTCCCTGCTCAACTACGGCTGATGTTTTGAAATAGTTACCATCAGTACCGCTAAAATCACCGCTGGTATAGGTTATTGTAGACTTACCTACGGCTGGATACCCATAAATTGATATTTTGGTACCCAATCGAGGACGATTACTACCCTTTGTTATGTCTATATAATTAAGTTGCCTGTTCTGGGGGTTCCTGATTTTTAGTACAGCGATATCATCGTTCTCGTTTGTTGAAACTTTAACAATATCGGCTATCTGTCGATCTCCAAAATAAGGTTCATCATTAAAGTCATCTACGAATCCAACAAAGCATCCTAAAGTTCCAGAAACAACATGCTTATTAGTTAGAACTACTCCACTAGGATCAATAACCGTACCAGAACCTTGCATAGCTCTTTCGGCATCAAAAAGGCATAAGAGCCTAACCGTAGATTTTATTATAGAATCCTGAATTGATACGTCATCAAAATTGTCTGATGGTGGCGTTTGTGGTTTTGGTTTATTTGGTGCCTCGCAGTATTGATTTGTTGGTGGTGGAGCCGTTTCTACATTTGGACAATCAAAAGTTTTTTTACAGCTTCTACTCTGTGTTCCAGAGACCGAACAAGTATTCCAATCGCTACAAGTCCATGTATCTGCATCGCAAGCTGGAGCGGGGGGAATGTATGTACACGATTGAGTTGTTTTGGGTGATTCGCCACCCTCACAGTTAGATGGATATTTATATATTACATTCCTTGTTTGTTTTCCATCTTGTGAACATTCTGACCAACTGGAATAGTTAAAAGAAGTGCAAGATGGGATGGGTGCTTCATAAGTGCAAGTTTGCGAAGTTGCTGGTGAAGAAGCTCCGCCCTGACAATTTGAGATTTTATTACAAGTTCTTGTCCGGTTGCTATTTTGTGAGCATACATTCCAACTGCCACAAGACCAATCATTTTCTGAGCAAGCAGGTAACGGAGAAGGTACCGTGGGAGTTGGCTGTGGAGTTGGAGTGGCTGAGGGGGTGGCTGATCCACCATAAAGCGCCTCAACCTCACTAACACTTAAAGCCCTATTATAAACCCTAACTTCGTCCATTAAACCTTTATAGTAAAAATTGTATCCACCTGGTGAATACTGACCAATTCTAAAACTTCTACCGGGAGCGGTGCCTATGGAATTTTGTAGTTTACCCGTTCGTGCTCCAAATTGCTCTAATCCATCAATGTATATCTTAGGACCAATACCACCTTGATAAACAGCAACTAGATGATGCCATTGTCCGTCAGTTACACTAGTGTTTGCAAAAAACATGTCTTCCGAAGCACCATCAATCATAAAAGTTACTTTATCTGAAGAGAAAAAACGATCTCCAACTGCTAGGTAGTAACCGTTATTATTTAGATTTTCATACTTATTCACCAAAACCCCTATTTGATCAGTGTTCGTTTGAAACCATAGGGATATAGAGAGATTGGTGAATCCGTCCAGAGTTGACTTGTCTCCAACTTCGACATAGTCATTTACGCCATCAAAACTCAATGCCTTACCGAATTTTCCAGTAACCCAAGTGGGACTATTAAAGAGAGCTCCTGTGTTATTGTTACCAGACGAATCGCTCGCTGATGTCCCGGTGCCTTCATCAAATTTCCAGTTACCTACCAAACCACTTGTTACGTCGGTAGTTTGCGCAAATACAGAAACGAGCCCATAAAAACTAAAAATAAATATGGCCAGGAGTGAAGTCGTAATTATTTTTTTCATATAATTTTGTTTAATCTAATAATTGGTAACAAAAAGCCCATCACTGGGTGATAGCTTTCGCTATCCAATACAGGTTTCCCTGTATGACCAGCTAAGGTAATCCCAATGACGGGTTTTTCACTCCTTAGCTGGATTTGACCATGCCTTAAACTTTGAAATTGAAGGGTTAGGTCTCTATTTAATTGACTTCTTTAGCATACAATAAAATGGTAAAATGAGCTAGTGCAATGTTCACAACATTCACGAAGTTCATTAATGACCCCAGAAGACAAATTGTTAAATGAGTTGGAAATTGAGGGCATAAACATTACCCATGACAGAAGAATATCGCAATACCCTTAGAAATAGCTATGTTTTTTTGGCAAAGTTTTTGGGAGGTCTTTCTGCAAAAAATCCTAATGGAAAAAGAAATCTGATCTCATTTATTAAAGCTGTATATGCTCTGAAACCGGAACGTGCCAAACTTAATGATTGGTTTGAAAATTGGTTCATTAAACGTGGGTCAAAATCCGCAAGGTCAGTTCTTAATTTTAATCTGATAGAACAGGCCGAGAGTTTTGATTACGAAATGACAAAAATATCTCTTGCGTATGTTCGTGCCGTATCACTAAAGAAAAGACGCGAAATGTTTTTGCGAGTAGATCGGCTAATGAGTGATTTTGGGTTTTCCAACGAGTGGATTAGTCCGGTAATCAATTACTTGATGTTTCGTTGGGTTTCTTTTCATAATTTAACGATAAAAAGAAATGTTTCAATGCAATCCTTTAAAGCTCTTATGGAATATGAGAAATTTTTTTGGGCACATTATTTTCCTGAAACAGGTGATAGGTTGAAAAATTATAAAAATCATTCGGATTATTTTTACCAGATAACAAAGCCGATTGTCGAGAAGAATCCTGGTAAATCTAAAGATGAACTTAGAACACTAATTCAAAACGAATTAAACTCTATTAAAATTAGCAAACGTGGATATAACCAAAAGAATTATTTTCCAAATAACCTCCCGTCTATAAAAGATCGGCTGAACGATTTTGATGTTGTTGGAAAACTCTATCCAAATTTAAATAAAAAACAAATTAAACTAAAGGTAAATCAAATGAAAAAGATAAGAGAGAGGATAAAACACATTAAAATGCCCCAATAAAAAACTGTCACCTTTTTTCTAAAATTGTCATCTTATAATACTCACATGAGTGAGTTTTTTTAATTCACCATACCCATGACGTCATCGGGTAAAAGCTACCGCTTCGTCATGGGGGCGGTAGTTTTTGTTTAAAGCCTGTGGAGATTATAAATAATTGGATAAATACTTATGAAAAATGAGAATAAAAAGAAAACAAGAAAAGCGTCTCTTGTGTCTGAAAATAAAATTGCCGAAACAGTATATGACCCAAAATTAGAACAGACACATTTTGTAGTTTATAAGGATGGTGAAATTAAATTTTTTGACAAAATAAATAAAGAGCAAGAGGAAGTTTTTCCTCTTGATGGGAAGAATGACATTGTGAGCAAAGGCATAGTTTTATTGCCATCTGAACCCTTAGAGTACGGAACGGACGCAGAGCTGTTGAAGGATATTCAATTATTTATTCACAAGTATTTGGAAATATCTCCAATGTATGAACAGATTGCCTCTTACTATGCCTTATTTAGCTGGCTTCACGATCGTTTCCACGAAGTTCCATATCTTCGTGCTATAGGGGATTTTGGGAGCGGTAAGAGCAGGTTTTTACAGGTGATTGGCTCTATATGCTATCGTCCCATTTTCACGGGCGGAGCGACTACCACAGCCCCTATATTCCGCATATTAAACGAAATAAGAGGCACTTTAGTGCTCGATGAGGCGGATCTGCGGTTCAGTGATATGACAACCGACATTATTAAGATACTAAATGCCGGTTATCAGAAAGGGGGTAATGTACTTCGAATGGGTGGTAAGGACATGGAGGACTTAAAAGCTTTTGATGTTTTTGGACCAAAAATTGTTGCGACCAGAGAAACTTTCAATGATAAAGCACTGGAGAGTAGATTCCTTGTGGAAGAAATGGGTCGCGGCAAGCTACGAGATGATATTCCTAGGAGGCTAAGCGATGAGTTTTGGAATGAAGCTCGTGAACTTCGTAACAAGCTATTGATGTGGCGTTTCAGAAACTATCAAAAGGAACTTGTCTATGATGAGAAACCAATTGAGGGTGTGCATCCGAGACTGAATCAAATCATATCTCCACTTATGACGATCATTGATGATGAGGTCATGAAGCAATCCCTGAGGGAGTTTGTACAAAAGTATAATGTTGAACTAACTGCCGATAGGAATCTTTCTAGAGAGGCAGACATCATTTTTGCAATCCTAAGACTTCAGCACGAAAAGAAAGTAAAAGAAGCGACTATAGGAGAAATTGCCGAGTATGTTAACTCGGATATATTTGATTTTGATGACAAGCTAACTCCAAAGAAAATTGGTTGGTATTTAAGGTCGAAACTTCACCTACACGCATACAGAAAAAGAAATGGATTTACTCTAGATTTTGAGATAAACGCAGAAAAATTAAACCTTTGGAAAGCACGCTTCGGTATCACTGATTCAGATATACAAGGTGAAGATGTGAATGTTGTGAATGATGTGAACGATATAAATGAAGTAAATAAATGAAAAACAAACAAGAAACGAAGAAAAAAACAGGGAATAACAGAGATTATCAGGGGAAATTCGTTCCGGGCGTATCCGGCAATTTGTCAGGAAGACCTCCCGAAACACTTGAACAGAAATTAATTAAAAGAGCAGTCAAAGAATTGATTAAAGAATATGAAGAAAGTTTATCGGAAGCTTTACCAAAACTGTCTTCCATACTTAAAAATAAAGCCCTATCGGGAGATATGGTTGCTATTAAAGAATTACACGAGGTAGTTGGAGTTAAAAGAAATTATAATCCTGTTGCCGCTTTTCAGATAAACATTCAAGAAGACCGTGAAAAGTATTCAAAGAACCAAGATTTAACAAAATGATATAAGCTATGGAACTCAAACCAGCACAGATCAAAGAATTCATCGAACTCCACAAGGACTTAGCTGGTTTTGAGCATTACACAGAAAACCAAGTTAGAGAAATTGCTAATGGGATAGCTAACTACTATTTAACCCTATTTCACATCCACCAACGTATTAAAAAGGAGAAAGGTGGACTTAGCCCTCCGTCCAGCGGATAATCAATCCTAAAATTAACCAGTGTGCTATAATTATAAGAGTTTACTAGAGATAAAAATATGAAAAATAACACTATAAGGGCAATAGAGATTTGCAGAGTTTCAAGTAAAGAACAGGAAGATACTGGATATTCTCTAGATGCCCAAGAAAAACTTTTAACAGAATATGCCAATAAGAATAAGTTTGCTGTTGTAAAAATTTATAAAATTTCAGAGTCGGCAAGCGGGAAACAGGCGAGAAAGAAATTTAATGAAATTCTGCAATTTATTAAGAAAAATAATATAAACCTTATTCTCTGTGAAAAAATTGACCGCTTGACTAGAAATCTAAAGGATGCGGCGATTGTGAGTGATTGGGTTCACGAAGACAAAAGCCACGAAGTTCATTTTGTCAAAGAGAATTTTGTTGTAAGTCAAAATACCAAAGCTCACGAAAACCTTGTCTGGGATATGAAAGTCGCTGTTGCCAGATTTTACACCAACAACCTTTCAGAGGAAGTTCATAAGGGGCAGAAAGAAAAAATTGCACAGGGTTGGCTACCGACCAAACCGCCGACTGGATACAAAACTATCGGGGAAAAGGGACATAAAATACATGTCGTTGATAATGAGACAGCACCACATATTAAAAAAATGTTTGAATTATATGCCACAGGAAATTATTCTGTAATGAGTATTGAAGATGAAATGTATAAAATTGGGCTTAGATCTAAGAGTGGAAATAAGATTTTACAGAGTAGAATATATGAATTACTTCAAGACCCATTCTATTGCGGAAAAATGAGATGGAATGGCGAAGTCTATCCGGCCAAACACGAACCCTTAATTACTAAAGACTTATTTGAGAAAGCACAAAGTATTCTTAAGAGAAGAGGTAAAACTGCTCTTTCTACTAAACACAATTCTTTATTCAAAAGTAAAATCTTCTGTGATGGTTGCGGAGGTGTACTTAGTTGGGAACTACAAAAAGGCAACTGGTATGGACATTGCAATAATCACTTGAAATCACGGTACTGTCCGAAGAAAACCTACATCAAGGAGAAAATGGTGGAAGAGCAAATAGACCCTGTATTTCGCATGATAGCCCCTAAGAACGAGGCTGTACTCAAGTGGATTGAGAGCATTATCTTGGAAGAAAACGCGGAACAGGTTAAATTAAGGGAAACTGAGGTTCAGAGACTAAATGGATTATTGGAGAATATAAGGAAGCAGAAAGATAAATACTTCGAGGCAAAAATAAATAGAGAGGTTGACCTTGAGTATTGCATGAGAAAAATTGACGAGTGTAAGACCGAAGAAACCGCATTAGAATCTACTCTTGAGAAAGTGGTTTCTACGACTGACGACTATCAGGAGTTACGTTTGATAATTCACGAGCTGGCTTTCAGGGCTAAAGAAATTTACGAGAAAGCAACAATAGACGAGAAAAGATTATTATTCTCCCAATTATTTACGAACTTTACGCAGGACGGTTATGAAATAAAGCCGAATTACAATTTAGCATGTGAATATTTACTAGAATGGATGCCGAAACTAAATGAAAGCTACGAACAACAGCAAAAAACCCTAGAAAGCATTGTTTCTAAAGGTTCTTTGTCTGCAACATCATCAAACCGCTCGTTAAAGCTTTTGGAAGCCCGTAAAATATTACGAACCTCAGAAAAGCCTTTAGTTAATGCTCGACACGAGGATTTTGGCCTCACTTCAAGCACTCTGCTCGCTTGACAGGATAACTTACGAACGATTAAATGGAAGGAGGTGTTCCCCTATCCTAGGGTTACGTTGAGGAAAATGAGCGAATTATTGGCTATTGTATAGCTCTAGGACGTTCACAACAGAATCTATAACCCCTTAATTCTAGCTAACTCATTTTTAATTAAAATATCTGCAATAGGGGTCTCCCTACTCCCAAAGGGCTGATCTTGACTAGATATACCTACCCATAAATCAACTTTTTTAGGTGTTAATTTCTTGCCTCTAAATTTTTTTTTAATTTCCTCATCATGCCTTACTCGCTCTTTATCCGTATTAAGGTAGAAAGGACCAAAACTGCATTGGTCAAATATAATAACTGCTTTTTTGCAAGATGTCCCTCCCATAACTTCTTCTGTGTACTGAATCTCTTCGTAAGTTAAATCTTCTATTGAATGTTTATTAAAAGTAAAAATATTTTCAGCTTCTAGGTCTGAAGATATTGCCTTTGCTAATGTGCTTTTTCCGACATTAGTGCTTGAAGCAGAAAAAGCAACGACAACAACATCTTTTGTTTTTAGTAGTTCTTTGATTCTTTTCAATACTTCGCCTAGCCCTTCTTTAAAGGGAAATTCTTCTACCGTCTTTTTCAAACCTTCTTTATCTTCTTTCATAGACAAGATTATATCACTTGTTTGTCCCAATTGGCTCCGAGGGTAGGGATCGAACCTACGACCAATCGCTTAACAGGCGACCGCTCTACCGCTGAGCTACCTCGGAATACTTTATACTCGGGATAGCTCAGCGGAACCGCTGGTCACAGATATTTTCCTGCTGGAAAATTCTTCGACCCCGGCTCGGCACCTTCGTGCCTCCGCCTTTGAAATGCTCCGCATTTCAACTACCTCGGAATATGTTTTAAATTAAAAAGAGCTTTCACCATAGTATCAGAAATCATAGAAAAAACAATAGAAAAAGAAGGCTGCAATTTGCATTTTGGGTTAAATAAGATAGAATGATCCTTGTATTTGGGCCGTTAGCTCATCTGGTAGAGCACCTCATTTGCAATGAGGGGGTGGCAGGTTCGAGTCCTGTACGGTCCACC
>CALQYS010000004.1 GCA_943348755.1 Candidatus Nomurabacteria bacterium | reverse complement strand
TATATGAAAAATTTTCTGGTGTGATTCATAAGTTTAAAAACCAAAATGGCTAACCATGTTGCACCAACATCACCCAAGAGCGACATTGAACACAGTTAGCCATTTTGGTACTCAAAAATAAAAATAGCTCTGTGGGTCTATATGATGTTGGTGCACTTCAATATTACCATTTTTTGATTTGCATTGGCAAACGAAGAGCCACGCGGAGCGTGGAAAACCCTTTTGGATTCTGGATTCGGCGGGGGGAATTCGGAACAGACGGCGCTTCGCGCCGACCATATTTTTGGTTCGGAAACCATTTTCGAAAAATTGCGGTATTCATTGTACAAAATTCGAACTTATTTTGAAAGCAATCCTGATGATACCGACTACTAGCGTTCCCCGCGCGCTACGCGCCTCTGTGCAAAGCACAGAGCTTTCCCAAAGGGAAAGTGCGGGAAACGCTAAATGCAAATGCGGACTCGGTTTTGCGAAACAGTTTTGCGGGAGAGAGGATTCGCAAAACCGAGACTAATGTTTTTGAAATTCGGCGGGATTTGGGCTTCCGCCCCGCAGGAGGGTGCGGGAGGAATGCGGGGCGAGGCTTTGCTTTTTTGGCGGGCGCGGGCTACTGGAAAAAATACTCTAAAAATGATAAAGTATAAATACTTTATGGAATCTTTAGATAACAACAAACCTCTCACTGGCGGAGAGCAAAAAATTGAAGAATATGTAAATCGTATAAAAAGCGGAGAATCTAAAGATTCCATTTTCCAAGATTTGCCAGAATCATTCAAATCTAGTGTTGAGAAAAGACTGGCAGAACAAGTCGGAGAAAAAAGAAAAGTAGAAGACGAAAAGAAGATTAAAGAAATCCGTGGAAATTTAGGTTTGCCTAAAAATGAGAAACCTGTTGACCTTTCTGATATGCCGATGATTCCTTCAAAGTGGTCATCACTAATAAATGAGCCCGAACTTCTTGAAGAGATGTGGACCTTTGCAATTCCTGTTAATGAAAAAGAACATGAGAGGCTCAAAGCATGGAAAGCACGCGGACTAGCATACGCACAAGAACATGTTAAAAGTAAGGTCGCAAAAACTGAAGAAAGTATAGAAACCCCAGAACGTCCCGAGATTTTTTCATCTGCCGAAAGTATTAAAGAAAAAGAAATTACATTACCAACTATGGAGCGATCTACAAATATTACTGCAATTGGAGACCTGAATGGTTCTTATAAAAGTTTTATAGAGCACCTAAAATATAAAAATCTTATTTCAAATGACCAAAATGGAAATATTGTTTGGAGGGGAGGTAATGAAAGTGTTGTTTTTATTGGAGACATTTTAGGAGATCGATCACCGGAAGGAATGGACGTGTATGGAAAACTTCAAGAATTAAAGAACCAAGCAAAAATACAAGGTGGTAACATAGAGTGGATTTCAGGGAATCATGAAAATATGTTCAATGCTGTGCTTTGTGGTTTTAGTACAGAACAAGGTAAATCAGTAGAAGAAGACATGGCGTATAGATTGTCTGGATATACAGGAAATCTTGAGCTTCTAAAATTCTTACCATTTGAAAGTATAAGAGAGTTATACGAAAACATTAAAAAAAATAAAGATGAAGTCTTTGGGTTAGATTTTCAAAAGAATGTTCAAAAAAAGAAGGCTACTTTAGATAGAATTAGAAACAACCCTGATTATCCTCCAAATGTAATAGAAGCATACGAAGGAGGTTATCAAGATATGCTGGATAAGCAAATTGGTTTAGAAAAATTTTGCACTTTACTTGAAAATAACAACTATGAAGAAGCGCAAAAAATCCTGTTTACTTTTATAGATACTCTTGATAAAAAATATCAAAACCAAATTGGGAGTACTATTATTGCAAATAGAAGTGTAATTAAGGAAAGTATAAACAATAAACAAGAACATGCTTTGTTTAAAGATGCTTTTGTTAATCAAAAATTAATTACGCTTCATGATGATAGTTTATATACACATACAAATCTAACTCCACGAATGGTGGGAATTATCAAAGATTTTTCTAAAGATTCTTCAATAAAAGAAGGTGTGGGTAAGATAAATGCGTTTTATCAAAAAGTCTTACGTATATACTTAGAAAATGATAATCCTGAAAATAAATTAACTGATCAAGAAAAAAATTATTTTAATGTTTTGCGAGATGAGTTTATTTCTACATCCTCGTATTCGAGAGAAAATTTCTCTGAATCGAATTCTATTTCTAGTGAAGAAAAAGATAATCTAAAAAAGTTTTTAAAAGATTCAGGAATTAATATTATCACACACGGACATAGTGATGAAAATGCTGCCATTAAAGGGTTTGCTGATCTTCCAATAATTTCTATTGATAGAAGTGTCTATAAAAATGAAGGGGTGAGTATTGAAAAAACCTTAGCATACTCCACTATTTCTACAGATGGCATTGTTAAATTGCCAGAATAATTTGTGAATATCTTTATATTTTAAAAATCAAGAAAAGTAATTAATAATTATGAAAATAAATTCAAAAATCAAACAATTAGAGAGAAAATTTAAGGTCAAAAATATTGGTCTTTTAACAGCTGGTCTATTTTTAGAAGATTTCGGTTTAACTATACAAATATCAGACGGAATTCTTGATAAAGAAAGTTTGATTGAGCCCTGTATAGTTTTTGAATTATCAAAAAAGCCAAAATTAAGATTTTTGAATGAAAATAAATTCCTTAAATCATACCTGACTAAAATTGGTAAAAAGAAAATCAAAGAAATGGATAATCGTGAATATATTGATTATATTTTTTCTTCTGTAAAAAACGGTGAAACACGAGAGTATAAAAAATGGAGAGAAAATAATCAGAAGAAAGTTAGATATATTCACTCCTTAATTTCTAAATTTAATAAGAAAAGAAAAAATCCAATACTACAACTTACTCAATTTGAGGATGGTGTTGCACGAATAGATTTTGGAGCTGACGATTCTCTTTTTAACAAAAGACAAAAAATGAGTTTTGTAAAAAAGAAAAAGCTTTTCGATGAAATGCTAAATGAGTTTAATTCATTTTCGAACAATCTAAAAGTACTTGAATAAACTCAGATAAGTTTTTCTTTTTAAGCCCGCGCCCGCCAAAAAAGCAAAGCCTCGCCCCGCAGGAGGGTGCGGGAGGAATGCGGGGCGGAAGCCCAAATCCCGCCGAATTTCAAAAACTTTAGTCTCGGTTTTGCGGATCCTCCTCCCGCAAAATTGCTTCGCAAAACCGAGTCCGCATTTGCATTTAGCGTTTCCCGCACTTTCCCTTTGGGAAAGCTCTGTGCTTTGCACAGAGGCGCGTAGCGCGCGGGGAACGCTAGTAGTCGGTATCATCAGGATTGCTTTCAAAATAAGTTCGAATTTTGTACAATGAATACCGCAATTTAATTTGATATAATTGTTTGATGAATAAATTTCTTCTAATTTCTTCCTGTGCAGTCGCAGTTGTCGCAGATATGCTTTTTGTCTGGTGGGCAAAAAGGGTAAACCACCCAATATGGTCAGCAATAATTGGAATAATTTTATTAAATATAGCGACAATTGTTTGGATGTATACCATGAAAAAAGGTATCGAATCAGCCACGGCTATTACTTTTTATGCCATCTTTACTGTGGCAGGATGTTCATTTTTGGGGTTTGTAATATTTAAAGAACCTTTGTCTCTTACTAACGGAATTGGACTAGTCTTGGCTGTCATAGCTTTGGTATTGATTAGTATTTAATTTACTCTTATTTTCCAATAATACACCAACCAATGAATGCACTGAATATAATCTTGATCTCCATAATTACCTTCACACTCACAGAGCTTTTTAGATATTATTTTGGATTTCACAGCTTTTTAAAAAAACAGAAAAAGGGCTGGATTGGGTTCGATCTAGATGGAACATTGGCGATGAATTACAACGGCATATTTAATCCGAAAGAAATCGGCTCCCCTATCCCATCAATGATCGCGCTTTTGCGAAAATATATTGAGGAAGGAAAAGAAGTGAAGATATTTACCGCACGCGTTTCCACAAATGGGACAATCCATTCTATTTACGATGCAGTAGTCGCTCGACACTTTATTCATAAATGGTGTGAAAAAAATATCGGCAGAAAGATAGATGTGGTAAGCGTCAAAGATTTCAGAATGAGACTTTTATATGATGATTCGGTAATACGAGTTAAAACTGATACCGGAGAAATAGTATGATATAATTCCCTTGTAAAATCATTTTATGATGGAAGATACTAAGAAAACTTTTTTAAAGGAATTCCTATTTTTCTTGAGAGAATACAAGGTCGTGTCTTTGGCTGTTGCTTTCGTCATGGGCCAAGCTAGCACCAACCTGGTAAATTCTCTCGTAAAGGATATTATCCTACCTATTTTTACGCCGTTAATGTCGGCTGAGACCTGGAAGGAGGCAGTTTTTACTGCTGGACCAGTAACGATATCTTACGGATCATTCTTGGCTGAGCTTATAAACTTCCTGATCCTCGCCTTTTTGATCTTTATTGTAGTAAAAAAATTAATTAGAACAGAAAAAGAAGAAGAGGTGTCTTAAGCCCAACCAAAAACTGGGTATTTAACCCATGAATACTTTAAAGAAGATTCAATTAATCGCAGAAGTGAAAACACGATCTCCTTTCGGGTTTCGATCTGACAAAAGTTGGGACGAGCTTTTTGAGATCGCAAACACAGTTGGAGATATTATTTCTATTCATACCGACCCTCGTTGGGCGGGTTCCTTTGATTTAATTAAAAAAGCTAAATCTCTGACCAAAAAACCAATTTTGGCAAAAGGCATTCATGCGACAGATAAAGAAGTACAGCAAGCCATTGATGCCGGAGCTGACTACGTTCTTGTAGTTGGCCGTATCCCAAATATTCATCAAGACAAGTGCCTAATAGAACCTACCACCTTGTCCGAACTCAAAAAAATTCCCGAGAATCTGAAGGTGGTATGGAACAGTAGGGATTTATCGGATGGCGGAATAAAGAAGGAAACTTTTGAAGAAGCACGAAAAATATTCGGGGGATGGATGTGCCAAGCCAGTAATATTAAAACTGTGACAGATATAAAAAGTGGAGCAGACGCAGTCCTTGTGGGTACTCACTTATCTGAGTTTGTCGCATCACAGAAAAAGGAAAATTAGATTTTTTTGTTATCTATCCTCATCCCCCAAGGAGAAGCAGAGGGGTTCCTATATTTTCGCGCAAGAGTGAATTGATAAAATCCAAAAATAAATGTCGCAAGGGTGGCGAGGAATTTGTAACGCACCCACCAGTCGATCGCCCCACGCCAAATTATTTCATTCAAAACTGCCAGAATAAGAAACATAAGCGCCCAGCGTATTGAAAGAATGTACCAACCCCTATCTTGCATATCAAACAATGGTCTAAAAAGCGGTTTGAGGAAACCTTTACCAGAAATTATTACTCCGCCAAAAAGAAAAACACTAAAAAGCCCGTTATAGACGGTATCTTTGATGATAAATATCATTGGGTTTTTAAATATCACTGTGGCTGTACCAAAACTCACTATGGCCAGAGCGGCAATGAGTGGAAAAAGGGTTGTACTTTTATCCTTTATATAACCCACTAAAATTGCAATAAGTGTAAGAACTACAAATACCCCAGTGGAGAAAATAAATCCCTTTGGATTTTTGCCAACTGGATCAAGTATGAAAAGTAAAGTGAAAAAAGTCACCAGCGGACCAAATTCAACTAACCAATTTATCAAAATACTTTTACGCATGTTGGATGAGCACAGCTCGGGTAGGCGCTCCATCTATGTTGGTAAAATTAAGGGGTGGACAAAAGAGCTCATAGCTCCCCTCGGAAACGTTGGTAAGATTTAATCCTTCGATAATAGGAATATTCTTTGAAAGAAGTGAGGTATGCGGGCGATGATCATCACCTCCCCTCTTTTTTATAGATAAAGCATCAATGCCGACGAGCATCACACTGATACCCGCCAGATAATCAGCCGCATCGCCATCTAAATAAACATAATCATCATAAAATTCTTTAAGACCACGCAGTGAATTTCTGGTTTTTAAAAGGATTCGTTCTCCCTTTTTTACATTTTTGTCTTCTAACATTTTTTTCGTAACAGCTTCATCGTCCTCTTTTGAAAGATCAAAGACTCTACATGGCCCAATAAAATTTTCAAGAGGAATTTTATCAAGAGTCATAGCACCAGCCACTGCATGAGCCGGTGCATCTATGTGTGTACCTGTGTGAGAGCCCATAGTAATAGTGGAAAGTTGGGTTGCATGTTCCGGTATCGCATGATGAATACTGACGGAAAGCGAAACATTGCCTGGGTACACAGGAGTCTGGTTATTTAGAGGAAGCGATATGTCTATAATTTTCATACATACATAATATACCAAAAATCATTTCTCTGACAGACACGCATAAAATTCTGCTGAATTTTTGCTGTGCTCGGCCCAGTCGGCCTGCGCAAGTCTGCCATAGAAATATTTTTTGTATATTAAAGAATCTCCGGTTCATCTTCACCTCTTTTCACTGGATGCTCGCCAAACTCACCACGCATAGTGGAAACTACTTTCCCCTGATAAGAAGGTTTTTTCTGTGATGCTGCTCTGCTATCGAGAGAAGCTTGAATGGCCGGCATAGATATGTTCTCTCTTTTACCTGCTTCCACAGTCCATTTGCCTTCGCCAGACGCCGAAGCGCGACCGGAAATTTCATTTAGATCTTTACCATATTTTTTGTAACCATTTTGCATCCAAGAGACCAGGCGAGATGTAATAACACTTCCATGCGAATATACATCTGCAACTTTTAAAAGATCCAATTCAAATTCTTTTGAATGACGCATAAGGTCAAACCCTTCAGCAATAGACTGCATCATCCCATATTCGACACCATTGTGAACCATTTTCACAAAGTGGCCTGACCCTGAACCGCCCATATAGCCATAGCCTTTTTCTACACAGGTGTCAGCAAAAAATCCACTTTTATTAAGCTTTTCATATAACTCCTTTTTACCACCTACCATCATACAAGCACCCTGAAGCGCTCCTCCAGGACCGCCAGAAACACCGATATCTAAAAATTCAATCCCCTTTTTCGAAAGTTCTTTCGATCTTTTTCTTGAATCTTGATACGGTGAATTCCCGCCGTCAATAATAAGATCTCCTTTATGAAGTAAGGGTGCCAATTCATCTATAATCTCCCCCACTGCCTGATGTGACACCATCACCCACACCACCCTAGGAGCGGAAAGTTTAGAAACTAATTCTTTTATACTGGATGTGCCGACTGCTCCTTGTTCGACAACCTCTTTTACTTTTTCCAAATTCCTATTATACGCAACAATACCCCATTTTTTAAGAAGCAACCCCAAAACCATATTCCTTCCCATTTTCCCAAGCCCAATATAACCAATTTGTTTTTTCATAATTTATTTTATATCTTCAGCAACCGATCCTTTTTTGTATACAATCAAAGGTATTTCCTGCCATAATTTTATAATATCCGTTACCAATTTCCACTCTGCCATTATTTCCTTAGTATTTGTAAAAAGAGTTTGATCCCCTAAAATACAATCATAAAGAACCCTCTCATATGCATCGTGTAACTTTTCTGGTTTGTTATTAGAAATTAAAATATCTGAATAATTAAAAGAAAGTTCTTGTGGAACAAGAGTAAAATCAAAACCAGGACGTTTAAACCAAAATCTAAATTTTATACCTTCGTTTGGCTGAATTATAAACTTTAAAACATTCTGGTTGCCCTCAGCATGAGAATCTTTCATCAAAGGTAAGGACGATTTCTTAAAAAACACTTCGATCGACATTTCTTCTTTGTTTAAGGCTTTGCCGCTTTCCATTTCAAATGGAACACCTCGCCATCTTTTATTATTGATACCCAAAATCACTCTAAAAAATGTCTCCGTAGTGGAATCATTTTTTATGTTTGGTTCACTTAAATATCCTTTGTACTGAGCTCGCAAGAGGCTATACTTATTAAGCAAAGAAACCTTTTCTAAAACTTTGCTGCGGGCATCTTGGATATTTTCTGCATTCATAATTTTTGGGTTTTCCATGGCTATGAGAGCAAGCATTTGTAGCATATGGTTTTGCCCCACATCCCTGAGCGCCCCGATTCCGTCGTAAAGGGCACCGCGCTTTGCCAAAGTGTCTTCGGGCACATTTTTTTCATGAAAAATGATACGAACGTGTTCAATATTTTTATTATTCCAAAGTGATTCAAAAACTCCATTTGAAAAACGAAAGGTTAGAAGATTTTGCATAGTTTCTTTGGCTAAATAGTGGTCAATACGAAATATCTGTGATTCTTCAAAAAGCTCACCAAGCATTTTATCAAGTCGCTTGGCCTCTGTAATATCTTTACCAAATGGCTTTTCGACCAAAACACGTGTCCAGGCATTCGCCCTAGACTTTACAGATGGAGCGCAAGGAACGGTTAGCCCCGCTCCAGCTATGTTCTTAAATGTAGAAGCATATAAAGTAGGAGGCACTGCAAGGTAAAAAAGTTTGTTAGTACAAAATCCTATTCTCGCATCTTCCTCCATCAGTTCTCGACCCAAATTTTGAAAACTTTGAAAATTTTCCAGATCTCCTTGGATATAAGTAAAACACTTAAGAAAATCTTCAAGCTTATTTTGATCTATATTTTTAGTTTTTCTTAAAATCGTATGTCTGGTAAAATTTTGGAATTCTCCGTGCGTCATAGGCCTGCGCGCAAATCCGACCACTCTAAATTCTGTAGACAAAAAACCCAACGAAAATAGATTCCAAAGTGCTACAGAAAGCTTGTTTTGGTACAAATCTCCGGTTGCTCCAAAAATAATAAATGTCAGTGGATCATTCATTTTGATATTTATCGAAAAATTCTTTAAGAGGTATATTATATCACTTTGCTAAAATCCACCATCACATGGTAAAATTACCATATGGAGAAACTCGAGTGGTCTGCTTTGGAGTATGAAGAAAAAGAACGTAGCCCTGATTGGTTCTGGGCACTTGGTATCATCGTAGTTACTAGCTCTGTGGCCGCAATCATTTACGGAAATTATTTTTTTGGAGCTCTTCTGGTGTTAAGCGGAGTTCTTTTAGGATTTTTTGCAATTAAGAAACCAGAAATAATTTTCTACGAGCTAAATAGTAAAGGATTAAAAATAAGGAAACAACTTTATCCTTATGAAAATATAAAATCTTTCTGGGTGCAAATAGACAATACCGGAGAAACCGAATTAAAACCGTTGCTTTTTATAAAAGCAGAAAGATTATTCATGCCAATCTTATCAATACCCATTGATTACGTTGTAGCAGAAGACATCCGTTCTATTATGCTCTCGAAAAACGTCACCGAAGAAGAAATGAAGGAGCACGCATCTCAAAAGATAATGGAGTCTTTGGGATTTTAATTTTACTTTTGTTTTTTATAGAAAACTGCTAGTCTAAATATATCCACGACTTTGACTCGCCTTGCGGGGCAAAACTGGGAAATTGCTCTTGTAGTTTAATGGATAGAATGCTGGCCTGCGAAGCTGGCGATGCAGGTTCGATTCCTGCCAAGAGCACTAGTTGACTTTTATCTCCCAAAGTGATATAATAGAAGGATGATGAATAAAATAATCAAACTTTCTGGAATAATCCTTGTGGGAACTACTTTATTAGCTTGTTCCCCTATTGTTAGTTATGCCCAGTATTATTATGGTTATAATAGCAATTACTATGGTTATAACTACACTCCACTCTATATCACGACGACGAATGCAACTAATATAACCAGTGCCGGAGTAACATTGAACGGCTTAGTAAATGGCAACAATTTATATAGTACTTATAATGTAGAGACTTGGTTTGAGTATGGAGTAAATACTAATTTCGGATATTCTACAGCACATATTAATTCTAATTCGGGATATGCTGTTTTTAGTTCGAATGTTGCAAACTTAAGTTCTAACACCATCTATTATTTCCGTGCAGTTGGACAAAGCCCACAAGGGATCGTCTACGGAAGCACCAATTCATTTCGAACTAATTTTGGTAATGTTGTAAATACAAATAATACAGAAACTGTTAACGTCACGAACCCAAGTATTGTGACTAATCCAGCTACGTCAGTCGGAAGCACTAGCGCAAAGCTGAACTCTCTCATAACAAATTCGGTAGACAATCCGGGAACTACTTGGTTTGAGTGGGGCACAGTTCCAACGTTGGGAAATACAACAACGATCATACCCCTTGGGACACTAGCTTCTGCTAAACACATAAACACAATCACTGGATTAGATCCCGGGACCACTTATTATTTCAGAGCGGTATTACAAAATTCTTCTTCTAAAATTAACGGGGTTACCTTAAGCTTCACCACAAATAGAGCTGCCACAATACAAAGTAATACCATAGAAAAAACTGACGACACAAATATGGGTAAGGAAAAGGTCACTAATACAAGTGTAATAGAACCTGTCGGATCTGCGCTTGGAGCAAGTGTTATTGGATCATCTGGTTCTTTCTTGCCGATAAATATAATTGGTTGGTTGATCTTAATTGATCTTATACTATTCTTAATATTTTTAACTAAGCATTTACACCGCAACTTATCAGGTAAGAAAACACTACCTGCTACGGAACACGGACACGCATAAAATATTTTATGCAAGATAATGGGGGAAATTCCTTCCCGATGCGTATAAATAAATACCTAGCGCTTAAAAAGATCTCTACACGGAGGGGTGCTGATGAGTTGGTAAAAAATAAGAAAGTTTTCATCAATGGTAAATTGGCAGTGCTCGGCAGTAAAGTCACAGAAAAAGATAAAGTGGAAGTAAAAGGCGCAGAAAAGAAAGAATATAAATACTATGCTTATAATAAGCCAGTAGGTATAGAAACTGACTCTCCAGAAAAAGGGCTCTTCCCTCTCGGCAGGCTCGACAAGGCTTCTCATGGACTCCTCATCGTCACCAACGACGGACGTATTACGGATCAACTTCTAAATCCAAAATTTGCCCACGAAAAAGAATATGTGGTACGAACCTTGAACAAACTTCGCTCCAGTTTTAAATCAAAGATGGAAGCAGGGGTAAACATCGAAGGATATCAAACCAAAAAATGTAAGGTGAAGATTATAGATGATTTTAATTTCCGAATAACATTAACCGAAGGCAAGAAACACCAGATCCGCCGTATGTGTTCCGCCCTCTTCCAAGAAGTCGCCGACCTGAAACGCGAAAGAATAATGAACATCAAGCTCGGCACCCTTAAAAAGGGTGGGCTGAGAGAAATAAAAGGTGAAGAATTGGCTACTTTCTTGAAATCTATTAGTTTTTAAGAGTGATTTTCTATGTTGACAAAAATAGTTACGAAGTGTAAAAAGAATACATAAGTTCTTTTAATTTTAGTTGCAGTGTTCTTTTGGAGCCTCTTTAAGACCTTAAAAGAACGCTGTAACACAAAAAACAGCGTGCATCTCAGGACAATCTTCTATCTCCTTTCGAGGAGACCGGGAAGACCAAGACGTGCAAAATGCAGAAACGAAAGAGAGACTATGACTCTATTCTTCTTCACTGTCACTGCGCTTGGAGTGTTACTTACCCTCTTGGGCGCCTACAACAAGTATCAGATGGTATTGTCTGACCTTGGCAACCGCCAAGCAAGGGCATACATCGACCACCTGACCGAAAAAGCAGGGGGGTGATTTTCTGAAAGTATTCAGGGTAACCCAGGCAGTTCTGATCTGGGGAATACTTATTGCAATCGGCGGTGGAGTAGGCTTCATTGCTTCCATCTCCCGCTAAACGCACTCAACGTTCTTTGAGTAAAAGTCCGAGAGTACTGATCAACTCTCACGAAAACCGGCAACACAAACAAAAAGTTGGCCGGTTTTTGAACTTTTAGTGCAAGTTTTTTTATTTTTCTAAATCCAGCACCTCGTCTATACGAATCTGCTTAACAAATTCAGGCACGTGGGAGACGAGGATCATCGCGCCAGCATATTTATCTAACGCTTCGGCGATGATAGGTAGATGACGGAAGTTTATATGGTTCGTGGGCTCATCGAGAATGAGAAGCCCCGGTTTTATGAGAACAAGCCTTGCAAAAGCCACTAGCCCCTTCTGCCCTTCTGACAGGTCACCAATTCTGGTACGAATAAATTCCCCAGTGATGAGGAATCCTGCTGCCACAGAACGCATCCTCTCTTCATCGAGCCTCTCGCCACCTGCAAGCATCGCACTAGAGAGAGATTGGTAAACGGTATCGTCAAAGTTGAGCGTAGAGAAATCCTGCCTGTAATATCCAATACGTATTCCCTCTCTCACCTTTTCACCTTCGGCATGACCGGAAGCAAGCCTTTCGAGTAAAGTCGTCTTGCCTATTCCATTTGGACCTTGAAGTAATAAATGTTCATTTTTATTTAAAGAAATTTTTGCTTTATGCTTCACCAGTTTGCCATTTTTAAGAGTTTCAAAAGAAGAGATATGTAAGATCTCTCCTATCAAGTCTGGCTGACTCGGGATGGTAAAAGGTCTAATAGAACGGTCTTCTTTGCGGACTTCCACTATTTGCTCTTCGAGCTCTTCCGCTTTTTCGCGCATACGTTTTGCGACAAGGCGCAGACCACCACCCTTATAAGCAAACACATTCGCCTGATCTTTCTTTGCCTGTATTTCTTTCTGCAACTGAGCATTCTTCATATTTTCTTTTTCGACGCGAGCGGTAATATCTTTGACCACATTAAAATAATTGCCCACGTATTGTTCGATTTTTTTCGTATATACATCTAGATAAAGGACTCCGTGAGTAAAAGCATTCAAAAATTCCGCATCGTGGGAAATAACCAAGACAGTTTTCTTGTAATTGATTAAAAAGTTAGTGAGATGTGCGATACCCGCTTTATCCAAATTGTTTGTGGGCTCGTCGAGAAGAAGAAGGTCAGGGTCTTGAATAAGCGCCGAGGCTAAAAGCAGTCTAGCTTGTTGTCCGCCAGAAAAAGTACGCATTATTTTATCGTGTATCTTGGTGTGACCTTTCAGATTGACCACCTCAAGTACATCATCGATACGTGGATCAATATCATAAACCTTTTTGGTAAAACATTTTTCGAAAAATTCTCGTACAGTTAGATCAAGCTCTCCGCGCGGAATAACCTGCCTTGCTGAAGCAATGCTAACTCCTTGAACAACGTTGATAGTTCCAGATTCGGGTTTATTAGTACCAGAAATTAACCCAAAAATAGTACTCTTGCCCGCCCCATTTTGACCCATCAAAGTGAACTTCATCCCACGTCTAACAGTAAAGCTGACACTGTCTAAAATGGGTTTATTCACGCCCCATTCAAATGAGACCTTTTCAAATCTGACTATAGTTTCTTGGGTTTTTTGATTATCCTTAACTTCTTTAGACATTGTCATAGACTAGCTTATTTGAGCTAAAATAGAAAGTAAAAAGATTGATGTAATGTTTTAATTGTCTCGCTATAGACAAAACTGGCTATTAAACACTCAATCGATATGTTATAATACGGGGTATGAAAAACATAAAGACACTTTTAACAATCGTAGTGGTTATAGTTCTTCTTGTGTTAGTTGGTCTCCAAATCAGTAGAAAAACCTTACCTGACGGAAATTACAACAATCAAAGTTCGGCAGTTTCGTCCTTTTTTACAAAATTATTTTCATCTAAAGCTCCTGAAGTGAAAAACACTGCCACTGAGGCAGAAGACAAGTGTGCAAAATTACAAGCCCAAGTTGATCGTTTAGAGGATGTGGTCAGGCAATTAAGAAACTCATTGGATGAGATGAAAATAGATGCACCAGGAGATCCTTCAATACCGCATATGGAAAAAGCAATTTATAAGCTTACAGTAGATCCAGGGATTCTTCCTTATACCCAGAACCTCTTGGCTGACTGCCGAGCTAAATTTCCAAAACCAGTTACAGAACAAGAACAGACGGATGCTGAGATCCCAGAATAGAAATTCAGGTTGAGTTGACAAAATAGGTCACTTTATGATATACTTATGAGACAAAGTAGGTGCGAAAAGAGTCGATTTCTTATATAACTTATTTGTAATTTAACAACTTAACTAATCAAATCAATGACTGGTACAATAAAAAGACTCACTGATAAAGGTTTCGGCTTCATTACTGGAGAAGGACTACAGAAAGATTTATTCTTTCATAGCAACTCTCTAGTTGGCGTAACTTTTGACGAGCTTAAGGAAGGTGATACTGTTTCTTTCGAAACAGAGCAATCTCCAAAAGGCTTGAATGCAGTAAACGTGCAACGCGCGTAATACTGACTTCAATAAAAAACCACCCTTATGGGTGGTTTTTTATTTTATTAGCTAAACGGTTCACCCTTCGCCCATTTCTTTAGATTATAGTAGCTGTCTGATCCGCAGATGAATTTCTTGGTTTCTGTATTGTAGAAAAAAGGCACTCCGCCACACATATCCTTATCGATTTCTAATAGACGCTTTTCGTTCTCCTTGTTGTGCCAGACTTCAATACTTTCTATTTTTATTCCCTCTTCTTTTTCTAACTTCTCCACGAGTTCATGCATACTCACACAATGTGGGCATTCTGTTCCATAAAATTCTAAAAGGTGGCTCATTATTTACTTAGTTAATCTGGCCAAGCGAGCTTTCTTGCGAGCAGCGTTGTTTTTCTTGATGACGTTCTTCTGAGCTGCTTTGTCGATAATAGCAAAAGCAGAACTAAGCATCTTTAGAGCTTCTTTCTTGTCTGTCTTAGAGATTTTCTCGATTTTCTTGATTACTTCCTTCATAGCTCGCTTGCGGCTGTCATTAAAAGCCTTCTTTCGCAAGGAACCTCGGACTGCTTTTTTAGCTGATTGTGTAATTGGCATGGATATAATCTAACAGAAAACCTTTAAAAAATCAACTTTTTATCTTTTCTCCTAATTTATACCCATTCCCATGCTTAATTAACCCTAGATACGATTGTATAGTTTCTGGTTTCGAATCTTTGCTTATATTCTTCATCATTCTCCTTTTGGTGCTCGTCCGCAAAACTCGATGCTCTGGAAAATGCACCCAACCCAAGAAATCTACACCCGAGGCAAAAGTCTTAATGAAAACCTTATCGGGATGCAGAGATAGTTTTAAATTTTCGCTCAGAAACAAAGAAATCTTTGGCAGTAATTCTTCAAGATAATCTTTACTATCGCTTAATATAACAAAATCATCCGCGTATCTTATGTAATATTTCACTTTCAGCTCTCTTTTCATAAAATGATCAAATTCATTCATGTAGATATTTACCAAAAGCTGAGAAGTGAGATTCCCTAGTGGTAAACCTTTTGTTACATTTTCTGCGATAGCAGAGTTTGTAACATTTGGCTGTACCCCATAGGTCTTGCCTATGGGGTTACTAGAAAAGCTGTCTATCACCTGCTCTAATAGCCAAAGCGTATCTGTGTCAAAGGTGCCCTTTGATAGTATTTTCTTTAAGATGGCATGGTCAATATTCGCAAAGAATTTTCTGATGTCGCATTTTAAGACAAAACACGTTTTTGTATTGTTTTTGGAGACTTTACGGAAGAAATATCGGAATCTGTCTATGGCTTTGTGGGTGCCTTTGTCTATTCGGCAGGAGTAAGAATCAAAAATAAATTTAGTATCAAAATATTCGTATAGTTCTTGATATATCAAATGATGAAGGAGCCTATCCCGGACGGTCGCCTTGTGTATTTGTCTCGGTTTCGGGTCGGATATGTTAAAAGCGAAGTATCCATCATGTTTGTAAGTTTTGTTTTTTAAGTCATTAAAGAGATCAAATATATTATCCATCAATCTAGCTTGAAAAAGTATCACATCTTTTCTGTTTTTCTTGTCACGCAAAAATTCCTGCCAAGCCTTAAGCAGTTTTTCTATGGTTATGATAGTATCGTATGTATGAATAAATTGTTTCATGATTCCCGGACCCCCCCCCACAGCGCCTTCAGCGCTTCTAAAAACAAAAACCGCCTACTCTTTTTGGTTTAAAATATATAATGATTTCCCAAAGGCTCATCGCTATGTTTTGGGAGGAAAAATAGAAGATTATTTTCTCGGTCTTTTAGAAAACATATTTATCTCGATTTATCTCCCGCCGGAAACCAAAATACCTCGGCTCGTCATAGCAATCTCTAAACTTGATGGTATTAAATTCTTTCTACAGATAGCATGGGAAAATAAATGTGTTCCAAATGAAAAATACTCTACCCTTTCAGGACACTTAGATGAGATCGGCAGAATGCTTGGGGGCTGGAAGAAAGGACTGGAAAAGAAAACTCCTCCACGCTCGTAGAGGAGAAAAACAATAGTTTCGAGAGAACACCTGATTGCCGGCATTCCAACTGTTCGGATTCTCAACGGAGTTGGCATTGACGTTCCAACCGTCGTCATTCCAGTTGACGTTGACCGCGCGGAGCACGAAAGCGTTATCGTACATGAGACCATCAGTGCCACTGCCGATCTGAACACATTAATATAAAAGATCGTGCTGTATTTTATTTAAGACCTAAAAATCCACCAGTCTCATGCACCAATTATTGTTATTTTTTGAAGAAAATATTTATACTCTTGTGTAAGATAAAAAACACTGGGTCCGACACAACTCTCATAAAAAATTTCTTGAAACCATGACACAAGAGCCGTAACCATCGTGTAATGCATGATTTGAAAAGATTATACTAAATTAGTAATTTAAAACAAAAGACACTCGGCCCGCCGAAGCGAACAAAGTGTCAAAGTTTCCCAGTTTCCAAGGATCAGCTTACAGCTTTTTCCTGAGGAACTGAGGATTTGAGTGAATTGCGAGAGAACACCCGAGAGCCGGCATACCAACCGTACGGAAACTCAACGGAGAAGGCAAGGACGTACCAACCGTCGACATGCCAGAAGACGCGGACCGCGCGGAGCACGAACCACTGATCACCGACCTTGAAGAGGCATTGGGAGTCTTTCAACTCCTCGTGGATGATCTTGGTGGTCTGGCCGTCGGAACCGACGTAACTGAAATGGTTGTCATCCACCTTATCCACGGCCTGAGGCACGTAGAAGATGTTGGCGGAACCATCAGTGAGCATATCGCCGGCGGGGCTTTTCGGCCCGTGCGGCTGATGCTCCATCCTGAGGTAAATCTCGCCGAGCGAGGTGATAGACTTGGCGACACCGCCAAGCTTGGCGATGATTTCACTGTCATCCATGGCGTTTTCCAAGATGAAGTAGGTGAGTTCTTCCGTCGGGATATACTCCTCGACGGAACTAAGATGCCATGCCTGGAAGTTGTCTCCCAGACATGAGATCTTCACTTTCGCTTTGGAACCAGTGTTGACGACGAACTTGGCGCGGGCAGAGAACTTGCCCTGATTCCACTGTTGCGTGGCGAACCAGTCCGTTAAAGGGCCCTTGAGCCGACCTTGCTTTTGCGCATCAACAATTGCTTGAAGCGTTTGTGTGTCCATGCGCGAGTCATTCAGGTTAACCCCTTGAAGGATCGCCACCATCGCAGCCTGTGTGTTAGTGCTCATGTTAGTTTACTGCGGGTTAACGCACTTTTTTCCTCATTCTTTGTACGCCCCAATTAAAATTGAGCCCGCCAAAGATTGTTGAAGAATTAAGTGTTTCGCCGTAGCAGAGAATAGCGTAACTAAATCAAGCTACTTTCTGCTATGGCGAAATCGCAATTTAAAAGAACTTATCTTTAAATTATACACCTATTAGTGCTTTTTGTCAATCACTGTAATGTCCATATTACTGTACAATAAAAGCATGATCGGAAGCATAAAAGGCAAAATAGTCCTTAAAAAGGATAAATTCCTAGTTGTGGAAGCAGCTGGAGTTGGATACAAAATAAACGCATCCACTGACACACTTTCTAAGGCGAAAAAAGTGGGTGAAGATGTAATGCTATGGATTCATACCCATGTACGTGAAGATGCTTTAGACTTATACGGTTTCCTCGAATACGCGGAACTAGAATTTTTCGAAATGCTTATCAGTGTGTCCGGTATCGGGCCAAAGGGAGCTTTGACTATCCTCGGAGTCACCTCGATAGAGACACTCCGCAAGGCAATAGGTACTGGAGACACTTCATATTTAACAAAAATATCTGGCATAGGTAAAAAGACGGCGGAAAAGATAGTCATCGAACTCCGCGACAAAGTAGGCAAAGAAAATAACAATAGAGAGGGTTCACTCCGAGATGAACTAGATGCACTCGAAGCCCTGAAAGCTCTTGGCTACTCACAAAATGATGCACGCGATGCACTAAAAGAAGTCTCTCCTAGTGCAGACACCAACACCAAAATCCGAGAGGCGTTAAAAATACTAGGGAGAAAATAAAATGCCTGAGCTTCCTGAAGTAGAAAACTTGAGACGAGGTCTTGAACGAGCAATAGTCGAACAAAAAATTCTTCGAGTAGAAGTGAAGAAACCAAAACTTGTTTCCGGAAATGGGACTCTGCGCACAGCATCAGAGAAAAAGAAATCAGAATTTATTAAAGGCATTATAGGAGAACATTTTACAGGAGTAGAACGACGCGCTAAAAATCTTATTTTTAAATTAAGCCACGAGAAAATTATCTTGGTACATTTAAAAATGTCTGGACAATTTGTGTATCAGGCAAATGACAGTAAGAAAATAGTTGAAGGCGGTCACCCCATTGAACTTTCTGAAAAAAGACTTCCGAATAAACACACGCACGTGCTTTTTAAACTTGAGCGTGGAAATCTTTTCTATAATGACACCCGCATGTTTGGTTATCTTCTCTATTATAAAGACATAAAATTGTTTGAGTCTAAAAATCATTTTGGTTTATTGGGTGTTGAGCCACTCTCGCATGAATTTACTCCTAAATACTTTTTTAATGCTCTGCAAAACAAAAGAGGTAAAATAAAAGCAGTATTAATGGATCAAAAAATAGTGACTGGCTTAGGGAATATTTATGCGGATGAAAGTTTATTTGAAGCGCACATCCGCCCAGACAGAAGTGCATCTTCCCTCTCTAGTGAAGAGACTGGAAAATTATACAAGGCAATAATTCGCATTATGAAGCGAGCAATAAAAGTTGGCGGTTCTTCTGTGGCTACTTATAGACTTTTGGATGAAACACGTGGCAACTACGCCAGAGAACATAAAGTGTATGGCAAAGCAGGAAAAATGTGCGAGAATTGCGGCAAACCACTTCAAAAAATAATAATTCAAACCAGAACGACTATATTTTGCCCTAAATGCCAGAAATAGAAAAGGAAATATAAGATTTAGAAAGCCTTGCGCAGGAGCTTAGAAAATAAAGTAGGTAATCCTACTATTATTTTCTTGAGAGACGAGCAGTTCGCTGGCGAAGCTTCGCCAGACAGATTGCTTTATAAATTTTGATATTTCTCTTTTTATAGATCTAGTATTCTAAATAGTGCCACACCGCAAGCCACAGAGACATTGAGCGATTCCTTCTTTCCTCGCATTGGAATTTCGGCGATGATGTCGCACTTTTTTAAAATATTTTTAGGTATACCCGTGACTTCTGTACCAACGATGAAAACATTTTTGGGACCTAGTTTAACTTTCTTGTAATCCATAGATTTTTCGTCTTGTTCTATGGCAATAATATAAAAACCGTCTCTTTTTAGGTTGTTCAAAAGCGTAGCAGTACTTTTCTTTTGTTCCCAAAGCACAAATTCTTCAGCACCAAGAGCTGACTTTGCTAAATCTCCCCTCTTTCTGCCGAAACGATCGAGTGGTGCAGGTGTGTAGCCCGTCAGATAAATTTTATCTATCCCCGCAGCATCAGCCGTGCGAAACATCGCGCCCACATTTTCCACGCTTCGTATGTCATGCAGTATTAAAATGTTTTGTTTGGTGGTTTTCATTTTTCAATATTTAAGAAATTTTTATTCCGCATTTTTTTATGATAAGCGATGGCGAAACGATGCGCTTCGCTATTTGCGAGCAAGATTTCTCTTTTATATTTTACTGCAAAATCTTTATCGCCCATAATGTCCTTCGGCTTATGTGTCTCATCTTTCAACACAGAAACAATGGGAATATTAACATCCGCAATCTTTAGGGACATTTTAGCAATGTTTATCTGAGCCGTACCGCCGTCCACGACGATAAGAGCTGGATAGGGCCATTCTGTATGTGCCAAACGCCTCTCCAGAACTTCCCTGAGCGCCCCAGTGTCATTTGCATCAGATTGAGTCCTGATCTTGAATTTCTTGTACTCGCTTTTTACAGCTTCTCCGTCTTCCACCACCGTCATAACCCCCACCATATTTTTTCCTCCCATATGAGCGATGTCATAAGCTTCAATTCGGAATGAATTTTTATTCAACTGAACATCATTTTTCAAAAGAGCGATGTCATTTATATGAGTGAGTGCAAAAATTCTTTTTTTCATCTCATTCGCCAACTCGAATTCTTTATTTTTTGCATACGCCACCATTTCTTTTTTAAAATTAGAAACAACTCTTTTTTTCTTGCCCTGAAAAAACAGCTTCAGATTTTTTATGTTGTTGCCATAGGCAATTTGCGCTTCCTTTGTCCCTATATCTGGCGCGAGACCTATCTGTCGATAAAACTCAAAATTGTCAGGCTGGGCAGATTTTGAATCAAGATAAGGAAAAATGCGACGAATGATTTTCATTGCTTCTCGGAGCTGTAAACCATTCGTAAATGGCCCATATTTTGCTTGGAATTTTGTAGCATTTTCTTCTTGCAATCCAAACCTTAGCCCCCTTTCTCTTAAAACTAATACTTTTGGAAAGACTTCTTTTGTAATACATACGACATTGAAGCTTTTATTGTCTTTTTCTCTAGTGTTGTAGTAGGGCTGATGCTTTTTTATAAGTTCAGCTTCTAAGATAAGAGCTTCGAGCACGCTTTCTGTTTCTTGCCAGTCGAGTTTGCCCGCTTTGACAACCATATCAATAATGAGCGGCCCACGAGTATTGAATAAATCCTTTGCAAAATAACTTTTGGTGCGCTCACGCAATGAAGTCGCTTTGCCGATATATAAAATATCCTTTCCCTTGCGGAAAAAGTACACTCCGGGCGTATCAGGTAGTTTTATTTTTTTGAAAGATTCACTTTTCATAATTTTTTATTTTCTTAAAGCCTTTTTAAGATACTTTCCAGTAAAGCTTTTCGTATTATTCGCCACTTCTTCTGGAGTGCCTTTGGCCACCAGATTGCCACCTTTTACTCCTCCTTCAGGACCTATATCTATAATGTAATCTGAGCTTTTAACTATATCTAGGTTGTGCTCGATAAGAACCACAGTGTTGCCTTTAGAAACAAGCTTGTTTAGAACTTCAAGGAGTTTAGCTACATCATCGTAATGCAAGCCCACAGTCGGCTCGTCTAAAAGATAAATAGTTTTTTCTAAGTGCGGACGATACAGCTCACTCGATATTTTTACACGTTGAGCTTCCCCACCAGACAGAGTAGTAGCTGATTGGCCAAGTTCTAGATAACCAAGACCCACATCAAAAAGAGTTTGAAGACGATCAGAAATAGCTGGAATGTCTTTGAAAAAAGTTAAACCATTATCTACTGTCATACGAAGTACTTCATAAATATTTTTCTTCTTATACTTTACTGTGAGCGTCTCTTTATCAAAACGTTTACCATTACAAACATCGCAAGTCACATACACAGTCGGCAAGAAGTGCATTTCCACGGCAATTTCGCCATTTCCCTCGCAAGCCTCACAGCGTCCGCCCTTCACATTGAAAGAGAATCTATTTGATTTCCAGCCACGCAGTCTCGCCTCCTCAGTTGTCGCAAAAAGGTCTCGGATGTGAGTAAAAGCACCAGTATATGTCGCCAAGTTTGAACGCGGGGTTCGCCCGATTGGAGATTGGTCGATCAAAATAGCTCGAGAAAGGTATTCGGTACCAGTAAATGAGGAACAGTTGAAAACTTGTGCAGTTCTATACTTTCTTTCATATCGAGCCTGTAGATTTTTATACAAAATTTCATACATAAAAGAACTTTTACCAGAACCAGACACTCCAGTAATAGAAGTCATAACCCCGAGAGGCACTTCTACGTTCAAATTATTTATATTAAAAACTTTTCCACCTGCAATACGAAGAGCACCCTTAGCCTCACGACGTTTTTCTGGAACTTCTATTTTTACCTCATCACGCAAATAAGAAAGTGTCCTAGAACCACTCATATTTTTCTTGGCAGTCAGTAAATCCGACAAATCTCCAGCTACAACCACTTCCCCACCATGCACCCCAGCTTTTGGACCGATGTCTACTATGTAATCTGAAGCGTAAATGGTGTCTTCATCATGTTCTACGATCAATATTGTATTTCCCAGATCACGTAAATTCTGCAATGTCTTGATCAGGCGATCATTGTCCCTCTGATGTAGGCCGATAGTAGGCTCGTCCAAAACATACAAAGCACCGACAAGCCTAGAACCAAGCTGAGAAGCCAAGCGAATTCTCTGCGCTTCTCCACCAGAGAGAGTGTTTGCCTTGCGAGAAAGCTGTAAATAGTCAAGTCCGACGTCGAGCATGAATTGTAACCTTGCTTCTATCTCCCGTACCACTGGCACTGATATTTCCTTTTCTTGTTCAGAAAGTTTTAGATTTTTGAAAAATTCATGAGCATCTTGAATCGATAGTGAGGCTAGATCTAGAATATTTACTTTCTTATTATGATCAGTCAGAAAAACATTTAAAGCTTCAGGACGTAACCGAGCCCCCTTACAAGCGTCGCAAGGCTCATCACCCATGAAATACTTTGAGCCTAAACCATTACACACAGGGCAAGCACCATAAGGAGAATTGAAAGAAAATAAACGAGGCTCGACTTCTGGAAAAGAAAAACCATCATTCTTGCAGGCAAATTTTGCTGACATGATAAACTCCTCTTCCCTTATTTTTATAGCAACCAACCCATCAGACTCAACCAGCGCACGTTCAAGTGCTTCAGAAAGTCGGGTCCGGCTACTTTCCTTGTTATCCGTAAATTCATGTAAAGCAAAATGGTCGACCAATATATCTATGTTGTGAGCTTTATTCTTTGAAAGAGTTATTTGTTCGCGTAATTTTTTAATTACGCCATCGAGACGTATCTGCGAGAAACCTTTTCCGAGCAGATCATAGAGTAATTGATAGTATTCCCCCTTACGCCCACGCACTACCGGGGAAAATATATTTATTTCTATATCGTTCCACTCCACACCCATTATTTTTTTATTATTCTTTGCATTTTTTGTAAGAATATTTATTTTTTCTAGAACAAAATTCAAAATTTCTTCATTCGAAAGCTTTTTTATCTCCTCTCCACATGTTGGACAGTGTGGATGCCCAATCCGGGCGTACATGACACGCAAGTAATCATAAATTTCTGTAATTGTAGCCACTGTGGAACGCGGATTGTTTGAACGAGACTTTTGATCGATAGAAATAGCTGGAGAAAGTCCTGTGATCTCATCCACATCCGGCTTTGGCATTTGGTTTAGAAATTGTCGCGCATAAGAAGAAAGGGATTCCACATACCGTCTCTGCCCCTCGGCAAAAATAGTGTCGAAAGCGAGAGATGACTTTCCGGACCCAGAAACGCCGGTAATAACCACCATCTTATTACGTGGCATTTCTACGCTTATGTTCTTTAGGTTGTGGGTCCGTGCCCCCTTTACCCTTATTATGTCTATGTTTTTTTCTGATTTACTCATATACAACGCAATGACACCCCGCCGTGCTCTTAGGGGGTGTATATCAATATTAATTAGACTAATTTGAGTATAGCAGAAAAATCAGAAAAGTCTTTAATTATTTTTCTTTTGAATCTTTCTTTTCTAAGCGGACCTTTAGCACCCCAATCTCATCCCTCAATATAGCCGCTGTCTCAAAATCAAGCTCTTTAACTGCTTTATTCATTTCTTTTTCTTTCATTTTTATTATTTTATCGTAGACAACCTTATTTCTTTCCTCATCAGACAACATTAAATTTTTAATTGAATCCGATTCATTTTTTCCTTTATTGTTTTTCTCTTTTGCAAAAACTTTTTTAAATAATTCAACATCTAGAGCGAGTTCTGCATTCACCACCTTGCCATGCTCACTTTCCAGCTCTTCGGTAATATCCTTGATCTTTTTCATAATAGTTTTTGGAGTGATGCCATGTTTTTTATTGTAGGCAAGCTGAATGTTTCGGCGGCGAGTCGTTTCTTTTATGGCGTAATCCATAGCATTAGTCATGATATCCGCATAGAGTACTACTCGTCCCTCACTATTACGTGCAGCACGACCAATAGTTTGGATAAGTGATGTCTCAGAACGCAAAAAGCCAGCCTTATCAGCATCTAAAATACCAATCAGCGCGACTTCTGGCAAATCCAACCCCTCACGGAGCAAGTTTACCCCCACCAAGACATCGAATTCCCCTTTACGGAATTGAGTAAGTATTTTTATTCTTTCAATGGTCTTGATATCACTATGAAGATACTCCGCTTTTATTTTTTTATCCTTTAGATAAGTAGAAAGGTCCTCGGCCATTTTTTTGGTCAGCGTGGTCGCCAAAACACGGAAACCTTTTTTGATTGTTTTTTCTGTTTCTCCTATGAAATCCTGAATTTGACCCTTGTAGTTTCTTGCGGAAAAAATACTCTCGGACTCACCACGAAAATTTTCTGCTGAAAATTTTCTCTGTCCGTCGTCGCCACTCCTACCAAGGGTTCGCTCGAGAGTATTCCGTCCTGCAGAAACCGGACGCAAAACAATTTCTGGATCTACCAGCCCGGTCGGGCGAATGATTTGCTCTACGACTTGTGCGCTTTCTGTTCTTTCTTGTTCGCTCGGAGTGGCACTGACATACACCACCTGTCCAATACGCTCTTTGAATTCTTCATATTTTAGAGGCCGGTTGTCTTTGGCTGAAGGCAGGCGGAAGCCATATTCTACAAGGGTATTTTTGCGTGAAGCATCACCGGCATACATGCCTTGGAGCTGGGGTAATGTGACATGTGATTCATCGATAATAGTCAGAAAACCAGTCTTTGGAAAATATGAAAGTAGTGTTTCTGGCGGTTCACCTTCATCTTTACCCGAAAGGTGCCGTGAATAGTTTTCAATGCCGTTGCAATAACCTACTTCTTTGATCATTGCCAAATCATAATTCGTCCGGCGTTTGATACGCTCCCCTTCTAAAAGCTTTCCTTCTTTTTTAAATTTTTTTAGTTGTATTTCTAACTCTTTTTTAATATCAACTAGCGCTTTTTTCTTTTTCACATCTTCAGTAATAAAATGCTTCGCTGGAAAAATAAAAATACTTGCCCCGCCTTGGCGTGGGTTGTTTTCTTCTTTAATAATTTTTGAAGATATCGGGTCAACTTTAATAATTTTTTGTATTAACCCTCCCTGTAATTCTATCTGGTACATTACCGTCTCAGAAACAGGCATAAATTCTACTCGAGAACCAATGGAACGAAAAGTTCCTGGAGTTAAATCTGCATTTGTGCGTTCAAAATGAATTTGAATGAGAGACTTCATTAATTCCATACGGTCTCTTTTCTGCCCAACTTCTAGTTTTAAATTTACTTTTTCATATTCTTCTGGAGAACCTAAACCGTAAATACAAGAGACGGAAGCCACGATAATGACATCCGGCCGAGTGAGCAGAGCTTGAGTGGAAGCGTGGCGGAGCATGTCTATCTCTTTGTTAATAGAAGCATCCTTTTCAATATATGTATCGGAAGCCGGCATGTAAGCCTCTGGCTGGTAGTAATCATAGTATGAAACAAAATAATGTACTGCGGCATCTGGGAAAAATAGTCTAAATTCTTGGGCCAACTGAGCGGCCAGGGTTTTGTTGTGCGCTATTACAAGCGTCGGCTTGTTGTACTCGGCGATTACATTCGCCATGGTAAAAGTCTTACCTGTGCCTGTAGCGCCGAGTAATGTTTGCTTTACCATCCCCTTATCTAAGCCTTGCACCAATGCCGAAATAGCTACTGGCTGATCCCCACTCGGCTCCCATGGTTTGTGTAATTTAAAAACACTGCCCACTCTTTTTTTTAACATTGATTCATCCTAGCACAAATAGATAAATTGTTTACTCGCCATAATAGCCAACCTCTAAAACACTATCGTAGGCCTTTACCACAAGATGGTAAGCTAATGCTGAACTTATCACAGTAAATATTAGAAAATAAACTAGTGTTTTATTAATACGATGCATCGTTAAATTGTAGCATTTAAAATAATGTGCGGAAAAGAGTGCATTACTATAACAATATTTTCTGACTGTAAAATTGTTTGTTGGATAAAGAATCCTAGCCTGGATAGGCTTCTACTGCAGCACAGAGATCTTTTTGGAAATTGGGGTCGCTTACAAAATAACACACTTCAAGAGGCGCATTTTTATATTCATCAGCTTTGTCAGCTATGAAAGCTTCCGGAAGTATTATAGACCTGCGAGGTTGTTTTATTAGTGTTTCGGTAAATATCCTTTTTCTTCCTTCTTCCGAAAGTTTCTTCCATTTTACTTTTAGTTCGGCTGGAACAACAAAAGTTGGATTTAGGGGTTCTCGAGATTCATTCATAGATTTGATTATTTTTTAGATTATTTATAATGATTATTATCATATCACTAATGGGGTTCTTTTTCAACTGGTGTATTAAAAAGAGTGGTTGGAAACGTTGTGGTCAGGAATAGTTTTCTACTGAAACCTTCCCAGGCCCGGGCTCGCACTGTCGTGCCCGTGATTCGCACGTGTGGCTACAAATAATCCCTCGTCGTCACTCGAGATTTTCGCAACCCGCCCCTCGCGGTTTTGCGTACTCGCAAAACATCGCTGCGGTCCGCACAGAAACGAAAAAATCTCCGCAGGGAGATTATTTTCTTTCTGTGCGCCCAGTTGGAATCGAACCAACGACCTTATCCTTAAAAGGGATCTGCTCTACCAGCTGAGCTATGGGCGCATGCTTGATTTGAATCTAAAATATATATGAAATAAGGCTAAAAATCAAGACATTTAGAAACTATCTTTTAAAAGAACTTCAATAAATCCTTTATATCATCAATGAAAAAGTCTGGCTCCGGTTTATGCAGATCATCTGTGTGAAAACCATAAGTGGCACGAATGGTCTTTGTCCCCGCATTTTTGCCTGCTTCAATATCAAAATGAGAATCGCCAATCATCACTGCCCTTTCGGGGATCTCTTTAAGAAATTCCAGAGCTTTTAAAAGCGGCGCAGGGTCAGGTTTTAACTCTTTAGTATCCTCAGCAGAAATAACTACATCAAAAAAATCAGAAATTCCCGAATTTGCTAGAGTCTGATATGATGTCTTCTTAGAACGACTGGTAACAGCTCCTATTTTATATCCTTTTTTCTTTAATTTTTTTAGAGTCTCGAGACAATTTGGGAAAATCTTAGATAAATGATAATTCTTAATCTGAAAATTTCGGTATACCTCGATAAATTTATCAACATCTTTATTTGAACCCGTCAGGGCAAAGTGGAAATCTGGAAATTTTTTACCGACATTTTTTGCTATAACAGAACGTGTTGGTACATTGTGCCCAAATTTAAGAAGGGTGTATTCCGCAGCCTCCATAATAAAATCACGAGTGTCTAAAACCGTCCCATCTATGTCCAAAAGGATCGTGGTGATTTCTTTCATATAATTTTTAAAAAGCCTCCAATAAGAATTGCTCAAAAGCTGACTCGGCGTCTCGTCCCTCTTTGCGGGCTTCCGGCAAAAGATAAGAAAGACGAGAGATCGAATTCTGAAGTTCCGTAAGTGAAAATTTACGAAAATCTTTTTTTAGAATCATATCTTTGATTTTCCAAAAAAGAACTCCGATAAGTTCTTCCATCATCACCCCCTTATCTAAGGCCTCCCGAAAATAAATCCAAAGATTTAATTTATCTTTTTGCCCAAATGCATTAGCTACTAGAAAATTATCGAATTTCTCCTTTTTTTCCTTAGGCAGTTCAAAAATGTTTATTTGAGAGCCAGACTTTTTAAAAGCATCAAGTATTGGTTTATTTAATTTACCTTCTAAAAAGATGAAGGAATTGCTTGATTCGGCCATTAATGGCAATTTGTCTAAAACAAAATCTCTTGCTTCTTCCTGTTCAAAAATATTTTGAAAGATCGTTGTCGATAAAGCAGCAAAAAGGCTGGAACCCGAATATAAATTTTCTATTTGAGTAACGTCGAAGTTATTTCTGCTTATAAAAAAAGACTCCACCTTGGCTGGAAAAGATTTAATAAATTTTTCATAATTGAAAAGTTTATTTTTAGTATCATCGCCCAAAAAAAGATAAATCATATTTAAATCTTAACTGATTTTTTGTATTCTTCATAAGGAGCCCCAAAGTGATGCAACATTACAGATTCATATTTCTTAATAAAAGTTAATTTAGCAAGTAAATGTGATAAAACTGTGAAAAGAACAATGAAAAATCCGTTTGCAATTAAACCAAATCCTAATATAGAAAGAAAAAGTCCCCAATGGGTGGGATTCCTGGTGTAGCAATATGGCCCTTTGCAGAAATGTTCTTTTGCAATCTCTTTACTATCTACATTTACATAAGAAAGTTGTGCCCATAATATGATGACAGTCCCCAACACTAAAAATAAAAAGCCCGTTGGTAATGTAAAAGAGGTAGTAAAAATTTTTATTGGAAAAATAAAATCCATTAAAATTCCAAGAAGAAGAAAGGTGAAGTAAAAAGTATAAGAGTGGGCTAGGGTCCGATGTATCTCATGTTTATGATTCGGGGCTTTTTCTATAGAGACTTTGGCTTGATCTAACATCATATTTACTCATTCTAGCACAAAATTCATTATTTTACCTCTCCAAAATTGTCTCCGTAACCCACATGTACTTCGAGTGGAATGTCTGTCTTATAATGCAAATAAGACCTGTTCAATACACCCCGCATGGAATTTTTGATTATTTCATCTGCTTTTGATAAAACATTTTCTTCTACTTCATACACTAATTCGTCATGTATCTGAAGCACAAGGTGAACTTTATCGAGTAGCCCCGCTTGTTTTAAATCCTCTTCAGCATATCTGATGGCAAGCTTAATAATATCTGCTGTGGCTGTACCTTGAACTGGCGCATTAGTAGCGGTACGTTCGGCCATGTTTTTCAAAAATGGAATTCTGGAGTTTATATTCGGGAAATACCTACGTCTGCCAAATAGTGTTTCGGTGAAAGAATTCTTCAGAGCAAACCTTTTCACTTCTTCGAGATAACTCCTCACTCCAGAAAACTGATTAAAATAATTGTCGTAAAATTTTTGTGCTTCTTCACGTGTACCGCCAAGATTTTTACGTAAAGCTGAGACCCCCATACCATAAATGATGCCGAAATTTATCACTTTCGCTTGTCTACGCATTTCACTGTCTACTTTCTCCATCGGTACACCGAAAACAAAGGAGGCCACTCCTGAATGAATATCTTTCTGCTCGCGGAATATCTGCGTCATTTTTTTGTCTCCGGAAAGCATGGCTACCACCCGTAATTCGATCTGACTATAATCAAATGCGCAAAGTTTGTAACCCTTAGGTGCTATAAAACCATTGCGAATCCTTTTACCCAGCTCTGTTTTAATGGGTAGATTCTGCAAATTGGGATCCTGAGAAGAAAATCGCCCCGTGGTACTGCCATTTTGCAGGAATTTGGCATGTAAACGATTATCTGGACCGACCATTTTAGGAATTACGTCGATATAAGTGGAAAGCAACTTCTGTAATTCTCTATAAGCCATAATTTCAGTTATGATTGGATTTTCTTCTTCCAGCTCTTCCAAAACGGAAATTTTAGTTGAAAAAGATCCACTTGCGCTTTTTTTCTTACTAGATTTCATGCCCATCTTTTCAAAAAGTACTTCCCCCATCTGCTTCGGCGAATTGATATTAAACTCAGTACCAGCCATCTGATATATTTTGGCTGTTAATTTATCTAATTCCTTATGATATTCCTTGGATAAATTTTCAAAATATTTTTTATCTACCAATATTCCATGATCTTCCATTTCTTTGACAATATGCATGATCGGACGTTCTATCTCTTCATACACCAGCGTCTGTTTGTTTGCTTTAAGCTGTTCAAAAATATATTTGTAAGCAGTTTCGAAAGAATCCGTGCTCGCGAATAGCAACATGTCTTCTAGCTGGGGATTGGAAATATCTGAGTTCACGAGCCAGAGAGCGATGCTGGCTTCTTGGAGCTTGGTGGGGTCGATATTTCTTTCAGAAGCCCCCTCAGGAAGAATCCTCTCGGACTCACCACTCCAAAATTCTCCCGAAAATTTTCTCTGTCCGTCGCCGCCGCTCCTACCAAGGGTTCCCTCGAGAGGATTCTCCTGAGGGGGCTTCTGGTGTAATGCAAAAAAACTTTTCAAACGCATAAATAAGCTCCTGAATTCAAATAAAGAAAAAACTTTTTCTATTTTTTTCGGATCAGCATTTTCCCAGAAAGTTTTTTCGGGAATTTTAAAATCAATCGGTGCGTCAGTGCGAATTTTGGCTAAAGTCTTAGAAAACAGCGCTTCTTCCTCATTGTTTTTGATTAATTCTATAATTCTGGGAGTTATGCCAGCTTTTTTAAAAGATTCCTCGTCTCTTTTTATTTTTTTATAAATTTCTTCGATTGTTCCAAAAGTAGTGATCAAAGTAGTAGCTGTTTTTTCTCCTATGCCTTTGATTCCCTTGATGTTATCCGAAGTGTCGCCACGGAGCCCTTTATAGTCTGGTAAAAGCACCGGTTTAAATCCGAAACGTGTCACTACTGCGTCTTCATCATATAAAATAACATCATTGATCCCCTTCTTGAGGGTATACACCTGTACCTTTTTATCATCTACGAGCTGCATGGTGTCCATATCACCCGATGCAATGATAATATTTAGATTTCTGTCTTTTTTATATTTTTCACATATGGTTCCAAGTACATCATCTGCTTCGAAACCAGTACTGTCATATATTGGAATATTAAAAGCTTCAAAAATAGCCCGAGATTTTTTTAATTGTGTGATCAGCGCATCATCTGCTTTCGCTCTGCCCGCTTTGTAAGCATCATAAGCGACATGTCGAAATGTTTTTCCGGGCAAATCGTAACAAGCCACGATATAGTCTGGCTTTAAATCAGTCACTATCTTCATAATCATAGAGGAAAGGCCATAGAGGGCTCCTGTCGGCTCCCCCTTGGATGACAAAAACTCTGGCAAAGCATGATATGCACGGTGAATTATAGCGTGGGCATCAAGCAAAACAAGCATTTTTAGGTCCTTAGACATTATGTAAATAATACCACTTAAGATATAATTTACGTAATGGCTTTATTTGACGAAGAAAAACAAAACAAGCAACTCGAAGACCTTCGTAAAGAAGAAGAAGAACAATTGGTAGCAACTTTAGCGGAGTCAAAATATGGTCTTCCTTATATCGATCTATACCGCCTTGGCATAGACAATGAAGCGCTTCGAGCAATATCACAAGAAGATGCTATGAAAATGAACGTGGCACCTTTTAAACTTTTTGGGAAAAATATTTTTATTGCTGTACGTTCTCCGTCAGATGAGCTTATGCAAGCATTAAAAGATGACATGGGAAGGAAAAATCTAGTTCCCACTTTTTATATGGCCTCAGCGGCAAGTTTAAATAAAGTTTGGGATAGATATAAAGAAATATCAATGGCAGAAGACACCAAAATCGGAGGGTTGGACATTTCTCCTGAGGTTTTAAGAGATACAGCAAAAAATATAAAGCATATGCAGGATATTGAGGGACTAGTACGAGAAGCGCTGGAAGGAAATAAAATTCATAAAATTTCTCGCTTACTTGAAATCATTTTAGCTGGGGCAATAGCCATCAATGCTTCAGACATACACATAGAACCAGAAAAGGATCGAGGAAGACTTCGTATGCGTCTCGATGGAGTGCTTCAAGATATCAACTTTTTCGGGCTTGATGTATATCGTTTACTCAATTCACGCATCAAACTTCTTTCTGGCATGAAACTAACTTCCAAGATAGCGCAAGATGGACGTTTTAGCATCATGGAGGAAAAAGATGAACTAAGTGTGCGTACTTCAGCCATCCCTGGGGCATACGGTGAATCAATAGTTATGCGTATTTTGGACCCAAAATCAATTCAAGTAAAACTTGAAGAATTGGGCATAGAACCTTACCTCTTCTCCATAATCGAAAAAGAAATCGGGAAACCAAACGGATTAATTTTGGTTACTGGACCAACTGGTTCCGGGAAAACAACCACTCTCTATGCTTTCCTACGAAAAATTTATTCTCCAGAAATAAAAATAATAACCATTGAAGACCCAGTAGAATATCATTTAACTGGTGTGACTCAAACCCAAACGAACGATGAAAAAGGCTACAATTTCTTAGAAGGATTGCGCTCAGCTTTGCGCCAAGACCCAGATGTGGTGATGGTCGGAGAAATACGTGATGGAGAAACAGCAGGAACCGCTGTGCAAGCTTCATTGACTGGCCACATAGTCTTTTCAACCTTACATACGAACAATGCTGCTGGTGTTATCCCCCGACTAATTAATCTCGGAGTAAATCCGAAGATTCTTGTTTCAGCTTTGTCTCTTTCTATTGCTCAACGTTTGGTTCGTAAGCTCTGTCAATTTTGTAAAAAAGAGAAGGAACCTAGTCCTAGGGAAATGGAAATTATAAAATTAGTCCTAGATGGTATGAAAGAGGAGGGAAAAGATCTATCAAAATACAATATTAAAGTCGATAAATCTTTTAAAATTTTCTCTCCGGTTGGTTGTGATAAATGTAATAAAATCGGTTACAAAGGACGAATAGGTATCTTTGAGGCAATTATGACCGATGAAGCAATAGAAAAAATCATGCCAGAAAATCCAAGCGAGCGAGAAATCAAAAAAGTAGCTCATAATCAAGGAATACTTTCAATGCGCCAAGATGGTATTGTAAAAATATTAAACGGCACCACTTCACTCGAAGAAGTGCAGAGTGTGGTGGACTTGAATGAGGAGTAATTAATTTATTTCTCCCCTAAATACAGAGACCGCTTCACCACGGAGGATTATTTCGCCATTTTTGTTTTCTGATAGATACAGGTTGCCACCGGGGAATTCGAGAGTTATTTCCCCGCCTGCATCAGCTATGCTGAAAGCATTGCGGGCAGGTCCCAAACTTTTAATTTGTTTTTTAAGTATCGCGTAAACAGCGCAAGCGCCACTGCCACAGGCTAGAGTTTCTCCTGAACCTCGCTCCCAGACTTTAACTTTAAAATGATTGTCTGAAATTTTTTGCACCAATTCCACATTTATTTTATTTGGAAAATGCGAATCATTTTCAATTTTAGGACCAATTTGTGAAATATTTATTTTCGAAACATCTTTTACAAACCCAACGGCATGCGGATTACCCATAGAAACAAATTCGAGCGAAATATTTTCTAAAGTAAGAGAATTTTTTGGAAAATCTGTGTGTGAAAATACGGGAATTCCCATATTTACAGAAAAACTATCGTCTTGGTTGTGCACTACTTTCTTTATCCCTGCTCTAGTATCAATGGACAGTTCCCTCTCGCCAGGTTTAATATGATCAAGGAAAAATCCAGCTGTACACCTTACGCCATTACCGCACATTTCTGCTACCCCGCCATCAGCGTTGTAATAATTCATAAAACAATCTGCCTTTTCGGAAGGTTCGACAAGTATTAGCCCGTCTGCGCCTATGCCGAAGTGCCTATCACATAAAGTTTTTACTTTTTTGATGTCGAAAGATTTATCACGATTATCCGTGATAATAAAGTCATTTCCAGCACCGTGATATTTATAGAATTCACCCATATAATTAAGTCTAGCTTATATAACCCTTTTTGACCAACAATTCAGCATTTAGTATGCTTCCCCCTGCCGCGCCTCGGATAGTGTTGTGGGATAATGCAACACATTTCCAACCCAAAACTAGGTCCTCTCTCAAACGACCAATACTAATAGTCATACCATTACCTAAGTCTCTGTCTAGTTTAGTTTGTGGTCTATTTTTCTCTTCAAAATATTTTAAAAATGGCTTGGGAGCTGAAGGTAGATCTAATATATCTAAGGGATTTTTGAAATTTACCAAGGCTTTTACAAGCTGTTCTTTAGAAACTTTTGGGCTAAACTGAATATTGATAGCAGCCATATGTCCGTCGGACACTGGCACACGTATGCAATTAGAAGAAATTTTTATTTCATTATTCAGAACAAATTCGCCATTTTTTCTCTTATTTATTTTGCTTAAAATTTTCGAGGGCTCTTTTTCGGATTTTTCTTCTTCCCCATCAATAAAAGGCATGACGTTATCAACCATCTCCGGCCAAGATTCTAAAGTTTTTCCAGCGCCAGAGACGGCTTGATAAGTCGAAACAATTATTTTTTGCGGATTGAAGTCCTTCCACGCATTAAGCAAAGGCACATAGGACTGAATCGAGCAATTTGGCTTGGTAATGATGCATCCAGTGGTCCAGCCACGATTTTTTCTCTGTATAGGAATAATTTCTAGATGTTCCGGATTTATTTCCGGCATAATCACTGGGATATCCGGAGTCCACCTGTGAGCTGAATTGTTGGAAACTACCCCAAGACCAGCCTTTGCGTATTCTTCTTCGATCTTTTTAATAAATTCTTTATCCGCATCTATAGCGCAAAAAACTAATCGGACTTGTCTTGTGATTGTCTCAATGTCTTTCTCTACAGATAAAACTTTTAGAGGACTTACGCTCTTTGGTATCAATTCCTTTTGTATCCAGCGTCCTTTCACCGCTTCACCGTATGTTTTAGTTGCAGACTTATCTGAAGCAGCCACGCAAACTACCTCAAACCACGGATGGTCTTGCAGAAGAGTGATGAGACGCTGCCCCACTGTACCTGTTGCGCCTAGTATACCAACTGGAATTTTATTTTTAGTCATTGCTTATTTTGGTTCCTTTACTCTTTGGATTAAAAGTGTTTTTAATATAAATGGGTATGTTTTTTAATTTGGCTGGCTTCATCGTTTTTGGATGAATAACTTTTGCACCTGCATTGGCCATTTCTTCCGCTTTTTCATAAGAAATTTCTGGAATTATAATAGCATTATTAACTTTTCGCGGATCAGCGGTCATAAGACCATCTACATCAGTCCAAATCTCGATCGCCCCCGCATTGAGGGCTGCACCCACCAAAGAAGCAGTGTAATCAGACCCTCCTCTACCAAGAGTGGTGGTCACTCCCTCTTTAGTAGAAGCAATGAACCCACCCATGACAGAAAGAGCACGGTTCTTGGTAAAGTATTCTGAAATAAGCTTATAAGAATCTCCTATATCTACATTTGCTTCACCGAAATTTTCATCTGTCTTAATAAGCGCACGGGCATCAACAAAGTTAGATTCGATGCCTCTGCTTTTAATGACTTCACTTATTAAATAAGCTGACAATTGTTCACCAAAGCTCACAACTGTATCACGTAAATGAGGGGGCGCATTTGTAGCGAAGAAAATACTTTGTACTACTTCTTCTAACTCCTTAAATTTCTTTCCAATTTGTTTCGATACTCTTTTTCTATCTTCTAGATTAATTAATTCTTGTATAACTTGGTTGTGCCGATCACACATAACATCAAAAATTTTCCTGTATTTGTTCTCTCCATTTAAAGCGAGAGAAATAATAGTAAGGAGATCATCAGTTACACCACCTAAGGCAGAAACTACTACAATTATATTTTCCCCTGTTTTTTGTAATTTTAGGATAATGTCTAAAACTTTATTGATATTTTTGGCGTCAGCTACCGATGAACCACCAAATTTTAATATTTTCATAACTTTAAATTATCTTTAATACTTCTGAGGGCCTTTTGAACAGTTTTTTTGTCTCCAAAAGCACTTAGGCGAACAAATCCTTCGCCTTGTTTACCAAATCCTGAGCCCGGAGTTGATACAACATGTGCTTCTTGTAATAACTTATGAAAAAATTCCCAAGAACTTAAATTTTCTGGGGTTTTAAGCCAAATATAGGGAGCATGTTCTCCACCAAAAACTTGGAAACCAAGAGCGGAGAGATTTTTCTTAATTAATTTAGCGTTGCTCATATAATAAGCAATTAATTTTTTGTTTTCTTTCTGACCAGCAGATGATAAAACGGATAAAGCGCCTTCCTGGGAAATATTAGAGGCACCATTAAACATAGTGCTCTGGCGTCTAGACCAGAGACTGTTAATCTTACCCCTTTGCGTGTCTTCTACAACCAAATCGATCGGCACCACAGCGAAACTAAGCCGAACACCCGTAAAGCCAGCCCATTTAGAGAAGCTATTTATTTCTATGGCACATTTCTTAGCCCCCTCTATCTCATAAATACTTTTAGGTAAAGATGGATCGGAGATGTATTCAACATAAGCAGCATCAAATATAATCACCGCTTTATTCTTTAACGCATAATCTACGAATTCCTTCAGTCTTTTCTTGGTCATGACAGCGCCCGTCGGATTATTTGGACTACATAGGTAAATTATGTCAGTTTTCTGGTCTGGGACAGATGGCATAAAATCATTTTTAACATTACATCCCATATATACCAAACCTTCATACCCCCCATGTTTAAATTCCCCAGTTCTTCCGGCAATAACATTGCTATCTACATAAACTGTATAGACAGGGTCCGCGACAGCTACCACATTTTTTAATCCAAAAATTGATTGGATATTGGCAGAATCTGATTTCGCCCCATCACTGATAAAAATTTCTTCTACCCCTACCTTTACATTTCTTTTTTTATAAAAGTCAGAAAGAGCAGTTCGTAACCGCACATCTCCCTGCGCATTTCCGTAGCCAGTGTAAGTTTTTGCTTTTGCAAGTTTTTTTACCGCTTTGGATAATCCCTTGATGACTGTAGGGGTTAGGGGTTGTGTAGTGTCGCCAATGCCAAGATGCATAATTTCCAAAGTTGGATTTTTAGTTCTAAAATCTGCCACATGTTTGGCTATTTCTGAAAACAGATATGCGCCCTGTAGTTTGTCGTAATTTTTATTAATGCTAGCCATATTTTTATTTGATTAATTTTAATCCTTTCAGAGCTTTTTCTACTAAAATCCGGTTTTTTTCTTCAATATTAGTTAACGGCAATCTTAAACTCTCTTCGATAAACCCCATCATGGACATGGCAGTCTTGACTGGGATTGGATTTGATTCGATAAAATTTACATTCATCAGTTCAAGCATTTTGTAGTGTAATTTTTCTGCTTCTTTCATCTCTCCTTTTAGAGCAAGATGGACCATATCAGAAAATAATTTCGGCACTTCGTTGCAAACCACGGAAATACACCCCTTTCCCCCAAGTGCGACGAGTGGCAGGGTCATAGCATCATCCCCCGCTAAAACCACAAAATCCTTTGGACCGTTTTTTTCTACTTCATTTATGATCTCCATCATTTGATTTATGGAACCAGAAGCTTCTTTAATCGCTACCACCTGCGGCACCTCTCTCGCGATACGTAAGACAACTGCTGGTAAAACATTGGATCCAGTACGGCCAGGAACATTGTACATAATGATCGGCAAATCCACTGCTTTGGCTATTTCTTTATAATGGAGAACAAGACCGTTTGGAGTAGGCTTGTTGTAGTAAGGAGTCACATGAAGCAGAGCATCTGCCCCGGCTGATTTGGCTAATTTAGAAAAATGAACTGCTTTTTTGGTGTCATTCGATCCAGCTCCGGCAATCACTGGTACTTTACCATTCACCCTTTTTACAACTGTTTTTATAACAGCTATGTATTCTTCCTCGTTTAAAGTGGCAGCTTCACCAGTAGAACCAGCTACCACCATGGCATCAACACCGCCTGAAAGCTGGTAATCAACTATTTTTTCTAGCGCCGGTAAATCTAAATCGCCATTTTTCTTGAAGGGTGTAACTATTGCGGGTATTGAGCCAAAAAAATTTATTTTTTTCATTAATTTAATACGTCCTCAAAAATATAAATCCCTTTTTTACCTTTTATAATCTTTGCTGCCTTTAGTACCCCTTTCGCAAACCCAATCCTATTGTATGCTTGATGAGAAAAGGTTATTTTGTCAGCTAAACTATCAAAAACCACTTCGTGGAAACCAGGATTACTGCCGGCACGTACTGAATGAAAATTCAAGTTTTTAATTTTACCAGCAATTTTTAATGCAGTACCAGAGGGACTATCTAATTTTGCCTTATGGTGTATTTCGAGACCATAAGTATCATACTCTGGAAACTTAGAAAAAAGTTTAGCGGCCTCATCCATCATTTTGAAAAAGACATTCACCCCAACTGAAAAATTTGGGCTATATATCAGTCCTATCTTGTTTTTCTCGACTATTTTTTTAACTTTATCTATATCTTCATACCAGCCAGTTGTACCCACCACCATATTCACTCCAAGCTTTGCGACTTCTTCAATATTTTTAAGTACCACGTCTCTCGAAGTAAAATCTATGGCAATATCTGCTTTAGCAATACCCTTCAAATCCAACTTTTCACTTTTATTTTTTAAACTTATAGAAACCACCTCAAAATCCTTGGAATTTTGACATAGTGTATCAATTTCCTTGCCCATCTTGCCGTAACCTATTAAAGCTATTTTAATTTTATTTGCCATCTGATTTTGATCATACTACGCTCCCGACAAGCTTCAGGATTTGATCATAAACTAAATCATTACTTGCGATAATACCTTCTGTCTGCGGACCTAAGACGCCACCATTAAAATCAGTGAATTTACCACCCGCTTCTTCTACCAAAAGCTTGCCGGCAAATTCAGGAAATGTATCTTTATTAAAAGAAATAGCAAAATCGGCCCGACCACAGGCTACATAAGCATAATGTACTCCAAGAGAACCAAGATTTCGCATTACGCTACCACTTTGCGACATAACAGAAATAACCTTCAATAACTTTTCTCTGTGCGGAGAAACAACGTAGGGGCCAATCATGAAAATCATATCTTCATCGCGCTTGGAAACATAAACTCTTTTTTTATTTAAAAAAGTTCCCTTGCCTTTTTCGGCGGTAAATAATTCTTTGTTGGAAGGATCATAAACGACGGCAAATTGCACTTCGCCTTTATAGAGATGACTAAGTACTACCGAATAATGCGGCATACCTTGAAGAAAATTTATGGTGTTGCTAATTGGATCAATAATCCAGACATTCTCATCTTCCACAAAAGTGTTATGCATTTCCTCCGCATAGACAGAATGCTTGCCGGGAAAAGTTTTTATGAGATTGGTAAGTTCTGTCTCTATCTCGATATCTTTTTGTGTCAGCCATTGCCTGCTTTTCCCGATGTCGGTCGTGTGCCCCGCAAGCGGTGGCAGCGTATCTCCAAGTTCAATTATTCGGCTGATTATTTTTGGATACATTATATTAAGAGAGTAACAGAATGGGTTCTGTTTATCAACAATATTAACTTATAATTTTACTGCCATCGATCAAAACCTCTTCTGGTAAAGATCGACTATTATACCTTGAAGCCATGACGTATCCGTAAGCGCCGGTATCTTGAATTATCAGAATATCTCCAATTCTGGGATTGCTAATTATTCTATCTCTTCCAAACACATCCCCCGATTCGCATATATTACCGACAACATCGACTTTTATTTTTCTTCCCGTAATTTGACTCGCATTAACTATCTGGTGATAAGAACCATACATCGCTGGGCGAATCAAATGGTTAAAACCGCTATCTACTCCTACAAAAGTACGTTTTGGATTTTTCTTTATTTCCGTGACTGTAGTTATCAACACCCCTGACTGAGCCACCAAGAAACGCCCGGGTTCTAAAACCATAGTCAATTCTCTTCCGTATTTTTTACAAAAATCATTCATTCTTTTTGTTATCTCTCGGCCGAAAAGTTTTAAATCTAACTCTTTTTCTGTCGATAAATAGGGCACACCTAAACCTCCTCCGAAGTCTAAAGATACCAGATCAGGAAAATTAAGGGCCGTCTCAAGCAACTTATCAAAGGCTTTAAGTAAAATCTTAACATCTAAAATATTTGAACCGATGTGTTGATGCAAGCTGACAATTTTTAAATTGTATTTTTTTGCCAATCTCCTGGCCCGTGGTAAATGCTCGAGCGAAATGCCAAATTTACTCATCTCTCCGCCAGTAATGACATGATCGTGGTGCCCAGCGCCTATCCCCTGATTTATTCGGAGACCAACGCCAGCTCCCTTGTTTAATTTTCCATAAAGTTCGATTTGTGAAAGAGAATCTAGATTTATTCTTATTTTATTTTTCACTACAAAAGTCATTTCTTCTTTAGACACCGAGGTAGAGGTATAGATAATGTCTTTGGCCCTAAAACCGGCTTTTAAAGCTAAAATTATTTCTCCCTTGCTGACTGTCTCAATTTTAGAACCAAAACTTTTCAGCAACTTGAGGACTAAAAGATTGGTATTGGCTTTACATGCATAATGTATATCCAACTTCGGATAATTGATGCTTTTTACTAATTCTGAATATTTACGACGAATAATGGAAACTTCATAAACATATATAGGTGTACCAAATTTATCCGCTAGAGCTTTAGCAGAAAATTTGCCTAGGCATAGTTTATTTCCTTTTACTTCCATATATACAGACTAGCAATGGAGGCCGGCAAGGTCAAACTTTTAGACAAAAGAAAAAAGCACTAATCTCTAAACAATCCTTTTGAAGCTGGGCTCCAAGAGTAACAAATTATTAGAGGATAGCACCAGCAACTAATTAAAGCGCCAGAACGTCCTATGCAAATCCGTATAACCGGTGGCTGATTGCTTAGAGATTAATGCCTTCTTGATCAAAAACCTCTAAAACTATTTTACTATAAAGAAAACAAACCAAATGCTATAATGTGTATAGCTATGTGCATAGCCTGTTAATAAATGCACTACTTCGCTAGTATAGCATATTATTAAATCAAAGTCAAGCGAAATATGCCCAAAGAAACCAAAGACCCACGCCAAGGCGGGGTAAAAAAATCTGAAGATGTAGTCCTAGACCAGACCCTGCGTCCTACCCGCTGGGATGAGTATATCGGCCAAAAACACATAAAAGACAACGTTAAAATCCTCTTAAGGGCAGCGGAAGAACGCGGGCACATCCCGGAACACATCCTTTTTTATGGTCCCCCTGGATTAGGCAAAACTACTCTCGCCCACCTCATCGCCAAAGAGACAGGCAGGCAGATGAAGATAACTTCGGGTCCTGCGATTGAAAAAGTGGGTGATTTGGCGTCTATTTTGACCAATTTGGCCGCGGGCGACATACTTTTCATAGACGAAATACATAGACTAAACAAAATGGTGGAAGAAATACTCTACCCCGCCATGGAGTCCGGTGTTTTAGACATCATCATAGGCAAAGGTCCTTCAGCTCGGACCATTCAATTAGATCTGCCACCTTTTACACTCATCGCTGCCACTACGCGCGTCGCCCTTATTTCCTCTCCCCTTCGCTCCCGATTCTCTGGCGGAGTCTTTCGTCTGGAATTTTATTCAAATGAAGAAATAGCAAAAATCATCGAGAGATCAGGGAAACTTTTAGACATAACCCTCGAGTCTGAAGCATTAGCAGAGATAGCCAAGAGAAGCCGATTCACTCCCCGCACGGCAAACTACTTTTTAAAAAGGGCTCGCGACTTTGCACAAGTAAATAAAAAGGATAATAAAAAAAGTTTGGATAAAAAAGTAGTGCGAGAAGCGCTTGACATGCTCGCAGTAGATGACATCGGCCTAAATGCCTCTGATAGAAAATTCTTAGAAATACTTATTGAAAAATTTAACGGCGGACCGGTGGGGCTCAAAACGATGGCAGCGGCAATGTCTGAAGAAGAAGCTACAGTAGAAGAAGTCATCGAGCCCTACTTGCTCCAGCTCGGACTCCTCGAACGCACAGCCCGCGGCCGCGTGGCGACAAAAAAAGCTTACGATCATCTAGACTTCGATTTTAAAGAAAAGCAAGAGAAATTGCTCTAGATTTTTATAAAAAAGACAAATAGAAAAAGCCGCCAGTGCTCTTTCATTGAAAGTCTTAACGGACTTTGATTGGGAAGCCTGGGGGCCCTTGAAAAGGGCCCCCAGGAGTTAACACCCTCCTGTGAGCATCACATACACTTGGATGCACATGAACCCCTTGATATGTTTGGACTGTCCCTTACAAGGCCAGCTTAATTAAATGATAAACCTATATACGCATACGTCAATTTGTTTATGTGTATAAGTATATTTAGAAATGGTAAACTTTCGGTATGAGAATATTGGGCATAGATCCCGGGTTTGAAAGATTGGGGGTTGCAATACTAGAAAAGAATAAAAGTGGTGAGAAAGAGCGTGTAATTTTCTCTGAGTGTTTTAAAACATCTGCAAAATTAGATTTTGCAGAAAGGTTGAACTTGATCGGTGAAGAAATACAAAGAATAATAAAAGAGTACCGGCCAGAAATCCTTTCCATTGAGACTCTATTCTTAAATACGAATCAAAAAACGGTTATGCGTGTGGCCGAGGCACGTGGTGTGGTTATATATGAGGCAGCGCAGGCTGGACTCAAGGTATTTGAAGCTTCCCCGCCGCAGATCAAGATAGCAACTACCGGTTATGGAAGAGCCAACAAAGAACAAATGATTAAAATGGTGAAAATATTGGTAGATGTAGACAGCTCGAAGAAGTCAGATGATGAATTAGATGCTATAGCTATCGCACTTACAGCCTTTGCTCATATACGTTCTTAGACTTATCCACACCAGAAGTCTTTCGGCTATTGCGAAGCTTTTTAGATTTTGGTACAAAAGAGGCAATAAAAGGTATCGAACCTTTTGATACGACGTCGACTCGGACATCGTGAACGAGAGTACTCGTTCACATGATCCTCGCTAGTCGTAATAAGCAGTAGGTCGCTTAATAAAGTTTAAAAAAATAATTTTATTTACATGAGTTACGATGAAGAGGAAGAAGTAGAGGGTGGTTTTAAGGTTGGGGGTGATGAAGATGATCCCCTAGAGCCAGAAGACATGCCAGTGGACTTCCCAAATGATGATGACGATAGTGATCCAGAAAACAGGTTTCATTAAACAAAACACCCCCGACGGGGGTGTTTTGTTTTTTACTTTGATAAAACTTTGATAAATTTTTTCTTGCCTATTTTGAGAGTTAGGTCTCCTGAGATCTTGAAGTCAACGTCAGTTATAGTTTTATTTTCAGATAAATCCCGAACGGCATTACCCAAAACTAGTCTTTTCCATTCACTCTTTGAAGAGAGAAATTTATTTTTTATTAAAACTTCACTCAATAATTCTTTTTCGTTGGCTCTTAATTCCTCAATTATTTCTGGAATCTTTTTATTTTGGAAAATATTGGAAAAATCTTCTTCAGCCTCCTTGCTGGCTGTTTTACCATGAAGTTGTTCAATTACTAAAGAAGCAGCTCTTTTCTTAAGATTCATCGCATCTTTTTTAAGATCAAACTTGGCTATTTCTTGGGTAGGAATATCAGTCAAAAGCGTGAAAATAGGAATGATGGCATCATCCCCCAAGGACATAATCTTGCCGAAGAGATCGCTTGGAGCGTCAGTCAATCCAATTAAGTTGCCTTCACTTTTACCAATTTTGACTCCCCTAGAATCAGATAATAGAGGCGTAGTCATCACAAACTTTTCTTTATTTTTCATTCCTTTCATGAGGGTGCGTCCAGCAAGCATGTTAAAGGTTTGGTCCGTTCCACCCAGTTCTAGATCGACATCCATAGCCACAGAATCATATCCTTGGAGAAGTGGATATAAAAATTCACGAAGATTTATGGATTCACCTGTTTTCAGGCGTTCCTGGAACATATCTCTTTCGATTAATTGCTGAACGGAAAAGTGCTGAGCAATTTCTAAAATATCAATTAAGGTGAGTTTATTCAACCAATCACCGTTATATAAAATCTCTACTTTGTTTTTACCCTTAAAGTCGAGAATTTTGGATGCTTGTTCTATATAGCTCTCAGCATTTTGCCTAAGTTGTTGATTAGTAAAGAAACCTTGGCTGACTAAGCTGTGTACCACCTTAGAAATTAATTCCGGTTTATATTTATGCTCGTCAATTTTAATTTTGAATTTAACGTCTTCTCCCACTTTTTCAGACTTGATAGATTCCAAGTTAATACCTTCTTTTCCAAAAGATTCCAGCATTCTTCGCAAAACACCGGGCTCATCGCTGTGGGTACTTAGAGTTAAAGATTGTAAATGATGCCGGCTCTTGGTTTTCCCGGAAGGATCACCAGCTTGTCCCGTGCCATCACCAATAACGAAAATAACATGGTGCCCTAGTTTCTGGAATTGGGCAAGTTTGCGTAAACCAACCATGTGACCAATGTGTAGTTTGGTTCCTGTTGGATCAAAACCTTGATAGAGTCGTAACTTTTTACCAGAAAGTAACACTTTCTTTAAAATGTCTTTAGAGGGATAAACTTTTTCGACTCCGCGGTCTAGTAATTCATCTATTTTTCCTTCGTCTTCGTTTTTTCTATTTATTATTTGTGTTTTCATAAAGTTTTAAAGTGTTTAATAAAACAAAAACCACCCAGTGGATGGTTCTTGTTTTGCTTTATTTCAATGAGTTAATTAGCAAAAAGAAAACCATCCACCGGGTGGCTATAGTAATAATACTCAGAAGAGTTACTTGATATTTCTCGATTGGATTTGCGGTCTTTCTTAATCATACTTAATTAAAATTAGTATATTCTAGAGACCAAAAAAAGTCAAACACACCACCAGAACGCCATTATATATCAAGATAAGTAAAATACTAAGCGAGTTTAACTTGTTTGTGCTTCTCGTTTGTTGTTATAATTCGAGCAATGAAAGGATTTCTTAAGAACAAGAGACTATGGAAGAATTTGACTTTGTTATGCGCCGGTATTTTTACCCTAATTGCCGGAATGATTTTAATATGGTTTTCTTCTTTCAAAATACCGGATTTTCATTCTTTTGAAGATAGGAAAATCGCCAACTCAACAAAGATCTATGATAAAACAGGGCAAGTTTTGCTTTACGACATACATCAAAACACCAAAAGAACCTACATACCCTTTGAAGAAATGGGGGCAAATATAAAAAACGCCACAGTAGCTATCGAAGACTCGGAATTTTATAATCATGGGGGCATAAGACTCACTTCTATCGTACGAGCCATCTTCTCAAATTTTTTTGGTAGTAGTAAAACACAAGGTGGTTCAACTATAACTCAACAATTAGTTAAAAACACGCTTTTAACACAAGAAAAATCTTACACCAGAAAAATAAAGGAGTGGGTACTCGCAATCAAAATAGACAACTCCATGTCTAAAGAAAAAATCTTGGAATATTACTTAAATGAAAATCCATACGGGGGTAATATATATGGCATAGAACAAGCCAGCAGAACTTATTTTGAGAAAGATGCGGCTGATCTGACATTGGCTGAGGCTGCTTACTTGGCTGCGATCCCACAATCCCCAACCACCCTCTCACCATACGGAAAAAATAAAGACAAATTAGAGACTAGGAAAAATTTAGTACTTTCTAGAATGCTAGAACTCAAATTTATCTCCAAGGATGATTATAAAAAGGCAAAAGAAGAGATAGTTAATTTTATTCCCCAGACAACCACAGGAATTAAAGCGCCACATTTTGTTTTTTTCATTAAAGATTATCTTGAACAAAAATATGGTAGTGAGATGGTGACGAGAGGAGGGTTAAAAGTCACCACTACGCTAGATTATGACCTGCAAACAAAAGGAGAGCAAATTGTAAAAGATGGTGCGTTACAAAATGAAAAAGACTGGGACGGCAAGAATGCCAGTTTGGTAGTAATAGACCCAAAAACAGGACAAATTTTAACAATGGTGGGCTCAAGAGATTATTTTGACAAAAAAATAGATGGGAATTTCAATATAGCGACGGCTTCTAGGCAACCGGGTTCGTCTTTTAAGCCATTTATTTACGCTACAGCCTTCAATAAGGGCTTTACCCCCGACACAGTGCTCTTCGACCTGCCTACCGAGTTCCAAACGACCTGTGACGCTTCTGGCAAGGCCCTGCCTGGGCACGACCAAAAAGATTGCTACATGCCGGACGACTATGATGGAAAATATCGCGGACCAATGTCATTACGGGATGCTCTTGCACAATCTATCAACATTCCAGCAGTAAAACTTTTCTATTTAGCTGGATTGCCAAATTCACTGAAAACTGCGGAAGACATGGGTATAAGCACCTTGGGGGATAGTAATCAATACGGGCTTACTCTTGTTATAGGAGGTGGAGAAGTATCTTTGCTTGACATGACCTCAGCTTATGGAGTTTTTGCGAATGATGGTATAAGAAATCCATATACTGGAATTCTAAAGGTGGAAGACTCTAGTGGAAAGGTTTTAGAAGAATTTAACCAGAATTCTCAAGAAGTTTTATCTAAAAACACGGCTTTAACCATAACAGACATCTTATCCGATGAAAAAGCCCGACAACCTACCTTCGGCACGCATTCGGTTCTCTATATACCTGGGAAAGACGTGGCTGTAAAAACAGGTACAACTAACAATAACAAAGATGCTTGGACTATTGGCTACACTCCATCATTAGTGGTGGGAGTTTGGGCTGGTAATAACGAAAACACACCAATGAAAAAGGGTGGAGCAGCTGTGGCAGGACCAATTTGGAATAAATTTATAAACGAAGCGTTGAAAACTTTACCAGATGAAAGATTTGAGAAGCCTAATTTAGATACTGATCCTAAATTAGTAAAACCAGCACTTCGTGGATTTTGGCAAGGCAATGAAAACTTTTTCGTTGACAAAATTTCCGGTAAATTAGCAACTGCCAATACCCCAAAAGAAACAACGGTGGAAAAAGTGGTGACAAACGTGCACTCAATCCTATATTGGGTAGACAAAAATGATCCAACAGGGACAATTCCCTTAAACCCATCCAATGATTCACAATTTGACCACTGGGAAACACCGATACAGGCTTGGTGGGCACAAAATAGTGCAAGATACGGAATAATAACCTCAAATGACAAGCCGGTTTTGATAGATGATATTCATACTGAATTATCAAAACCAGTTGTTTCAATTAGTGAACCAAACTCAGGTACAATATATTCACCAAATCAAAAAATTAACTTAAAGGTTTCTAGTTCCGGACCTTATCCTTTACTTAAAATGGATATCTTTATAAATGAAAACTATGTGGGAAGCTCTCAGACTCCCTTCGTCTTTTCTTTTATACCTTCTTCTTTAGTTAATCTACAAACAGATAATGAATTAAAAATCGTGGTTTACGATAGTGTTTATAATAAAAGTGAAACACACACCATGTTTAAGGTGCGGTAGTAATTATCTATCGGTTCATCGGCATAATAAGATATGTAAATGAAGTATCCCCAACTGCGGATATCATGATTGGGCTAGAGGCTCCAGAGAACTTTATAGACATGCTGTCGGTGATAATGGATTGGAAACAGTCTAAAAAATATTTGTAGTTAAAACTAAGTTCGATGTTTTCCCCAGTTAGAGCAGCATCTACATGTGTTTTATTTTCTCCAATATCATTGTGGGTAGAAGAAAGTTCAAAAAGTTTTTCTTTTGGTGAAATTCTTAAATTTACTTGATTAAATTTATCTGAGAATATATTAGAAAGCTTGAGTGCGTTCAGTAAATCCTGCTTTAGGACAATAGCACTAGTACCCAAAGTTTTTGGCATTATTTGTCGATAATCTGGAAAAACGCCGTCTATTACCCGTGAAGTCAGATATGTGTCGTCTGACGAAAAGGAGATTTGGTTTTTATTAAAACAGACTTTTATACTGGAAGGAGATTCTCCAAACACTCTTAAAATTTCTGAAATGTTTTTAAATGGAATAAGTATCCCAGTAATTTCTGGAAGTCCTTTTGTTCTTATTTTTTTCTCAGCTAATCTAAAAGAATCAGTAGAAACAAACACTAAATTGTCATCGTTAGTATACATAAAAACACTTGAAATCTCAGGTTTAATATCAGATGGTGACGAACTATAATAGACTGATTTTATACCATCTATTATTTTTTTTGATTCTATCTCAAAACTAGTACCAGAAACTCTTGGTATTGTTGGGAAGTCATCGTGTGGTTGTCCTTTTAATTTTATTTTACTTTTTTTGGTTTGAATTACCAAATTTCCCTCCACACTTTCAAGAAACACATTTTCATTCTGAAAAACATTAGAAAAAACGCCACCCAACACTGATCCAGAAATAGCGACAATACCCTCTTTTTCTATTTTAGCAGGAATTTCCACCTCAATACCCAAACTTAAATTGGTAGATCTAAGTTTTAATGACTTACCAGAAGCAATCAAAAGAACAGAGTTTAAAATCGGTAAGGTAAGATTTTTACCAGTTATCCTTTCTACTTGGGAAATTTTGTTTTTAATTTCTTCCACCTTGCATTCTAGTTTCATGTTTATATTTTTTATTTTTAAATTTATTAATACTACTAAGTCTGTTGATAAGTGTATAACTTTTTTTATATTTGATTTATAAAGGCATTTCCTGTTTTTATTTTCTGGTTTAAGTCTAACAACTTTTAATTACTTGAACATAATTCTTATTTGCTCTAATTCTTGTAAAAGTTGTGGGTCGTTTTTCAGATCGTTTTTAATCTTCAAACATGAATGTATGACTGTTGTATGATCTTTTCCACCTAGTTTTTGCCCAATCAGTGGGTAGGATACATTGAAATCCTCTCGGAGCAGGTACATCACGACTTGTCTTGCCCTCACTATCTCCTTTTTCCTTGTTTTTTCATACACTGAAGCCTCTTCTAACTTATAATGTTCACTTACTATCTTTACAATATCTTTTATCGCCATGTTCTTCTTTGGTCGCATGTTATTTTTGAGTAGGTTTTTAACCTCGGCCAGTGTTAAAGGCTTATTTTTCAAACGATATTGGCAAACTATGATGTTTAAACTTCCTTCAAGCTCCCTTATGTTGCCATCTACGGCCGAAGCGATATACTCGACTATTTCTGGATCTAGGTCAATATTAAGCTCTCTTAATTTCACCTTTAAAATTGCGAGTCGGGACTCGTATTCTGGTTGAGATATGTCCACTATCATTCCGGCAGCAAAACGTGATTTTAAACGATCTGCCAACTCCGGAATATAGTTAGGGTGTTTATCAGAAGAAAAAATAATCTGTTTGTTGTTTTCATGAAAGGTGTTGAAAGTGTGGAAAAGCTCTTCCTGGATCTTTTCCATTTTTCCGATGAATTGTATATCATCTATGATTAAAAGATCATACTTGCGGTATTTTTCTTTAAAAGAGTTGGCCTTGTTGCTTTGTAGTGAGCTGATAAAATCAGTAGCAAATTTCTCCAGAGTCATGTAGTGAACTTTTTTATTTGGGTATCTATCTTTAATTGTGTTTCCCACTGCCTGGATTAAATGAGTCTTACCAAGTCCAGTGCCCCCATAGATAAAAAATGGGTTGTATTTGGTCCCAGGGCTGTCTATTATTGCTTGCGATGCTGCATAAGCAAGTTCATTGAAAGCTCCGACGATGAAAGAATTAAAATGGTAGCGTGGATTTAGGTTGTCCTCAGGGTTTATATACAGATCTTTTAATGGCAGCTCCTTGTTTACGTATGTTGCGTTAGTTGTAGGCGTTTCTTCCCTCTCAGGTTCGGCTGCATCCTCTGTTTTAGTGATGGTGTACTCTACCGCACGCATATTTTCATATGCATCAGCAATAGTTTTTGTAATAAGTTTATGATATTTATTTATAAGCCAGTCACGAACGAATTCATTAGGTACACCAATATAGATAATACCCGTATCCTCCTTTATAATAGATGTATTTTTAAACCAAGTACTAAAATTTGCCTTTGATATACCCGTCTCGATTTCGGCCAGACAATTTTTCCAAAGTTGTTTCGGATTCATTGGTTCCATATTATACTATTTGTCCAATAAACAAAAACTTTAAAAACTTACTAACTATGTTGATAAACTGTGCAAAACTTTTTCACCTATTTTATATTTGATTTATTATTAATAATATTATAGAATACAATTCATGTCATTTACATATAAACCCAAAAAAAGAAAAAGAGCCAGATCACATGGATTTTTAGTCAGATCTAGGATTAAAACAGGCCAAAAAGTTCTAAAAAGGAGACGCCAGAAAGGCAGAAAAAAGCTCACTGTTTAGTTTTTTTACGATGTTACCCAAAAAGAATAGAGTAAGCACCAAAGAAGTCGATAAAATCTTTAGAGAGGGTAAGTCTTTTAGTTCCCCCAGTCTATCTTTTCGCTGTTTGAAGAATGATGACGGAAAAACAAAAATTTCCTTTATTGCACCTAAAAATATAGTCAAATTAGCGGTTAAAAGAAATTTACTTAGAAGGCGCGGATATAGTGCCCTAAGCAAGAATATCCATCTATCCCCTCTTGCGCTTACGGGTGTCTTTATTTTTAAAAAGTACCAAGACAATATCCCCATACTTGAAGATGAAATTAAAAACATTTTTAATAAAATTAATTAGTTTTTATCAGAAAAACATTTCTGTTCTCATAAAGTCAGGTTGCCATTTTTATCCTAGTTGTTCCGAATATACCAAACAAGCCTTAGAAAAATATGGAATATTGAAAGGCTGCAAGCTGGGATTCTTAAGAATTTTACGTTGTCATCCATGGCAGAAGAACCAAATTGACCCCGTTCTTTGATTTTTAGCCATTTTCATATAGAATGGGTTCATGATTCATAATATTTGGAACGCCCTTTTATACAAGCCATTAATTAACGCACTGGCTTTTTTAGTTTCAGTCATCCCTGGCGGGGATGTAGGTATCGCCGTTATATTGCTCACTATTTTGGTTAAATTGTTGCTTTTTCCTTTCTCTCAAAAATCAATTAAAAACCAGGCAGCCATGACGATGCTTGCCCCTGAACTCGATAAAATTAAAAAAAGCGGGGTAAGCAAAGAAGAACAAGCCAAGCTGACGTTTGAACTTTATAAAAAACACAAGACTAATCCTTTTTCTGGGTGTCTTTTAGTTTTAATTCAAATACCCATCATTTTTGCCCTATACTATGTTTTTTTAAAAGGTATAAATTTTGACAAAAGCCTACTTTATTCTTTTATTCATATACCAGCAAAGACGAATATGATTTTTCTGGGAATAATAAATCTCGGTGCTAAGAGTTTACCGCTAGCGATTTTGGCAGGTGTATCTCAATATTTACAAGCCCACTTTATGCCAAAACCGGCCAACAATAATTCTTCCGCCGGCTCTTTTGCAGAAAGTCTTGGTAAAAATATGCAAATGCAGATGAAATATTTCTTCCCTTTTCTAATCACTTGGATTGCTTACAGTATCTCCGGCGCGGTTGCATTATATTGGATTACGAGTAATATTTTTGCTGTAGCCCAACAGGTTTATGTCAATAAGACAGAAAAGAAGGTCTTGGACGAAGAAGTAGATATTTTGATTAAGGAAAAATAAACATGAAAAAGTCAGAAATAGAAAATTTAATCAGAAAGTTGATTGAACATACTGGAGTTACAATGACTCAAATCACAATCACAGAAGACGGCCCAAATAACACTTGGTTCTCTGTCGAGGTGAATGAACCCCATTTTTTTATGGGTCACGATGGTGAAGCTCTGTATGCCTTGAATCATCTAGTCCGGAGAATAATTGAAAGTAAAATGCCGGGGGCAGACGCTCTGAAAGATGATAGTTCTAGTAACAATATTTTAATTGACATTAATGGTTTCCAGAAGAAACGTGTGGAAAATATTCGCGCAATTGCTCATATGATGGGAGAAAGGGCTCGATATTTTAAATCCAGCATAGAAGTTGACCCAATGTCAGCCTTTGAACGTCGGATCGTTCACGAATTTTTATCTGATGCGACAGACCTAAAAACTGAGTCAGTGGGCATGGGAGCTTCTCGCCGAGTGGTAATCAAATATATAGGTTCTATTTAAGGTCTAATTTCCAAAGAAAAGAATCCTTTTTGTTGACGAAAAATAGGTAATTTTCTCCTTCATCTAGGGCAAGCTTTATTCCATCAATATTCTCTCCCCCAGCGACTGTAGCTGGATCAGAAATCATTGTGGTGTTGCCGCTTTTTACGTCTATCTTCCATATTTGGTCGCTAAAAGATACTTCTCCTTGATACCAAGCATCTGGGTATAAATTCCCATCGATTAATATTGGTACAGCACAATAAATAACATCACTTACTCCACCCCAAACACATTTTTCTGGCAGAGTCTTTACTCCTAATTTATCTGAATTCCTAGTATCCGTATGGTAAATAAAGAGAGATAAATCACTGTCTCCATAGAGGATCATTTTACCATTAGGACTTTCAAGTGTAGTTAATCCATTTATATTACCCAAAACTTTGTTTAAATTTTTGCCAGTGGAGTCTATCGTATACATGTATCCGGGGACATTCGCAGAAGGTTTAGTAGAAAAGGTTAAAATATTTTTATTTGGCCACTGTGCCAACCATTCAGTGAAAGTTGAGTCCAACAATTGAACTTTCTTATTATCCGAAAAGTTTAAAGCTGTACCTATCATGCTGTCCCCCGTTTCTGATAGATAAAATGCCTTTAAAGTATCAGGCGATATACTTATATCTTTGATGTTATTGGGCAAGAAAGATCCTTTAATCTCATTATTTTCAGTTGTATCCCCACCCAGCAGCTCTTTTGGGAGATTCCCTACAAAAGTTTCGATGGTTTGACCATCTGGTTTTAGATATCGCATAATTACCGAGTTTCCATGATTACCGAAGTAGCTATCGTATACTCTGGGGATCACAGTTGTAGAAAACTTTCTCTCTTGTATTTTATCGGCGAAAGTTTGGTAAATATTCCCATTTGATTTTGCCACGTATCTCAAGGCTGTTACGAATTCGGTCAGTGGTGGGGTTGGAACAACCCTTTTTGATTTTTTGGTTGCTGGTGTTGGAGTGGTTTCAGCTGGTGGAGGTGTTGCTGGTACTACTGGCACATCCTTTAGTCTTTCTTTACTGAACGCTACAAACCCAGCTATAGGCATGGTCGAGATCTTCATGAGCTTGGCTTGCGCTGGTGCAGCAGGTGGCACATATCCAGAAACATCAACAGGGGGTGTGACAGCTGGAGGCGTCGGTTTGTTACTAAATGAATTAAACGGCGAGAAAAAGTTTGTTCCTGTCCCATTGTCTGTCGGGCTAACTGACCTCTTCTGGAAATATAAGAAACCCAAAACCGCAAATATTATGATGACCAGGATTATTATTAAAAGTATAAAATTTCTTTTTGACATAATTATTTACTACTAATTTACAGTCCAGTGTATTCCCTTTAGTGTGTTATAACAGTATGTTTCGGTAATGTCTCTGAGTATGGTTCTGCTGTTAATATTTGAATTACTATAGTAATCACAACTTCCTAATGCTCCATTTTGTGAAGTAACCGGAAGAATCCACCTCCCTTCTCTTTGTGATTCACACTCTTCTTGTGTTTTAAATTGTGTGTCATTACAAGTTCCAGTTAATTGGCTAACATCGCTAGTTACAATACCACTAGATGTTGTAATGGTTGCAGATGGAGGATTTATATCAGATTTAAGCAAGTCGGGATTCACTGTAAAAAGAAGTGCGTAGGCACCCAAAGCTATCAAAAGTCCCAGAATTGCATGTGTTATTCTTTCCTTACCCGCCTCTTTGGTATGAGAAAGTTCGCTTGTCATATATTCTATTCCACCCGTAACGATCATGACCACGGACAAAACTGCGCAGATGCCGATAAATATTTTTATCATTAGATTTAAATACACGCCCAAACCCGTGCTTGGATCGAAGTTTATAAGTTTATTGTCTTTACATCCAGCCCCATCTTTACTGCTATCACAAGGTAATGGTGCCAAAAGAACGTATGGCTTAGTCAATGTTGTACCAGTGTTTGGATTTGTCACATCTGTATTCCCTATTACATTTGATATCCATGTTCCTGTGGGACGTGCCTTACATTGTGTTTCCGTATCACCCGGGACTACTACGGTACTGACATTCCCACCCCTAGATCTTACAGTGTAAGTACAGGTTGTCCATGTTATTCCTGTAAACCCCCGACTCTGTATATATGCTTTACAATCTGCCTCAGTCTTTGTGTCTGTGCTTGTAGATATATTTCCACCTCTGGATTTGAAAGTATAAGTACAAATTCCCTCTGGACCAGTTTGTGCATCTACTACTGCAGTTGAGCTAAAAAGTCCCAACACCATAATAATTATTAAAATGTATTTTATGTATTTCATTCTTTTAAAACTCTACACTTATTTCTTTACTTGTTGTCTGGAAAATTTTATCTTGATTTCTTATTTCCAATCTTAATTGGGATGTTCCAGAAACCCCACTCTGTACTTTAAGCGGCATTAAATTTTTCTTGAAGCTGGTCAAGCTTACTCTGCTGTCATTTATGAACCAGCTCCATATCAATGCTGGATTTTGTATTTCTTTTGGTGAAATAAAATAAGGCACTGCTTCCACTATTTCACTACCCTCAATTCTGTGTCCATCCATAAGTGTCTTTTCTAAAATTGTCCCCATACTGCCGCTATTTTTGTAAAATAATATTTTTGGCTCTGTTGTCCCTATGTCTATACTGGCTTGCGATGAATATTTTTGGTCCACTGTCCATGCTGTCACAGATATATTGTTTGAATCTTCTAAATAATCATTCACATAAGTAAAAGAATTCTTACCATAGCCGGAACCATCTACGTTGTTAGTATAGTCCTTTTTCCAATAGTAAGTCATATTTTTGCTATCAGCTAAACCCGACCCCGTTCTTATTTCAGGCATTGCCACCACTTTTACTTCACTGTCTGGTGTTGGCAAAGCCTTACCCTTATAAAAAGGTGGTACGTATGAATCATTCGCTTGCCAAAGTAGTATCATCACAGAAGGTTTTATTGGTATTTTTGTTTCTATTGTGCCGTCTGGCAGATATATGGTGGCTACGACACCCATCTCTCCACCTGCTGCAGGTGCTGTAGTGGAAAATGATTTTTTGCCGGTCCCAGATGCGACTGTTTTGCCATCTACAGACCAAGATATCATAACGGTATCCAAATTATTCACATAACTGTTTAAAGTTATATTTACGTTCTCATATGGAGCTGGATTTGGGGGCACCACATTGACCAATATGTCAGTAGAGGAGGCAAGAGCCCTTGATCCGAAAATCAAACTTACCACCATAAATATCAAAAGTCCCGTGTTTAAATATAATGATAAGAATTTAAATCTCATGATTTTATTGTACCATTTTTCACTATTTTCCTGCTACTTGACCTGTGGTCTCCCCCATCACAGGGTTTTGGGGTGCAGCCGCTTCTGCTGCCTCCTGCTCTTCTTTAGCTTTTCTGTTCGAAAGTATTTGTGAGGGATCGCTGGTGATGATCTGGTCTTCTGTATAAGAAGAAATAATTTTTATAGCGACGTGCTTTAATCCTGCGAAGAATATACCCTCTCCGACACCGGACTCTAAAAGAAGATATTTTTCTTCATCTGTTAAATTAAATGTCTTTTGCAAGATATCAATGGTGCTAGGAGATTGTTTGAGCAGAAGTTGGATCGAAGAGTTAGTAATTATCGGTACTCCATACGGAGACTTCATAAAATCCGCTGCATCTTGAGTGATAGTGGCTAGACCCAAGTAATATTTTCGGCCTCTTTTGGCCATAGAATAAAGGAAAGAGGCGGTATCTTCGGACTTCATCATCCACCAAGCTTCATCGATAACTAGTAAGCGCTTTTTCAAATTTTTACGTATTGCATTCCAGATGTAATGCATAATTATGTACATTGCAACTGGTTTTAATTCATCTTCCATGTCGCGAACTGAAAAGACAATAAACTTCTTGTTAATGTCTACGTTACTTGGTCTGTTTAAGAATGTTGCCCAAGAACCTCGGGTGTATTTCGCTAAACGTTGCACAATAGAGTCACTTCCATCCATCCCCATCAGAACCATTTCAAAATCTGAAAGAAGCGGAGGTTCAATATTTGAGAAATCTGATTCCGGGGTTATGTCTTTTATTGCGTAAGTTTCTGATACAGCTCTATCCACCATCGAGTCTTCTTCTGGGGTAAGTCCGCCCAGCATTAATCTAAAAAGTCCTACTAAATTGATAGTGTTTGATCGCAAAACATCTTCGGCTGTCTCGTCTTCACGTGGTATTGGTAAATCAAACGGATTCATGTGGTGGTCTGAGGAAAGAGAAATATTGAAATATCTTCCACCCACCGCCTCTGCTAGAAATTCGTATTCTTTTTCTGGGTCTATTACAATGACATCAATATCAAACATTAGAGATCTAAGGATTTCTAATTTGGTCGCATAAGATTTTCCTGAACCTGATTTGGCAAATATAACTGAGTTGTAATTTTCCAGCGAAAATCTATCAAAGATCACTAAGCTTGAGTTATGCCTGTTTATTCCATAAAGTATTCCTTTGTCGGAAGTAAGGTCAAAAGAAATAAATGGGAAAACACTCGAAAGTGGTTCAGAATTCAGCTTTTGGTGGATGTTTAATAGATCACTGTTTATCGGTATGACACTTTTAAAACCAGCTTCTTGTTGGAAAAGCGCGGGTTTGATATATATTAACTTTGACTCGAGCATGGATTTGATCTCATTCTCTACTTTGAAAAGCTCCAGATCATTGTCAGCGTATATCGTTATGTAAATACCCACATCAAACATCTTTTCTTGCGCTTGGATCAGATTGTCTCGGAGTCCTTCCAGGTCTTGGTATGCTGTATCAAGCATTGGGTCACGCACCATACCCTTGCCTTCGCGCGCATTTATCTGGCTTTGTACTTCTGCCACCTTCTTTTGGAATTGACGAAGTATTATTGAGGTGTCTATGGGATGAACAAAAATTGAAATATCAAAAACTTTGTCTAAATTTATTATCGGTGAAAACCAGTTATCAGTCAAAAACCTCGGATAAGATATTATAAAGAATGTACGAGCAATCTTATCACCCAAGTTTATGTTTTTGGATTCGATTTTGAGCGCAGAAGGCGCTATCACGTCTTGAAGTTCTAGACTGGCTGATTCATAGATCTGCTCTGGCAACACCGCCAAAATTGAAGCTTGCGTCTCGTTAGGAGAATAAGTATTTATTCCACCCAACTGTTTATTTTTCTTTCCAAATAATTTGTTTAAAATTCCCATAATTTTTTAATCTTTATTCTAACTTAATCTTACCTTCCACTTCTCCCGGGTTGAAGACTTTATAAAATACTTCCACAACTTCTTCAGTGCCCAGCTGAGCTGACTTTATGCCACAGCGAGCGAGTCCTTGCTGTATCACACCCACCCGCTCTTCAAGCTGGGACCTCTTTTCTTCAAAGTCTTCTTGTTGTGCCAACTTTGCCTCCTCCTTATTTTTTCTCAAAAAAAACCCCTTAAATATACCTGAATCTGATTTCAATACTGTATGTGTATACGGGATAACTACGAAAAAGCTTTTTGTCATTATGCTCACTGACTCAGTGAAATTTCTGATAAATTCTATATATTCTTTGGTCTGTAATTTCAGCAATGGTTCATTTTGTACCTTCATTCTGTTTTCTAAGAGCAGAAGATAGGGTCTGATATCCAGCCTCCTGCTTTGGACTGATATTTGTATCGTAAAATCAAGTGTGTTGAGAAAACTTTGAAACTGAAGTATCGTCGCCTTTTGTTCATCGCTCGACTTCAAAGATAGATTGACTGAGTTCGCGAGCACAATTGCCCTCAAGCCGCCGTCTTTTAGCACGATTACTCCATCGCGGACTTCCTTGATCGGTACGAACTCTTGAGTTGCTTTTGCGTTTAATGCCATATTATTTATTCTCTACATGTTTATTTAAATCTAATACATCTAGGCTCCAAGCTAAATCTCGTAACTTATTTCCACCGAGTCTAACCGTTTCCCTATCTGCTATTTTATTTTCACTTTTCACCTTTTTTTGCTCACTAAGATTAACTTTGTTCTTTCGTCTTTTCCAGATATAAAGCTTGCTTTGCATAATATAACTAAACCCCGCTTCTATCATATCAAGAAAAGGCTTGTTGTTTGGTCTATAGCGTGCAAGTGCTATGGAAAGCCCGGCGATGAACAAGATCGGTATAGCACCCCAGAGTAATCCAAGCAGTCTATAAAGCACGAAACACAACCCTGCTCCACCCGCCAAATAAATAAATTCTTTGAAGGTGAAAGGACCAAATATCTTGTCTTCTATTTCCAAAAATTGTGGTACTTTAAATTGCATAATTTTATTCTGGTATTTCTCTGTAAGGGTCTGCCTTATTTTTTAGACTCGGATCACTTTGCAGGGACGATTGAAGATTTGGTAGAGAATGATCCGTCTTTACTGCCGGTATTTTAATGGAACTAAGTAACTTTTGTGATAATATCGGGTTAATTTTTTCGGTGGGCTTAGATTCTGCTACAAGTTCTGGTTTCTCTATTTTTTTTAACATCTCTTCTCTACTTTCTTGCGGTTTTTCGGTCCTTATGTCCATAGTCCTAGTTGGAAGAGCAGGTTCAACCATTTTGATACCAGCTTTGGTTAATATCGTTGCTTCTTTGTTTTGATTTTCTACCCCTTCTTCAATTAAAGGCTCTCCACTTTTTGGTTTATTCACCAATTTTAGCGATTCTCGAATTTTCAAAAATATTTTTTCATTTACATCATTTACTAATTTTCTGATTTTTTCTAATGGCAACTTAAGATTACTTTCTAGGGCATCTTCAAATTCTTCTGGATGGATAGTGCCAACCATCAAATCAGTTACTGTCTTTTCTAGACTGCCCATTTGTTCGACATTCAAATTGTTTTCCTTGGCGATAGCATAAAGCATGGCTTGGTAATTTGATTCTTTGATGATATTTTGTATTTCTTTTGGTAATTTTTCCAAAAGTTCATTTGGTTTTGATTTAATATTTGATGTTTCCGCTGTTTCAGACTTTTTATTTGCTTCAAATGCCATAACAAGTTGTGGACGAACAGT
>CALQYS010000003.1 GCA_943348755.1 Candidatus Nomurabacteria bacterium | reverse complement strand
CGAAAGTATCTCTGGCAACTGTTTACCAAAAACACAGCTCCCTGCGAACTCGCAAGAGGATGTATAGGGGGTGACACTTGACCAATGCCAGAAGGTCAAATATAGCCGTTGGTAGTAGCAATATTATTGGTGAGTTATATAAGCCCTGGTGAATGTCGGCCGTAACTATAACGGTCCTAAGGTTCTGGGAATTTCGCAAGAAGTTTTCGGAATGACTGGGACTGTTATAGAGTAAAGGTAAACAATTAAATTAAAAAATTATTAGATTATTCGAATGCTACCTGCTCGGCAGTAATGTCGAGACAGTCAAAACTTGGCTAACGAGAGACCAGCGTCAAGCAGCCTACTTGTAAAAGAGGTTGAAGATAGAGTCCTTCTTAGGAATAGAAGAGCGAAATTCCTTGTCGGGTAAGTTCCGACGCGCACGAATAGTGTAATGACTGGAGAACTGTCTCGGGGACCAGCTCGGTGAAAATACAATACCGGTGAAGATGCCGGTTAAGTGCAGTTAGACGAAAAGACCCTATGAAGCTTTACTATAACTTTATATTGAGCATGTTTTTGGACTGCGTAGAATAGATGGGAGGGGTCTGATGTTTACGGTTTCGGCTGTAATCTACCCAACAGTGAAATACCATTCTTTTTGAGGGCATGTTCTAACCAATACGGCAAAAACGTATTGAGACAGTATATGGCGGATAGTTTTACTGGGGCTGTACCCTCCTAAAGAGTAAAGGAGGGGTTTAAAGGTCAGCTAGGCGCGAATGGAAACCGTGCCGATAGTGTATAGGCACAAGCTGGCTTGACTGTAAGAGGTACATCTCAAGCAGGTGGGAAACCAGAACTAAGTGAACCGACCACCCGTGTTAGACGCGGTGGAAGATTAACGGATAAAAGCTACTCTAGGGATAACAGGCTAGTTCCGCCCAAGAGTTCATATCGACGGCGGAGTTCGGCACCTCGATGTCGGCTCACCTTAGCGCGGCGGCGGAGAAGCTGCCAAGCGTTTGGCTGTTCGCCAATTAAAAAGGTACGCGAGCTGGGTTCAGACCGTTAAGATCATATTTAAATGTGATTTTGACAGTTTGAACCCTCAGAGGATTTGTGAACTTAATGAACTTAAGTAATGAACTGTTTTAATCGAAATTAACCATTTTGCTATACTTTATGTATGCGCAATATCACGGCGGCTATGTATCATTGTGATGCATGGAAAAGCTGGGGTTTTCGGTGAAATCCAATTCGTGAAAACGAAGGACAACACCGAGAAGAAATCTTATGATTTCTTTGTAGAGACTACAAACCGGCCTTCAACACCAAGTTGAAGAATGTATAGTCCAATCCTCGCAGTAATGTGAGAAAATTTTATCGGAGGATAAAATGTAGATGCGTGAGACAGGTTGGTCTCCTATCTACTGCACTCGTTGATTCTTGAAAAGATTTGCTTCTAGTACGAGAGGACCGAAGTGAACTGACCTCTGGTGTGTCTGCTGTCCTGCCAAGGGCAATGCAGAGTAGCTATGTCGGGATTGGATAACCTCTGAAAGCATCTAAGAGGGAAGCCAGCTTTAAGATTAGGAATCGTTAAGAACCGTGAGAGATGATCACGTTGATAGGCTTTAAGTGGAAGCGCGGTAACGCGTTAAGCTGAGAAGTACTAATGTTTCGATTCCTGTTAAGAACTTTGCAAACCACATAAAAATCAGAGATTGGGTCACACCTACGCCTTACAGGCGCGGTACACCTTTCGCACCTAACGGTGCTCAAGGTCTTGCAGAATGGGTCCCATCCCATTCTTCACCCATTCCGAACAGAGAAGTTTTCGAAAACGAAAAATTTATAGTTAATTTCATTATTGTGTCTTGGTGATTTGTCGCAAGGGTCACACCTCTTCCCATTCCGAACAGAGAAGTTAAGCCTTGTTGAGCCGATGATAGTCTTTCATGGCAAAAGTAGGCAATCGCCAGGACAGAGTAATGAAATTTTTCGTTTAAACTCGTTAGTGCCGACTTGCCCCGCCTAAGCTAGGCGGGGTGAAATAGTCTTGAATGGTGAGAAGCGAAGCTTCGCAAGGCCGGAAGCGCGAAGGCGCTGAGGCGGGGTCGCGAGCAAAGTCAGTAGACTTTGACTTGTGACAAAGTAGATAGGCGCCAGAACAATGTATTTAATGTCTTTAAGAACCAGTAAAAATTGCTGGTTTTTTGTGCTATAGTATTGGTATGAATATATCAATACATTGGCCAATTGCAGTGATTATTTCATTTTTTGTCATTGGGTTTTTAATGCCCTTTCTTAGAAAACATAAGTTTATTCGAGAACCTATAGGAAAATATGGTTGGGGTTTTATAAAAGATGACTTTAAGTTTCGTTGGATAATTGTTATTCCTATCGTGTGTGTTCTCGCTATAATATTTTATTTTATATTTCATTGGGCGGTTCAATTTGCATAGTAAAAATAATTTCATAATTTTATGAAACTTCTTCTTACATCAGCTGGTTTAAAGAATAAAACGCTTACAAAAGCGCTTTTGGATATGGTGGGGAAGCCGGCAGAGGAAATAAATATTGCTTTTATTCCGACCGCCATGAACCCTACCGGAACCGACAAAACTTGGTTTATTGATAATTTATACGAGCTCAGACAGCAGAAATATAAGCTGATAGACATAGTAGACATTTCAGCTTTGCCGAAATGGAATTGGCAACCCCGACTTGAAAATGCGGATGTATTATTTTTCTCTGGTGGAACCACTACACACTTGATGTATTGGGTAGAGAAGTCGGGACTCAAAGAATTATTACCAGAACTTTTAAAGACAAAAGTCTGGATAGGAGTTAGCGCTGGAAGCATAATAACGTCGCCGACTCTTGTCTTGAGTGATAGAAACAAAGTTTTTTGGTACAAAGAAAAATTTGGGTATGAGGCAAAAGCAGGTCTCGGGTTAGTGGATTTTTATATTTGTCCACATTTAAATTCGCCTAATCATTTGAAAAGAAGAAAGGAATTGATAGCAGAAGCTGGAAGAGAAATTTCCCAAATTGTCTATGCTATTGATGACCAAATGGCTGTAAAAGTAATAAATGGAAAGGTGGAAGTGATAGGCGAAGGGGAGTATATCGTTTTTAATAAATAGATTTCTCCATACTTTTTCTGTGTTTGTATTGTATAATTTAAAACGGAAGGAGGTGGTCTTTATGTTGATTTTTTTCAACATCGTTCGTTTTGCATTGAGTTGGGAAAACGAAGAGTGCCGTGGCCGGCACAATGTCTTTTTCCACGATGGAGTTTGTGTTGGTGACAAAGAAGAGATGTGGATAGCCGCCGCTGTGTGGCTGACCGTTTTCGCGATTTTTGCCATTATCGCGGCGGTGATAGTCTATCTATGCCGCTAGTGGGCTTGCTGGGCTTCGCAGTTCAGTCGTTTCGACTAACTGTGAAGCCCAGCTTTAATTTTATTTTCTGATTTTTAATGCTACAATAGCCATATGACGTGGGCTTTTAAAAGGCAATTTTTCTATATAGTTATTCTTATTTTATTCGTTTCAATTTTTGGATTTTTGATAATTTCTCCCAGTTTCAATAAAGCGCCTTCTTGTTTTGACAATAAAAAAAATGGCAATGAAACAGGTGTGGACTGTGGAGGGTCCTGCGCTATAGCGTGTTTTGAACAAGTAGATCCCATTTCTATTTTATGGTCTCGCACTTTTAGGGTGGTTTCGGGACGTTACAATGCTGTTGCTTATCTCGAAAATCATAATAAAAATACGGCGGTTAATAAGATAAATTATCGTTTTAGATTTGCTGATAGTAATAACATTTACATCGGTAAGCGTGAAGGTAGCACATATGTGCCTCCGTCGGGCAAATTTGCAGTTTTTGAGCCAGGCATAGATATCGGGAATTCTATTCCTGTTTATACCACTTTTGAATTTACAAGTTCGCCACAGTGGGTGACAGTTTCAGAGGAGAAGATCAATCAAATACAAGTATTAGTGTCGAATGTAAATCTTAAGGATGAATCTACAAGTCCCAGACTTTCAGCCACAGTTAAAAACAATTCTCTGTTTACCATTCCAGGAGTAAACATAATTGCCATTTTATATGATGCTCTCGGGAATTCTGCCGCTGTCAGTAGTACATATATAGACATTCTTAACGGTGAGGAAACTAGGGATATAAATTTTACATGGCCGGAACCCATCGCGGGTAAAATCGTTGCCAAGGAAATAATCCCTATGTACAATATTTTTTCCGTTCAATTAAGGTAATTTAAGCCAAACATGGTACAAAAAGCACTCAATAGAATAGATTGGCTTTTAGTTTTTTTTATACTTCCGATAATTTCTGCGGGACTTGTCACCATGAAAGGATTTGCGCCAATGGAAGATGCTGGGCTCTTTTTTAATAAACAAATTGTGTGGATTTTGATAGGTTTTTCCATTTTCTTTATTTTTTCTTTTATAGATTTTCGTTTTTTAAAACGTACAAATGTCTTGGTTGCGATTTATATTTCTAATGTTTTAATTTTGCTCTTACTTTTTATTTCAGGGCATATCGCCCATGGTTCTAAAAGCTGGTTTAACTTCGGTTTTTTTTCTTTTCAGCCGGTTGACATGATGAAGCTGGTGTTGGTGCTTGTTTTAGCAAAATATTTTTCTCGTCGTCACGTCGAGGTTCGAGATATAAAACATATTTTTATCTCTGGTTTTTATGCATTTATACCCTTTATCTTAGTCTTGCTCCAGCCTGATTTTGGTTCGGCAATGATTATATTTTTTATTTGGCTTGGCATGGTGCTTGTCTCTGGAATTTCTAAAGTGCATTTGTTGGCTGTGTTTGCGGCCGGCGGCATCATTTTCGCAGTATTTTGGTTTTTAGTTTTTGCACCATATCAAAAAGCTCGTATTGCTAACTTTATCCATCCACTTACTGACATCCATGGGACGGGTTATAACGCCTTTCAGTCCACCATTGCGGTCGGTTCTGGCCAAATTATCGGCAAAGGCTTGGGTTTTGGCACTCAATCAAGATTGAAATTTTTACCACAACCCCAAGCTGATTTCGTCTTTTCTGCATATGCTGAAGAATGGGGGTTTGTCGGCTGCATCCTGATTCTTTTACTTTACACCCTAGTCATCTGGAGGATTCTATATTGCGCTACCTTGGGCGCGTATAACTTCGAAATACTTTTTAGCATGGGGATTGCTATTTTCTTCATGAGTCATATACTCATCAATGTCGGTATGAATTTGGGTCTAATGCCGGTGACCGGGATACCATTACCCTTTATGAGTTATGGTGGCTCACACCTTTTGTTTGAATTTTCTGGTTTGGGGATTTTAATGGGTATGAAAAGATATGCGAGATCAGTACATCGTGATGACACGAAGAATGAGTTTCTGGGCGCATAGTTAGATTTACTTTTATGCAAATAATTGATGGCAGAAAATTAAGAGGAGAGATATTAGCTGATGTAAAAAAGGAAGTTGCCAAACTTTCCTTTACTCCGGTTTTTTGTGATGTTTTGGTGGGTAATGACCCTGCATCACTTCAGTATGTCGAAATGAAGGCTAAAACAGCAGAAATGGTGGGTATTCATTTCCATCGAGCTGCTTTTCCTGCTTCGATATCAACAGCAGATCTAATAAAAGAGATAAAAACTTTAAACAAAATAAAGAATATGTGTGGGATCATCATCCAGCTTCCACTGCCAGCCTCAATTGACAAACAGGCGATACTCGACAGTATTGACCCACATCTTGATGTGGATTGTTTGGGTACTTTAGCCAGCAATAAATTCTACAATGACTATGACAGCCAAAAAGATTTGGCTTATCCCACGGCTCTTGCCTGCATGGCGCTACTTGATTCTATTAATTTAGATCTAAAAGGTAAGATCATAGTTGTGTTGGGGCAGGGGGCTCTGGTGGGCAAACCCGTTTCTGCGCTTCTTCAATATAGACACCTGACCTACCTCGCAGTTAACAGCAAAACGGAAAACAAAGAACACCTCTTGAAACAGGCCGATATCGTCGTTTCAGGTATAGGGAGGGGCAAATATATTACTGGTAATATGATAAAATTAGGAGCAGTTTTGATAGACGCTGGTACTTCTGAAGAGGTAAATGTGCCTCAGGGGGTGAAAGGTAGTATTGTGGGTGACGTGGATTTGGAATCAGTCAAAAACATTGCTTCATATGTTTCCCCAGTGCCGGGAGGCGTCGGGCCAGTCACTGTCGCCATGCTTCTCAATAACGTATTAAAGGTTGCTAAAAATTTAAAATACACTAAATGAATAACCAAATTTTCTACTTTTTTTATAATCTAGCCCACCAGTCAAACTTTTTTGATCACGTTGTAATATTTTTTGGTAATTATTTTCCGTACTTAGTAATTTTAATAGCGGGTATATTCTTGATTTTTTATCGCAAATCTTGGCGAGAATTTTTCCTAGTATTTTTTTCTGGAGGTTTGGCCGTATTTTTTGACTTAATATTTAAATACCTAGTCCATGCCCCTAGACCATTTGTGGCGTTAGATAATATTCGCACGCTTTTCCCTGAAAGTGGTTACGCTTTTCCTTCAGGTCACGCGACGTTTTTCGCCGCACTTGCCGTATCGATATTTTTCTTGAACAAAAAATCTGGCTATATTTTTATGTTTTTTGCTTTACTCATAGGTCTCGCACGTATTATAGCTGGGGTACATTTTCCAGGTGATATTTTTGGTGGGTTTATCTTAGGCGCTGTTCTTTCTATACTAATTAACAATTCTCCGCAAGGCAAAGCCTGGCGGGGGTAGGGTTATTCAAATTTATAATTATTTAAAGCAACGTTAACAGCGGCAAGAACTTTTGCAATTTGTTCAGGTGTTCTGTCGCATGATTTTCCCACAGATCCATCTATAATGCGAATATTTTTACCTTCTTTATCTCCTGCCACTTTTATACTTATCAGATATTGTCTCACATTCGGGTCGTCAGGGATCTGGGCCGCTTTAGATGTAAGCTCCATGTGGTTTTGACCCAGCCAAATAGTATATTTCGCTTTATCATTGAGCCTTAAATCTATTACTCCAGACGTTACATTACCTCTTAAAATATTTTGAATGATACTACGATAAGTTTTGCTCTCATCGGGACGTCCTTTGTCGATTTTTGGGAATACTTCTACAACATAGTTATTAGGATTAGATTCTCTAGGTTCACGCGACAAAAAATCGTCTCGAGATTCATTTCGAATTATGGGCCAGATGACCTGTTTTCTCCAGTCGTTGTGTTGCAGTCCGTCCTTTGTATTGCTATTTTCTCTTGTAAATTCTAGATCTTTCATATCGGAATTTTATCACCTTTCTGTGCAATTTGCATATTTTCTAAAAAACATATAGTATAGCTGTATCTTTATGAAGAAAAGAATCATTTTGGCGCTAATAATACTAGTCTTGGGCTCCGGTGTGGCCTATTTTGTTTACAAGACTGAACCCAAGTTAAACAAAAGTTTTGAGACGCAAAAAGCTTTTTTCAAGAAATTTCCTTTCCGTCTTGGCTTAGATCTATCTGGTGGTAGCCATCTGATATACAAAGCGGATGTCAGTGCTGTACCAGCTGGCCAAGTTGGGAATTCAATGGATGCGCTTCGTGACGTGATCGAGCGACGTGTTAACCTTTTCGGAGTTTCGGAACCCGTCGTGCAATTACAGCATGGGGGTTTCATTTCGGGTGGGGGAGAACAGTTGATCGTTGATCTTCCGGGTGTGACCGATATAAAAAAGGCAGTAGCGATGATCGGGCAAACCCCCCTTTTAGAGTTTAAGACAGAAGCCCCTAAGGGCGCCCCGCAAAAGCTGGTGGTAGATAAAAATGGTGCAGCCAATGTAGTAGATGTAAGTCCTCAATTTGTAGGAACCGAGCTTACTGGCAGGTATTTAGAGAAGGCAACTTTGGAATTTGATCAAAATACTCGTGAACCAAGAGTGAATCTTCAGTTTGATGATAAAGGTACAAAACTTTTTGCACAAATAACAAAGGATAACGTCGGGAAAATGGTAGCTATATATCTAGACGGCGCACCGGTATCTACTCCTGTGGTTCGTGAAGAAATCCCAAATGGCCAAGCGATTATCTCTGGGAATTTCACTCCAAACGAAGCGAAGCTTCTTGTTGGTCGTCTTAACTCTGGAGCGCTGCCTGTGCCGATCACTCTTCTTTCTACTCAAACCATCGGTGCCACACTAGGTGAGTCTGCAGTAAGGGCTGGAGTAAAAGCTGCAATTATAGGATTCTTATTAATCGCCCTATTTCTAGTTCTTTGGTACCGTTTACCGGGTTTGATAGCAACTATTGCCCTTATTTTTTACACTAGCGTTCTTTTAGCTATTTTTAAGCTTATGCCTGTTACTTTAACGGCTGCGGGAATTGGTGGCTTTATTATCTCGCTTGGGATGGCCGTCGATGCTAATGTACTTATCTTTGAAAGAATGAAAGAAGAAATAAGGAAGGGGAATAATATTCATGATGGTATTCATGCTGGCTTCAAAAGGGCTTGGACATCTGTCCGAGACTCAAATACTTCAAGTATTGTTACTTCTATCATCCTGTTTTGGCTCGGTACACCGCTTATCAAAGGATTCGCCTTGACCTTTGGTCTGGGTGTCTTAGTGTCGATGTTTTCGGCTATTACTGTGTCTAGAATATTCCTTTTTGCTCTTGGTATTAATAAAAACAATAGTTTAACCAGTTTTCTTTTCGGTAGTGGTTTTTCTTCAGCTAAAAAACAAGCGCAAGATATGAAAAATAATTAATACATATTATGTTTATCATCAAATACAAAAAAATATTTTTATCTCTATCGATTATTCTAATGGTTGTTTCTCTCGTTTTCGTTTTTACTTTTGGTCTTAAACTCGGTATTGATTTTAAAGGAGGAGCATTACTTGAAGTTGCTTATTCTCTCGGGCGTCCAGATGTATCTTTAGTGGAAAATGCCGTTAAAAAACTTAACATTAACCAAGTGCTTATTCAGCCCACAGGGGAAAATGGTTATATCATTAAGACCAGAGATTTAAGTCAGGCAGAACACGAAGCACTTTCCGGCTCTCTATCCATCAATGGAAAATATCCAGTTACAGAAAAAGGTTTTACCTCTATCGGCCCTTCGGTTGGTAGTGAGCTTGCCCATAAGGCCATTCTTTCGATTATTTTTGTCATTACCGCTATCATCCTTTTTATTACTTATGCTTTCCGAAAGGTGTCACGCCCAGTGTCATCATGGAAGTATGGGATTATTACCATCATCACTCTTCTTCACGACATCATTATACCGACAGGAATTTTTGCACTTCTCTCTCATTACACAAGTGCCGAAGTTGATACTTTATTTGTTCTAGCTCTTCTGACTATTTTGGGCTTGTCGGTGCATGACAAGATCGTTGTTTTTGACAGGATTAGAGAAAACTTAAGAGATGGTGGTATGAAAAATTTTGCACAAACAGTTGGTGTAAGTACAAGCCAGACCATTGTTCGCTCTATCAATATAACCATCACTATTATTTTTGTGCTAGTTCCGCTTTACTTCTTCGGTCCAGAGACGACTAAAAATTTCTCCCTAATTTTGACCATTGGCCTTTTCTTTGGCATCTATTCGTCACTTTTCTTTGCTTCACCGCTTTTGGTTTGGATACAGGAACAGCAAGACAAGAAGTAGTTTTGCTTTGCTTATTTCCAAGTGGTACAATATAGCCATGATGTTTATTTCAATAATCTTGGGAGTCTTGGTTTTATGGACTATTTTTGTGTTCAATGGTTTTGTCTCTTTACGTAATCGCGCAGGGGAGGCTTGGGCCGATATTGAAGTTCAGTTAAAAAGGAGATATGATCTCATTCCTAATTTAGTAAATACTGTAAAAGGTTACGCCAAGCATGAATCCTCAGCTTTTGAAAATGTGACAAAAGCTCGAAGTATGGCTATGGGCGTATCGGGTCCAACCAAAGAACATGCCAAAGCCGAGAACACACTTTCTGGGGCGCTTAAATCCGTCTTTGCTATTTCCGAAGCATATCCAGATCTTAAAGCCAACACTAATTTTTTATCTTTACAAAACGAGCTTTCGGACACAGAAAACAAGATCCAAGCGGCTCGCAGGTTTTACAACGGTAATGTGCGTGATTTAAATATCAAGATTGAGTCTTTCCCATCGAATATACTGGCCAAGCTTTTCAGCTTTTCTAAAAAAGAATTCTTTGATCTAGGAGACAATGATGCTGCTCAAAATCCAGTAGAAGTAAAATTTTAGAAAAGCTATAAACATTTTTACCCATGATCAACGATCAATTGCTAGGGTATGTAAGAAAACAACTTTCGCTAAAAGTCCCAAAGGAAACAATTGCGACTAATTTAAAGGGGGCAGGTTGGACTGATGAAGATATCAAAGAAGTTTTTACAGCCGTGGAACCCATCTCCACCCCGGTACCGACGCCTTCTCCTGTTTCTGCAGTGGCAACAAATGTTACTCAATCCTCAACAGATTCTTTTCACCCAGAACACAGCAAGAGTAAAAGGATATTGCCTATTATTTTCACCTTAATTTTAATCAGCCTGGCTGGCGGAGCAGCCGCTTATACATATTACACAGGCGCTTTTGTATCATTACCGAAAATTCTTTCAGAATCTATGGAGAGAGCTAAAGTTACTAAAAGCTCCTCACATGACATTACTTTTTATGTTGATTTTTCGGGGATCAAAGATGTTAATAGTCCGCTGAACTCCTTATCCTCTGTTGGTATTAATTCTCAGCAAATCAGTCTTTTGATGAAGGGGGTATCTGATGTAAATGACACTAACAATTTAAAAATTTCTTCTAATATTTCTTTTACTCTTGGCGGTTATCTTTCTACGGAAGTGGAATTTAGATTGGTTAATAATACTTTTTATGTAGAACTTAAAAAAGCTCCTACTTTAGCAAATTTTCCATTACCAGTGCCCAGCATCACTCAATATGAAAACAAATGGTTTTCTTTTCCCGTTAAGTTGATAAATAAACAAATTACTGCGAATCCATCTAGCCTCGTTCCATCAAGTGAAGATAGTATGCCAGCTGATATTTTTACTACTGATCAAAAAGACCAGCTGTATAAAATTTTTCAAAGTGCGCATCTCATAAAGCCACTAGCCAAGTTAACCCCTGAAACAGTTGGTGGAGAGCCTTCCTATCATTTTTCTTTTGATTTAGATAAAGATGCGGTAATTGCATACTTCCAGTCGCTTAAAACGTACCTCAGTACTATCAATAAAGATAATGTACGATTTTCTGATTTTGATGCTGCAACATTCTCCAGAGAGTTAGATAAGATTGTCGATTTTAAAGGAGAAATTTGGATTGGTCGCAATGATAAATTAGTACATAAGGTCAATGTAAATTTCGGGGTTCAACCAGACATCGCTAAAAATGAACAGGTAAAAATAAGTATGGTAAGTATTACGAGTGACTATAATCAGCCAGTGTCAGTCATTGCTCCCGCAGAGAGTACACCTTTTGCTGATTTAATAGCAGCTTCACTAGAAAGTGCTAGGCAAAAGGGGAAGGAGGCGTCCATAAAGGCTAATTTGGCAAATATGCGAGCACAAGCAGAGCTTTTTTATGATCAGCATAACAACGCTTATTTAGGATTTTGTTTATCCAAAGAATTAAAAGTCGCCCGTAAGGCTATTGAAGATGTGGGTGGTACTGGGTTTGTCTGTCTGGATAGAAAAAAGGCATATGCTATGGGAGTAAAACTTTCCCAAAATTCAGGCTATTTTTGTGTGGATTCAACAGGTTTTTCTAAAGAAACAACTGACCTACCAGATGGCACAGTTTGTCCTTTAGAATAAACTTGTTTTTGTTTCTCATTTGTTGATATAATAAATTTATGATCACGACAGAACTTGTAGAATACATACGCGTAGAGATTGCTAGCGGGCGTGCGCGTGAAGAAATCCGCACAGAGCTGGTTAATAATGGTTGGAATGAGACGGATTTGAGCGAAGCCTTTAGAATTGTAATTCCTATGCAGGGGCTTGGAGAGAGTTCTATGATTGTAAAAAACAAAAACAAAATTCTCTGGCACGATTTGATTTTCGTCATTGTTGGTTTGGCTTTGGTCGTTTTTTGGTATCTTTATAAACCAGAAATAATAAATTTTTGGGATTCTGGGGTGAGTAGTGTAGAGGGGTTAATGGGTTCTTATTTTGGATCTAAGGCATCTACCAGCCCAGCCCAGACATCTTTAGTGCAAAATAATACGGTAGTAAAAAGTGCACCGACCGTAGAAGATTGTGGGACAAGTACTGCGCCCGACCTTACGAATCCTCTTACATACCAAAATAATAAAGTGTTGGATTGTTTGGGTAATAGTGCTCTCTATTGTAAAAATGCTAAAGCTACTCTGCAAGATCCTTTGTTCCCGACTAGTTTTGAGGTTGTAAATAATCAAAATACCTGCAACTTTAAACTTTCTTATAGTGCAGATAGTACGCTGGTTGATGTAACTGGTAAAAAATTAGCGGGTCAGTATCTGATATGTCCTGTTAGTATTGTTAAGGGTTTAGACGAGACTAAGAAGGTTTCTCTATTTACTATACCTGACATAAACAACCCAAGCAGATATGCAAGTCAAATATATTTTTATGGAACCCTCGGTTTATTTATAGAAAGTAATATTGACCAAAATAAAATTCAAAGTCTTGGTTGCAATGGAAATTATATTTCATCTGTAATCGCCAGTTATCTAAAAACCCAAGAGAAGAAATCTCAATAGTAGAGCAAAGCTCACTATAATGAAATTTGAAACACAAAATAAAAAAGATAAAAAAGCAGAAGCACCTATACCAAAAAGTGTTAAATCAGGTGAAAGCAGTCTGCCCCAAAAGCAACAGAAAAGTAGTTTAAAAAATTTCTGGGAAGGAGTCCTAGCTGCTGGCATAATTTTTACTGGAGGAGAAGGCGTAAAAGCTGAAACTAACGAGCCCATAACTTTCAGAGATAAGTCTAGCGTGATTCCTGAACTTGTGGTTGACACTGCACAAAAAGAAAAAGCGTCTTCACCTGATGCATTACGGCAAGAGCTTATTAAAAAAACAGGCTATGATATGATGGCTATTGCCGAGAAGGCAGGTTTCACAGTGAGACTTGATGTTGATAATGATACCGGTCCGTATATTGTTCACATAGGGCAGACGCATTATCAGGAAACTTCCATAGAATTTTTAAAATCATGGGAAGCAAAAGAGGGAAAATATCAAGAAATTATATCAGTGCAGAAAAAGATAGAGCAAGTTTTATTGGCTTTTTCTAAACAAAGTAACAGTTCTCTTACAAATATTTTTACAGAAGGTATTGCGAAAGACGGATATGATCAAACAGGATTTTCAAAAAATATAGAAGATCTTTCAAAAATTAATCCAAAGGAAGGATGTTTCTTTAAAGTTTTGCTTTTTTATGAGCGTGCGAAGCGTTATAAGGATAATAATATTAAACTACTTCTTACTTATTCATATCGACAAAAGCTGAACGAGTTACATAATTATTTCATTGCTCATCCCGGTCAATACGATCGCGCAGAACAGGAATTTCAGGAAGTGCAGAAAAAGATAACAAATGAATTTGATTCATTAGGACAAGATGGAATATATCTTGCGGGAGCGGATCGTAAACTTGCGGTTGAAGGAAAGATACATTTAATGGGAACTGAAACCGTAGCTGGTAATAAGGCTGCCCAAGAAGTTATAAATGAAATGGCGAAAATGTTTAAGCATTGGGAAGAAATGTCACAAGAAGATAAAGCTAAATTGAGCGAAAGAGACCGTCAGGAATTTCTTGATAAGGCTACAAAGTTAATTAAAAAAAATCAAAAATTTGTTATGGATGATAGGGAAGACATTGCCATAGCTATGATTAAAGAAATAAATTTAACTCTAAAACAGAGAATACTACCTTTTGTATTAGGAGGTGACCATAACTTAACACGAGGGGTTCTTGACCATAACAGAAAAAATTCAGATAAAAAAATGGGTCTCATAACATTTGTTCCTGATAAGCCCAAAAGTATAAATAAATAATTCAAGAAAAGTAATATTTTTTATTAAAAATAGTAGAAATAAGGAGAAATAATTTATGGCTACACTTTATACCGAGCAATCAAAAAATGTGACAAAAACATGGCTACTAATGACCCTTTTTGTCGTTGTGGTCATTCTTTTTGGCTGGTTTTTCAGCTTTTATTACAATAACCCCAATATCCTTTATTTCTTCGTGATTTTCAGCATATTCATGAACTTTTTTTCGTATTGGTACTCAGATAAAATTATCATCAAACTCGCTGGAGCTAAAGAGGCAAAAAGGGAAGAATATTTTGATTTTTATATAAGCGTGGAGAATTTATCTATTACAGCAGGATTGCCAATGCCCAAGGTTTATGTAGTATCAGACCAAGCTCCGAACGCTTTTGCTACAGGTAGAGATAAAGATCACGCGGTGGTTTGTGTGACTACTGGACTTTTGTCTATTTTAAATAAAACCGAAATGGAGGGTGTGATAGCGCACGAACTTTCTCATGTCGGCAATCGCGACATGCTACTTTCTACAGTTGTTGTCGTTCTAGTTGGTTTCATCACTATCCTGTCGGATGTTTTTAGAAGGAATTTATTTTTTGGTAATATGAGAAGTCGAGATAATGACAAAGGGGGAGGATTGCTGATAATTGTCGGGATTTTGCTTTCAATCTTAGCCCCGATTTTTTCTTTGCTTATTCAACTTGCCATCTCCAGAAAGAGGGAATTCCTAGCTGATGCTTCTGGGGCGTTACTTACTCGCTATCCAGAGGGTCTAGCCAATGCATTAAAAAAGATTGCTCTATACTCGAAACCCATGATATCTCAGTCCAGTGCTATTGCGCATCTATACATTGCGGACCCTAGAGGCTCAAGATTGGGTAAAAAAATCGGTAATTTATTTGCCACTCATCCACCAGTAGAAGAAAGAATAAAAGCTTTGATTGGGTAAGCTTCGCCTTGTGTAAATTTTTTCCTCCTGCGCCCTTCGCCTTCGGCGTGGGACCCTCGGAGATAAAAAATTTACACAAGGCGAAGCTTTTGTTATACTTCCGATGTGGACATAAAAGATGTTGAAAACCTAGCAAATCTTGCTCGGATTGAGCTGGGGGAAGATGAAAAAAGACAAATACTTTCGGACATGAAAGGCATTTTGGATTATGTAAAACAGATTGAAAAGGTCAATACAGCTGATATAGAAACTGATTATGATATTACTAATGTTTCTCGGGAGGATAAAACAGATTCACGAAACTTTTCCCATGATTTAATTATAGGACAATTTCCAGAAGCGCAGGATGGTTTTCTAAAAGTTAAAAAGATACTATGATTGATCTAGCTAATCTCACTATCACCAAAGCAAGAAAAGCCCTTGATGATAAGGTTTTTTCGGCGGTGGATTTAGCATCGGCTTACTTAAATGAAATAAAAAATAAGAATAAAGAATTGAATGCTTATTTGGAAATTTATGATGATGTGTTAGAACAGGCCCAAGCGGCTGATGCACGAATTTCCAAAGGGGAGTCTCATCCGCTTCTCGGTATTCCACTTGCTATCAAAGACAATATTTTAATTCAAGGCAGAAAAGCTAGTTCGGCCTCGAAAATTCTAGAAAATTATGTTGCTTCATACAATGCTACAGTCATAGAAAAATTAAAAAAACAAGGAGCTATTTTCTTAGGGAGAACCAATATGGATGAATTTGCCTTGGGGGGTTCCACAGAAAATTCAGCTTATGGAGTGACCAAAAATCCTTATGATGCTTCACGAGTGGCTGGTGGCACTTCTGGTGGCTCGGCAGCTGCTGTTAATAGCAACATGGCACTTGGTGCACTAGGTTCAGATACAGGAGGATCAATTCGTCAACCTTCTGCTTTTTGTGGAGTAGTCGGATTTAAACCCACCTATGGGACTGTTTCACGTTACGGTTTAATGGCTGCGACATCATCTTTTGACGTCATAGGCCCAATTGCAAAAACCGCAGAAGACGCGCAGATTATTTTTAACGTTATAAAGGGTCAAGATGAATTTGACAGTACTTCTGTCATAGATAAAACTTATGAAAAATTATCTAAAAAAACTCAAATGATGATCGGAGTGCCCTGGAGTCTCATTGAGCAGGAAGGAATCGATAAAGAAGTAAAGGAAAATTTTAAAAAAATAGTAAAAAATTTGGAAAATATAGGCTATAAAATAAAAGATATTAAACTACCAAACTGTCTTGCCCTATATTACATTATCAATTTTGCGGAGGTTTCTACCAACCTGTCTCGTTTTGATGGGGTGAGATACGGTTCGCACAAGAACGGTAAAAATTTACTCGAGGACTATTTAATAACTCGAGGAACCGGACTTGGTAAAGAGGCACGAAGGAGAATTCTTTTGGGCGCTTATGTCCTTTCGGCGGGCTATTATGATGCTTATTATGGTAAGGCTCAAAAAGCTCGGGTCACATTGAGGAAGGAATTTATCAAAGTCTTCTCCGAAGTAGATTTAGTTTTAACTCCGACTTCTCCAGCTCCGGCCTGGGTTATAGGTGAGAAGAGCAGTCCACTTTCTATGTATTTAGAAGACATTTTTACAGTTACCGCCAACATTGTCGGCGTTCCTGCCATTTCTGTCCCATCGGGTTTTACGGAACTAAATGATAAAAAACTGCCGCTCGGAATCCAATTTATGGCCTCCCACGGGAGGGAAGATGTTTTATTTGAAATCGGTAAGAAATTTGAGGAAATGAAAAGCATGATATAATTTATAAACATGAATCAGAACATTATTCTTGAAAACACACTTCTCGGCTCAAAATGGTTTGATCCACAGTATTTATTTAATCAGGGGGTCATTTTTTCTCAAAATTTTGTTAACTTTTTCAACAATCACGGTGCTGGAATAGTATCTATTTTCAACACAATTTTATTTTTTCTCGTTTTGTTTTTTATCATGATTATCTCATATACTTCAATCAGAATTTTGGAAATTAGAAAGAAAGAACATAGACATTTGGAGCATGAAATTGCCGAATATGCTCATCATCAAGCGGAACGTGAAAAAAAGATTAGCCAGGGGGATGAAATATCCAAAAATCAAAGATGGATAAAAACTTTGACTTACCTTTTCTCTCAACACGCAAGCGACTGGAAATTAGCAGTGATAGAAGCGGACTCTATGCTTGAGGAATTGCTTAATCAACTAGGATTTAAGGGAGAGACCTTGGGTGATAAATTAAAATCTGCTACTCAGGACAAGTTCCATAGTTTAACCTCTGCTTGGGAGGTACATACCATTCGAAATAGGATAGCTCACGAGGGCGTTTCCTTTGAGCTTTCCCAACACGAGGCAAAAAGGATAATAGCCTTATACGAACAGATTTTTCGTGAATTCGGCTTTATTTAATTTACTTTTTTGGTTATTTAAGGTAGAATGAAACTCCAAACATATATAGCGGGGTAGAGAAGAGGCATCTCGTAAGGCTCATAACCTTAAGACTCTGGTTCGATTCCAGACCCCGCAACAAGCAAATTGATTTGCTTTTGCGCCAGTTTTGCTAAGAGCAAAAATGGCCCTTGCCAAGCGAAGCGAGGCAGGCCATAGGGGCAACAATCGGCAGGTGACATGCCTCAATGTCTATTTGTCGAGTATGGTGTTAATATGCCGGTGTAGTTCAATGGTAGAACGAAGGACTCATAAGCCTTAGACAGTGGTTCAATTCCACTCTCCGGCACATCGAGGCAAAGCCTTGATAAAACATGCGGTCGTAGCTCAACTGGTTAGAGCGCTTCCCTGTCACGGAAGAGGTTGCCGGTTCAAGTCCGGTCGATCGCGCAGTAACGGACGAAGCACCTCGAAAGAGGTGTTTTGTCGTTTAGGGTTAAGCTTATTTTCCAGTTCTAACCGATTGTATTCTTTCTCTATCACTGGATACCTTTTTTCTATAACTTTTAGGCATTCGTTCACAGGAATAAGGACTTTTTTGTATTTTAGAGTGTAGTTCTCACCAAGAGCCATAAATATCTCTCTTTTGGTATTAGTATCTCCATTAGCAAATCCACTGCGAGCGTGGCAAGCAAACTCAAAGGTCTTTTCTGTGAGTTCAACCCAATTATCCATTCTTTGCTCCATTTCTATCTTAGCTTTTCTTATCTTTGCTATCTGTGTCTGTAGCTCTTGCTTTTCTTTAGAGTATTCTGCATCGTTGATTAATTCTCGGTATCGCATCTTAGTTAAATTATCCATTTGCTTCTGAATATCTACCTCAGCCTTTTGCTGGGATTCAAAAATCTTAGTCCTATTTTCTATTTCCACATCATTATTTTCTTGGAGTATCTCCAAAGCCCAATCTTTAAATTGTGGGAGTATCGTATATTTTGCTAATTCCTCATCTATTTGTTTATCCAACTCTTCCGAAGTTATATAGCCTTCCTGACTACACTGCGTCTTCAGTTTTCTTTTAGTACAGTAATAATAAGTAAAAGTTTTTAGTTCACCAGTTTTCTTTATGATTTTTGTTTTTTCAATAGCGGTTATTGCACTACCACACTCACCACATCTAATCATTCCCGTGAAAGGGAAAGAGTGGGTTTTCGGTCTCGGTTTACCCTTTCTGCCAAGAATGATTTGAACTTTATCAAATTCTGCTTGAGTAATCATGGGCTCATGCTTTCCGCTATAGATTACTTCTTTATATTTAAATTCCCCTGTATAAAATGGGTTCGTCAGTATGGCATAAATCGTGCTTCGTCCAAGAGGTTTGCTCCCTTTTCTTCTCATCTTTCTTGTTCTTAAACCCCACTCATTGTTTGCGATTTCTAGAATCTTCGGAGGGGTATACTTGCCAGTAAGCATCAAGTCCCAAATTTTTCTTATGAGATTAAATCTTTCTGGGTCTTTGATTATGTAATTTTCTCCTCGTATTTCTGTCTTCGTGTTTAGGTATCCAAGAGGAGCAGAAATTGGAGCTAAGCCTTTCTGTATCTTGCTTTCTATTCCTCTTTTAACCCCTTTCTTTAAATCAATAATAAATTGGTTTGCTGAACCACTTTCCACACTCAAAAGTAAAGCATTATCATCGGGCTTATATTCTCGGTTCATCGTTATTACTGATTTAACAGTGTTTTGCTGTAGAAGCCATTGAATTTTTCCGCTATCAATAGGATTGCGAGACAAGCGGTCAATTTTCCAGCAAACAATTCCTTGCGCTTCACTTTTTTGAATTCTTGTAAGCATTTCATTAAATATCGGTCTGCCCGGAATTTTTGCGGATCGTTTTTCCACAAACTCCTCGGCGATATTTAGATTTTCTCGTTTTGCAAGTTCTCGCAGTTCGGCGAGTTGGGCTTCAATAGAGAGGATTTGTTTATCCTCAACATCCGTGCTTTTGCGTGCGTAGAGAAAGTAGTTCATACCTGATATTATACTAAAATATGAAACTTGGACGCAACGATAAATGTCATTGTGGTAGTGGCAAGAAATATAAAAAATGCCATTTGGATAAGGAAAACACTGGGGTTCCCATAGAAGTAATGAGGTATTTTCAAAGGAAAAATGCCGAGCATGAAATGTTGAGAAAAGCAGGAATTCACATTCCACTTGTGCCACCGATTCTTTTCAAAGAAATGTCTGCACGAGCCTTTGGAAGAAAGGTGTATTCAAATCGACCAGTGGAAGAAACGTTCCATATGTTTCTGATTGCGATACTTCAGGAGGAGATTGGAATAAGTTGGTGGATAGAACAACAAAGTCTTCCACCAGCGGACAGACATTTTATAGCTATATGTTTTGAAAAATTTCAGGAATGGATACAAAAAAATAATAATACTGCAAAAAGATTAGGCAAAACCAATATTTGGGCAGCTAAACCCGATGGCTATAGTAAAAGTTTATTATTGCTTGCTTTTGATGTAGTGTCGCTAAGTCATATGCAAAAATTACCTGATTCTCTTTTAGAAAGACTCAAATCTAGAAATGAATATCAGGGTGCTCGCTATGAAATTGCTATAGCAGCGATATTTGCTCGTCTAGGATGCGAAATTACTTTCACAGATGAAAAATCCATTGGTAAGAGATGTGAATTTATCGCAAAACATTCTAATGGTTTTATTTTAGCAGTGGAAGTAAAAAGTAGGCATCGCGAAGGCGTGCTTCATGAGACAGGAAATCAGCCAGAACAAGATAAATTACTATCTGCTAGTGCCGTGTGGCGTTTGTTTAAAGATGCTCTTGAACAGAATCCAAAAGATGTTCCATTCGCAGTTTTCATCGATATAAATTCTCCACTTACGCCCAATATTCCTTTTAATGAAAAACCTTGGGTAAAAGAAGTAAAAGAATTAGTAGAAGATAAACTTAAAAATTATCCCCCAGAAGAATATCCATTGAACGCGGCATTTTTTACTAATTTCTCTTACCATTATCAAACTGAAAAAGAAGCACAGCAAGGGGAAATGATCGGGGTTGTTGTGCCTCATCCGAAGTTTCCCTCACCTGATCCAGAATTTTTCGGATTTTTAGAAGGTGCTCTTAATCATTACGGATTTGTCCCACCGGTAGAATTTGAGAAAAACTCTTCAGATACTGGAATTCCAACTATTTACGACTAGGCAATTTCCAAAATTACTTTAGGGAGGAATTTAACACGCGCACGGGAAGGGTGGGGCAAGTGTTGTATTTGATTTGTAGCCGACCTCCCCTCCAAAAAACTCTCCCTCCAAAAAATCTTCGGCTCGAACCTGCATTTGAAATCCCGCCATGCATTCGGAAACCCTTTCAAACATTACGCTTCGCTACGCGAAGCGCGCGAAAATTTTGCCAAAAATGACCTAAGTTTAGTTCTTGCGGGGTTATTAAACGAAGCTCGAACCTATTTTACTAAAAATTCGACAGAAGCATCAAATGTAAAAGCGGACTCGGTTTTGCGAAAGCATTTTTTGGGGAAAAGGATTTCGCAAAACCTCGGCTAATATTTTATTAAATTCGGCGAGATTGCCCGCAGAAGGGGTTTGGGGAGGAATGCGGGCGGGTTTTTTGAGTGGAAAAAATGCCTTAAAAGTGCTAAAATCAAAAAATCTCAAGGTATTGTATGGTTTTGGAAATTAGCCCGATTTTGGAATAATTTTATGGACAAAGAATTTGTAAAACAAAAGATTCAAAAACTGATAGATAAATACGAAGTTATTAAAAAAGATGGCAAGCTAAAAACTTATTCTGAAGAGGATACAATTCAGGGTTTTATTTTGCCTCTTTTTGAAACACTTGGTTGGGATATTAGAAACAAAGAAGAAGTTTCCTCACAAGACCACATAAAAGGCTCTGGTCGTCCAGATCATACATTTAAAATAAATGGAATAACCCAATTTTATTTAGAATCTAAAAAACTTAACGAGGACTTAGATAACGAAAAATTTGCTTTCCAAACGATAAATTACTCATGGAATACTGGCATAACTTATGCGCTCTTAACAGATTTTGAGGGTGTCAAAGTGTTTAATGCTCAGAGAATCGATAAAACTGATTTGATGGATAAGCTTGTTTTCGAGCTTTCTTATGATAAATATATTTCTGATTTTGAAACCCTGTGGTATCTATCAAAAGAATCTTTTCAAAAGAAAGCTTTAGATGAATATGCTGAAAAGATTGGCAAAAAAGAAAAATCAATACAGGTCGCTACTGTTATCAAAAAAATAAATGAAGATATTCAAGATTGCCGAGAGTGGCTAACGAGCGAGTTTAAAAGTTGGAATGATAAATTGAATCTTTCAAAAGATATTATAGATGAAGGCGTGCAAAAACTTTTAGACCGTTTGATTTTTCTTCGTGTTGCGGAAGATAGAGAAGTTGAACCAAATATACTAAAAAATCTCCTCCGAGAAGCTGAAAAAAGTAAAAGCTATAAGCCGTTTCAAGCAATGTCGGTAATTTTTCGCGAATTAGATAAAATTTATAATTCTAATCTTTTTTCACCTCATCCTTTTGAAAGTTGGGAAATAATTGATGATAAGGGGTTTGAAAATATGATAAATAAATTGTATGGCAAGAAAGGCCAGTATGAATACAATTTCAAAGAAATGCCCGCTGATGTTTTGGGAACTGTCTATGAAAATTATCTAAATTACAAGCTTACTCAATCAAAAAAGGGCGTAAATGTTGAAAAAGATGTTAAGAAAAGAAAAGAACAGGGAATTTTCTATACCCCTACTTTTGTTGTTGACTATATTGTTAAAAATGCACTGAAGCCTGTCTTGGATAACTGTAAAAGTATTGCTGATTTAAAAAAGATAAAAGTATTAGATCCTGCTTGTGGTTCTGGGTCTTTTCTTATTAGAGCGCTTGAAGCAATAGCTGAAAAGTATAAAGAATTTGGAGTTGATGGTTCTGTGAAAAGACAAATAATTTTAGAAAATCTTTTTGGGGTTGATTTAGATATGCAAGCTGTAGAAATAGCTCGTCTAAACTTACTTATTAATTCGCTTGATTCAAAAGAAACTTTACCAAAGTTGGATAATAATATAAAAAATGGAAATTCGCTTACTTTTAATTGGAAAGAAGAATTTCGCGAAGTATTTAAGCAAGGAGGTTTTGATGTAATTATTGGGAACCCCCCTTATATAAAAGAATTTGTAAATAAAGATGCTTTTGATGGTTTGCACGAAAGTCCATACTATCAAGGTAAAATGGATTTATGGACAATGTTTGCCTGTATTTCAATAGATTTGCTAAAAGATAATGGAGTAATGGGTTTTATTGCTCCAAATAACTGGGTGACTAACGCAGGAGCAAGTATTATGAGAAATAAAATTCTCACAGACGGAGAATTAAAAACTTTTATTGATTTTGGTGATTATAAGGTTTTTCAAGATGCTGGAATTCAAACAATGATATATATATTTGAAAAACAAAAACCAAGTAAAAAATATGAAATAGATTACATAAGAATTAATGATAAAAATGTTAGCGAAGAAAAACTAATTCTAGATATCTTTAGTGAGAAAGCCAAAATTGAGGTTGAACCAGAAAAGTTGATTGATAAAAATATAACTTTTTCTAATCAAGAATCTAGTTCCATTTTTGATAAAATACAAAACAAGAAAAATTTTGAATTAACAGAAAAAGAGGTTGGGCAAGGGATAGTAGCGGCTCCTGATAAGTATTTCCTTGAAAAGGACATAAGTTCTTATAGTAAGGACGAGCAAGAGTTTTTGAAGCCATTTTTCACTGCATCTGGTAAATATATAGGTGCAGAGTCAGAAAATTATATTTTTTACATTAGCGATAAAAACTTTAGCGATAAAAAACTCGAAGATTATCCAAATATCCAAAAACACTTTGAGCCGTTTGAGGAAATTCTCAAAGAAGCTAAGGAAAAATATGGAACCCCAAATAAACCTTATTTTTATCTACATAGAGAAAGAGAAGAATATTTTTTTAATCAAGGGCCTAAGGTTGTTTGTGGTGTAAGAGTAGCTTATCCAAGTTTCTTTTATACCGAAGAACCCTATTATGGTTCTCGCGCTTTAAATTTTATAAAAACGGATAGAATAAATTTAAAATATCTTACGGGGATACTTAACTCAAAATTATCTTTCTTTTGGTTAAAAAATAAAGGGAAACAGCTTGGCGATCTTTTACAGGTAGATAAAGGACCTCTCTTAGAAATTCCAATTTATATCGGAAACAAAGAACAGCAAAAAGAAATTGCTACTTTAGTTGATAAAATGATTTCTCTCAATAAAGAACTTCACGAAATACTAGAAAACTCAAACGAATGGGAAAGTTTAAAATCTGAGATAGAAAAAACCAATAAAAAAATTGATGAGGAAGTCTTCAAACTTTATGGTTTAAATGAAGAAGAAATAAAGATTATAGAAAATTAAATTTTATGAAAACAAAGGAAGGATTATGGAAATTAAGTCCGAGTAGCTTGTATAAATACACAGAGTGTCAATCTTGTTTTTGGGTTGATAATAATTATAAAAAACAATCCATACTTCCACTTCTTTTAAATAGCGCGATGGATAGCATTCTCAAAAATAGATACGACAAGTATCGTGTTGATGGTAATTTCCCTCCGGAAGCCAAAGAATTAACTAAGGAAGGAATAAAACCATTTCTTGATTTAGAAACTCTTAATGAGTGGCGATCAAGCACAAATGCTTTGAAGGTTGAAAATGAAAAAGTAGGATATGTTCTTGTGGGGAAAATAGATGATGTGCTCATGGAATCTGATGGACGACTTGTTCCCGCTGATTATAAGTCATCTGGTAATGCTCCGGGTGAAGACAAACAAAAATATTACATAGACCAACTCACTGCGTATGGTTTTATGTTTTCAAAACACGGATATGAGGTTTCTAATCGTGCGTATCTTTTGCATTATTTTGTGAAAGATAAAAATGATCCCTCAATAGAAGTAAAATTTGATAGTCATGTTGATTTAGTAAAAATTGATATTAAGGTAGTTGAGAAAAAACTTAAAGACATGGTTAAGCTTTTAAATGGTTCGTATCCCGGACATAATCCTGATTGCAACACTTGTTCATACCACGATGGGAGAAAGTCAGTTTTAGAAAATTAAAATATATGCCAGACGACCCAAATACAACCCAAGATATCCCCACCTCGGATTCTAGCCCTACAATGGCTTCTAAACTCTCGAATATGCCTCCTGAGGCCCCAGAAGCCCCCCGGGATGGTTTTAGTGCTGAAAGTAATAATAGTGCTATAAACAAAGGAGATGCTGAAATAAGCCAACCCGAAAATGAGCCTAAAACCCCTGAAAACCAAGATTATTCCTCTGGCGAAGCTGAAAGCGTTGAGGCGGATAAACCAACGGCTCAAATACCAGTAAATGAGCCGTTGGAAAATAAATCTTCGCTCGCACGAAAACTTTTAATCTCTGCTCGAAACACAATTCAATTTCGAAAGCGTAAAAAATTGGATAGGGTTATGTCTTTGTTCTTACAACACTCTAAACTTACAAACGACGAAGTAGAAAAGTATTTGCATGTATCTGATGCAACAGCAACTCGGTATCTTTCAATCTTGGAGAAGGAAGGAAAAATTAAACAAAGTGGAAGAACTGGAAAAGGAGTTTCGTATTCCCGAATGTAAGGGAGTCTCGTGAGTTTCTTTTAGTTTCAACGAACGAGTTTGTGCGCGAACGGGAGGGTGGGTCAAGCACATGCATTTTGCGCCTTCGGGAATTTCCGCTAGGGTGTCTGGGCTAAAGACGAGCGCCTGTGTGGTATGAAATACTGAATCGAAAGCAAAAGCTACACACTAAACGAGAACTGAAAAAACTGAGAGGGGTTTGTGCGGCCGGGTGGGGTGAGCCCTGTCCCGCTTCGGCGGGATGCGACTGAAAGGAGCACGAACCGAGGCAACGCACTGGGGAGAGGAGAATCCTCTCCCCAACTAGAAATGGGAACGGCTCATTTACCCGGTATTTGAGCCGTTCCCATATCCTAGAACTGGCGCTCGTAGCCCTAGCGGAAATTCCCGAGGCGGATGCCGAGGGTGTATTTCTTTAGACCAAACACAATGATATGATGAACGAAGGCACCGAGCATTTTTAATTTTGGGTTTCCCGCATTCCTCCCCAAACCCCTTCTGCGGGCAATCTCGCCGAATTTAATAAAATATTAGCCGAGGTTTTGCGAAATCCTTTTCCCCAAAAAATGCTTTCGCAAAACCGAGTCCGCTTTTACATTTGATGCTTCTGTCGAATTTTTAGTAAAATAGGTTCGAGCTTCGTTTAATAACCCCGCAGATGATAAAAAATGTTATTTTTGATTGGTCTGGCGTTGTTAAAGATTGCGTCGAAGACCAGCTTGTTATCGCTAATAAGAAATTAAGGCATTTTGGGGCCAAAGAAATATCAATGGAAGAGATGAAAGAAGAATGGTGTCAACCTTGGATGGATTTTTATAAAAAATATATTCCATCGATTACGATGGAGGAGCAAGAGGTTTTTTACAAAAAAGCCGTTTCAGAAAGTCTAAAAGCAAAATCATTTCCTGGTATTCCAAAATTAATAAAAAAAATTAAAGAATCTGGTGCAAAGGTATTTGTCGTCAGCTCTGATTATCCCGAAACTATTTTGCCAGAAATCAAAGATTTTGGTCTCGAGAGCGTATTTGACTCCGTAATTTTTGCTGCTCACAACAAAGAAGAAGCCGTTTGTAAAATAGTCGAATCCAATAATCTTGAAAAAAATAGCACAATTTTTATTGGTGATTCAAATCATGAGATAGAAGTGGGTAAAAAATTAGGTATTAAAACTGCAGCAGTAACGTGGGGTTTTAGTTCAGAAAGTAAACTAAAATCTTACAACCCAGATTTTTTAGTTCATAACTTGGAAGAATTAGAGAGAGCTATTCTATAGCTAGGTCACGCAGCGTAAAATACTTTTGCAAAATAAGTGAATATCAACTAGTATATTCATATGCCGTTGTAGCTTAGTGGTAAAGCACGTTCTTGGTAAGAACGAGACCGTGAGTCCGATCCTCACCAACGGCTCCAGCCGATGTAGCTCAGTTGGTAGAGCATCGCTTTCGTAAAGCGAGGGTCGACAGTTCAATCCTGTCCATCGGCTCTTGCAAAAGATTATGGAAAAAGATCACAGCAAAATTGACGAAGAAATAAAAAAGCTCGAAGCAGAAATGATGAGCCCCGACTTTTGGAATGATAAAAATAAAGCCCAAGGTGTGCTCAAAGAGATTGCCGAATTGAAAAATAAAAAAGAAGGACTTGGAAAATACGACAAGGGGAATGCAATACTTACCGTTATTTCTGGCGCGGGTGGAGATGATGCCGAGGATTTTTCTGCTATGTTGCTAGCTATGTATGTGAAGTATGCGAATAAAAAAGGTTGGGGTGTTTCTTTTATCCATGAACATCAAAATGATCACGGAGGCTACCGAAACATCACCCTGGAAATTTCCGGCAAAAATGCTTATGGCACACTTAAGAACGAAGGCGGTGTTCATCGTCTGGTCCGTATTTCACCCTTCAATGCAAAAAAATTAAGACACACATCTTTCTCTTTAGTAGAAGTTTTGCCAAAGTTTTCTAAAATGGAGGAAAAAGATGTAGTATTGTCCCCTGAAGATTTAAAAATAGAGTTTTCCCGCTCATCAGGTCCGGGAGGACAAAATGTAAACAAAAGAGAAACAGCTGTTAGGATTGTCCATATCCCGACAGGTATCGCGGTGCACTGCTCTGCTGAACGTTCTCAAGAACAAAATAGAGAACAGGCTATGAGTATCCTTCGAGCTAAAATCTTTAAAAAAGCAGAGGAGGAAAAGAAATCCCTAGAAGACAGCATGAAACTAAAAAATACAGAAATAGAATGGGGCAACCAGATTCGTTCCTATGTACTTCATCCTTATAAGATGGTTAAAGACCACAGGACAGAAGCGGAAACTTCTAATGTAGATGCTGTTTTAGATGGTGAAATAGATACTTTTATTGAGGCAGAGAAAAATCTATGTTAAAATAGGTGGGTGATTTATTTTAATAACGTTTCTAAGATCTACAAAGACGCAGTAGCGTTGGATGACGTCACAGTAACTATTACAGCTGGGGAGTTTGTTTCTGTTGTTGGACATTCAGGTGCTGGCAAGACCACTTTAACCAAAATGATTTTAGCGGACGATAAGCCGTCCCTAGGTACTGTTTTTTTTGAATCAATTGACGTACATAAACTGAAAAATAAAGACCTGACCAAACTTCGCCGTCGCATTGGGGTAGTATTTCAGGATTTCAAATTATTACCAAACAAGACTGCTTATGAAAACATAGCTTTTGCCATGGAAGCCGTCGGTAAGACTGACGAGGAGATAGCTTCTGATGTACCCCATGTTTTAGAATTGGTTGATTTAAGTCATCGTATTTTTCATTTTCCAAACCAACTTTCCGGCGGAGAACAGCAAAGGCTTGCAATTGCCAGGGCCATTATTAATCAGCCAGAACTCATCATAGCTGATGAACCAACAGGTAATCTTGATCCCATAAACACACACGAGATAGTACAGATTTTAAAGAAAATAAATGATTTAGGCACGACCGTAATCTTGGCCACTCACAATCGTGGCGTCATTGATTCTATTGGGAAAAGGGTAATTACTATGGAAAATGGTAAAATTGTTCGGGACAGTAAGCACACTAAGTGATATAGTTATACTTATGGCAATGACTGATTTAAAAAGAATTATAAAATCTGGATTTATAAACTTTAAAAGAGGGGGTTCCGTATCTGTGGCCGCCGTTCTCCAGGTCTTGAATACGCTCGCAGTGATAGTTGTTATTATCCTTTTACAGGCAGTACTATATTCTTCACTTAATCAAATTAAAGACAAGGTGGATGTGACTATTTATTTTACCACCAATGCTGGAGAGGATAAAATCATGCTTCTAAAATCATCTTTGGAAAAATTGCCTGAGGTTGCGCAAGTTTCTTACACTAGTGCGGATACCGCGCTCAAACTTTTCCGTGACAGACATGTAAATGACTACTCTACTATTGCCGCATTAGATGAAATAGGCGGGAACCCCCTCGGTGCATATCTAAATGTCAAAGCAAAAGAAATTTCTCAATATGAAAGTATTGCCAACTTTTTACAAGGAGACGATGCGCTTGTTTCTGGTCCCACTTCTATCGTAGAAAAAGTAAATTATCATCAGAATAAATTAGTAATTAATCGGCTGAATAACATAATATCAGGGGCGCAGAGGCTTGGTTTTTTGCTTACGCTTTACCTTATAATCTCTTCCTTAATCATTACTTTCAATACCATTCGATTAACCATATTTATTGCAAGAGAAGAAATAGGGGTCATGCGTCTCGTGGGAGCTTCCAAAATGCGTGTTCGGGGCCCGTTTATGGTTGAAGGTGTAATATACGGTATTATCGCTACATTTACGATCTTGATCTTGTTTTGGCCGATTACCGCTTGGCTAGGACGCAATATGACTAGTTTTCTTGGTCTCAATTTATATGATTATTATGTTTCCAATTTCCTGCAAATTTTTGCAATTATTCTATTATCAGGTATACTACTCGGAGTAATTTCCAGTTTTCTGGCAGTCAGAAAATATTTAAATAAATAAGACAATGTCTAAAAAAGGAACAAAATATATTTTTGTGGTGGGAGGTGTTATGTCGGGAGTCGGCAAGGGTGTCGCTTCCGCCTCAATCGGTAAAATTCTGCAATCTAGGGGAGTGGAAGTTACCGCTCTAAAGATAGATCCTTATGTAAATGTTGATGCCGGCACTATGAACCCCACCGAACACGGTGAGGTTTTCGTTTTGGATGATGGCATGGAGTGCGATCAGGACATGGGCAACTATGAACGTTTCCTTGATCGTGATTTAACCCGGACGAATTACATGACGACAGGTAGCGTGTATCTTTCTGTTATCCAAAAGGAGCGTAATTTAGAATTTGGGGGCAAACAAGTTGAAGTAGTGCCCCGTATCCCGCTTGAAATCATCGAACGTATAAATAAAGCAGTCGAAAAAGCCAACGCTAAAGTAGCGATCACAGAGATAGGGGGTACAGTCGGTGAGTATGAAAACATTTTGTTCCTTGAGGCGGTACGCATGCTCAAGATTAAGAATCCCCATGATGTTGTTCTTGTGCTTGTGAGCTATGTACCCGCACTTGGAGCAGGAGGAAACGAGTTGAAGACCAAACCGACCCAGCACGCGGTCCGTAGTTTGAATGCGGTAGGGCTTAACCCAGATATCATTCTTGCTCGTGCACATATTCCTCTCGACGATAAAAGAAAAGCAAAAATCGAATTTATGTGTAGTTTAGAAAAGGGAGATGTCATCTCAGCACCGAACGTCGGGAATATTTATGAAGTTCCAGTTAATTTTGAAAATGATGGACTCGGTGATCGTATTTTTATGAAGCTTGATATTGTGCCACCGAATAAGGATATGAAGGAGTGGCGAGAGATGGTTACAGAAATGAATAATGCCACTAAGTCTGTGCGTATTGGGATAGTCGGTAAATATTTTGGTACAGGGGAGTTCGTGCTTGAAGATTCTTACATTTCGGTGATCGAGTCGGTCAGACATGCCGGAGGAGCTTTGGGTTGCAAGCCAGAGATTATTTGGCTCAATTCAGAACAATTTGAGAAAGACCCTAAATCTCTCAAAGAATTAGATAAATTTGATGGCATTATCGTGCCTGGCGGTTTCGGCAGTCGTGGAATAGAAGGTAAGATAGCTGTGGCGGAATATTGTCGTAAAGAAAAAATTCCATATTTTGGGCTTTGCTATGGTATGCAGATTGCCACGATCGAATTTTCTCGAAATGTTTTAGGACTTAAAGACGCCCACACCACAGAAATAAATCCTGATACTAAAAATCCAGTCATCGACATCATGCCCGAACAAAAAAAGAATCTAAAAGATAAAAACTTTGGGGCGACCATGCGTTTAGGTGCTTATCCGGCTTTATTAAAGAAGGGGAGCATCGCTGCGATTGCTTACGGAGCCTCGGAAATTTCTGAACGCCATCGCCATCGCTACGAAGTGAACCCTGAATATATCGAGCGCTTAAGCAAAGAGGGTCTCGTCTTTTCCGGTACCTCACCGGACGGTAGACTGATGGAAATAGCCGAACTCCCAAAGTCTAAGCACCCTTTTTACCTAGGAGCCCAATTCCATCCAGAATTAAAATCTCGTCCGCTTAATCCTCACCCTCTCTTTGTGGCTTTTATCAAAGCTTGCGCCGCAGGCAAGAAATAAAAAATAGGCAAATTATCGGTTTGATTAAAAGCCTTATTTATACTATTGTATCTCTATTGCGGGATCGTCTAAAGGTAGGACGTCGCTCTCTGAAAGCGAAAATTTTGGTTCGATTCCAAGTCCCGCAGCCTGTAGATATGAAAAAAAACTTTACTGTAATTTTACTTGTTTTTATTTTTTTATCACTTTTTTTGTTTGGCATACTGCCCAAGTTTTTTGGCGTTGTTTCTTATCAAAGAGATGAACAAAATAAAAAAGCTGAAGTAAAGAAAAATATAGTACCAGCAATTTCGCCACTTAATACCGTCCTTTACGATCAAAAATTAAATGAATTGGCAAACAATCCGCTAGATCCCATTGTTTTTAACACAGTTAAGACTATTGAAAAAAATAAAAATGGCAAATCTATTACTAAAATTACCAAAGTTCCTGCCTCACCACAGCCAGTAAGGGCACATCTTTGGCCCGTAAAGACAGTTTATCCAAATGCTGGGGCGATATTGCCATTTAAACGTATTGTTGCCTATTATGGCAATCTATACTCGACTAAAATGGGAGTTTTGGGGCAGTATGGAGAAGATGAAATGTTGCAAAGGTTGAATGTCGAGGTGAAAAAGTGGGAATCTGCGGACCCCGGTACACCCGTCCTCCCGGCGCTTCATTACATTGCAGTGGTGGCTCAGGGAGATAAGGGGAATGATGGCAAATATAGGACTCGCATGCCAGAGGCCGAAATAGACAAAGTGCTAAGGATGGCAAAGAAAATAAATGCGATTGTCTTTCTAGACGTACAAGTTGGATTTTCAAATTTACATACAGAAGTTCCTTTGCTAGAGAAGTATCTAAAAATGCCGGAGGTTCATTTGGGTGTTGATCCAGAATTTTCCATGAAGACTGGCGTTCGACCGGGGAAAATAGTAGGCACACTGGATGCCACTGATATAAATTTCGCAGCTGATTATTTAGCAAAGATAGTCAAAGAAAATAGTTTACCCCCAAAAATTTTGGTTGTACATCGATATACCCAAAAAATGGTTACGAATTACCAAGAAATAAAGCCCTTGCCCGAAGTCCAAATAGTCATGAACATGGATGGCTGGGGAGTAATGAAAAAAAAGATAGGAACATATACAAATTTTATTTATCCTGAACCAGTTCAATTTACGGGTTTTAAATTGTTTTATAAAAATGATGTTCTAGAAGAGGGCACCACCTTGATGGCACCAGACGATCTTTTGAAATTAAATCCCAAGCCCATTTATATACAATACCAATAACTTTATTTGCCTATCTTGCTTATTTGATGATAAGATAGAAGTATGAGAAATAGATATATTTCGATAGTTGTTTTTGTTGTTTTAATCGCTGGTTTGCTGTTTGCCTTTGGGTCTGGTAAAAAAGCAGAAGCACCTATCTCCGAAAAACTCCAATCTAGTGAAAATACAAACACAGAATCTGCGGTTGCAAAGGATACCACCGTAGTGAAAAATACGCCTGTGGCACCAGTGAAAGAGTTTACTATTGTTGGCAAGAACTTTTCCTTCTCCCCATCTATGATAACAGTCAGGAAGGGGGATAAGGTAAAAATAACTTTTGAAAATAGTGCCGGTTTCCATAATTTTGTTATAGATGAATATGGGGTTTCCACAAAAGAAGTAAAATCCCCAAACACCGAAACGGTAGAATTCACAGCTAGTAAAGCTGGAAGCTTTGAATATTATTGTTCAGTTGGCACACATAGGGCAATGGGAATGAAAGGAACTCTAAAGGTTGAATAGGATTTAATTCTCTAACAATGAATCAAAAAGAAAAAATACAGATAGAAAAGAGAGCTTGGCGAGAAGTGAAATATAACGAGAAATTTTTGAATGCTTTTCGAGGGTTGTATGTTGTCTCAAGAGCAACGCGGCATTTATTTATTCACATAGTGTCGGCTCTAATCGTGGTGGCTCTTGGATTTTATTTTAGAGTTTCTAGTTTAGAATGGATCGCCCTTGTCTTTACTATTGGCCTTGTTTTTATCACTGAAACTCTCAACACAGCTATCGAAATAGATATAGATCTAACTTCTCCCGAATATCATCCTTTTGCTCGTGATACAAAAGATGTGGCTGCTGGGGCAGTCTTGTTGTCTGTTTTTGTTGCAGTGATTGTCGGACTGATTGTTTTTTTGCCAAGAATTTTTTTATATGTTAGGATTTAAATAATATGGATAAGATAAAACTGAGTTCCAGCTTTTGGTTTATAATTATCACTTTCATTCTAACTGGACTCATCATATGGGGGGTCGTTAATATTGAAGCTGCACGCGAAAAGAAAATATCAGAGCAAACAAGCAGGGAAGTGGCTCTGTCTTGTACTACTGATATGGCGACTCGATTCCATATACATCCCAAGCTAAAGATTCTAATTCTCGGCAAAGAAGAAGTTATTCCTGCAAATACGGGCATAAATGGACTATGTATGCATAGCATACATACACACGATGCCACCGGTCTTCTTCATGTTGAGGCGCCGGTCAAAAAAGATTTCACACTTGGTGATTTCTTTGCAGTCTGGGGGAAGACTTTCAATAAAGAACAAATATTAGATTCTACCGTTGATAATAAACATGTTCTTCATATGTCTGTTAATGGCCAAGATACCGACGCTTATGAAAACTATGTCGTGCAAGACAAGGATCAGATAATTATAAGTTACGAAGAAATTAAAAAGTAAATAAAAATATATTATGAACAAATATATTAGTGCAATAATTGTAGTTATTGTCATTGTTGCTGGTGCCCTGTTTTATATTAATGGTAAAAGCAAAGAAGAAAATATTATTAATCCTAACAATCAGTCTACCTCGATAGAGAGTTCTAGTGAGGTAAAAGAAAAAATTATGAATGCAACCCTAAATACCAACAAAGGAAATATCACGATTGAATTTTTTGAAAAGGAATCTCCGAATACAGTGGCTAATTTTGAAAAACTTGCCAAAGATGGTTTTTATAGTGGGATCAAGTTTCATCGAGTTATAAAAGGTTTTATGATCCAAGGGGGAGATCCCTTGACCAAGGACGATTCAAAGATGAACCTATGGGGTACAGGTGGTCCGGGATACAAGTTTGCTGACGAAATAGATGCAAAGTCAGATTTATATACGAAAGTAGGTTATGCAAAGGGGATAGTGGCAATGGCAAACAGCGGTCCGGATACAAACGGTAGCCAGTTCTTTATAATGACAGAGACTTATCCTTTACCGCCTCTCTATACTATTTTTGGCAAAGTAACTTCTGGTCAAGACGTCGTAGATAAAATTGCAAATGTTAAAACTGTAAATCCAGGTGTGCTTGATAGACCAGTCAGTGCTGTGGTGATAGAGAGTATTTCTTTAAAATAGTAAAGTACGCAAAAATTATATATTAATTATATAATCTTTACTCCTCCTTTTTCTTTTCCTTCTTTTCTTCGTTTTTGTGTCCGTGTGCGTCTACTTCGTAGGAAGTATTTTGTTGCTCGAAGAAATTAACCAGCTCGAAAACATCTGTGGCTGTAGACATCCATTTGGCTGGATTGGTGACGTTAAAATGGGTTTCTAGGCCCAATTCTTCTAATCTGCGGTCTGCCACATACTGTACATATTGGTTTACGTAGTCTGCATTGAGCCCCAATATCCCCTTTGGAAACATGTCTTTATTGTAATTAACCTCTAGGTTGACTCCATCGATTATTATTTTCCTGATTTCCTCTGCAAACTCGGCAGTTAGAAGCTCTGGATTTTCTTCTAACACTGTATGGATGAGTTGAATACCAAATTTGAGGTGTAGAGATTCATCACGTAGGACCCAAGTAATCATTGAGCCCAAGTTGCGAAGTTGGTTTCTCTGACGAAAGGAGAGTGCCACCATAAATCCAGAATAAAACCATGTTCCCTCCATAACTATATTTGTGGCTACCAAGTTTCTTAAAAAATCTTTTTTACCCTCTGGGGATTCTATATTTAAGTTATCTTCGGTCATTCTGATGAGGTATTTATTTATGAAGTCTTCTTTATTTTTCATTGACTGCATTTCTAGATGTTGTTCGTAGACACGGGTACGGTCTAAGGGGAAAGTTTCAAGAACATATTCAAAAGATACGCAATGATTTGCTTCCTCAAACATTTGTTTTGCGAGGTACAAGTGGCACTCTGGAGACTTAAGGTATGGATAGACACCGAGAGCAAGTGATCTGTTCACTATTAATTCGGCTGGATTGAAAAACGCCATCAAGAACTCCACAGCGTGTTTTTCATCCTCAGTCATTTTTCGCCAATCCGCTAAGTCTTCGCCAAGCGGTATTTCATGGGGGAACCAACTATTACGCACCGCCTGATTATAAAGGTCATAAGCCCATTTATAATGCATGGGATGCAAATTCATGTCTGTTGGAGACGCTTTTCCTAAAATCATATATTTATTTACCTCAAGAATTTATTTAATAATTTACTGACAACTATCACAAATCATAGCTTCGCTCGGATCTTCGGTTATATGTATTTTTAGTGGTTTTACTGTCAGATTACCACCGCTAAGAGCTGACTGGACTTGAACTAACTTTTCCAATATGTTTTTCTTTTCTTCCTGCTTTCCCATATTTATCGCATCCGAGACATCAGCAGATTTAACCAAATCGGCACTTTCTGTTTTCTGCTCTATGGCCGGCTGTTTATCTCTTAATACAGCAAAACCTCTCTTACCCAAAACTTGGGCTTTATTTACTGTGGTAGTTGACTGTTCAGCAGTATGGCGAGGCTTCATATGGAGGTAATACGTCGTTTTTAGGCCCTTATCCCAAGCGGTAGTGTAAACGTTCATAATCTCGTTGATGTCGCGAATATCCAGGTACATATTTCGAGAGATTCCCATGTCCACCCACTTTTGCGCCCTAGCGGCGACTTCTATATATGCGTAAGGAGAGACAGAGAAAGAAGTTTTATAGATTCTTTTTATAGCATCCGGTATTTCTGCGATAGATTCTATATCACCATGATTCTCAAGTATTGCTTCTCGTGTTTTTTCCCAGAGGTTTTCGCTTTGTAGTGCTGTCATCATGTTTGGATTCACCTCTAAGTATTTACCAGATATTTTATTTCTGGAAAACATTTGAGTAAACCTTGGATCAATACCCGGGGAAGTCCCTGCTACCAGCCCAATGTTCGCGTTCGGAGCAATAGCAAGTAGGGTAGCATTACGCATACCTTTCTTTACCTTGCCACGTAAAGTTTCCCAATCTAACAACGGTAGGAGCTTCGCTGATTCTTTTTTGACGGTCAATTCACGTCCTCTATCTTCTTCGAGTTTTTTGATAGTGTCAATCGGTACACGTCCTTTAGACCACCCAGAACCTTCAAAGTTTTGATAATTTCCACGCTCACTTGCCAAATTTGCAGATTCATCTATGGCCATGTAAGAAATGAATTCAAAAACCTGATCAGCAAAATCATAAGCTTCATTGTCTTCATATGAATAGCCAAGTTGCTCAATCGAATCGGCAAAGCCCATGAGTCCAAGCCCAACAGCCCTGTTTTCACTGTCAGCCCGTACTGCCTCAAGTATGGGTAATTCATTTATGTCTACTAAATTATCGAGCTGACGAGTAGCGAGACGAACAGATTCTTCAAGACGGTGCCAATCAATTTGGCCGTTGATTATATGTTTTGCAATATTGATAGAGACCAAATTACAGACAGCGATATTATCCTTGTCTGTGGGTAAGGTAACTTCAGTGCAAAGGTTAGAGCAGTGAATTGTTCCTGTGTTATTGTTCAAGGCACGGACATTGATAGCATCTTTCCATGTGAGCCAAGGGTGTGAGGTGGTCTCAAGAGAAACTAAAATGTTTTTGTATTGTTCACGTGCTGGCATAACATGGAACATCTTTATTTTTCCATTTTTTGCCATTTCCACATACTCATTGTATCTCTTAGAAAACTCTTTACCCACAAGCTCATTTAGGTCACTTACTTCCTTTGGGTCAAAAAGGTACCATTCGTTACCTTCTAAGACTCTTTTCATAAATTCATCAGAAATAAACACAGCGGTATTGGCGGTGCGGGTACGACGGTAATCATCCCCATTGTTTTGTTTTAGATCTATAAAATCCTGAAAATTTAGGTGCCAATTCTCCATGTAAAAACAAAGAGCGCCCTTTTTCTTGCCTCCACGTTGTACTGCACGTACTGCAGAGTCAATAATATGCATAAAAGGCACTGGGCCGGACGAAATCGTATTGTTTGATTTAAGGACTGAACCTTCGGCTCTAAGTTTAGTTACGGAAAGTCCGATACCGCCTGTTGCTTTAGATAGAAGTAGAACATCAGAGACAGTTTTACCGATGTGTTCCATGTTGTCATGAATTTCCATCAAGAAACAATTTGAAAGCTTTGGGTGTGGGGTACCAGCGCCGATGTTTGAGCTTCCGGCAGAGAGGTATTCCAACTTGGACATTTTATTATAAAATTTCTTTGCCCACTCGGTTGGGTTTTTTTCATTTAGAGACATGCCCATCGCTACCCTCATCCAAAAATATTGTGGTGTCTCGAGCGGAGCTTGTTTTTCATTCTTCATCAAATAACGATTTTGCATCGTCGAGAGTCCAGAATATTTATAGAGTTCATCATTTTCTATTTTCAGACTTGAAGCTAAATCTTCCAAATCAAAACTTGATGCCATTCTACTATCCAAAAGTCCTTTCTCGACTGCACTTAGAACATACTCTTTGAAATGAGAGCTATGCAACTTCGTAAATTCTTCAGGAGAAATGCTTTTTGACTCATCATTATCATAATCTCCTATAACTTTCTTATAAATTCCTTTCAAAAGTAGGCGAGTGGCTATTTTATCAAAGTCTATGCCGTATTGTGCGTTTTGTAGTGCTGCATTTATGCATGCTGCATCCATTTCCTCAGTAGTAATGCCATCATAGAGGGTGAGTTGTGTCTCTGTGGCTATCTGGATAACTTTACTGATGGGGTCTTTAAGTCCATAGCAAGCCCTCTCGATCGATTTGTTTATTCTATCCGCGTTGAAGGGTGCTTTTGTGCCGTCTCTTTTTGTAATTGTTATCGCCATAGTAGATAATTATAATCTTTATGCAGGATACTTAGCAAGTTAATATCTTAAAGATTAATATAACAGAAAATGATTTAGATATCGTCAATATGGGTGCTAAAAAATCCTTTAGAATTTTGCTATACTACCTATATGTTAGAGAAAAATGAACAGACAAAGATAATGGTCTTCGGGACTTTCGATGGAATACATAAAGGTCATCTAAATTTCTTTAAGCAGGCTAAAAAACTTTCTAAAAATTCCTTTTTAATTGTTTCGGTGGCACGAGATAAGAATGTTTTAAAGATAAAAGGACAATTACCGTTTCTAAAAGAGCTAAAAAGAATAAATTTAATTAAAAAATATAAAATTGCTGATAGAGTAATATTGTCTGGAGTTAAAAATCATATTCCACATATAATAAGAGAGTGTCCAGACATAATTGCCCTTGGATACGACCAAAAAGCATATGTAAAAAATTTAAGAAAAGACTTAAAAAATAAGGGCGTTTCGATTAAAATCGTACGTCTTAAGCCGTATAAAGAAAAAATATATAAAAACAACTTGCTAAAAAGGAAAAGTTAAATATAATTTATTTATTACTAGTTTTTTGATCAACCAAACACAAAATGCATAAAGAAATAAATATCATGAAATTCATTAAAAAATATTTTACCAATAAAGATTTTACTGCGGGGTTTTTTACCAGCCTGTTATCTTTTTTATTCATACTCATAATTATTTTTGGATTAGCTTGGAACAAGAGAGCACAGATTTTCGGATATTTTGCTCAAGAATATTTGAAAGAGGCACAAGAACAATCTTCAAATGATAAAGATGGTAATAAAGTTACCACGGAAAGAATTTTAGAAAAACAAACTATTTTTTCGCAAGAGCATTTTGTAATAGACGCGGTGAAAAAAACAAATCCAGCTGTCGTCTCGATCATCATCTCGAAAGAAGTTCCCAAATATGAAACTTACATTGATCCGAACCAACAACAAAATCCTTTCGGAGATTTATTCCCAGGTTTTAACTTTAATATTCCACAGTATCGTCAAAATGGAACAGAGAAAAAAAATATTGGTGGGGGATCAGGGTTTTTTGTCTCCAGTGACGGTTTAATTGTTACTAACAAGCACGTTGTCGATCAAAAAGATGTCGAATATACCGTTTTCACCAATGATGGTAAAAAGCATTTAGCAAAAGTAATTGCCCGTGACCCTATTTTAGATATTGCTCTCATAAAAATCGAAGGAAATGATTTCCCCTACCTTTCATTGGGTGATTCTGACAAACTCGAGGTGGGACAAAGCGTTATTGCTATCGGTAATGCACTCGGTGAATACAGAAATACTGTTTCTGTCGGGGTAGTTTCGGGGCTTGCACGTTCGATAACTGCAGGCGACAGCTCAGGAAGTACCGAAGTTCTGGATCACGTGATTCAAACAGATGCGGCAATTAATCCAGGCAATTCTGGTGGGCCCCTGCTCGATCTTTCCGGCAGGGTAATTGGTGTAGATGTTGCCATCGCTCAAGGATCTCAGAATATTGGTTTTGCATTGCCGATCAATAGTGTGAAAAGTGCAATTGAGTCAGTAAAATCTACCGGTAAAATTGTACGTCCTTACTTAGGGATTCGTTATGTATCCATTAACGCTGAGATGAAAGAAAAAAATAATTTAACGGTTGATTATGGAGTGTTAGTAAAAGCTGGGGCAAATACCAGCGAACTTGCCGTTATCCCAGGATCTCCTGCGGACAAGGCGGGGATCGTCGAGAATGACATAATTTTAGAAGTTGATGGGGTCAAGTTGGATGACAAGACCAATCTTGCATCTATTGTTCGTGAGAAAAACATTGGTCAAATAATAAATTTAAAAATTCTCCATAAAGGCGCCGAGAAAAATGTAAAAGTAACTCTCGAAGTTGCGAAAGAAAATTAGTACTACCCCTTACCCCTCCTAATTTAGAAGGGGAGCCCTTTGGGGCGGAGTGGTGATTTTTCTCACAAGAATTGTTCCTTTAAAATTTATTTATGAAATTTAATCTGTAACACTTTATACCAATACCAGATACCTAATCCAAACAAGATAAGACTTGTAACAAGTCCTGGGTAGTAAGATCCCGAGATAATAGCTAGATAGATATGACTAACTTCAAAAAGGAGAATTATACCAACGACGAAACCGCCGTAGTCTATATTTTTACGCAACATGATTAGAAATAAAATAATAGCAAAAAATACAAACAATATTAATTGTCCTAAGAAATATGTAATATTATTAGTTAAACCAATATGGTGAGAAATAAAAGAAGTAAATGCATCTATATTAGGTAAACCAAAATAAAACTCTTCAATGCTATGAATAATAAGAAATGGAACAGAAATATGTATTAATTTTTTATTTAAATCACCCATAAAATTAGATGTCACTCTTCTTGATCGTAGAAGAAATATAAACTCCACAAAGAATTATCATTCCTAAAATAAGGAAGATGTAATTAAAAGATGGAACGAAGTTAAAAACTATAAAAGCTAACAGAGGGCCAAGTATGTAGGCGACAGGGGAGGCGCTACGGTAGACTCCGATAAATTCCTCATTTTCTGGTTTAATATGTTTAAAAAAGTAAGCATCACTCATCACTTCTATACTTGCGGCACCTACTCGAGTGGCGAACAATAGCATAGCCCATATCCATGCATAGTGTGCGTTTATAAAGAAAAGGGCAAAAGTAGCAATGGAAGTTATTGTAAACCCAAACATTAACATTTTTCTTTCTCCAATTTTATCCGCGTATTGACCTAGACGAAATGGGACAATAACAAAAGGCAAGAGCATTACTGCAAATATAAGGCCAATTTCTCTCCATGAGAACTTAAGGTAAGTAGAGAGATATATCGGTGTATAAATAACCATCCAAGAGTAGAAGAGCTGAAGTAAAAAGCTTATGACATAAGCACGGAACAAATTTTTGTTTTTCAAAAATTTCCCGATATATTTTTTTGTATCTGTCCTATCATATTCTGGGTCTGGTATATTTTTGAGGTATATATATGATATTGCAAAAAATAAAAGCATGATCAAAAAGCTGATCAGATAAATTGTCTTAAAAGAAGATCCTCCTAAGATTGTTCCAAGGGTTAATTGAGCGATGACCCAAGCAAAACTGCAGAGAGTGATATAAATACCCCTAGTCTTTCCAGTAGAAGATTCTCTTGAGAATATTTTCAAGAGCTCATCCAGTGAGAAAAAGATCAAAGTGTTGAGAGAAAATCCACAGACAAACAGAAAAATAGTGCTCCATGCGTTACTTGAAAATGCGAATAATAAAATAGAAAGTGCCTCAAGTGCGATTACCCACAATAAAAATCTATATCCACCTATTTTCCGAAATATTTTTGGAGCTACTAAAAGCGCAAGTATTGAAACGGCAGAACCGAGTGCGTATATAACCCCAACTAATTTCTCATCGATAAAAGAAGAAATAAAACTAGAGTTTATATAAGACATAAGGGCAATAGGTAGAGAAAAAATAGTGCCCACCAAATATATCATTCTTCTTTGATATTTCATTTTACACGCTTAATATTACGGGTATCACTAATGGTCTTTTTTCGGTTTTCTGATATAAGAATTTGGAAACCGTTTCTCCCAGACCGGCTTTAACGTAATCAAAATCTACCGGGTTCGAAGCGGAGTGACTAATAGGTTTTTTAACCACTGCCTCTTCCACTGATTTTTTTATGATGATTCTAACTTGGCGCAGGAGCTCTTGGTTTTCTTTTAAGTATACGAACCCGCGGGAGATAAGATCTGGGGATTTTTTTAATTTTCCAGTTTTTTGGTCAAGCAGAGCAATGATAACAAACATACCATCTTGTGCTAGCATGACACGATCACGAATAACTACATCTTGCGTGTCGCTAATAGAAACACCATCTACCATCATAATGCCACTCGGCGCACGCTCTTTACGCAATAGCATTTTTTCTCCATCTGCTGATATTTCAATGATTGAACCATTATCGGGTACGATAACGTTTTCTTCACTCATTCCGAGTTCCATGGCGAGTTCTTTATGAAGTACAAGCCGATAATGATTACCATGGATTGGAATAAAGAATTTCGGATGGGTTTTACGGTGCAACCATTTTACGTCTTCTTGGTTACCATGTCCGGTCGCATGAACGAAATCTTCACCGCTCGTTCGGTAACTTATAATGCGGGCTCCTTGTCTAGTAAGTCCATCTTTCATTTTTTCTACCGCTCTTTCATTCCCCGGGACGATGGAAGCCGAAAGGATGATCGTATCTCCTTTCTGAAGCTTGAATTTTGTATGAGTTTTATTTGCTACACGGTTAAGCGAGGCAAATTCTTCGCCCTGGGCTCCAGTCATCAAGACCACGACTTTATTCGGTGGAAAATTATCCGCTTCTTCTATTGGAATGATAGTGTCCTTTTTGGGTTCAAAGAGTCCGGCTTCGATTGCCACGTCGATATTTGTCTTCATTGAACGTCCATCAATGGCTATCTTTTTACCTATGGATTCTGCAAATTTTACTACATACGCAAGCCGGGTAATGTGTGAAGCAAAGGCGGCGATAATAATCCGACCGCTTACTTTTTTTACTAAGTTTTCAAGTCCTTGATGCACTTTTATTTCAGGCAGGGAAAACCCCTCGTTTTCTATATTAGTCGAATCAGTCATGAGCAAAAGCACCTTCGCTTTGTCGAAGATAGAATATTCTTTTTCTTCCTCTTTAGAGACAACTCCATCTATTTGGTCAAGCTTATAGTCTCCAGGGGTTACTATCCATCCATTTGCTGTTTCTATAATTATTCCCATTGAGTCTGGGATCGTATGGGTTACCCCAAAGAATCTTATCTTTATTTTTCCGCAAGTTATTACCGCGTCTTTCTCAACAATGTTTTCCTTCATTGCTGGTAGATGCGGAAATTCTGCTTGGCGCTTTCGCATCATCAAAATAGAAAGATTTCTAGAATACACCGGAGGGTTTCCAATACGTGAAAGCACAAGCGGTACACCACCGATATGGTCTAAATGCCCATGCGTTATGATGAGCGCACGTATTTTCTCCTTGCGTTCTTCAAGGTAGGTTGTATTTGGGATAACATAATCTACTCCAGGAGTAGCTTCATTAGCAAAGTGCATTCCAGCGTCAATCACAATGATATCTTCTCCTATTTCGATAGCTGTCATGTTCTTGCCGATTTCTTCAACACCACCAAGTGGTATGACTCGTATCACGCCATCTGCTGGCGGAAGAATTTTGGCACTGTTGGAGCTTTTTGATTGGTCTTTGTTTGCAAATGAATGGTTGCCCCCCTGCCTTCCAAATCTTTTTTTTCTATATTGATAGGTAGAGCTTTTCATTTGACTCTTTCGCTCTGGCTTCTCTTGTGCTTTTTGTGTCACTACATGTCCATGTCCCGTTTTTTCTTCTATTTTCTTACTATCGACGCTCAGTGCGCTGAAAGGTAATCTTTGCTTTTTTATCATTATTTATTGATTCTTTTATTAGTAATAATTATTTTACAAATATTCTCCAAATATTTTCTGTTTGGCCATACCACAAATATGCACTCAGATAACGGTCTGAAGGTGAAATGATATTATTCATTTTCGCTTCTTTAAGGTTTTTTGATGTTACATATATAAAATTAGGACTAAAAAGGAAAATTGCTGGCATGTCCTTTTTAATTTCATTCTCAAATTGAGTATATAGTTTTATTCTTGATTGGTCATCAATAGTTACAGAGGCATCTTCTAAAATCTTATCTACTTTTGCATTAGTATAAATGGCGACATTTAGCCCTGGATCTTTTCGTTGTGTCGAGTGCCAGAAAGCGAAAAGATCCGATTCGTGATTTATGATTTCCCCAAACAATAGGGTGTCATATTTGCGTGGACGGATCACACTCTGTTTTAGGTTACCATTTTCAAAGATTTTTATATCCACTTTTATACCATAAACTGCTAAATCTTGTTTTATCAACTCGGCAGTTTTCGTAAGCTCTGGCACATTTCCAGTTGATATAGAAAATTCTAATTTTTTTGTAACCTTCTTTTTTTTGTCAGTTACTGTTTTTTCTAAGGTTCCATCCACACCAGCTTTCCAACCGTCTTTTGCTAAATCGTTTTGTATTTTTTGTGATTTTGCTTGTGGTGCAGCTTTGTCGATGTTTAATCTTTGATATTCTGTCATATTTGGCGGTATCGGGCTATCAATCGCGACTCCATATCCTAAAAGTACGTCCTTTACTATTTTTTCTTTATCTATTGCCTGGTTAATGGCATTGACCACTACTTTGTCGGTAAAAAGTTGATTTTGATTTTGGTTAAAGAAAAGTCCAAAGACCCTTGGGAGTACCGCAGACTCTACCTGATAATTTCTTTCTTTTAAATTCTCTGCGTTAAGGGGGGTGATTGAGCTTATCTGGTCCACTGTTTTATCAAGTAGCGCTGCGATCAAGTCATCTTCATTTTGATAAAAATGTAAGTCTATATTTTTAATATATGGTTCACCCAGTATAAATTTTTTAAATGCTACTAGTTTATAATAATCTATAATTCCTGAAGATTTCTTACTTACTAAATTTATCATGTAAGGTCCTGACCCAATAGGGTTTGTATTTGCGTTATTGAGTTCTAATGGACCCTTGTCCCATAAATGCGCGGGCATAATTCCAAGAGTTGTATTTTCTAGGAACGATGCATAGGGTTGTTTTAAAGTAAATTGAACGGTTTTTTCATCTATTTTTTCAAAAGTTATGCCACCCCAATCTACCTTATGTGGACTTTCGATTGTCGAGTCTTTGACTTTATTTATAGTGAATAATATGTCTTCCGGGGTAACGGGTTTCCCATCTTGAAAATATATATTATTTTTCAAAGTAAAAGTATAAATTAGGCCATTTTTTGATACTTCATACTTTTCCGCTAAATCTGGGATTAGACCACCGTCACTGCTTTTTCTCATAAGACCTGAATATATCAGTGAAACCAAGTCTTGATCGGCCTCTGAATTTGCAAGTACTGGGTTTATAAAACGTGGAGCTCCGACTATACCCGGAGATATAGAGCCACCATATAGCGGAATCGTCACCATGAAATGTTTATTGATACTTTGAAGCATTAGTATTGTGCTTAGCAATAAAACTAGCGCCAGGAAAATAAAAACCTGCCACTCTTTTTTAGAGAAAGACGCAAATATAAAATTTATTTCTTTTTTTGAAGGTAACTTAAAATTACGCATACGAAGTTGTCTAATCAGAAAAGATAACGAAAACTAGCTCTGAGCTTTTATTATTATACTGAGTAAAGCAAATAAAGCAAAAAGAATTCCACAAACAATGGAAAAGTAAAAAAGAAACTTCTCAAATCCTCGGCGAGTGTGTTGAAAGCCCTCTGTATTGCCTCCACCCAAAGCTCCGCCTACTCCGGCACTAGACTGTTGAAGTAAAATCGCTGACACCAACAGAACGGAAAGGATCACCTGCGCATAGGGCAGTATTTTCACTACTAAATTCATTCAATGATTATTGCATATTTAGAGCCAGAATGCAAATACGATCAGATGGATTCTTTCCCCTAATACTGTTATCATTTATGGAATAGTCATGACTAGATTTCTAAAAATTTTCCTGATACTTACTATTGTTGGCGTAGTGTCCTATCAGTATTGGCCACAGATTTCTGATAAATTTTCACAGGTACAGGAAAATTATATTGCGCCACTGTTGGTACATGCTCCGTGTTCACGACCCATTTCGTATGTCTTAGGCACTTTTGACAATCGATTTAATATTTCCAAAAAGTATTTTTTAAACGCGCTTGCTGACGCTGAAGCCATCTGGGAAAAGTCTAGAGGGGACTATGTCGGTAAAAACCTCTTTACTTATGCGCCGGAAGATTCTTCTCTGGGAGTTCTTAAAATTAATCTGGTTTATGATTACCGGCAAGAAGCGACAGCCAAGCTGGCAAGTCTCGGTATTGTAGTTGAGAACAATAGAACTTCATATGACAGTCTTAGAGCCAAATTTCTCGCTTTGAAAAAGAATTATGATGAAGCCAAAAGCAATTTTGATTCAAGAGTAGAAATATTTAATAAAAAGAATCAAGCTTATGAAGTGGAAGTTGAATCATGGAACAGTAAGGGTGGAGCTCCAAAAGATGAGTATGACAAACTGGAAGTGAGGCGTGTAGAATTAAATGCCGAAGCGGAAGAATTAAAGGCGATGCAAATAAAAATCAATGCCATGGCTGAAGAAATAAATGCGCTGGTAGTGGCACTGAACCGTCTTGTTGATTCACTCAACCTCTCTGTAGATAAATACAATACAACGAGCGGAGCACGCGGGGAGTCATTTGAAGAGGGTGTATATATGACAAATGGATTAACCAAAGAAATAGATATTTATGAATTTAGTAATCGAGCAAAACTAGTAAGGGTCTTAGCGCATGAGTTTGGACATGCCCTTGGCCTTGACCATGTCAAAAGCCCAAAGGCCATAATGTACGAGAAGAACCAAAGTAGTAATAGTCTTTTAACGAAGAATGACTTGGCGGAACTGAAAAAGAAATGTGAAATTAAATAGATAATATATTTTTGAAAATAATTTTACGGTTTAACCAAGATCATTCCAAACCAAAAGTTTCCATTCATCTTTTATAAACCAATGATGAGTGTATGAGCAGATCGCCATGCTGGCGTTGTTGATAGGGTTGAAGTAAGAGAGATTGTTGTATTGTGAAGCGGTCAACTTTTCTCCGTAAAGCATATAAGACATAACCATTTTCAAGAAAATACCATGAGTTACCATAATAATTCTTTTTGCCCTTCTTCTTTTGATGTAAGACAATAATTTCTTTGCCCTTTTTTTAAGATCGGTGAAATTTTCTTCGTCTGAGATCCTTAAGTCATCAGCATGATAGCTTTTATCCATACGATCTATGATTTCTCGGACCCCTTTTTCTCCACCCTCGTGACCAATTATTTCTGTCGGGTTTCTTCTTTCCACTAAAAGGTCAGAATATTTGATTTTCATATTTAGTTCTCTAGCAATGATTTCTGCTGTCTCCCTAGTCCGCTCGTACGGACTGGAGATGATGACTTGCGGCCGTCCTTTGTGTTTTGGGAATCTCTTGGCTGTGGCAAGCGCTTGTTCGCGACCCTTTTCAGTCAAATGCCCCTCTGGCCCCTGCCTTATGTTTTTAGCATTATTTTCAGTTTCTCCGTGTCGTACGAAATATATTAGCTTTGTGCTCATATTATAGTATTTTATCATGAAACTTTATTTTTTACTGTGTTAAAATTACAATATGTTTTATATTCATGTAAAAGTTACAGCAGGGATGAGAAAGGAAACTTTTAAACAGAAGTCCGAAGATCATTTTGAAATCTCCGTTAAAGAAAAAGCGGAACGTAATATGGCAAATAATCGTGTCCTCCAACTAATAGCGGAGCATTTCAAAGTGTCCAAAAATAAAGTTCGTATTGTAAACGGGCATAGGCATCCGAGCAAATTGATAGTTTTAGATTTATGAAAAAAGATAAGAAGACTTTCAAATTCAAGAGCAGGGTTATAGTCTGGAAGTCAGGCTATAATGAGGGGGACGATAAAGGCGCTTGGCGTTTTGCTCGAGTGCCAGAGGATATTTCGGCAAAAATTAAGGAAATGCAAAAGGGGAAATTAAGAAGAGGTTGGGGTGCGGTTTATGCGCGAGCAAAGATAGGAAAGAGCAAATGGAGTACTTCCGTTTTTCCAGATAGGCATTCCGCTACATATATCTTGCCACTCAAGAAGCAAATTCGCTTTGAGGAAAATCTTTACGATGGGAGGGCTATGAGGGTATGTCTCGAAATCTGGTTTGAAAAATAAATAAAGTGGTATAATAATTCTATGAAAACATATTTTACAATCCTTGTCTCATTAATAACTTTCGATGCTGTTTGGCTTGGCATTATCACGAAAGATTTTTATCACAAATATCTAGCTCAGATTTTTTCAGGAGAATTCATCGTATGGCCAGCGGCTATTTTTTATATTATGTACGCTTTCGGTGTTATGTACTTTGTGGTTAATCCTGCACTTGTAGTTAGGTCTGTGTATGTTGCTCTTTTCCGTGGAGCTTTTCTGGGACTTTTAGCTTACGCTACTTATGACCTGACAAATCAAGCTACCATTGCCAAATGGCCACTTGTTATTACAGTTGCTGATGTCGCATGGGGAGTATTTGCTACTGCCGTGGTCAGTGCTATTGCCTATACCGTAATTTCTAAAATATGATATAGTATTTGATATTATTAATTAATTATTATATTGCTCGAGAAAAATCAAATTTCCCTAGCTGAGGTCATAAGGACAATGCTCTTGGAAAATTTATTTTTCTCTCGCAAGCAAAAATTATATGGCAGAATTAAAAGCTTTGTGTATGAAGTGTCGTGATGCAAATAACAAGCCTACGATGCAAGTTATGAAGAACGTAAAGGTAGAAGAAAAGAATGGCAGGTATTCTGCTAAAGGGCAATGCAGTGTCTGTGGGGGTAATCAGTTCAAGTTCATGTCTAAAGCAGATGCTGAGGCGATGAAATAATTATTTACTATTTACTTAAGAACAAGCAACCCAGTCGTATGTCAGCGAAAAATTTTCTATGGATTCTCCTAATCTACGGCATCATTGTTGTTATTCTTGCATTCAAGCCAGACCAAAAGCTTTTTTTTGAGAATCTGGAAATTTTTGGCATATTGCTGATGTATTGGTTCATTCTAGCCACAAGTTCACATTAAAATAATTATTAGTTTAAGAAAAAAATATGGAAATAAATTATTGGGCAGTGTTGGTTGCGGCGTTAGCAAATTTTGTTATTGGTTTCTTGTTTCATGGGCCATTGTTCGGCAAAACCTGGATGAAGCTCGCGAATGTTCATCCTACAGGCAATGAAAAATTTTCAGATATGATTCCGCAGATGATCAAGAACTACATCATGAATGTTGTCGCTGCTTATGTGCTCGCGGTCATGTATTTGTTTGCTTCGACTTCATCAGTCGCGGGCGGTGGTTCTGCGGTGGCATGCGGCATGACTATAGGTTTCTTCCTCTGGCTCGGTTTTGTAGTCACATCTTCTTCAATGGAAGTAATCTGGATGAAGAGGTCAGTAAAGCTTTGGTTGTTTGAGATAGTTGCTTCACTTGTATCGATTCTAGCAATGGGCGCGATCATTGGTGCTTGGAGGTAGAGTTTATTAGCTAATAATCATTGCTCAAGAAAAATCAAATCTTCCTACGTTAGGTCATAAGGAGAATGCTCTTGGAAGATTTATTTTTCTATCGCAATATAAAAAATCATATGGCAAAAGGAGACGGGCATAGAAAAGAAAAGAAGAAACCAAAGAAGAAATAGGCAAATAAAAGTACACAAAAAAGCCCCAGAAATAGGGGCTTTTTTGTACTTGACTTGTGATTTCTCTTCATATATACTTGCTTTCAGCGTCTTTCCTTTAGTGGAATGACGTTTTAATTTGACCCCGCTAAGGCGGAGTAAAGCCTCTTTGACAAAGTAATAAATTGAGAACCCCTCCCACAGTTCGGGAGGGAAGCAAGTCTCAAAAATGAATTTGAGTAAGTATAAAGATAATTTTTAGAGCAAAAGATTAAACTCTAAACTAAATAGAAATATAGAATCAGAAAACATGCTGTTTTTTGTTTTGTTTCGTTCTCCCAAAATTCAGGAAGCGCAAGCGACTATGAATTTTGAGGACCCCGCCTCGGCGGGGTAAACTTTTATTTAGAGTTTGATCCTAGCTCAGGATGAACGCTGGCGGCGTGGATAAGGCATGCAAGTCGAACGGATTTTTCAAAATCGGAGATGAGATTATATCAAGTCAAAGGTCGTGAAAAATTAGTGGCGAACGAGGTAGTAATACATAGGAACTTCCCCAAGAGTCGTGAATAATCCGTCGAAAGACGGACTAATACACGATGGTCCCGCAAGGGTAAAGTTTTAACGCTCTTGGAAAGGCCTGTGCGATATCAGCTAGTTGGTAGTGTAATGGACTACCAAGGCTATGACGTCTAGGGGAGGTGAGAGCCTGACCCCCACCGATGGTACTGAGACACGGACCATACACCTACGGGTGGCTGCAGTCGAGAATCTTCCACAATGGACGAAAGTCTGATGGAGCGACGCCGCGTGATTGATGAAGTCCCTCTGGGACGTAAAGATCTTTTATGAGGGAAGAAGTTTATTGACGGTACCTCATGAATAAGAGGCTCCTAATCTCGTGCCAGCAGGAGCGGTAATACGAGAGCCTCGAGCGTTATCCGGAATTATTGGGCGTAAAGGGTGCGTAGGTTGTTCTGTTAGTCTTTTGTCAAAGCCCCGAGCTTAACTTGGGATACGCGAAAGAAACGGCAGAACTTGAAAGTGTGAGAGGCGTACGGAACTCATGGTGTAGGGGTGAAATCCGTTGATATCATGGGGAACACCAAATGCGAAGGCAGTACGCTGGCGCATATTTGACACTGAAGCACGAAAGCGTGGGTAGCGAATGGGATTAGATACCCCAGTAGTCCACGCCCTAAACGATGATCTCTCGCTATTCGGAGTATCGACCCTCTGAGTGGCTTAGCTAACGCGTTAAGAGATCCGCCTGGGAAGTACGACCGCAAGGTTAAAACTCAAAGGAATAGACGGGGACTTGCACAAGCAGTGGATTATGTGGTTTAATTCGATGGTAAACGAAGAACCTTACCAGGGTTAGAAATTCATACGAAAGCCCGAGGAAACTCGGGGCCTCGCAAGACGTATGAACAGGTGATGCATGGCCGTCGTCAGTTCGTGGTTTGAATTGTACCCTTAAGTGGGCTAACGAACGCAACCCTCGTTGTGTGTTACAAGTGTCACACGAGACCGCCCCCGACTTTGAGCATGAGCGATAAATTTTTATCGAGCTCGTGAGTAAAGTCGGGGGAGGAAGGAGAGGATGACGCCAGGTCAGCACGTCCCTTTGATATCCTGGGCTACACACATAATACAATCGCCATTACAACGCGTTGCGACGAGGTAACTCTGAGCTAATCGTTTAAAAATGGCGTCAGTTCGGATTGAAGGCTGCAACTCGCCTTCATGAAGCTGGAATTGCTAGTAATCGCAGGTCAGCTAAACTGCGGTGAATACGTTCTCAAGTCTTGTACTCACCGCCCGTCAAGTCAAGGGAGCCGGGAATACCCGAAGTCTCCACATAAGTGGGGCCTAAGGTAAGCTCGGTGACAGGGACTAAGTCGTAACAAGGCACGGGTAGCGGAAGCTGCTCGTGGAATAATTCAATTTGAAAACTGTCCCGACATTAATTTATTAATGTTGAAGATGTATCTCAGATACATCTTGATTTCGCCCCGCGAGATTGGACTAACTGAGTCGGTATTGCACGCCTCAATTGAGCGTGTAATAGACAATGATAGAACGTCTTAAAAACTATTTGACATGAGGCAAAGACCCAAGGTTATAAGAACGAAACAAAACAAAGGACAGTTCACCCCGCCAAGGCGGGGCAAGCTTCAAAAAAACCATACAAAATATGGTTTTTTTGTTGCTTAAATTATGATTGACAAAATCACACAATGGGTGTATAATTAACTGGTAGTAAGGTATAAAGCTCTTTAAATTATAGGTCTTTTGGTCTTGTGTTCGTTTCAGCTTCTAGTCTACAAAATCTTGTAAATTAAAAGCTGAGACGAACCATAGTGGTATCTCAGTGGATAAAAACAACCGACAAAACCTATGGCGAAACCATACCAAAAAGACACAGTTCGGCAAAGTGAGCCCCCGCCCAGCACTGATGGTCTCAGGAAGACGGCACACCCGAGGTTCTGGGAGCCAGATCCCAAAAGGATTATCATCCCAAGTCCTGATGGCAGGGGTTGGGACAGGGTGTATCTCGAACCGCAAGAGCAGTAAGTTCACTCAATCCAGGTCGCGTGTGTTGTCACCTTGTGTGATGACCCGCGGCCTGTTTTCTTTTATGGATGTTTTTTTATGTTATAATTTTTAGATGCAGAGTGTTGTTAAAAAAAGAGTTGGGATAATACGAGGTGGAGCAGGGGATCATTATGCTTCTTCGCTTCGGCGGGGCGGGGATATTATTTCACACATTTCCGAAAATTTATCAGATAAATATAAAACCTGCGATATTTTAGTTGATAAAGATCACATTTGGCATATACATGGGTTGCCCGTGAGCCCTTCGGACTTGATGAGTAAAGTCGATGTGGTCTGGAATACTTCGCATCCGAGCTTTTCAAATATTTTACAAAGTTTGTCTATCCCTCATATCAGCAGCAACCCCTTTTCTCATACTTTAGAAAAAAGCCGGGCAATGCTGGCAGAGCACATGAAAAAAGCCGGAGTCAATATGCCCCGGCATATGATGTTTCCTCTGTATCAAGCAGATTTCGATGGACCGCGTGAACGATATTCGATAAAAAAAGCGAAAGAAGTTCATGGTAAGTTTGGCGGACCTTGGATCGTGAAGTCTCTAACTGACAATTCTGACATGCCGGTGCATCTGGCAAAGACTTTTCCAGAGCTAGTAGATGCTATCGAGGATGGGGTGAACCACCAGACGAGCATCTTGGTGGAACAATTTATTTCTGGCAAAGTGGCGAGTGTGCACTCGCTCGCGAATTTTCGCGGAGAAAAGGTTTACACTTTCCCAGTGGTGGGCATCTTTGGTGATCTTTCAAGCGAAGAGAAAGAAAAACTCATGACTTTGGCAAAAGATCTGCATGCTCACATGGGCGCCACCCAATATCTAAAATTAAGTTTTGTGCTAGATAAAAGAGGGAAAGTGCATCTTCTGCATGCTGATTCAAAAATAGACCCACGCAAGGACTCGTATCTCGCCCAAGTCTGCGAATCCGTTGGCGCCAAGATGCATCATGTGGTAGAGCATGTACTTAACAACGCTCTTAGCTAGAATTTTTTTGTTTTTTTGCTATAAATAAACAGCTGGGGCCTATAGTAAAATGGTATTACGCGTCCATGGCATGGACGAGGCCGGGGTCCGATTCCCCGTAGGTCCACAGAATTTGGATTATGTTATAATATCTAGAATAAATTGTTTTTATCTATAGCGGGTGGTCGCACTCACATAGGCACTTATGTTGGAGTTTCGCCATCACCCGCTTTAAATGAAAATAATTACAAAAATCCTCCTTTTGGAGGATTTTTGTGCTAATATATCCCTTATGTCTTTATTCAGCAAAATGTTCGGCAATGAGAGCTCCAAGTTCATTGGGAATGTCTCAAAAACAATAGATAAAATCAACGCTTTAGAAGCGGATGTTTCGAAATTGGCTGATGCAGATTTTCCAAAGAAAACACAGGAATTCAAAGATAGATTATCTAAAAACGAGGCTCTGGATGATATTTTACCCGAGGCCTTCGCTCTAGTGCGAGAGGCAGCCAAGAGGAACCTAGGTGAAAGGCATTATGATGTCCAGCTGATCGGAGGTCTCGCGCTCCACAAGGGCAAAATCGCAGAGATGCGCACCGGTGAAGGAAAGACTTTAGTGGCAGTTCTTCCGGCATACCTAAACGCCCTCACTGGGGAGGGTGTGCACATCGTCACGGTCAATGACTACCTTTCTCGCATTGGAGCAGTCTTGATGGGGCAAGTCTACAATTTCCTAGGACTTTCGGTGGGAGTTATAAATTCCAACAACGTTTCTTATTTATACGATAGTACACATAAAGAAGAAGACAAAGAACGTGATCAAGTTGGGGAATTTAAGGTTGTCTATGATTTCTTAAAACCAGTTTCACGTAAAGAAGCATATTCAGCTGATGTGACTTACGGTACGAATCATGAGTATGGATTTGATTACTTAAGAGACAATTTGGCCGTAGATATAAATGGTTTAGTCCAGAGAGGTCACAATTATGCTGTTGTCGACGAAGTGGACTCTATTTTAATCGACGAAGCACGTACTCCGCTTATCATCTCGAGCTCAGCCGGAGATTCGGAAGATTTCTATATAAAGTTTTATCAAATTGCCAAGCAGCTAAAACGGGATGCCGATTACGAAGTAGATGAAAAACTCAGAGCGATCACTTTGACTGATGCTGGTATTACCAAGGCGGAACAATTACTTGGAGTGGAAAATATTTACACCGAAAAGGGCATCAAGTATGTGCACCATCTAGAAACGGCGGTCAAAGCGCAAGCGATTTTCGAAAAAGACAAGGATTATGTGGTTAAGGAAGGTGAAGTGATAATAGTTGATCCCTTTACTGGACGTTTGCAGCATGGTAGGCGTTGGTCTGAAGGCATCCACCAAGCCATCGAGGCGAAGGAGGGTGTGAAAATAGAAAAAGAAACTCGTTCATCTGGTTCGATTACTTTCCAGAATTATTTTAGATTTTACAAAAAGCTTTCTGGCATGACTGGTACGGCCGAAACTTCCGCGGAAGAATTTTTGAAAGTTTATGGTCTTGATGTCATTGTCATCCCGACTAATCGTCCGGTAGTCCGCAAAGACCACAATGATTTAATTTTTCAAACAGAGAAAGGCAAATTCCAAGCGATTGCCAAAAAAGTAAAGGAACTGAACACTAAGGGCATGCCTGTGCTCATCGGAACTATTTCCATAGAAAAAAACGAACTTCTTTCCGCTTATCTAAGGCAAGAAGGGGTGCAACATGTAATTTTAAACGCCAAGAATCACGAAAAAGAGGGCGAAATCATCGCTCAAGCCGGTAAAAGGGGCGCGGTGACCATTGCTACCAACATGGCTGGGCGTGGAATAGACATCAAGCTCGGGGGTAACCCTCACACCCAAGGAGAATATGAATTTGTAAAAAATGTCGGCGGACTTTTTGTTTTGGGTACGGAGAGGCATGAAGCGCGCCGAATAGACAACCAGCTCCGCGGACGCTCCGGCAGGCAGGGGGATCCTGGTGAGACGCAGTTTTATGTCTCGCTCGAAGATGATCTGATGCGTGTTTTCGGATCAGACAAAATAAAGAACATGATGGGACGTTTTGGTATTCCCGAGGATCAGCCGATCGAAAATAGATTTATCGGCAAGACCTTAGAGTCCGCTCAGGCGAAAATAGAAGGTTTTCATTTTGATGCTCGCAAAAATACACTTGAATACGATGACGTGATGAACCACCAGAGAAAAATCATTTATGAGAGACGCCAAAATATGCTCAATGCAAAGAAAGAAGAGATAGAGACTTTGCTTACAAATATAGTAAAAGAACATGAAGGAGCTGAAAAAACAGTAGAAGAAAAGAGGAAGAAGATAGGAGATGTTGCATTCTTGGAAACGGTTCGCAGGATTGCCCTTTATACTACGGACACTCTTTGGATGGAGCATCTAGAGGCGATGGATTATCTACGATCTTCCGTAAACTTGCGAGCCTATGGTCAGCGCGAACCAATCGTAGAATACAAGAAAGATGGCCTGGCGATGTTTAAAGAAATGGAACAAACATTCAAGGAGCAGGTATTTTCCCTGGTCAGTACCATCGACACTAAAAATGTGACAACGGCTCCGGAGAATAATACGCCAAAAGAAGTCTTTTTGACTGGTCATGAAGAGAAAAAGTCTAGTACTGTAAATTCTGACGCGGCTAAAGACGTAGGCAGGAATGACCCTTGTCCTTGCGGAGCGATAAATCCCGCAACTGGCGAAGTCTATAAATACAAAAAATGCGGTCTCATCAATGCGCCGCAACATCGAAAGTCGTTGGTTAACTAAAAAAATGAACGAAAGAGCTCCAACACAAATAGAGTTGTTTTCTCAAGAGATAAGAAATATGTGCGCGAGAGATCAAAATATGAGAGAACGAGCTTTGGCGAATGGCGGTATCATTGAAAATGAAGAAGACAATACACTTGATGCACGAAACACTGAGAGAATGAAAGAAATTATACGTCAAATAGGTTGGCCAACTGTTTCAAAAGCTGGGAAGGATGTTGCACATATGGCATGGCTCTTAGTTCAACACGCGGATCATGATGTTGTTTTCCAAAGACACTGTCTAGAGTTAATGAAAGATTCAGGAAAAGACGTAGATCAAACTGACGTCGCTTATCTTGAAGATAGAGTACTTGTAAATGAAAAAAGTCCGCAGACTTATGGAACTCAATTTTCAGATGGAGTACCTAGACCTATTGAAGATCCAGATCATGTTGACGAGAGACGAAAATCAGTAGGATTGGCTCCCTTGGCAGAAGGTATAAAAGAACATAACGAATTTTATAAAAATAAATAATGTATTACAATACTGGTTTTTAGTAATCCACACTTGCTCTTGCTTTTAATTTGTACATTTTGTACAATATGGGTATGAATCACATAAAAACTCTTTCTACAACAAAATTGCGTGAAAATATAAGCGATTTTATTGATATCGTAGCTACAAGCGGTAAATCTATTGTTCTTGGACGTAGAAATATCCCCGAGGCTGTTCTCATCCCTTTCCCAAATCTTTGGAACGGAAAACTTACCGAGATAACAAATATTAATGCATACTCGAGAAGTTTCGATTTTCTTTCTGATGAACCTGAAATTTACTCAATAAAAGACATAAAGCATAAATATGCATAAGTCTGGAGATATAGTTTTGACCCCCTTTCCTTTTACAGATCTTTCTGGACACAAAGTTCGTCCCGCTTTGATTATTGGGTTTCAAAATGGGGGTGATGATATCACTGTTTGTTTCATTTCTTCTGTTATTCAAAAAAAAGTTCACAAGTTAGATGTTTTAGTTGATCAAAAAGATAAAGATTTTCAAAAGACGGGTCTTAAATTGCAATCAGTTATAAGGACTACAAAGATCGCTACTTTAGATAAAGCTGTCATTTTGGGAAAAATTGGAGAATTGGACGTTACTAATTTGAAAAAAGTAAAGAAAGTTTTAAAAATCTATCTTGGATTGTAAAATATTATGAAGTCTAAGCTGCAAAAATCAGAACCAGAACTCGTAAAGCCTTCTTTGGAATATAGAAACAGCTTCATAGAAGCTATCAAAGAATTTGAAGCTGAAGGAGAAAATATTTACATGCGTGGCACAAAGCCCGATGACAATTTTGACGAGCTTCTACTAAAGATTAAGGAGAGAGAAGAAGGAATAAATTTACCAGCAAACAGAGTTCCCCAGACAGAGTTGTGGCTCGTAGAGAATGGAGAATTTATCGGTTGGACGAAGATCAGGCACCGTCTAAATGAAAATCTGCTTTTAGAAGGTGGACACATTGGTTATGCAATTCGACCCAGAGCCAGAAAACAAGGGTATGGAACAAAAATTCTAGAATTATCTTTATCTGTGGCAAAAAAACTTGGTATTGATAAAGTATTAGTGACCTGCGACGATGACAACATTAGCTCAACCAAAATCATAGAAAAATGTGGCGGGGTTTTGGAGAATAAAATTGAACACGAAGAAAGACTAAAAAGAAGATATTGGATACAAAATAATTTATGATAAAAAGTCTTTTATTAGCATAATGTGGTAAAATAATAATATGGAAAACAAAAGCATAAAGTTAGGTAAATATAGGCATTATAAAAGCAAAGAGAAGAATTATCAGGTGCTAGGACTAGCGAGGCATTCTGAAACAGGCGAAAGTTTTGTTGTATACAAGAAACTTTACGATGACTATTCTATGTTCGTGCGACCGTTTGACATATTTATGGAAGAAGTGGAGCTTAACGGTAAGAAAGTTCCTCGGTTTGAATATTTGGGAGAGTAGATATGATTTTTCAAATATTAGAAATCAGAAAAATGGCGAGTGAGGCCAAGGAGAATCCGGGGAAATTTGCAGGCGGGCAAGTGGGGAGTATGTTTTTGGATTTATTGGTTTTGCCAGCTCTGGTTGTTTTCGGGTCTTTGGTGATTTTCTTTATTTTTGGATTTACACATTTCCTTGGTGGCCCGTATTGGTTTTTTAAGTTCCTATTCTTTTTGACCCTAGCTGCTGTGTTTCTAGCTTTCTATCTTTTAAGAAAAATTTATCTAATTATCAAATCTGTCACAAAGAATGTAGTTGAGAGTACAATAAAAGTAGAGTCAACCATTATCGAGTAATATGTTAAAAAATCTTAAAATTAAGAGACGGTTTATCGCATTTTTAGCTAAAATGCATTTTTTTGGTCATCCATCAAAGAGGTTAAAAATCGTGGGTGTGACCGGTACAAATGGCAAGACGACGACAGCTACACTTTTATATAGGATAGCCAAGGGCCTCGGATACAAGGCGGGGTTGATAGGCACAGTAGAAAATATAATAGGTGAAAAAGTGAGGCCTGCGACTCATACCACTCCTGACCCGATTGCTCTAAATAAGTTGTTGAAAGAAATGGTGATAGCGAAGTGCGAGTATGTTTTCATGGAAGTTTCATCACATGCACTCGATCAAAACAGGGTGGCAGGAGTAAATTTTGTAGGGGGAATTTTTACAAACCTTACACACGATCACTTGGATTACCACCGAAGTTTTGAAAATTATTTTGGAGCGAAAAAGAAGTTTTTTAATATGTTGCCGAGGAGAGCTTTCTCGCTGACTAACGCTGACGATGCATATGGTCTAAGGATGCTCGAGGGGATAAAAGCGCATCAGTTTTCTTATGGATTTGAACAAGATTTCGAGAAGGTTTATTTTCATGGCGAGATTAATAAAATGGACTTTAATGGTCTTGAATTATCTTTCAATAAAATTCCGATCAAGTCGAAACTCTTGGGGAAATTTAATGCATATAACCTACTTGCCGTCTGGAGTGCTAGTTCGCTGCTTGGTTTTGATATGCATCAGGTCAAACATATTTTGGCTAATATTCAACCACCCAGAGGGAGATTTGAACACTTCACATCTCAAAGCGGAGTTCTGGTCATCGTTGATTATGCCCATACGCCTGATGCATTAGAGAAAATATTTCTGGCGGTCCATGAAGTGAAACTAAAAGAAGGAAAACTCATTTCTGTATTTGGTTGCGGGGGAGACCGTGATCCACTCAAGCGCACGATTATGGGCAAGATCGGAGCAACTCACTCAGATATTGCTATTTTCACTTCAGATAATTCTAGAAGTGAGGATCCAGAAAAGATAATCGGCGAGATGAAAACTGGCTTGACCCCAGAAATGTTAAAAAAAGTTAAATCTATTTCAGATAGACGTGAGGCAATCAAAGAAGCAGTGAGGTTGGCGCATAAGGGTGATATTATCCTCTGCGCTGGTAAAGGTCATGAAGACTATCAGGAAATCAAAGGTGTGAAGTACCATTTTGATGACATGGAAGAATTAAAGAAAGCGTTAAATTAAATCTTATGTATGCATATCTAACCTGGGCAGTAATTTTTGGTTTAATATGGTTGATTTTATATGTACATCGTGAAGATTTAAGATACGAAATAATTTTTTCTTCGCTTTTGTTTTTACCATTTGGCTTAACCCAGCCCCTTTTTGTGCCGGAATATTGGAATCCCAATGTCATATTTAGATTTTTCGGTCTTTTTGATATAGAAAGTTTACTTTGGTGCTTTTTTACTGGGGGTATTGTAGCCGTTATATACGAAGAAGTATTTAAAAGAACGCTCAAAGTATCTAAATATGGCAAAAAAGCTAGGCACCATGCTTATTTTATTTATTTCTGCATGATTTCAGTTGCAATTTCTATTGTTTTTATAAAAAATTTTACGAATTGGTCCGTTCTTAGAAGTTTATTTATATTTATGATCTGGGGTTTTATTTATTTTGTTATTTATAGGCCAGATTTAATACAAAAAAGTATTATAAGTGGTTTTGCTTTTATGATTCTTTATATAGGCTCATTATTGTTCGTCAATTATGTTTTTCCGGGGTTTATATTGACTCAATGGAATATCCAAGGATCTCTAGGGATAAAAATATTTCACATAGTGATAGAGGAATATCTATATGCATTTTTGTTTGGAATTGGTTGGTCAATTGTGTACGAAGAGATAAAAAACATAAAATTAGAGCAGTTCAGGGAGGCCCAATAACCAATTTTACCCCTTTGTGTTAATATGATTTTATGACCAATTTTAGCTCATATTTCAAAGGTAAAAAAGTGACAGTGGTGGGCCTGGGGCTTTTAGGGAAAAGGCTCGGGGACATTGCTTTTCTGGCTGAATGCGGAGCAGAAGTTTTGGTGACTGATTTGAAGACTGAAAAAGATCTGGCTTCTTCGATAAATAAACTTAAGGAATATAAAAATATTAAATACGTTTTAGGCGAACACCGTTTGGAAGATTTTGAAAATTGCGACTTTGTTTTAAAGGGTCAAGGAGTGGCGCTTGATTCTCCATATATAGCTCACGCTCGAAGTAAGGGTATACCGATAGAAATGGATGAATCTTTATTTGCTAAACTTGCGCCGAAGGTAAAAATCGTGGGTGTGACAGGGACTCGTGGCAAAAGTACGGTTACTATGCTCATTTATGAAATACTACGAGCGGGCGGTATACGGGTTCATCTCGGAGGCAACATCAAAGGTACAGCGGCTCTGCCACTCCTAAAAGAAGTAAAAGATGGAGACATTGTTGTCTTCGAGCTTTCGTCCTGGCAGCTGCAAGGCTTCGGCGAAGCGAAGATTTCTCCACATATTTCAGTATTTACCAATTTCATGGGAGACCACATGAATTATTATAAAAATGATATGGAAAAGTATTTTTCTGATAAATCCTATATTTATAAATTCCAGAGAAAAAATGACGTGCTTATTCTGGGACCTCAGATAAAAAATATGATAAGAGGTGTGCCGGGTAAAATTGTAAATGCGGATCTAAATAATGTACCAAAATGGAACATAAAGCTGGGAGGGGAGCACAATCGTGAAAATATCGCTTGTGCTTTAGAAGTTGCGCGAGTGCTCAATATCCCAGATCAGGTGAGTCAAAAGGTAATTGAGAATTTTCAAACGCCACCCGGAAGACTGGAGTTTGTAAAAGAAGTGAATCATGTAAAAATTTATAATGATACAAATTCTTCCACACCAGAAGCGACGACTGTTGCTCTTCGGACACTTGGTAATTCAGTCAAGAAAAATATTATACTTATCATGGGTGGATCAGACAAAGATTTAAGTTTCGGTGACCTGTATAAATATATAATCCGGTATGTGAGGGAAGTGGTTTTGATTCCGGGTAAGGGAACAGACAGAGTGCTTCCTGATTTAAAAAGATTGAAGGTTTCTTTACATACAGAGAAGGATTTAAAAAGTGTGGTTGAGCGAGCCTATAAACTCTCAAAGAGCGGAGATATTTTACTTTTTAGTCCAGCTTTTACTTCTTTTGGTATGTTTGAGAATGAGTACGACAGGGGAGAAAAATTTATGGAAGTAGTTAGGAACCTAAAATGAAAAATTCAGATTTATCAAAAATAAAAAAAGTATTTTTCATTGGAATTGGCGGGATCGGTATTTCGGCTTTGGCAAAGATGGCACTTTCGAGGGGCATGATTGTATCTGGCGTAAATGATGAAGATAGTCCGAAGACATTAGACCCACTTCAGAAAGCTGGCGTAGAAGTTGTATACCAAAAAGATTTAAAAGCAATCCCAAAGGCTGATTTATACATATACAGTGATGCATGGCTACATCGAGGGCCAGATATTATCGAAAAGGCAAAGTCGTCAGGCAAGCCGGTTCTTTCTTATTTCGAAGCGCTTGGAATTTTCGCTAAAGATTACAAAGTCATAGCAATAGCTGGGACTCATGGCAAGACGACGACCACGGCCATGGTGGCAGAAATTTTGGTGGATGTGGGTTTAGATCCAACTTGTGTTGTCGGCTCCTTTGTTGAAAAATTTGGCCCACGCCATGGCGGGGCAGGTAGTAATTTTAGAAAAGGAGCTGGTGAATTTCTGGTAGTCGAGGCAGATGAATACAACAGACACTTCTTGAATTTCCATCCCTTTATTACGATAATAACTAATATTGAGGCTGACCACCTAGATTGCTATAAAGATTTAGCACATATAAAAGAAGCTTTCGGCCAACTTGCCTCACAAAGTGAAAACGTCATCACTGATTACTTAAAATATTTAGAAAAAGTTCCAAAACTTTCCGTTCCGGGTGTTCACAATAGAATGAATGCAGCAGCAGCCTTGGCGGTGGCAGACGTTTTAAATATAAATTTAGAAGATGCGCAGAAAAGTTTATCTCAATTTTCCGGCACCTGGCGACGACTTGAGAAAAGGGGAGAGACCAAAGAGGGAACAATTATCTATGATGATTATGCTCACCATCCCACGGAAATAAAGGCAAGCCTACAAGCTTTACGCGAACTTTATCCATTCGGCAGTAAAAAAATCACAGTTCTTTTCCAACCTCACCTCTATAGTCGCACCAAAGCCTTTTTTGATGATTTTGCGAAAAGTTTCAAAGACGCTGATCAAGTGCTTCTTCTGCCTATTTACTTTGCTCGAGAAGACAAAGATGAAAGTGTCTCAAGTGAAAAACTATCTAATGCCATTTGTGCTAATTTTTTAGTGACGGGTAAACAAGCCCCAGTCCAATCTTTTTCAGACTTTCCTTCGGCTGAGAAAGCAGTTTTAGATCTTGAACTTGGTCCGAATGATGTATTTGTGACTATGGGAGCAGGGGAAGCCTACAAGGTGGCTGACCAGGTCTTTAAAATACACCAAACATAGCGAAAAAGAGGCACGCATAAAATTCTGCTGAATTTTTGCTCAGGACTACGGCCCGTCGGCCTTCGTAGCCCTCTTTTCCGCTATGTTTAGTGTCTGATATCACTTTAAATACTCTTATTTTACAAGCCTATTTTAGCTTGACATGTTAAAAAAGTGTTGTCTAACTATTGACTTTTAAACTGAGGTATGCTAGTATATGGGTATATCCTTAGTTATAGGCTTTAGAGCTTATTACATAAGGGTTTTTTAGTTAAAGGGGCCTTTTAGGTTTCTGACTGAAATTAAATACAGATATGAGTTTCGCGGAGCATAACCGCTATATATGAAAAATAAAAAATTGGTACGGTTCGTGGAGTCGTTTATTGTTTTGCCGGTTTTAGCAATATCAGGAGCACCAGTCGGAACTATATCTCAGGCTGTGGTCAACATTGTTAATACTCCCTCAATCGTATCTTCACAAAAACTAAATATTGAATCTTACGGCCTTTTAGCTTTTGATAATGCTACTGATCAAGAGCTTCAAGCGGAAAAAGCCAAAGCCGAAAAGGCAGAGGCCATCGATGCCTATTTCAGAGCACACAATATGCCGCTTGAGGGTATGGGTATGAAGATGGTGATTGAAGCAGAAAAAAACAATCTTGATTGGCGCTTGCTACCGGCTATAGCTGTCAGGGAATCTACTGGGGGTAAAAATGCTTGTGATAGAGTGAAAAATAACTCTTTCGGTTGGGGTTCTTGTAAAATCGGATTTGATTCTAATGAAGAAGCCATCGAAACTGTGGCATTAAACTTAGGGGGCAATAATCCGAAGACTGCAAGGCACTATGATGACAAAACCACTAAACAGATTTTACGTGCATATAATCCTCCCTCTGTCGTTCCTCGTTATGCACAGCAAGTGATGTCTATAATGAATGCCATAGGCGAGGCTGATGTAATAGAAATGGTTAATGCCTAAATAAATAAAATACATAGCCCCGTAAAACGGGGTTATTTATTTTATTCTAAATGTACCAATGTCATTTTTTGATCCTTCGGTTCAAATAAGGTAATTTGGAAATTATAATTTTTCCCAAGTTCAAGTTTTTCACGTAGCTTGCTTTCTGAACTAAAAGTAGAGTTGTGTACCAAACCAGCCACACCTTCCTTTATAGAGATGAGCGCTCCATGCTTGTTGTACTTGATAACCACCCCTTTAATTATGTCTCCCTTTTTCAATTTCCCCTCAAATTCTTTCCAAGGATTTTCCTTTAAGGCCTTGATAGAAAGAGATATTTTGCCATCCTTTATTTCAATGACTTTGGCGCGTATTTTGTCTCCTATCTTAAACATTGTGCGAGGATTTTCTACTAATCCCCAATCAAGTTCAGAAATATGCACGAGCCCCTCAAGTCCATCTTCTAGTTTTACGAACACTCCGAAGTCCACTAGTCCAGCCACGGTGCAATCTAGTTCTTCACCCACAGTATACTTGCTTAAGATCTCTTTCTTTTCTTCAGGGTTGTTGTCTTTCTCTGAGAATATTAATTTACCCTCCTTTGGAAGAGTAGATATAATCATAACGGAAATCTTTTGCCCCACTAATTTTTTAAGTTCTTTAAGGATTTTGTCTTTATCAGAGTCGAGCACGCGAGGATAATGATCCGCCTTGAGTTGAGATGCGGGTAAAAATCCTTGTATACCTTGCCATTCCAAAATCAGCCCACCCTTGTTTGCATCTTTTATTTCCAAGCTCATTACCGTTTTGTCTTTTATCGCTTTTTCCGCTTCGTTCCAAGTAAGTGCCTGTTTTGCTTCTTTCAGAGAAAGCTCGATATATCCATTTTCATTTTCTATTTCAACAACTTTGGCTTTTATAATATCACCGAGATTGATTTTTTTAATTATGTCTCTCGCGTTGATAAATTCGCGACCATAAATAATGCCTGTTCCATATGGTGCCAGGTCGACATAAACTGATGATTTCTCAACGCTAATAACTGATCCCTCAACCAAAGAGTCTACTTCTGGTTTATTTACACTGCGACTTAAAATTGAACTTAAAACTGTATTTTCTTCTGGGACTACTAACGTTTCTTCCTTAATCATAAAATTATTTTTAACAAAAAAATCCGCTAACGGGCGCATATGTTTTTGGATTGCCCCAAGCGGATATAAGACTAGGGTTTCTGACAGAATGTCAAAAGGTTATCCTAAATCCATGCTTTTAATACTTTCACTATAGCAAAAAACATGATAGAATGCAACTCGTAATGATAATCACATACAACGGACGCCAATTTTTTAAAATTCAACAAGGTGAGACAGTCCTGTCTTTTAACCCTGTTAGTAAGAGCTCTAAATCAGGTATCAGTGCTCATTTTGGTGCGGATATTGCGCTTGTTACCACCAACCACCCCGACTATAATGGTCTAGAGCAGCTAACTCACGGAGAACGCGTCCCTTTTGCCATTACTGGTCCTGGGGATTATGAAATAAAAGAAATTTTTATTAAAGGAGTGCTGTCCGATGCTTCGATCGGCGGCAAAAAATACATTAATACCATTTACGTTTTTTCCATAGATAATATTAACGTGGTATTTTTAGGAACCTTATCGAATGGAGATCTTACCAAAGAAGCGCTTGAGGCTATCAATAATCCAGATATTCTTTTTGTGCCGATCGGAGGGGGAGACCTGCTTGATGCTAAAGTTTCCACTAAGCTTGCCCTATCACTTGAACCCAAAATGATCATTCCAATGGATTATGATGAAAAGAGTCTAAAATCCTTCTTGAAAGAAATTGGAGAAGAAAAAGCTGAAGTAGTAGACAAACTGACACTTAAGTCGAAAGATCTAGACGGCAAAGAAGGAGAGGTGGTAGTTCTAAAAGCTGCGTAAAACTTATGAGAAAAATTATTCACAAAATAAGACAACAGCCGGAAGAAGTCAGAACACATATTTTACATATTTTGATCACAATTTTTGCTGTTATTTTGGTTTTTCTTTGGCTCTATTCCTTAGGGAAAAATTTGAATAATGGAGACATTCAAGCAAAAGCTGCAAATGAACTAAGGCCCCTTTCTGCACTTAAGGATAACCTAGTCGGTGGATATCAAAGTTTTACCAACTCCGATCAAAATAAAGATCTAAATACACAATAAATAATATGGCAAAGAAGTCTTTAGAAACAAAAGAAGGTATGAATAATATGGATAAAATTCTCCCAGTGGATGTAGTGGGGGAAATGAAAGAGTCTTATTTGGCATACGCGATGTCTGTCATCACTTCGCGTGCTTTGCCAGATGTGAGGGATGGACTCAAGCCAGTGCATAGAAGGATTTTGTATGCTATGCACGAAATGGGTTTAACTTCTTCAGCTCGTTTCCGTAAATCAGCCGCAGTCGTCGGAGATGTGCTTGGTAAATATCATCCGCATGGAGACGTCGCTGTTTATGATTCGATGGTGGGTATGGCTCAAGAGTTTTCTTATCGTTATCCTTTCATCTTAGGTCAGGGGAACTTCGGCTCGATTGATGGAGATAACGCCGCGGCGATGCGTTACACCGAAGCTAAGATGTCTAAAATTTCCTCTGAGCTTTTACGGGATTTAGAAAAAGAGACGGTTGATTTTCGTCCCAACTATGACCAGACGCGCAAAGAACCAACAGTTTTTCCCTCTAGTGTTCCGGCACTACTTTTAAACGGTACTTTAGGTATCGCGGTTGGTATGGCCACAAATATTCCTCCGCATAATTTAGGGGAGGTACTAGATGCGACGACTCACCTTATAGACAATGAAGATGCTACGACCGAAGATTTAATGCAGTTCATCAAAGGGCCTGACTTTCCTACGGGGGGTATCGCTTATGGATATAAAGATATGCTTCATGCGTATTCTGGGGGTCGTGGGGGTGTGGTATGTAGGGGAGAAGCCGAGATTGTTGAGCAAAAAGATGGGAATTTCTCCATCGTCATTACCTCTATTCCATTTCGTGTAAACAAATCTAATTTAATAATGGCGATAGCTGAATTAGTGCAGGAAAAGAAACTTGAGGGTATAAAAGGTCTTCGTGATGAATCAGCTAAAGATATAAGAATAGTTATTGATCTAAAGAGTAGCGCGCATCCAGAAAAGGTCTTAAATTATATTTACAAAAATACCCAACTTGAATCAAATTTCAATTTCAATATTGTGGCGCTTGTGGATGGGGTTCCTCAGACTCTTTCACTCAAATCCATCCTCGAACAATTTGTCCTACATCGCAAAGAGATAGTCAAAAGAAGAAGCATTTATGACTTAAAAAGAGCCGAAGAGCGTGAGCACATCTTGCTGGGTCTTAAAAAGGCTTTGGATAAAATAGATAGAGTTATATCAGTTATCCGTGCTTCTAAAAATTCCCAAATTGCAAAATTAAACCTCATGAAAGAGTTCAAATTTTCTGACTTGCAAGCAACAGCAATTTTGGAAATGAAGTTGTCTAAACTGGCCGGACTAGAACGTCAGGCAGTCGAGGATGAGCTCAAAGAAAAGCAAAAGTTTATCGCAGAAATGAAAGATCTGTTGGCGAGTCCAAAGAAAATTCTAAAAACCATTTCAGGTGAATTGGCAGAAATCCGTTCCAAATATACTGACGAAAGGAGAACAAAAATAGTAAAAGGCGGGGTAAAAGAAATTTCTGATGAAGATCTGGTGCCAGAAAAAGAGACCATGCTCGTGCTTACGGCTGGTGGATATGTCAAATGCACTGATCCGTCTGAATATCGGGCCCAAAAGCGTGGAGGAGTGGGCGTGATTGATCTCGAAACCAAAGAGGAGGACTTTGTCACCATGCTTGTATCTGGTTCTACTCACAGCAACCTTCTTTTCTTCACCAATCTTGGGAAGGTGTATCAAATGAAAATGTATGAGATTCCCGAAGCGCGCCGAGCGACTCGTGGTAAATCAATCATGAATTTCCTTTCGCTTTCAGCTGAAGAAAAAGTCAATTCTATTTTAGCTATGCCAAAGGAAAAGGACATTTCTCCAACTTCTCTTATGCTTGTAACCAAAAATGGAACAGCCAAGAAAATGACATCGCAATCTTTCAAGGATGTACGTCGCAGCGGGATCATTGCCATTCGTCTCGATAAGGATGATCAGCTCATATCTGCGCTAATAACTGAAAAAGGTGACGAAGTCATGGTTGCTACCGGACAAGGTCAATCCATCAGATTTAAAGAATCTGATATCAGAGAGATGGGCAGAACGGCCGGTGGTGTGCGCGGAATAAAATTAGGCAAAGACGATGCGGTTATCGGTGTGGATGTCGTTAAAAAAGATCAAAAAAGCGGAGCGTTCCTAACGATGAGCGCAAATGGCTTTGGTAAAAAGACCAGCCTAGAAGAGTATAAAGTCCAGAAACGTGGAGGTTCCGGCATAAAGACTGCCAAAGTAACCCCAAAGACTGGCAAATTAATTGTGGCTAAAGTGCTCACCGGGGAAGAACAGGAATTAATCGCAATGTCTAAAAAGGGGCAGGTCATCAGGACAGCGTTGAAAGATATTTCATCTCTTGGCCGTCAAACCCAGGGTGTGACTATCATGCGTTTGCGAGGAGGAGACGGGATAGCATCTCTTGCTTGTATATAAATGCTATAATTAATCCATGTTCACGGACCCAATAAAAAATCTAAAGGCTCTGGGGTTAAGGGAGGATTTCATCGTGGCGGATTTGGGTGCAGGAACTGGCTTTTATTCTATTGCTGCAGGTCATATGGTGCCGAAGGGGAAGGTCTATGCAGTTGAATTGATCAAAGACTATTTAGTTACTATAAAAAACAAGGCGAAAGACGCATACCTCAGTAACATAGAAATTCTCTGGGGGAATGTTGAAAAAAAGGGCGGGACCAAAATAGGGGATGGCATTATAGATGCAGTCATCGCTTCAAATATACTTTTTCAACTAGAAGATAAAGAGAAATTTATTCTTGAGATAAAAAGGATCTTGAAACAAAAGGGGAGAGTGCTACTGATCGATTGGCTAGATTCATCGATCCTAGGTACCAAGATTACTATACCTAAAAATAAGGCTCATGAGATGTTTGAAAATAAAGGTTTTATTTTAGAGCGAGAGATTAACACGGAGAAGCATCATTATGGTATGATATTGATAAAGAAATGAAGGGAAGCTTTCAAATTACAATTGTAATTATATTCATTGCCGGAGCGATCCTTGGCGTTTTAGTTTTCTCTGGTGCCATACCCCTCGGTAAGGACAATAAACCAGGAAGTCTCGGCACTGTCACTTTATGGGGCACGGTGCCGCAGGGAGTGATGACACCACTTTTGGAAGAATTTAATACTGCAAATACCTCTTTTGTTGTGAAATATGTACAAAAATCAGCATATACCTTCAATCAAGATTTACTTGAGGCGCTAGCCCTTGGCACTGGTCCTGATATGTTTTTATTGTCCGACAGCCTCGCATTTCATTATGCTAATAAAATTTCTGTCATTCCATACCAAAGTTATCCGCTTTCTTCATTTAAGAGTAATTTTGCTGGCGCAGGTGAAGTCTTTCTAACCTCGAAAGGTGTTTTAGCCTTTCCACTATCCATTGACCCGCTTATGATGTATTATAATAGAAGTGTTTTAGATGCCAGCGGAATTATCTATCCTCCAGCTTCTTGGGATGATTTGGTCAGCCTGGCGCCAAAGCTTACCAAGAAAGACGATTCTAATAAGATAATAAAAAGCATGGTTGGCTTAGGGCAATTTTCAAATATTACTAATGCCAAAGACATCATCGCCGCACTTTTCATGCAAGCAGGGAATGGAATTGTGATGGAGAAAGACGGTACTTATAATTCTAATTTAAATGCACCCGTATCTAATCCAAAACTTAGTCTCAGCGCAATTTTAAAATTTTACACTGATTTTGCTGATCCAAATCAGTCAGTGTATTCTTGGAATAAATCTTTTGCAAATTCTAATGACACTTTTTCAGCCGAGAATTCAGCTCTTTACTTCGGATTTGCAAGTGAGCTACCTTCTTTAGTAAATAGAAATCCAAATCAAAATCTAGGTATTTCATCATTTCCACAGATCAAAGATGCTGGGTTTAAATTAACCAACGCGCATGTTATGGGTATAGCTCTCCTATCTTCTTCCAAGAATCTAAACACCGCTTTTACGGCGGCTGGGCTCTTGTCTATGGGGAATTTTGCTTCCAAGTTTGCTGCCGTCACAGGAGTGGCACCAGCCCGCCGAGACCTACTTAAGGTGAGACCACCCGATAGCTATTTCCCAATTTTTTATGATTCGGCGCTTTATGCGAGAAGCTGGATTGATCCATCACCTACAGATACAAATAATATTTTCCGTAATATGGTCGAGGGTGTTCTTTCGAACAATGTGACCGTTGATAGTGCGATCTCTGGAGCCAGTAGCCGACTTGGTCTTTTATTGTTAAGATAATTCAAATCAATGAAAAAAACAAAAAATTTCGTATTTTCTTTTATCGTGCTACTAATGCTTATCGCACCCGTTGCCTCTTCTGCAGCAGGACTCGTCCCGCCATGTGATAGCACATCAGTCCCGGGTCAATGCACCTGGGGATTTGTCGAGTTTATGAAACTAATAAATAACGTCATTGGGTTTATTCTTTTTGACTTGGCTTTACCCATTGCCGCCCTTATGTTCTTTTATGCTGGTTTTCTGATGGTGACTTCGGCGGGTAGTTCAGAGTCAAAGAGTAAGGCAAAGAATATCTTTTCCAACGCTGTATTTGGCCTTGTCATTGCCGCTGGTGCTTGGCTTATCGTAAAGACGATATTATCGGTATTGGGTTTTAAGGGCGCTTGGATATTTAATGGATTTTAGACTATAATATACCCATGAATCTTCTTAAGAAGAATATAAAAAAACTTGTTCTGGCGTCTTATGTTCTTATGGCCCCTGTTTCTGTGGTTTACGCTCAGTCTGGGCAGATTATAAGTGGTGACCCTTGTCCTGCCGGCACAATCTGTAACCCGATAAGTCAAAATACTATAAGCGGCTTTATAAAGACTCTTCTAGAAGGGGTACTTAGGGCTGGTATACCAGTCGTCGCTCTAGCCATTATTTACTGTGGTTTTCTCTTTGTGGAAGCTCGGGGCAATTCAGAAAAATTAACAAAGGCCAGAGAGGCTCTGCTTTACACTTTGATCGGCGCGGCGATACTTTTGGGTTCGTG
>CALQYS010000002.1 GCA_943348755.1 Candidatus Nomurabacteria bacterium | reverse complement strand
GCGAAGACTGCTGCACCTGTTCCTGTTTCATCAGACAAAGAACCCAACAAAGCAGCGGAAGTTATTGTTCCTGTACCTGTGCCATAAAGTGTAGATGTGCCAGCTGGTAGAGTAGCGTTTGTTGTAGCTGTTGAAGTCAATGTTGTTGCAAATGCACCAGCAGTGATCAAAGATCCACCGTCAACGATCGTAAGAGTTGCAGAAGTAGCTGGAGCTGTAATTGCAACTTTGTTAATTGAAGTAGCTGTTGCCACACCAAGGACTGGAGTAGTCAAGGTTGGAGTAGTAGCAAATACAGCCAAGCCTGTTCCAGTTTCATCACTTAATGATCCTAACAAGTTAGCAGAAGTTATGCTATCTGTCTTTGTACTGTAGAGTGTGTTAGTTCCAGCTGGTAGAGTAGCGTTTGTTGTAGCTGTTGAAGTAAGAGTGGCAGCAAACGCGCCAGATGTAATCAATGAACTACTAGCAGCGAGAGTCAGAGTTCCAGTACCAGTTGTAATCGTATTTCCGTTAATAGTTGTTCCTACAAGAGTTGTGAATGTTCCAGCAGCTGGAGTACTTCCACCAATGATAGAACTGTTAATAGCAGTGCTATAAATACCAGGAGACGCAACTGCAAATCCGGAAGTATCAAATCTTCCAGCAAATGCACCATTTACTGCAAAGCTCAAAGTGTCAGCACCTCCAGAATATATACCAGTATTCGAATCACCAGTAAATGAATAAGATGGAGCTGTGAAACTACCTAATGGTGTAGCTACAGTGGCAGCCAAGGTAAGAGCTGGAGTTATTGTTACAGCGCCTGTCGAGACAGAGCCTATGCCAATTGTTCCAGAACCTTTAGCGTTAATTGTAAGGTTTGTGTTTGAACCAGAATCGATAGCAGCTAAAGCGACTGTTCCACCTGTCGCTGCACCAGTTAATTTAAGACCTGCAACAGCTGAAGCAGTTGAAGAGTCAACTTGCAAAATTGGAGTCGTAGCGCCATTTGGACCAACAGCTAGAGAATTATCATCAGCCGATGTTACAAGTGTACCACCTGAACCAGACTTGATTGTAGTGGTTCCCGTAGAAGCACCATCACCAATAGTGATAGTCTTAGCACCTGTTCCACCAGTACCAATGTTTACAGCCTGTACCCCAGTAGAAGTACCGATACTTATAGCACCCGTAGCAGCTGAACCACCGATTGTGATCGTGCCACTAGTTTGAGCTGAACCGATAGTTAGTGCAGAAGCTGCAGCAGCGTTGATTCCAAGAGTTGTACCTCCTGTGACTGTCATCGCAGCATCAGTACCCACATCGGTAGCTGAAACTGTCACAGCAGCAAGCGCTTGGGCTGCTCCTAGGCCTAAAGCTAGACCTGTAGAAACCAAACCTAAACCTAAACCTTTAAATATTTTTTTCATAATTCAATTTCACCTATTCGGCGAATCCGTCGACGAGACGGAAATAATTAATAATGACTAATAATGATAAATTAATTCTTCAATTACCCAATAATGCCCTTAAGAATGCACTGGTGGATAATCCAAGGCAACAAAAGCGTATTCGACACGCAAATGTACTAGGAATTATATCAGGAAAGATAAAAACAATAAACAAATCAAACTGTGGATAACCTTATCCTGCAACCAAAAACCCCATCTGTCAGATGTGACAGATGGGGCTATGGGTTATAAAGGACATTATTTAACCTTGGCAGCGATGGTTTGAGCGATTTTACTAGTTTTTAAGAGAGAACCGTAGAAAATAACGTTCTTGGTCGTAAGATGTAAACTCTCAGGTGCCCAAAGAGCTTCGCTTATAGGATTAAGCTGGAAATTACTCTTGGAAGGATCGGTGGTGTCCTTTACAACATTCAAGATATACCCATTTCTAAGCTGTAAATCAGGAAAAGTCGTTAATTGACCGACATATACCTCCCCCGTCGTTAGATAAACGACTGAATAACCGCTATCCGTGCCCTTTTTATTGATCAAAAGACCAATCCCGACTACTACCACTAAGATGACAACTGCTTTTATAATATTCTTTTTTGACATATGCATAATTAACTCTATTAAATCTAATAATCAATGACAAGGTCTATTATACCCCATATAACTAAATTTTTGCAAACTTATTTGTTAATAAACGCAAAAAACCACCCCTTTCGGAGTGGTTTTTTGGGCTTATAGATATTCGACCATCTAAAAGCTATTTACTAAAGAATTCCTATACCCTTCTAAACACTAGTTAGTGATAACTGATGTTGTTGTTGGGTAGTTGAATACGTTAGCTGCGTTAATAGCAGTAGTGTTGTTACCAGCAACGTCGTACCAAGTAGCTGATGTTGTTGCACCAAGCTGTGTTGATAGAGATGTTGTGTTAACTGCACCAGATACTGTAGCAGCAGTTGCGTAAATACGGAATGTCTTTGAAGTGCCAGCTGGGATCAAGTAGCCGTTTGCAGCAGATTGTCCAGATGCACAAGCAGCAGTAGTAGTATCGAAACAGATAACTCCTGTTCCAGAACTACCTGCAGTTACAGCAAATGTAGCATTCTTTGTAACAACTACTACATCGTTAGCATCTTTAACAACTATGTTGTCTGATGCGCTCGCAATACTTACTACACCTGTAGAAGTGACAGCGATAGGAAGCTGACCAAGTTTGATATCACCCTTTGCATCTGCAGTGATAGTAACCTCAGCAAGCTTGCGCTGACCATTTGACAAAGTGTCATGAGAAGCTGTAACGGTGTATGTAGGTTTTGAACCAACAAGTACCATTGTAGGAGCTGTTCCGACCAATGTCGAAGGTGAAGTAACTGTAGTGGTTGTACCTCCACTCGTGTACTTAAAGTATGTGAGTGAAAGTGCAGAAGTAGTCGTTGAAGCAATACCACTTATTCCAACTTCTGGGTAAGAAACATATACATCTAGGTTCAAACCTGAGCCTCCAAGTGGAACTACGAGGTTAAGACCAGTTAGGTATGCTACACCCGAAACGAATGGAGCTGAGATACCATTAACTGTGACTGAAGTACCTGTAGTTGCGCCTGATATCGTGAACTTAAGTTCAGTGATAGTAGAAGCGCCACCTGTAGAAGCAAAGTTGAAGGTAGCCTTTGTCGCTTGAGATGCTCCACCGTTTGCAGCAGGAACTAACTGAGCTGCAGTAGATGAAGATGTAACGAGCGAAGGAGAAGTCGTACTGTTTGTAATAGTACCAACTGTGAATGTAATTGTCTGACCAACTGTCAATGAACTTGTAGCGGATACGTTACTTGTTGTACCGATTGAAGTAACTGTTAGAGAAGTAATAACTGTAGCGTTAGTAGCATCACTATCAGAACCAGAATCAGCCAACACATCTACAGTCTTTACAGCACCTGGTGCAAGAGTAAAGTCTGCTGAGAATGTGTTAGTAGCGTTACTAGAAGCTGCTGCTGTAGCAGGTTGAACTGGTGTGCCAGCATTACCTGAAGTCTCTGAAGTCCTTAGACCTGAGAGGTTCGATGATGATGTAGCAGAACCGTATGCAACCTTAACAGCTAATGTCGTGATACGAATTGATTCTGAAGTACTCTGATTTTGAAGTACGTATGAACCAATCTTCACACCTGTATTATTTGGATTAGCATTCTGGCTCAAGTATCCAGCGTTCTTAGAAAGAGCAAGAGTACCTGACTGCAAAGTAAGTGTAGTGCCAGTCTGAGTAGGTCCAGTAATAGAAGCATGTGAAGTCATTCCTTCAGCTGTAGAAGCAGTTAAGTTAGCAGAGATAGTACCTGCGGTGTAGTTAGTACCTGCAGCGTTACGAAGATCTGCTCTAACTTCTAACCAACTATCAACTCCTGCAGGGATAACCAACTGAGAACCAAGAGTGAATGTTGTTGAGTAACAAGTAAATGCACTTGTACCAGGAGTCGTAGCACAGTTGTTAGTAGCAGCGCTTCCAGGAACACCTGAAGCCGAAGTCAAACTAACCTGTGTACCGATCTGTGATCCATTGAAGTACAATGTTACGTTTTGGATTCCAGCTGGAGTTGCTGCACTAGAAAGCGCGACAACTACAGGAAGAGATGTAACTTTTACATCTTCACCGTATCCATGAAGTTTAAGCTTAGCAATAGTAACGTTTGAAGCACCAGCGGTGATATTCGTCATTGAGTTGAAAGCAGGATCAACTACAGAAGTGTATGAACCTGTACCAATGGTGATAGTACCAGCCTGGCTCGCAGTGAATGAACCACCAGATAGAGTGCCACCCATAGCTAGGTTAACACCGATCTGAGGATCAGTAACCATGATGTCTGAAGCTTGCTGTAGAGAGACTGACAAGTTGTAACTTGAGCCCTTTACAAGGTCGCCACGAACTTCAAATGTGTGTGAACCAGTTGAAAGACTTACTGGTGCAGCAGACATATCAAATGACAAGTAGTTTGATCCATTTGTCATTGTCAATCCTGCGTTAGGACCAGCCTTCACACCATCAACATAGAAGCTGACGTTCTGAAGTGCATCAGAAGGAGCTGAACCGGTAATACGGAAGTTAGCAGCTTTAAGCCACAAAGCTCGAGTATTTACCTGAACAACTTGACGCCATACTGTGTATGAAGAAGTACCAGCATTAACAGTTGCACTTGCAACAGTGTTACCACCAGTAGCTCCCGTAGCTGTACCTGTAGAATCCTTGTTGATAGCAGCAAGAGCTGAACCACCCGCGATAAACATATCGTTACCCTTTACACTAACTGAAGTCGCAGATGCGCCAACAGAGAATGAAGTAAGAGTTGTCATGATATCGTAGTCGGAACTTGTTGATGATACATCAGCCTTTACAGAAATGGTTCGAGAACCATTAACTACAAGGTTTAGGTTGTTGATAGTAAGAGTACTATTCGTGTTAAATGAATAGCCGTCTGTCAAACGCTGTACTCCATCGTATAGGTAGAGGTTTGACAATGTGTTCTGATTAGACACACCACTACGAGTAAGAGTTACAGAATTAACTGTACCATTACCAGTAAATGTGACATGTAACAAATCAGCAGTAGCTTGACCAGCTACGATTGTTCCAGAAGCTGGGTTATCTGTAGCAAGTGCTGCAGTTACAGGACCACTTTGGGTCATAACTGCACCAGTAGCACATGATGCGCCAGTTGTTGAACTGTAGCCTGTGGTTGAAGTACAACCTGCTGGATACGTGGAAGCTGACATCGTGCCAGCGCATGACATACCAGTTGTTGAACTATAACCTGTACCTGAAGTACAACCTGCTGGGTATGACATAGAAGCTGAACCCATCCAAGCTGTCCTTGAAGATTTACCGAAGACTCCGTCAGCTTTTAGACCGACAGATGCCTGCCAAGTCATAACTGCAGCCTTGGTACCTTTACCAAAGTTACCATCAGCTTTTACACCAACAGCGGCTTGAAGACATTTAACTTCGTCACCTTTTGAACCTACTCTTAATGTAGTAGTGATCGTGCAGCTAGCTGCAGAAGCAGTGTTGCTAACAGCAACAACTCCTACGAACATAACCGCGATGGCTACAACACTAAGAAGAAATTTTGATTTTAATAATTTACTCATAAATTTTTTCTAATTTTCTACGCCGTTAATTAGTTTCGACAAAACTAAAAGCGTATTTTTTCTTACTCTTTATTTTTTATCCGCTAATAAATAATAATTACAAACCAATAATAATGCAGCGAATAAATAAACAAAGAACAGATGTTGACTTAATTTCAGCCCAAGGCTGATCCACCCTAATGGTGGAGAAAACACAAACAACAATTATATAATCTGCTTTTTTAATAACAGAAAATAAGATTGCTATTCGATTTTCAATGACCTTACCCATTTACTTTCTCTTAAGTATCATTTGAGATTTTTTCGACGAAATCGCAAACGATAATTAAAGCGAAAATAAATACAAATTTTGTGTTTAACAGAACACACAAGATGTGCAATCTCTAAACACAAAAGTATTATAATATATAGCCCGTAAATAGAGCAATATATTATGTGGATAACTCGCTTTTTGGCAAATAGAACCCACAACGCCATATTCTCATATTTAGAGCCAAAATGCAAGCTAAAAGAAGGAAGGGGGCTTTTAGTAAGGTTTAGAAAGGCCGAATTGCGAGAATAGCCAAAATTCAACAGAATTTTATGTGTGACTCAAAAAGAGACTTTTTTATCCCCTTTGTGCTTAATTTTTAATAGAATAACGACTCCAGCGTTTCTCCCCTGTTTTATTAAGGACACCTTCTTTTGTCATGGACATCAATTCTCTTTGTAAGGTTTTTTCGCTATAAGACAATGCACCAGGTTCTCCAGTGTTTATATTTTTTAATATATCTTTAATACCGGCATTGCCATTACTATTCTTTATTATATTAGTTATTTTATCTCTCCTCTGTTTTTTCAATAAACTAAAAGCTTCTTGGTTCTTTTTAATTAATTTTGTATCGGACAAGGCTTTCATTAAAGTACTTCCCTTTTGGACACCGATTCTAGTTGAACGTTGATGTCCGATAGATTTATACCTGTCCTTTATATCATAAAGGTCAGGATACCTTTCTATAGATATCCCACTTTCGTTTGTAAAAAATCCTGACAGGTTTATCGGTTTTGATATAAGACCAACTTTGGCGTTATTTTCTGTTATAGATTGATTTAATTCAGAAAATTCCTTTTTCAGAATGTTGCAGTTCATTTCGGAGATAATATTTAGAGTTGAAGATAGATCTAAAAAGGACATTATTTGATCAATTTTAGTACAAGCATTGATCGGTCCATAATACATGTCTGATATAATTTCTGTACCCAATGTCCTTAATTTATTTCTAAGCGGTTCATCTTTATCTATTATGTCCGTTACCATGTATAGAGCTGTGATAAGCTTATTTGTCTTTGTATAGGAAATAGACACAGTCATGTCCTTTATGGAGGTATTTGAATAGTTTTTGATGTCTTTTAGATTTTTATTGGTCGACTTATCAAGTGGTAGCATAATGTCCATTATATATAGGACAGTGTAAAAAGCAAGATGGATAGAAAAGAGGCTACGGAGGCTGACGAGCCGAGTCTTGAGCAAAAATTCAGCAGAATTTTATGCGTGCTCTTTTGTATCTATCTTGCTTTTTAAATAAATCGAAATATTTGTTAAAAAAGCACGGATATTTTTTTACTAAAAAATTCCTCGTGCTCGCACCGTCGTGCTCCCAAGCCCTTTTTCACAAGTATTTCGCTTTATGATAGAATACCCACATGGCGAAAAATGGAAATAAGAAGAAAAACGACAAGGAATATGTATCGGAAAATAAATTAGGATTAAAGACTCAAACTAAAAATGTAATAATGGCGGTGATTTTTTTTGTGGCGGCATTATTCTTTTTGATGTCTTATTTTAATATGACGGGGGTGGTAGGTAAATTCATTTATGAGAAACTTTATTTCCTATTAGGCGTTGGTTATATTCTTTTACCAGCTCTCTTGATCTTGCTTGGATATTCTTTTGTTAAATCCAAAACTCCGGACATCGGGTTGAGAAGTTTGATCAGCGGATCAATGTTTCTGCTTTCGGGGCTTGGCCTAATAGACATCGCTTCGGGTAAAGATGTGGAAGGGATCCTAAAACATTCAGGAGGGTTCTTGGGAAGAATCTTGTCGACGCCGTTGGTATCGATGTTTGATATATATGCCAGCATTGTGTTCCTCGGTGCTATTTTAGTGATTTCGATTTTGGTGATATCCAACGAAGAACTTGAATTAGCGCCACTCTTTCATAAAATTTGGAATTTTATAACAAGGAAAAAATCAGACGTGAATACCGACGAAGAATCAGAGGAAGAACCGGCAGAAGAAAAGGAGGTAGAGACACCAGAAGAAACTGAGGAAGATACCCCCTCCCCCGAAGAGGATGCGAGTGTGGGCAAAAAAATAAAAAAGGCTTTGGGTATAAATAAAGCAAAAGAAGTAGAAGAAACCGAAGAAGAGATGCCGATCAAAAAAAGACGAGGTGGATTAATCTCCACCTATGTCCCCCCTCCGCTATCACTTCTAGAGGAAGATAAGGGTAAACCAAATACTGGAGACATCAAAGCAAACGCTAACATCATAAAACGCACTCTCTTGAACTTCGGCATTGAAGTAGAAATGGACGAGATAACAATCGGACCGACAGTCACCCGCTATGCTCTTAAACCAGCAGAGGGAATGAAGCTATCTCGTATCATAGGCCTGCAAAATGACTTAGCACTGGCCCTCGCAGCACACCCAATAAGAATAGAAGCACCAATCCCAGGTAAATCTCTGGTCGGAATCGAAATCCCAAACAGGACAAAGTCTCTGGTCGGACTCGCCACCCTGCTCGCCGATGATAAATTCCAAAATTCTGCTAAACCTTTGACTATCGCCCTAGGCCGCAGCATTGGTGGTAGGTCAGTTTTTGGAAACCTTGCCAAAATGCCCCATGCTTTAGTAGCTGGTACGACTGGCTCTGGAAAATCAGTAACTATCCACTCTATAATTACTTCTCTCTTATACCGAAATGGGCCTGACGACCTAAAATTCATATTAATAGACCCAAAACGTGTAGAATTGACCCTTTACAACAATATCCCCCATTTATTAACCCCCGTAATCACTGAAGCCAAAAAGACAATCTTGGCCCTTAAATGGGCAGCTAAAGAGATGGATAGACGCTACGACATCCTCGAATCAGAATCTGTCCGAGATATAGAGTCTTATCATAATAATGTCTTTGGTAAAGCAAAAGCTAAAACAAACGGTGAAGGTGAAAAGGAGATAAATGCTGATCGACTTCCCTACATCATCATAATAATAGACGAATTAGCAGACATCATGAGCTCTTACCCTAGAGAACTAGAATCAGCTATCGTGCGTTTAGCACAGATGTCCAGAGCCGTAGGTATCCATCTAATACTTTCCACCCAACGTCCTGAAGTAAACGTCATTACTGGGTTGATCAAGGCCAACATTCCAGCTCGTATTGCTCTAAAAGTGTCTTCGCAGGTAGACTCACGCACCATCCTCGACGCCGGTGGAGCAGAGAAACTACTCGGAGCTGGCGACATGCTTTTTTCTTCCGGTGAAGCCCAACCAGAACGCTTGCAGAGTGCATTTATTTCAGAAGATGAAGTTAAGAAGGTTGTGAAATATCTAGCAGACGCTTATAAAGACGAAATATCGGAAGAAATATCTCTATCCACTGGTTCCATATCAGCAGATAAAAGTATCTTCGAAAGTACATTGGATGAGGATGAAGGCATGGAAGACGATGAGATGTATGAAGAAGCCCGTGCTTGTGTAATAGAAGCTGGGCGCGCATCTACTTCTTATCTACAGAGAAAATTAAAGTTGGGCTATGCCAGGGCGGCACGTTTGATGGATAAACTAGAAGAGCGTGGAGTCATAGGTCCAGGAGATGGAGCGAAGCCCAGAGAAGTTCTAGAAAAGATCGAACGCACTGATACTGGAGAAAATGTGATATGAGAGCAGATGCAAAAAAAATATTGCAAATAGGGACACTTTTTATTTTTTTTCTGCTTATTTTCGGGTATGCTTCTTTTGTTTCCCATAATTTGATTGTTGGAGTGAAAATAAAAAATGTAAATTTAGTAGATGGAGCAAAAGTTATAAATAGTGTACAAGAGATAACGGGAAACGCCAAAAACGCGACGAATTTAATCCTAAATGGCCGAGAGATTTCAATTGATGAAAATGGTAATTTCAACGAGACAATTGCTCTGCTTTCGGGATATAATATAATAAATATAAAGGCCAGAGACAAATTTGGCTATGTTGATGAAAAGAATTATAAAGTAACATATTAGATCAATAATTATGCTGAAGAAAAAAGAGAAGAAGGATAAGACAGTCGGGATAGCTGTATTGGAAGACACCTTAAAAGCGCTTCAAACAAAATTTGGTGAAGGTTCTATCATGAAGTTTGGTGATTCGCCGAAGGTAGACGTAAATGTAATACCGACAGGTTCCATTGGTCTAGATATGGCTCTCGGTGTAGGTGGTATACCCCGCGGCAGAATCATCGAGATATTTGGACCCGAGTCTTCTGGTAAGACTACCCTCTCGCTCCATATAGTAGCTGAAGCGCAAAGGCTAGGTGGTGTCTGTGCCTACATAGATGCAGAACACGCCATGGATCCAGAATATACTAAAAAACTTGGTGTGAATATAAACAACTTACTCATCTCTCAGCCAGACAACGGTGAGCAGGCACTCGAGATAGTGGAATCCCTGGTAAGGACAGGCAAAATAGATGTCATCGTCATCGACTCTGTAGCCGCCCTTACGCCCAAAGATGAAATAGAGGGTGATATGGGCGCATATCATGTCGGCAAACAGGCCCGACTGATGTCCCAGGCGCTTCGCAAGCTCACTGCCATCGTAGCTCGATCAAAGACAGTGGTTATCTTCATCAACCAGATCCGTATGCAAATAGGCGTGATGTTCGGCAATCCAGAAACTACCCCAGGAGGTAAGGCGCTCAAATTTTACACTTCTGTCCGTCTCGATATTCGTAAAATAGCTCAAATAAAAAAGGGAGAAGAAGTTGTCGGCTCTCGTACTCGAGTAAAGATAGTAAAAAACAAAGTCGCAGCTCCATTTAAACAAACTGAGTTCGATATTATCTACAATGAAGGTATTTCAAAAGAAGGAGAAATTATGGCACTAGGAGAAAAATTCAAAATAATAGAAAAAACTGGCAACTCTTATTTTTACAAACCTGCTGATGAAAAAGCGGAAAAAGTAAAACTGGGCGTAGGTTATGACTCCACTCGGACATTTTTGAAAGAAAATAAGAAAATCTCTGATCAGATACTAAAAGAGATACGGAAAAAGTTTGCGGAAGAAGTGTAGAAACCTCGTCGCAGGCGCACTTTTCGAGAGGCCTTGCGCAGGCGGACGCGCCGAGCAGTTCGCTGAGGTAGTAACGTCAGACAGATTGCCAGTTCGAAAAGTTGTGCCAAGAAAGAGGTTTCTGTTGCCAAAAATGGGTTTTCTGTTAAGATAGCCATATGTCAAAGCTTGAATACAACGAAATTCGCGAAAAGAAAATTATTATATACGATGGTGAACCGTGTGAAGTCATCGAGTCTCATGTCGCACGCACACAGCAAAGAAAGCCTCAAAATCAGGTGAAGTTAAAGAGTTTGATTGCTGGTAAAACCATTGCTGCCACTTTTCACGTATCTGAATCAGCTGATGAAGCCGATATTGATAAGAAGGAGATAATGTTTTTGTACGCAAACAAAGGTGAATATTGGTTCTGTGATCCAAGTGATAAAAGCAATAGATTTAAACTAGACGTCGCCCTAGTCGGAGATGCGGCAAAATTTCTAAAACAAAATAGTAACGTCACAGCCCTCGTGTGGACAGATGACGATGATGAGGAGAAAATAATCAAAATCACTCTGCCCATAAAGATGAACTTCAAAGTCAAAGAAGCCCCTCCTGCGGTCCGCGGAGATACTTCAAAAGGTGGGAACAAAGTGATTACTCTTGAGAATGGAGCAGAATTAAACGCCCCTATGTTCATAGAACCAGGAGATACTATAAGTGTAAACACAGTAGATGGACTTTACGTCGAAAGAGTGTAAATAAAAATCCCCTTTCGGGGATTTTTATTCTTTCTATTTCACTACGAAAGGAAGCAAGCCCATAAATCGAGCATGTTTGATGGCCGAAGCCAGAGCGCGCTGGTTTTTAGAAGTCACACCAGTCTTTTTGTGGCTCATGATTTTGCCATTAGGGTTTAAGAATTTCTTTAGGATCTCAACATCCTTATAGTCTATGAATTTTATGTTATTAGCTGAAAAGTAATCTTGTCTCATGTTTTTGTTAATTATTTATTAAAAAGGCGATTAAAATGGAATGTCTTCGGGGTTAATATCTTCTTCTGGGTACTCAATACTATCGACTTCCCCACTCTTAGCATTTGAATCCTTTGGTACGCTTGCTCCCCCCGTAGAACCCCCAGACTTCGGACCAAACTGGGTACGATCAGCGATGACCTCAGTGCGATACTTTTTCTCTCCACTCGTCTTGTCCTCCCAACTCCTTGTCTGCATCCTACCTTCTACCAATATTGAGCTTCCTTTTTTCATATACTGCGCGACAGTCTCTGCTTGGCGGCCGAAGACTACGACATTATGATAATCAGCAGCTTCCTGACGCGCGCCATTTTTGTCTTTCCAAACACGATTGGTGGCAATAGAAAAAGAACAAACTTTAATACCTGAAGGTAATGATTTCAGTTCTGGGTCTCGTGTAAGATTTCCTATTAATATCGCTTTGTTTAAAAACATATGTTATTTATGCTGCGATTAGAGCGTCTATTTCTTTATCTATTTCCTCCTTATTGATAGGAACGGCAGTTTCATTTTCTGTGCTCTTCTTCATTATAGGTCTCTTGTAAGTCTCTCCACGTACAAACCTTTTCGCAGCAATGGTGTTTTCTTTAACCGTCTTCAATATCAAAAATCTAATGAAATTAGGATCTAGATCGAGATGCTTTTTTAGTTCAACAATCTTTTCTGAATCCATCGTGAACTTAGTCCAGCCAAAATAAGCAGTGGCCCACTTCTTGCGCACATTGGAAGTGACTTTTTGCATGGAATAAGCTAGATTTATAAGCTTTGGCATTTCGTCTGAAATAATTTCTCCACCGAAAGATAAAACAAGCTCCTTAAGATTCCCATAGGTAACTGGAAGGTCTTCCTCTTTGATTGAGGAAATCAAAAGATAGCCAAGTTCATATACTTTAGAACCTTTTTCCGACGTGCTTTCATTTACGGTCTCAATTAGACCATCTTTTTCTTTATTTTGCTCGCTTATTTGCATGAGTCTCATATTAGCAAAAACCTCCTAGAAAGTAAACCCACACGCCTATATTTTAAATACCCTTCTGGCATTATCGATAATCTGAAGCGCAACCTCAGATTCAGGCAGACTTTTTATCTGGGCAATTTTTTTAACCACTTCTCTTACATAAGAAGGCTCATTTCTTTTACCACGGTATGGAATGGGTGCAACATATGGAGAATCTGTCTCAGACATGATCATATCAAGCGGAGTATTCCTAATAACCTCATCGTAATCATGAGTAAATGTGATAACTCCCGTAAAAGACAGAGTAAAACCAAAATCTAAGAACCCTTTTGCCTCTTCCCAAGTCCCAGCAAAAAAATGCACGTCACCTTTTACCCTCGAATGTGATTTTAAAATTTCTAGAGCATCAAAATATGCATTATTTTGTTTCCCCTCAGGGTTATTGCGGATGTGAAGCATCAGAGGCTTATTGAATTCGTTCGCAATCTCTATTTGCTCTATAAAAGCTTTCTTCTGTTTGGAAATTGATTCTGGCGTACATCGATAATAATCTAGCCCACACTCCCCCACGCCAACCACCTTTTCGTTTTCTAAAAGTTTTTTATATGATTCTTTATCAAACATCTCGCCCCGAGAAGTGAATTCTTTGCCACCTTCTCCCAACTCCTTTTCATCGTGATAAGAAGCACCCGTGTGTATAGGGTGAAGTCCTATAATGGCATAAACGCCTTCTTGGTATTGGTTCGCCATTTCCACTGCCTTTTTAGAAGTATCTAACTGTGTGCCGACGTTTATAACCCAGGTATCGCCTTCCAGGGCACGCTTGGTGACTAGGTCCCGATCTTCATCAAAAGCCTTAAAATTAACGTGGCTGTGTATATCTATATATTTGGGTTGCATTTTAGTCTTTACGTGGGAATAAAGGTTGAGCTGGTTTTTTATTTTCTTTAATTAGTTTCTTGAGAGTAACATTAGTTTCCGGCATTATTGAGTTTAGCATCCGGGCGATGGTATAAAGTTCAAGTACTGCTTTTTTGATTAACTCTTTCCCTCTCTCTACATCTATTTTCACAATTTTGAATGGTTCATCGTCTTGGATGGATTTATCAAGTACGGATATTTTACTCCAGATATAGTCTGCTGCTTTCTTAATATCAAAACTGTCCATTAAATTATAAAATTCTTTTGGAACCAATTTCTCCGGAATTTCTGGACACTTTTCGAGATATTTTTCAGAAAGAGTTAAAATGCGTGAAGCTAAATTACCGAGTCCATTGGCAAGCCCAGAATTGTACGCATCCTTGAACCGCTCCATCGTAAATGGGCTGTCTTCGAAAGAAGAAATCTCACGTAAAAGAAAGTAGCGTAGAGCATCAGTTCCATATTCCTTAACAATATCATTTGGATTTATTACGTTACCCAAAGACTTAGACATCTTGATTCCCCCTTCGCCTGTAATAAAACCGTGATAGATGACAGTATGGGTGGTGGGTAAACCGGCCGACATGAGCATCCCCTGCCACATGACCGACTGGAATTTAACCATGTCCTTGCCGGCAATTTGTATTTTTGCCCCATCTAGCCAAAACTTTTTAAAATTCGCCTCATCATGAGGCCAGCCCAGTGTAGAAATATAATTTATAAATGCATCAAACCAAACATACATGACTTGATCTTCGTCCCCTGTTATTGGTACACCCCACGAGAAACGTTTCTTGTTTCGAGATATAGAAAAATCTTCCATGCCATCTTTTACGAAATCAATCGCTTCTTTCCTCCTCCACTCTGGCACAATAGCCTTTTCATTTGATAAATATTCTAGAAGCTGTTTCTTATAATTCCCCAAGCGGAAAAAATAGTTTTCTTCTTCCACAACTTCCGGGGCAAGGTTGGGATGAAAAACACACTTACCATTCACAAGGTCCTTTTCAGTGATAAACTTTTCACACCCTACGCAATAAAGTCCTTTGTATTTTTTTTTATAAATGTCACCCTTTGCGCTACATAAACTCCAGAATTTCTGTGCTGCTTCAATATGGAGAGGATTTGTGGTTCTTATAAAATTATCATTAGAGATATTGAGTATAGTCTTTAAATCTAGAAATTTTTGCGCATAATGGTCTACATATTCTTGAACATTTTTTCCTTCTTTTTCACTTGCTTCCCAAATTTTTTGACCATGCTCGTCAGTGCCTGTGCTAAAAAATACCTCCTTATCGATAAGACGTTGATATCTGGCGATAGCGTCTCCCTGGACGAGCTCAAGCGCAAAACCGATGTGGGGGTCTGCATTTACATAAGGAATCGTCGTCGTAATGTAGAAACTACTTTTTTTCATTATTTATTGCCAGTTCGGGCTAGGGTTTTATTCTTTTCAATATCACTTAAGAATTCCATCACAATAATCGCAACCGGGATAGAAAGTACTCCTCCCCATATCCCCCCCAGTTCGAAACCTATCAAAACGGACAATATGATTACAATCGGGGAAAGACCCACTATCCTTTTGATAATAAGAGGCGCGAAAAGAAAAACTTCAAATTGATGAAGTATGATGTATGCACCAGCCACCATCAGAGCACTCGAAATGCCGTTTGAAATATAAGAAAAAGCAAAAGCTGGTATAAGAGCAACCCAGATACCATAGGGCACTAGTTCCATTATCCCGGCAATTATAGCCAGCAAGAGCGCATATTCTATGCCCAGAAGTGAAAGAATTAGATAAATCAAGACCCCAACCACTAGCCCCAAGACTACTTGCCCTTTAACCCACAAAGCAATCTTGCGGCGAGAACGCTCCCAAAGATCCACCACGTAGTCTTCGTGGTGAATCGGGAAGATAAGACGAAGTAAATTTTCTATTCCATTTTCTTGAATCGTTAGATAGAAGGAAATAAGAATAATCAATATAAAATTGAACACGCTACCGAAAGCCACAGAAAGTGTTTGGAAAAAGCCGCCAGAAATATTTAATATAAAAGCCTTGGAAACTGAAAATAAAGTACCGATCGAGAAGTTGTTGCCGATGGAGCTCACTATATCTTTGGCACCAGAGAAAGCCTCATTTTGGAAATAATGCAAGAAAGAAACTCCTGGTATATAAGTTGAGATAAATGTGGAAAAATTATAAATTTCAGTTATTAAAAGCGGGGCAAAAAGATAAAATAGCCCGGCCAAAGTGGAAAGTGACACGATATACAGAGCGACAATCCCAAGAACTCTATTAATTCTCATTTTGCTAAAGTAAGGAACCGCTGACTCCACAAAAGACGCTATGACAATAGAGGTCAAAACGATAAGGCCTAAATCTCGTAAAAACCACAGTAGGAACACGCAGAGAGCAACGAGGACCGCTCGGACCATGGTTTCGGTAGTTATAGAAATAGAGGTGTGATTGCTCTTTTCAAACATAGAGTTATGATAGCACAAAAACAACTGCAGTAAAAGATTAGAACTTTAATAGTTCTAAGAATTTATTTTTTTCTCTAAAGGGCCCAATAAGTGCTAAATTTAGTTTTTGATTTTTAAAAATATCCTTGGCAAGGGCTTGGATCTGCCTTGCTGTCACTTCACGTATTTCTTTAGCTTTTGTTTCGGCACTACGAATTTGTCGTTTTAAAAGTTCTTGCCCACCATAAAAGTTAGCTATGTCATCGCTCGATTCTAAAGATAATTTCATATTACCTATCATACATTCTTTAACCTTTTTTAATTCTTCTTCACTTACCAATGTAGTTTTCAGTTTTATACATTCCTCAAGGACCGCACGGATGACTTCATTAATTCTTTTATTATCTACTCCAGCAGAAATTTGGAAAAAACCGTGGTCAGTATAAGAGTCATTGTATGCACGTACATAATAACCAACACCCATTTCCTCGCGAAGCTTGATAAAAAGCCTAGAGCTCATTCCCCCGCCAAGTACTCCACCAAGTACGGACAAGACTACACTTTTCTTACTGAATAGATCATAAGTGCGCATACCTAAAATAAAATGCGTCTGGTCAGTTTCTTTAAAAGAAATAAGAACCTCAGGTTTTAGTTGTTTTTCTCTTACTTTAATTTTTTGACCCTTTCTCCCGCTTTTTATATTTTTGAAAATTTTATTTACTTGCTCTAAAACTTGTTTTTCGGTAACACGTCCTGCGACCACCAACACAGTAGCTTCCGGTAAATAATGCTTCTGATGATAATTTAAAAAATCTTCTCTTTTCATATTCAAAATATTCCCTTTAGAACCAGTAATATTCCATCCCGCTGGCTGATCTCCGTAGAGCAATTTCATCATCAAATCTTGAACATGTTTATGAGGCATATCCTCGTACATATTTATTTCCTCTATAATCACTCCTTTTTCTTTCTGCATTTCAGCCTCCGGGAAAGCTGAATTTAGATAAATATCTGAAACAATGTCGAAAATTTGATTAAAATGTCGTGCGTCACTCTTTGCATAATACCCCGTGTATTCTTGAGCGGTAAAAGCATTATATTGGCTTCCAAGGGCGTCTAATTCCTTGGAAATATCAACAGCTTTAGGCCTTTTAACGGTGCCTTTAAAACACATATGCTCTAAAAAGTGAGAGATACCATTATTGTTTTTATTTTCATACTTGGACCCTGTAGCCACCAAGACCAACACCGTTACCGTCGGGTTGTCTTTCATCGGCACAGTGATGACTCGCAGTCCGTTTTTTAAAACCTTTTTAGAGAATTTCATTTAAAACTAAATTCTTTCTTTTATGTAATTTTTTAAATCAGAGGTTTTGATTCTTATCTGTTCCCCTGTATCTCGATCACGAACCGTGACAGTGTCATCCGTAAGCGTATCAAAATCCACCACAATACAAAATGGAGTGCCGATTTCATCTTGTCGTCGATAACGTTTGCCGATGTTGCCGTTGTCATCCCATATCACACGGCCAAATTCTGCCTTAAGGGGGGCAAATACTTTTGTATTGGCATACTCTACAAGCTCCGGTTTGTTTTTTAAGAGGGGTGACACAGCGCAAATGACGGGCGCAATGTTGGGCTTGAATTTCAAATAGGGACGTACTTCTCCTCCTTTTTCATCCTCTTTATAAGCAGAAAGAAGTAGAGAGAGTACTGCACGATCTACACCAAAAGTAGGCTCAATAACATGAGGAACCATTTTTAACTTATCTTCTTCGTCGATATATTCAAGTTTGTGGTTCTTTAGATCAAAGTCGGTACGATAAGCAAGACCAAAAAGCTCTTTCCTGCCAAAGGCATAGTCAAACTCGAAATCAACCGTACGACTGGAGTAGTGCGCTCTGTCCTCTTTGGCTATCTCTAACTCATGAACCTTTGACATATCGATACCCACCTCTTCCATCCATGAAAGCATCTGAACTTTCCAGTATTCGAAATGCTTTTCCCAATCAGCTGGACGAACAAAATATTCTATTTCCATTTGCTCAAATTCTCTTTGACGAAAAAGAAAATCTCTCGGAGTTATTTCATTTCTAAAGGCCTTACCAATTTGCGCCATACCGAAAGGCAATTTGGGATGAAAGGCATCTACGGTGTTTTTAAAATTAACAAACATGCCTTGGGCTGTTTCAGGACGTAAGTATGAAGTCGCGCTAGAATCATCTGATGCCCCGACTTTTGTCTGGAACATCATGTTAAATTGCCTCGCTTCACCTAATTTTCCACCACATTCAGGACATTTTTTCTCATCCTCAATTTGATCAACACGAAATCGCTTTTTACATTTACTGCATTCCACCATCGGATCGGCAAAACCCGCCACGTGCCCTGAAGCTTGCCAGACTTCCTGTCTCATTAGAATGGCTGCATCTATTCCATACATGTCTCGCCTACTATCTACAAACTTTTTCCACCATGATTGTTTTATATTATTTTTTAAAGCCACTCCGAAATGTCCCCAGTCAAAAGTGCCGCCCAACCCCCCATATATTTCCGAGCCCTGAAAAACAAAACCCCGTCTTTTGCATAACGAGACTATCTTTTCCATCAAATCATTGTCCTTACTTTCTTTTTTCATTTTATAAATTATTCCACCACTGTACCCCCGACAGGAGGAAAGAGAGAGTCGTTATCAAGCTGTGTGCGAAGCGATGCTTTATTTACTCTCACATCTACATTAGCAAAATCGTCATGCCCAGTCAAAACAGCATCATTAATAATTATTGGAGTGGTGTTAAGTTGGGAAATTGAAGGAATAAATGAGACCTGGAAAGAAACACTCCGGTCGGCCGTAGATATACCGGCGCCTCTTGGAATACTACCTATATTCCAGATTATCTCCCTGGTGGAAGGATTATAAGTTAGGTCTGCATCTGAAGGAGCTAAGGAACCTACGAAATTTATCCACGAAGGTAAAGAAGAGCGTACCACCGCTTTTGATATATTGTTGGCTGTATTGGTCAAGGACCACTGTATTGTGTAGGTTGTCTTTTGTTCAACTTTTGGTGGAATCGGTCCTGTATTTGTAAAAGCCCCAGAATAATAAAGCCCCTTACTGATAAACCCAACATCCGAAATAATGTGAACTATTGAAGAATTAGAATTATTTAAGTCCGCAGTCGCATACCCTGAAACTAATTGTTTACCGGAAATAGAAACATCTATAATAATAGAAGGATCTTTAGTTATCCCATCCATTGCCGAGAACAATGAAAGTGGAGAAAGAGAAAAGTTGACAGACCCAGAATCACCCGGGCTTATTTCTCTAAAATTATTTAAGGAGTTTTTATCCCAGGTTATTATGTCTTTTGAAGAATCATAAAACCCCTGTTGCGCAACAATAGTCTTGCGATTGACCACGTTTCCAGAAATTTTTGCCTTAATTGATAAATCATTAACTTTCGTATCTAAATTATTAGTCCATCTTATTTCTCCACGAATTGGAGTTTTAGTATCAGTGGCATAGTCTCTGGCCGATACTCCATTTACGAAAAGTTTGGTTTCAATAAATGGTTTTCTTATCACGACTGTTTGCGACAGAGAATTAAAAACTACACCAACCACCGACTTATCTCCTGCAGATTGTGAACCACTTGATATGTGAAAACTTTTTTCTTCCCCATCAATAGCATCGAGGATTTTACCAGTGACAGAAATTTTGCGCTCTGCGCCAGGAGCAAGGTCGCCCAGATTCCAAACGTTATTGCCGACCGATGGAGCTGGAATAGATGAACCAAATTGAAATCCGGCTGGATAATCAATCTTAAGAAGTATCTTCGAGGCTGGTTTGTTGGCATTTAGGGCCGCTTTAACATTAAGAATTATGTCTTGGTTTGAACTTGCTGTTTGGGGTGCATCCACAGAAAGATTAAGGGGTGTAGAGCTTATAGTTACATCATAAGATTTCTCTTTGACAAAGATGGCATTGGACCCTTCAACCCGATATTCAAGGGAAATTTTTATATTTTGAATACTTCCTTGTTCACCAAAAAGCACAGCTTTTATATTTTCGTTACGCACTGCCCCGGCAGGGATAGTACCGAGAGACTCTCGACTCCTTTCGACCGGAAGCGATGAATTTAGGGTTCCAGCTCCAGAACCTTTTGGGTACTCTATGACAAGGTCAACTAAGTCTAGTGGCGAGCTATTTTTATTTGCTATTCCAACCACAAAAGATAATTCTTCACCCCCAGCAGTAAAATTATTACCAAGTATAGAAATATCAATATTGTCGTTTGAAACGGTGTTGCCTCCCGCAAAAAAGACGTAGGAAGCATAACCCAGCGTAAAAAGAAAAAAAATAAATGAAAAGATAAAGAAATTCTTGAATATCGAGGTCTTCATAAAGAATTTGTCTTGAAATGTCATGGAATCATCGGGAGCCCCTCTACCATTCCCCCACGAATCCGGTACGTCTTTTATGTCAAAATGCGTGAAGGTGTCTCGATGTTCGATCTTCGTTCGATAACTTTTGCTAAAAAGTTTAGTCTTTAGCTCTTCTATTCTGTTTAATTTATCTCCATCACCTTGCGACATCCTAGAATTGTACCATATTTTACAAATGTGTCTCTTTTAGAGCTTTGTTTATCTGATTTAATACCTTTGCCCTATCTTTTGAAATTTCAAATACTAAGTTCGCTTCGAATGGGGATCTGACAAGATTCTGTAGTATTTCATTTTCGCCAATATAGCCCAGATTATTTAGTATCCTCAAAACAATAATCGCTTCGATATTAAGCAGATCGTCTTTTTCGCTACTTTCCTCCAAGATAGAGAGACCATTGAGTACATCGACGAACAATGCCTCATTGGGCTCAATACCAGCAAGCAAACGTTTGAGTAAACGCGCAATGTTTACCAAAACCTTGAAAGTTTTTGATGTTTTGGTGATTTGTTCTAAGGTATTGGTCTTTGATGCATTAGTGATTCGAAATATGTTCTGGCCCGCCACGAGATCGATTTTTAAATATGCAAAATCTTGTAAAACAAAACGTAATTTTGAAGACATTTTACGCACCCCCTGAGCAGAGGCGGTGATCATGCCTAAATCACGAGTAAAAATAGAGTAATACCTCCCCGCTTCCCCATGATTTTTACTTTCCAATATTATGCCCTCTGTGTGGTAAATGTGATGCATGCGAACTCCGTCTATTTTATCACAAAATCCTTTAAACTTTCGACTATCGGTGCTACTGTTTCGTTATTGATATCTTCTGGCTTTATTTTGCACTTCACGAAAATTTGCTTTTCGATTTCTTTGCCGCAAGATATTAATTTCTCGCGGTTTTCTAGTGGAAATAAGTACGCTCTATCTTTATAACGCTCTTTCGCCTCATTCATACGTTCTTCATAAGACACAATGCCGTATGGGTCCACTCGTCCATCGGCGTAATGAGTTATTTTCACATTCATATCTACAATATCTCGATGAACACACATAAGAGAGAAATGTATTTGGCCCACCAGATAAAGGACGTTTCCAGAAGAACTCAATTCTTTTGTTATCTGCACATTAGCCTCATGGTCACTATCCCCATATTTTCCTATGTATTCATCTTTAACTTTCTGCCAGTATTCTGGCCCTTGTGGCTGTAAAAGTTCTGGCAGAAACTCAAAATCTGATTTAATGATGTTGCCCATATCATGGAGTAAGCATGCAGTAATTATTTCTTCCTTATTTACTTTTTCATCTAAATTATCACAAATAATAGATGCCACAGCCGCCACTCGATACATGTGCATCTGCAGATTTGGCATGATTTTATATTCAGTGTAAATTTCTGAAATTTTCCTTCCCATTTTATTTTCCTATTTTTACCTTAAACACCAGTTCCCCTGCTTTTATTTCTGGACCATCATTTTCTGCAAATTCTATTTTCGAGACTAGAACTGTTTTCTTAAGATCAGCTTCAAATTTTTGTATTAATTTTTGGCCCTCTTCGCTTGTATCAAAAACAAGCGTTACCACATCGCTCGGAGTTAAGCCCACGACCTTCCTCATGTCTTGAATAGCGCGGGAGAGTTCACGATAGTCCCCTTCTGCTTTTAATTCAGGAGTTACTACCGTATCAAGTTCTACTTCATCTGAGATAGAATCATCAAAAAAAATTTCTTTCACATTTAACTCACTACTAATCAACCATAAATATTGATATTGATCTTCTAATTCATGATCCTTTATTCGCAAGTGACCAAGCGGTTGACGAACTTTAATTCCAGCCTTTTGACGAGCCTCAAGACCCAAAGTCACAATTTCACGGACTAATTTCATATTTTCAGTAATATGAGAATTCACTTTTTCTGCTTTCGGCCACTCGCACAAATGTATGCTTTCTACATCATTTTCATTTCTTAATCTAAGCCACATATCTTCAGCGGTAAATGGAGCAAATGGGGCGATGATTTTCGCCACTGTTTTCAAGACAAAATATAAAGTTTCTTTGGCCTCCTTGTCCCCTTCTTTTATCCTTTCACGAGAACGACGCAGATACCAAGTAGAAAGATCACCGATAAATTCTCGAATTGCTCTCGTTGGTTGAAGAAGTTTATAATTATCTAGATTTTCGGTAGATAATTTTATGAGTTCATTAAGTTTCGCCAAAATCCATTGGTCTAGGATATTTTTAGACTTAGATCTTTTATCGGTTTCATTATGTTTTTCTTTGTATAGTTCGTAAAACGCCAGCACGTTGTAAAGTAGACCAAAAACTTGCTGATGAAGAAGCATGATAGTTTTCTCATCAAAGTTTTTTGATTCACCGGGCTGATTTACCGAATACATCCATAAGCGCAGTGTATCTACACCGTATTTATTCATGGCTTCCCAAGGATCAACGACATTACCCAGAGATTTCGACATTTTTTTGCCAGATGCATCGAGCAAATGCCCCAGACAAATAACATTCTTATATGCTTTGCCCCAACCCATCAAGACTCCTACGGCATGCAAAGTATAAAACCACCCACGAGTCTGATCTATAGCCTCCGAAATGAAATCAGCTGGATAACCTTTCCCCTCGACCCACTTTTTATTTTCAAAAGGATAGTGATCTTGAGCAAAAGGCATCGCGCCAGAATCAAACCAGACATCCATGACTTCTTTGGCCCGTATTAGATTACCACCACATTTACATATAAGCGAAACTTCATCAATATATGGTTTATGCAAATCCAGTGCATAATCTGCACTATGGGGTATGGAGACGAATTCCACTGTTCTTAATTCAGCATTAGCAAAAAGATGAAAGTGGGCGGACACACCTTTTTCGATTTGTTCTGAATGCCTGAATAATCCGCCAGTCATGTTGATCGAATCATCGATATCGTATCCATTTAATACAGAAAAAAGCATCCAGAGTGTAGCACCATGAGAGATTACAAGTATATTCTTATTTTGATATTTTTCTTCAAATTCGTAAAAAACTTGTCCAATTCTCTTTTTTACATCGAGCAATGATTCCCCACCATGGATAGGATCTAGGAATCTCTGCCTTTCATCTTTAAACATCTTTCGATATTCATCCCAAGGCTTGCCTTCAAAATCCCCTGCATCTAACTCTCCCAACCTTTTATCGAAAACAATTTGTTCATCCTTAAATCCTAAATTTTCTTTTAAAATATTCAGAGTGTCACGCGTACGCATAAAGGGTGACACAAAAATAAGATCAAATTTTTTGCCTTTTAGCTTTTGGGCGGCGGCTTTTACTTGTTCTTTGCCTTTTGCCGTTAAATGATCGACATTTTCGGCCCGTGAAGAGACTACTCCATGCATATTGTATTTTACATTGCTTTCGGCTTCTCCGTGTCGCATGACAAAATATTTATTACCGGACTTTTTGGTTTTTTCTTTCAGATCTTTGAGGCTCCCGACAACATCCACTTTCTTACAAGACTCACAGACCCACACAGGAAGCGGCGTACCCCAATATCTTTCTCGGGAAATAGCCCAGTCTTTGATTTCCCGAAGCCACTCGCCAAAACGCCCTTCACGGATATACTCTGGCTCCCAATTTATTTTTTTATTCTCATTGATTAATTGTTTCTTGATTTTTGGATCAGACATTCGGATATACCAAGAGTCCCGAGCATAATAGATAAGCGCGGTGTGACAACGCCAGCAATGCGGATACGAGTGTTTATAATTTTCTTGTTTGAAAAATAAGTTTCTTTTCTTCAAATCCTCGATAATATCCACGGCAAGGGTTGGCTTTCCTTTTTCATCAACTTCACGGACAAATCTGCCTTCTAAAAATCCAGTCCCTTTTATAAATTTGCCCTCTAAACTGACCAAGTGGTGCTTTGGTAATCCTACCTGCGTCCCTAACACAAAGTCATCTTGGCCATACATCACGGCTGTATGCACAATGCCAGTACCATCTTGAGTATTTACAAAATCTGCCACATAAACCCTGCATGCTTTATCTAATTTAGATTTTTCACTCTCAGAAATAGAATCAGCTAGAAATGGAAAGAGGGGTTCATATTGCATGCCGATCATATCTTTACCCTTATGTTCTGCAATGATTTCATAAGGATCAGTTATTATAGAAAGTCTTTCCTTAGCAAGAACCAATATCTCCTCCCCCATTTTAATCTCCACATAATCAATCTTTTCACCGACTGCCAGCGCCACGTTTCCAGGCAAAGTCCAAGGAGTCGTCGTCCAAGCCAAAAAGTACGCATTAGGGAAACCGATAATCTTAAACTTTACGTAAACTGAAAGATCTTTTACGTCCTCATACCCCTGTGCGAGCTCGTGTGAAGAGAGCGCAGTGCCACAACGTGGACACCAAGGCACAACTTTATAATCTTTATACAAGAGTTTTTGTTCATTTACTTTTTTAATGATGCTCCAGACTGATTCAATGTAATTATTGTGATAAGTCACGTAAGGATTGTCTTGATCCACCCAAAAGCCAATGCGTTTAGTAAATTTATTCCAAACGTCCAGATATTCCCAGACGCTGACCTTGCATTCCTCGTTAAACTTAGCGATACCATATTCCTCGATCGCCTTTTTAGAATTAAGACCTAATTTTTTTTCCACCTGGAGCTCTACTGGCAGACCGTGAGTATCCCAGCCACCCTTTCTGCGGACGTGAAAGCCCTGCATGGTTTTATATCTAGGTATAGTGTCTTTGAATGCTCGTGCTTCTAGGTGATGAATTCCAGGTTTGCCATTGGCTGTAGGTGGACCTTCATAAAACACATACTCGCCCTTTTTGCCCTTTTTGTTTAGTGACTTTTCAAAGATTTTATTATTTTTCCAGAACTCCAAAACAGCTTCTTCGCGAAGCGCTGCGTCTGATTTTTGGGTTACACCTTTATTTTTCTTATCTTCCATCAAGAATAACAATACTATACAATCATTTTTTATGAAAGCTTGCTTTCTGCGTATGCTGGTAATTCAATAAAGAAGGTAGATCCTTTGTCTACTTCTGACTCTGCCCAGACTTTTCCTTTATGGGCTTCTATAACAAATCTTACCGTATAAAGACCATAGCCCGTACTATCTACATTTACATGAACTGAATCTTTGCCCCTCCCACCTTCAGTGAACAAAAGCTTTTTATCTTCATCTGTAATACCCATCCCTGTATCTTTTACAGAAAATTTAACCTTTCCATTACCATCTTCCAGCGCGACACTTATCTTACCGACCTTCGTATACTTTATAGAATTATCGATCAAGTTATTAACAGCTTCTTTTAACCAAAAAGCATCGCCCAAGACACTATAAACATCATCTTTGGTGTCATGTATGCTGCTCTCTAACACAAGCCCTTTTGCTTCTGCCTGAACTTTCTTATCAGTAAAAGTTTTGAGAATTATTTCTTTGAAATCCATAACTTTCATCTCGTATTTCACTGCTCCCTTTTGAAGATTGGCAGCATTCAAAACAAGATCAACTGTTTGTATCCCAGTATCATCGGACTCCAACCCCTGTGCCGCTCTTTTCTTGATCTCCGGATTTGTATCACCAAAAGTCCCATCTAAAATTCCAGCGAAAATATATTTGGACCTTGTAAAAGAACTTTTAACTTTATGGGTGACGAGATGAACCAAGGATTCCCTCTGTTGTATAACATTTTCAAGGTCGGTATTTAGTTTGGCTAATTTTTCTTTTTGTTCAATTTCTTTTTTAACACTACGAATCAAAAAATAACCAATTATAATGGCTCCGATAAAAGTTATCCCAGTAAGGATAAAATTAACTGCCACTTTTATAAAGAAAAATTGTGAACCGATTAGTGCTCCAAGACCCCACACCAATGCTTGAGTTGCCAGAAGTTTTACATTGAAGGTCTTAAAGCGAACCATGAGAATACTTATATAGATCATAAATATGACCATACCGAAAAGCCCATATAATTCAAGTTGTGAATTGGGTAGAATACCTATCTTTGTCAAGTATGTAGCTAAAAATTCCATGCCAAAAAAAGAGAAGAGGAAAAGCTCAATCCCGACCCCCATGAGAATTATTTGTTTTCGAAAATTAGAATTTGCAGTTTGATATTGACGAATTATCAGGATGAGAATCCAAATCATCGCCAAAAAACCCAAAGAAGTAGAATAAATTTTAAACGGGAGCCATTCAAAGTCAAATGCGTCGCAATTGGTTATATTAAACCCTCTTATGTTAAAATTAGTAGTTGCTAAAATTAAAACAGGAGCTAGTAATACTAAAAAAATAGTCTTTATTCTATATGAAACATCTTTTTTTTCTAGAAATACATAGATAAAATAAATACAAAATATGGCAATAAAACCAAGAATCAGACTGTAAAATGGCCAAATAAAAGCCATCAAACCTCCATCATTACCTGCCCACACGATAAGTGTTGCAATTGTCCATAGCGAAAACAGCCCCGCAATAAAAAAAAGTAGGCGATTTAATAAAAATTTCTTGCCATTCCAAAAAACATAGAAGCTTAACAAAAGTGCTATCACGGTTGCTGGAATTTGAGCATAGTACAATAACGAGGGAACATTATTGGAGTATAAAAGATATATTGGTTCGGGATATAAATAACAAATCATATATTTGTATTATTAACAAGATTGATTTGATTACCATCTTGTTTGTTTAATTGTTCCCCAATAGGGGTTTGGCAAATGTAATCCTCGTCTCTGATTTTTTCATCACAATATGTTATAGAACACTTTCGGTCATTGGGAAGACACACACTCGCTTCCTTACAATCTACAATGTTTGCGCCACATTCCGCGTATAAATCAGGTTCATATTTTTGCATTTTGGAATAGTAATATTCTTTTCCATTTGTGTCATCAACGCCTACAAAACATTTTTTTGTGGCAGGATCACATACGCCTTCATAACCGACTACATAATCATGTCTTATGATAAAGCGATTGTAAGACATAAACACAACACCAATTGTTGCAAAAAAAAGTACGAGAAAAAATAAATCATTGCTCAAAAAATTTATATATTTATTCTTCATTGCTTTATGTTAACATTATACCAAATTTAACAAATATAAAACAATATTTTATATTAAATAAACAATAAATAGGTACCTATCCCTGTTACAATTATAGCAAAAATTTTCTGCCATAAATGTTTTGCTTGTATTTTTTCAACTGTTATTTTTTTAAAAAAGATTGTTAGAAATATTCCTATGGCTAGTACAAAAATTGGTTGGAAAGAATCTGTTAATAGAACAAGTGACACAGGGGCCATTACATATGCAAATGAAAAAATGATATTGCCTAACACATATAGAGCCTCGTTCAAAAGATTAAACGACAAAATTGTTTTTGAACTATTTTTAATTGCTAAAAAAAAGTCTTCTCGGTAAGAACGAATCATGGTAAGTATTATGATTCCAGCTATAGTCAGTGTAAAATGTTCCCAGAAAAGCGACCTTACGACGTTCTCTTCAAGTGCGACCATTTTAAATACGGTCCCGCCAGCAGCCCAAAAAAAAGCGGCGGCGATCATGGGTAGAATTACTTTTCGACGAAGCTTAAAGTTATTGTCTATGTCTATCTCAAATGAGATAATAGTGGTACCAAGAATAACTAACGCCATAGCTATTAATTGTAATTTTGTTAGTCTTTCCCCTAAGATTAGGTATCCTAGCATATAAGCAAACACGGGTACTAGTTGGTAAAATACGATTACAATCGATGCCTCATCATGTTTTAAAGCTATTAAATAAAACCACAAAACTAATAAATGGAATATAGATACCAGCACTAAAATTAGCAGGTTGTTTAAGCTGACATTTAACACGGACGGGTCAATTAAAAATAGAAACGGTAGAGCTAGGCCAGAGAAAAGGGCGGAAAAAAGAAAAAGCGCGCCGACTCCGCCCTTAAAATATTTTTCCAGTAGTATTTTATCTAAGTGGTTTGTGCAAGCGTAAAAGAATGTACCAATCAGAGCTAAAAAAAACCAAGCCATAATTGAAGTATATACCTCATATTCTTTAAGTCAAAGATACTTTGTATTTACTTAAAAAGTAACAAGGTTTGTATTTCATTTTTGAGTGTCGTAATCCTTCTAGACCTAAATCTTGTTCCCAGTTATAATATTTTACCTTTTTTAGGCTTAAAGACTTTGCTTCTTCCCAGTTTAATATATCATAAATTGCAGAATGATGCTTTATGTCAGCCTTAGAAAAATGTGCAACTGCATAGTCTTTTGCTATAATTTCATATGCAGAAAAACCAATCAGCTGATTATTTTTATATAGAGACACGACTTTGATATTTTCATTTTTAATTTCGAGAAATCTTTGAAATGCCTTGTATTCGTTAGATTCAAGGTAATTTTTTATATTTTTAGATTTTGCCCATTTCATAAATATTTCTCTATATTTATCCTTTGGTATTTCTTCTAGTGTAGAAGTACTTGCTAAGTAATCGGAGTGTAACTTCAAAAAATTTTCAATTCCTTTTCTTGACTGATGTCCTTTCCAATCATGCATATTCTTTAATTGCTCAACACGATAAATATAATCCACGGCATCTACATCAGGCAATACCCTAAATCCAAATTTATCTAGTATAATTACAATCTCTCCTGGAATCAGCTTTAACGAACCCGTATGATAATTTTCTTTAGAAAATGCAATTAGTTCTGAGGCAGTTTCGCATATTTTATTTTTACCAATAAAAGACAGAAATGGCTCTTTGGTAAGATAATCGGTAAATTTCACTATAAGATTCCCGTTCAAAACAGAAATTCGCATATCGCCATTGACATCCCAAGACCACATAGACACGAAGTTAAAATCAGAATATGGAGGAAATTTAGAAGTAAATTTTTCAATCTCCTTGTTGTCTGTAATTTCTAGTTTTTTAAATTGTGGAAATTCTGGAATCATGTTAATAAGGACCATTGCATGAGTTTAATTTTAGCATAAACGCAACAAATCCGCCTTCAAACCCTAGTTACTTTAGTTTAGTAAAGTGGATAGTTAAGAGAAAGATAGAACTCCACGAACTTCTAGTGCTTTCACTATATCTTCTGCTCGCTCACGATCATGGTCGTTTGGATTTAGATCAAGATCATCCTTTTGCTTACCAAGTCCCACTTGAAACTCTACCCACATATTATGGGAACTAGCAGCCACCAAACTTAGAGCTTCAACCCTGGTCTTGGGCTTTTTCTCCTCTAATTCCTTCAGAGCGTCTGCTGCTCTCTTGTGATCATCAGGAAATGGTTCTTTTTTAAGTTGGTCTAGGGGCGTCCCCTTGTATTTGTGGGCCTGACTCATCCAAGTTCTATGCGAAATTTCCGCAATAAAACTAACTAACTCTGGGCTAGTTAACTTTGCCTCCGTCTTTGGCTGATCATCCATTGTTCGTACTGTAGTCGGTCCTTTTGGTTCCATAGGATTCATTATAATGCAAAGTGTAAAATTATCACCCAGAATTTCCGTATATTTTATTTACCATATTTTTTCACCCACTCCTCTTCCTCTTCTTTTATCCTCTGCTCTCTTCCTTTTTGTAAATTAATAATCAATTCGTTAAAATACGATTTCATTGAATTTCCGTTTTTGTCTGCCCAAACATAAAAATCCCCTGTAGTACTTTTTGAAATTATATTATGAATTTCTTTTACAACATCAAATAGCTTATCCAAATTATTAGTCGGAGGTATGAGAAATTTTCCTTCCTTTTTAATTTTGTCATGTGCAAATAATTGGTGACGTAATTCTTTAATATGATCAATGGTCTGTTTGTTTTCTAAAACTAAATTTTCTATATTTTTTTTATCCTCTTTACTTATCACAGACTTAGCAATCCCTGCACTTGATGTATTTACCTCGATTAATTTTAGAGCTTCTTTACTGGTGTCAAAAAATTTATGTAGTTCAATGATGAAAGTTGTTTCTAAAGAAAAAATTATTGCTGGAAATATTTCTTCATAGAGATTCATAGTTGTTGCATTTTCTTCCGCTCTTTGATTCCCAACATCCGTTATGTTAGTAGCAATTTTAATAGATTTCCAAAGCAGATAGGCAGAATGACCTCTCATTATACGATTGCTGAATCTAATTAAGTATTTACGAATTTCTTTTTTCTCTGGACTTTCCATATCGCTTATTCTGAAGGTCTAAGTGGGATTCGAACTTTTAATGCCAAAACACTCTACATCTTGCTCGGCACTTTGATGCCAAGGAGGTGCAAACCGGTTTTCATCACGAATGAAAAGGCGTAAGTCAGAGCGATTTTGTACGATGAAGCTTTGTCTTCTTTGCTGACAATCAAGTTATTGCCATAAAAGCTATTAAATGCACGGGCGACTTCGATCAGGTAGTTCGCGACATAGTGCGGTTCATATTCTTGGCTGGAACGAAGCACGATTTCAGGGAATCGGTACAATAATTTTTCGACTTCGGAAATTTCTACAGGAAAAGCGTGCGGGTCTGGCAAAATGTTTTCTACTTTTGCTTTTTCTAAAACCGAATGAGCTCGCGCGTATGAGTATTGTAAATATGGACCAGAGTCCCCTTCGGTCGAGATTGACTCTTCTGCGTTGAATACAATATCGCTTCCTGACGATGAACGAAGGATTGAATACTTTATCGCTGCCACACCTACCATCTCGGCCACTTTTTCTTTTTCAACTTTAGCCCAGTCTCTGTCCTTCATTTTTTCATATATCAGAGTAATTGTATCTCGAATGAGTGACTCCCCAGTGACCACATTGCCCTTTCTGGAGCTCATCTTGCCCAAAGAACCTTTGCCGAAGCGCATCATGCCATGTGTGATGTGTTTCATCTTTTTCTCGTGCTCCGGATGAAGCAAAGAAACAGCTTTTGCCACCACTTTCATATAATCCATCTGCTCATTGGCCGTGACGATGATAGACAGGTCCAAATTTGGCTCTGTCCTAAACTTTTCTTCAGTCAGCCCGAGCTCTTTGGTCTCATAAGTCGGTAAACCGCCAGAAGTTATGAAAACTCTCGTGTGTAATTTGGGATCATATTTTTCAGCCTTAAACACAATCGCTTTTTCAGATTCTTCAAAAACTTTACCAACATTCGTCTTAACAATATTTGCTCCAATCGGCGCCATCTGGCTTTCCAAGAAATAGAAATCAAATTTTGTACCAAGAATTTTATACAAATCTTCAAATGCATCCATCGTGATCTTAAAACCCCAATCATAGACCTCGTTTACCTGTGGATCGCTCTTGTCATAAATTTTTTTATTTAAAATATCAATTTCGTTTTTTGCCTCGAGGTCTTTTTCGTATTCTTCACTACCTAACGCATAAGATTCACCTATATACTGAGCCAAAACAGATACAGGGGCAGATATATCTTTTGGCATACCCTTTTTGTGCATACCGAAGATAGCTTTGGCTACATGCAGCCCCACATCACCCTGATAGTTCGCCCGAGAAACTTCTGCTCCAGAATGTTCTAGAATTCGAGAGACTGATTCTCCTATAGCATTCGTCATCAAGTGACCAATATGAAACGGCTTGAAAGGATTCGGGTCGGTATATTCAACCATTATTTTTTTACTACCCAAAGCATCGTTTTTACCGACACCTTCTCCTTGATTTAAAATTTCTTCAACACTTCGTGCAAAAAATTTACGAGAAAGGTAAAAATTGATGAACCCCGGACCTGCGACTTCTACTTTCTCAATATTTTTATCTAAATTTAATCTAGATATTTCGGTGACTATTTTTTGCGCTAAGGCCTTTGGGCTAATCTTCACACTTTTTGCTATAGCCATCGCCACATTGGTCGAATAGTCCCCCATCTTTAAATCAGCCGGGTGTTCCAGCGCGATATCGCTCACTTCTATCTCTAGATTTTTTAAAGCATCCTTAATTAAATTTTTTAGTTTTTCTTGCATGTAATTTTGTAAACATTTTGGTAAAAATTTAAAGAAACGTGTGGGTCCCCTGTCCTTATGACTCCGAGGGCGCAGTTTCAAGAAATTTTTACAAAAGTGTTTTTCTACTTTTTGCCTGTGCTTCCAAACCTTCCCTCCCCACGAGCAGAATCACTCAGCTCTTCTACCTCCTTTAGCTTCGCTATTGCTACTGGCATGATCAAAAGTTGAGAAACCTTGTCGCCTTCTTCAAAAGTATAACTCTTGTCTGACAAATTTACTAAAAGTGTATTGTACTCGCCTCGGTATCCAGCATCATAAACTCCCCCCATATGAGCAAATCCAGCCTTGGAAATACTGCCTTTATCCATTATGATCGCCCCGTAGCCCTCCGGAAACTCGAGCGCAAAACCATGCCAGAAGCGATAATGCTCCCCCGGCTTTACCGTTACCGTCTCCATTGAATACAAATCCATCCCCACATCCCCGGGATGATGATAAGTCGGCAATTTGGCATTCTCTTTAAGTCTTTTTACTTTGACGATCATATTAGATAATTTTCTTAAGCTTTTCATAAATTTTTTCATGAATATTTTCTCGGGCCTCCAGTTTGCCATCTTTCACGCACTCTATCTTTACCCAGCCCTTTTGTGTCTTCGACAGCCACAAGGCGCTCTTTCGGGAATTCTCTAAAAAGTTAATGTCTTTCTCGTGCACATCTTTTTTCTTACCTAGATACGCGCGGCTGTTTTGCTTGTTCCGCTCCGCAATTAATTTCATAACTATCGGAATCGGGACACTCAAATAAAAAACTGCATCCGGCTTCGGAATTTTAAAAACTCCATACTCCATCTCTGCCAGCCATGCGAGAAAACTTTCTCTTTTCTTTGTATTCGTGATTTTCCCGCCCTGGTGAATCTGATTCGCGCTCGCGTATCTATTTGCGACGACGATATTCCCCTCCTTTAGCCATTTTTTTATTTTATCTCCTGACTCAAAGCGGTCTGCCGCATAAAGCACCGAAGCGATCTTGGGATGAGTCTTGACGAAATTATAATATTGCTCAGAGAGACAATGCCCAATAAATTTACCGAAGAAATTTGAATAGTACTCAGGAAAATCAACCACTTTAACTTTGCGGCCGTCTTTCTTTAAGTGCTTTATCAAAAGACCTATCTGGGTCGCCTTGCCGGACCCATCGGTACCATCTATCACTATGAGCTTGCCCTTCTTTGCCATTTAGAAAATATACCTCAACACTTATTTTTTTCCTAATCCTTTTAATTTTAAAAATTCATCAACTTGTTTGAAGAAATCCCCTACATCGCTCTCGTTTGAGATAGTGTAATCAGCTAGCTTCATACATTCAAACAATCTCTGGACATTCGGAGCAGAATTTTCTCTCTGCTCATTTTCTATAAATTCTTCAAATGTTTTAGCTTCTCCTAATTTGCCACGAGCTATACACCTCTCAAATCTTATTTTTGGTTCTGCCGTCACAGCCAGAAGAACCAATTTGTGTTCTTTACGCATATACTCAATGATTTCCAGCATCCTGATACCAGTTATGATTATAAAATCTTCTGGTATTTTTCCTAATAAGGTTTTCGTTACGAAAAGTGGCCCCTTTTCCTTGGAAAAAACATTATTCATTTTAATTAAATTGTCTCGAGTCGGTTCTAATCCTCGCTCAATGGCAAAATCCTTCAACTGTTGACTGATAGCGATAGTAGGTATGGAAAGTTTTTTGGAAATATATTCGGCAGCTGTATCTTTTCCTGAGCCAATTGTACCGATAATACATATTATAGTTTTCATATTAATATTCCACTTTACTTAACTAAAGTAGCTGGATTAACTACAAAACAAATTTATTGAAAACTTCTTTAGAATACTGATCGAGGCCAGCTTCGTTTTTAACTTCTTCCTTGGTCATCCACTTATATGAGCTATGTTCTTCGTCTAATTGAGGATCACCCTCTATTTGGCCTAGATATGTCAGACGCACCACGTGTTTGTTTGGTCGCAAAATGTCTTGGGCGGCAATCAATTTTGGCTCTTCAACAAGATTTAATTTAGTTTCTTCGACAATTTCCCTCTTTAAATTATCCAACAAGGGAGTGCCGATATTTATCCGTCCGCCGACAATATCCAGAGAATCATTTTTCTTTACTTCTGGGTACTTTTCCAAGTTTCTCTGCAAGAGCAAAAACTTTCCTTCCTTATTCTGTAAAATTATTTTTACCCCGACTTGTAATTCCATAAAATTTACACAAACCTCTTCGGTATCGGAAACTTTTTAGCGAGAGATTTGATTTCTTTATGTACTGCGTCTTTCACCTTTTTATCGTCTTTATTTTTCAAAACTTTTATCATTAATTCTGCGACTTTTTTGCATTCTTTTTCTTTAAATCCACGAGTGGTAATAGCTGGTGTGCCAAATCTAATGCCTGATGGATCAAGAGGTTTTCTGGTATCGCCAGCGATCATATTCATGTTAAGCGTTATACCGACTTCATCAAAGACGGTTTGTGCTTCTTTGCCTGTAATTCCTAAAGAACCAAAAACATCAGCCAAAATTAGATGATTATCCGTCCCTCCACCGATCATCCTAATATTATTCTCACGGAAAACTTCTGCCATAGCTTTAGCATTTTTTAAGACCTGTGCAGCATATTTTTTATATTTTGGTGTCAGGGCCTCTCCAAAAGCAACAGCTTTCGCGGCAATCGTATGCATGTGTGGTCCACCTTGGATCCCAGGGAAAATTGATTTATCTATTTTCTTAGCGATTTCTTCGTTCTCACGAGTAAGAATTATTCCACCGCGCGGGCCACGTAAAGTTTTATGAGTAGTAGAAGTAATGATATCGAAGCCATCGTCAAAAGGATTACGAAGTACCCCAGCTGCGATAAGCCCAGCGATGTGAGCCATATCCGCCACAGTGATGGCCCCTACTTCCTTTGCAATTTCCACAAATTTTTTATAATCAAGGGTTCGCGAGTAGGCTGAAAACCCAGCAAGAATTATTTTCGGCTTTTTTTCGATCGCGACGCGACGGAGTTCTTCATAATCTATTTCACCCGTATCAGGATTTTTCATTTTGTACCTAACGAAATTGTAAATCTTCGCAGGTAAAGTCATCGGGTGTCCATGTGTTAAATGACCCCCATGTGAAAGATCCATGCCAAGTACTGTATCCCCCGGCTCAAGTAGGGCGGCATAGACAGCTAGGTTAGCCGGAGCGCCAGAATGTGGTTGAACATTGGCAAATTTACATTTGAACAACTTGCATATACGCTCTATAGCCAGACGCTCTAAAGCATCAGTGAAATCTTGCCCTCCATAGTAACGACGGCCAGGATAGCCTTCAGAATATTTATTGGTAAAAACAGACCCATTCGCTGTGAGAACATCTTCAGACACATAGTTCTCAGACGGGATTAATTCCAAGCCCTCTCTTTGTCTTTTCTCTTCGAGTTTTATTAACTTTTCTATCTGTTTGTCGCGCATGTGTTTTAAAAAAATTATCATTTAATAATACCACTTTTTACCTTTTCTTTTGATAAATTTTTGCGCAAAGCCATATTTTCGGGAAATAAAGCATTAGTACTGCCCAGCTGACCGATTGTCGCGATAATATCACCCATCATAACATCACCATCATATCTTCCCAAAACATTTTTTAATGAAACCATCGCTTGATCATGATTCATATCTCCCCTCACCATAAAAGCTTGGTATTTATCAACTGCCATTAAGACAAAAATGGAATATTTTAATTCGTTTGAAACTTGGGCTACATTATTTAGATCAATGCCATATGGATTGATTTGTTTATCTGTACGATCCAAGTGATGACTCGCAGCGATTATTCTTGTAGGTTTATCTAAAGCATCGTGATGTCTTTCCAAGGCTTGCTTGGTCCAAAAGGCATGCTGATCCCAAAACTCTCTCATAGTAGCCTCTTTAACATCCATGCCAACTTCCGCCAAATGAGAAGACATAGCCTCTTCTTCGCCAGGGAAATTGTCTTGCAGAGATTTTATGATTTTTTGGTTAGGGTCTATATTGGATATCGAGAATAACTTAGCTACTGTTAAACGACATTCTTTACTTTCTGACGCGGAAGCTTTGCCGATGTCATGCAGATAGCTAGCCAGAAACAATCTTTTCCTCTCTATTGGTTTAAGCTTAAATGAACTGATTAGTTTTATAACATTTTTAACTCCTTCGAGAATCATTCTAGAGTCATCATTAAAGCGAGAATTCTCCTCTAGAATAACAAGTGATTCAACAATTTCTGGGATTCTAGGAATATGAAAACTGCGCAATTCAGACTCAATTTTAAACCTTGTGGATTTAGATTCTTTTTGGGGACCAACATCTTTCAATCTGTCATGGGAAAATTTCATATCTACATACTAACATATAACAAATAATTTTCTATTGTTAAACTAAATTACTTTCGAAATGAAAACGTCTCATTTTTGCCATCAGACTTCATGATTATTGTACCCAATAAGTCCGTTCGAAAAATCTTGGCGCCAAATTGGGCGAGAGTGGCTAATGTATCTGGATGCGGATGACCATATTTATTATCTTTATCATCTGAAATGAGCGCATACGTAGGTGCAACGGCTTCTACAAATGGCGCGCTGGTGGAAGTCCTAGACCCATGATGCCCCACTTTCAAAACAGTGCTCTTTAGAGAACTGCTAGAATTTTCCGCTAGAATTGTTTTCTCTGTTAAAGTCGTAGCATCACCCGTGAGCATAACGGATGTCTGGCCATAAGAAAGTCTCGCGACGATTGAACCGTCATTCGAACTCCAGGTCGAGACATCCCTGTCGGGAAATAAAACCTCAATCACCACCCCGCCACCCATGTCGAGCCTCATTCCTCTTTTTGCCAAAATGTTTGGAATATTTTTGTTTTTTATTTCTGCTTTAAGATTTTGGTACGTCTTAGAATCATTAAAAGTGCCCGGTTCAAACACCCTGTCCACTTTGTAAACTTTCAGAACATCCAAAAACCCGCCGATGTGGTCTTGATCGGGGTTTGTAACCATAATCGCATCTATGTGCCGATCAAATGGAGACATCACTCGTGCAAGCTGGCTCAATATTTTCCTCGGAGGCCCGCCGTCTACCAATATTTGCGCCCCCGTCGGCGATTCGATGAAAAGCGCATCCCCTTGCCCGATGTCCAGCATGGCAAATGTGAGACCCCGATGAGAATTTTGGAAATCTAAATAAAAAAGACAGCTGGTAAAAAGCAAAAGAAGAAAAATGAAAATAATTAAACCATAGCCTTTGGCATATTTCTTCGACTGCTCAAGCATGGTACAATACTAACATATGAAGAAATTTGAAGAAGTAAAATTTAATATTGGGGCTTTAAAAGGAATCTCAGCGAAAAACATCGAGGAACACCTGAAGCTTTACGCGGGATATGTAAAAAATTCTAACTTGATTATTGATAAAATCGGAGAGTTAATGGCAGATCCAGAGAAAAATATGTTTGTCTTGGGAGAATTACAAAGAAGATTCAGTTTTGAGTTTAATGGAATTCGAAATCATGAATATTATTTTAAGTCCTTAGAAAGTGGAGCAAAAGCTTTATCAAAAGATTCAAAATTAAAAGCCGCTATAGAAAAATTCACCCCGCAAACGGCGGGGCAAGCGCCCTCTTTTGATTTATGGTTGTCTAGTTTTAAACTACTGGCAATGACACGCGGAGTCGGCTGGGCAGTCTTAGGGTATGATAAAAAAACAGAACAGTTTGTGCACATATGGATAGATGAACAACATTTGGGCCAATTAAACGGAGTACCGTGGATCCTTGGTATTGATATGTGGGAACATGCTTTCGTCTATGACTACCCTACTTCTGAAAAGAAAAAATATGTGGAGGCCTTTTTTGAGAATCTAAATTGGGAAGTAATCGAGAAAAATTTTATTGAGGCAAAATAAAACTCTTTATATTCCTCCCAAAAAGTCTATAAACAAAATAAGTATAAATTAAAATTGTCAGAACTAAAGGGAAATCTGGAAAAGAAAAAACTGCAAAGGGTAGATTTGCAAAGAAGTTTATCACTGCGAGCTCGTAGTGCAGGAAGAGGTAAGAAATAAATCCAAACGGCACAGCGAGGATGTAAGAAATAAGCCCGACGAAACCAGTCAGGAAACCGAGAACCATCGTAAAAGGAATAAAAGGCAAGACAAGAATGTTGGCTGGTAAGGCAACGAGCGATAAATTACCCATTTTATAGAGAATGAAAGGAAGGACAAAGATGTAGGCAGCAGAAGTGACAGATATAATGTCTCGAAAGCCAAAACGCTCCGGCACCCACATGAAATATTTCTCAATTCGCGGAGTGAAAAATATCACGGCGATAGTAGCGATGAATGAAAGCTGAAAGGAGACATCGTAAACAAGCACAAAAGGATTCAGCATGATCATAAACACACCTGCAAGCACAAGCGCTCGGGCCACGTCATAGTTTCTGCCTGTCGCCCGAGCAACGAGCACCAATATGGCCATAATACCTGCACGTATAGCGGTAGAACTTGCCCCAGTCATTAAGATAAATAGCAGAATAGCGAAAATACCCATCCCGATGCCCAGATTCATAGGCAAAAAGGCAAATAACTTCATAAACCATTCGGCGACAATTGTCACGTTGTATCCAGAAAGGGCAACTATATGTATTGTGCCAGTATTCACGAAACTATCTCGAAGCGCTTGATTAAAAGACGATTTTTCTCCCAATATAAGTCCACCCATAAGAAGTGCCTCTGGTTCTTCAATTGCTAGATTTATTTTCTCCAGAAACTTTTCTTTGAGAGAAAATAGGGTGCTTTTTACAAAATTTCCATTTCCTCTCGAAACAATTTCAATCTCTGGATAACCCATGACATACAGCACCCCATCCTTGCGTAAATAATTTACATAATCAAATTCTTTTCCCTGATCAGTAATAAAATTCTCCGGTTTTGCTAATTCTCCGGTGAAATTTATCTCATCGCCATATCTATAATCCTCACCAAAAGCAGTCGAAACTAAAACTTTTGTCTTAGCATCACCCTCTTTAATCTGAACTGTTAATCTTTGATTATTTTCACCCAAAGTCGGCTCATCAATAATTTCCCCAGTCAAAGAGATCTTTTGATCTACCTTCGATTCAAAAACCTGCGGCGCTGGAACATCCACGATATGAAACCTCAAAACCCCGAGACAAAAAGCTAAAACAAAAGCTGCTGATATTACATCCCACCGATACTTTATAAAACTAAAGTTCTTTAATAAAATAAAGTAGAAGAGCAAAGCTACGGCTAACAGTAAAACAAGTAGAGATAAATATAAATTTATGAAAACAAAAGACCGCAAAAATACTCCGAAAATAAAACCAAAACAAATTGAATAGAAAATTCTATCCTGCATTAGAAATTATATCAAAATTATTTATTCTTTAACTCCACTGGCTCGCCTTCTGCGAAACTGGTAGCTATAAGGTCTGCACGGTCGTTGTATTTGTTTTCATTGTGTCCTTTGACATAAGTCCACTTTGGTTTCAATTCTTGGGTCAGCGCATAAAGTTCTTCCCAAAGCTCACGATTCACCACAGGCTTTTTAGCGGCGTTCCTCCAATTATTTTTCTGCCAATTAAATATCCATTCTGTGATACCCAATATCACATATTTGGAATCAGAAAAAAATTCAATAGAAGAACCAAGGTTGTTCTTTTTAACGTATTTTAGAGCCTCTATCGGCGCTGTCAGCTCCATCTGATTGTTTGTAGCATGTTCCAAACCTCCACCAATCTCTTTCACCTGATCCCCTATTAAAAAAACCGCCCCCCAGCCAGCCTTACCCGGATTCCCCTTCGCTGCACCGTCTGTATAAATAACGACTTTTTTATCTGACATGGGTTTCATTCTATCATTAGTATCAAAAAATATCTTCCACTCGAAGTCGGAGCTCTTCTTTACCTCGGAAACGTGATAAATCAAAAGTGGCAAGCAAGTTTACAGGAAGTCCTTCTGAAAGAGGCTGTTTAAATGAATCCACACTCGAAAAAAAGGACACAGCCTTTGGTTGCGCTCTACTTGAGTCAGAAAAAACTATTTCTAAATGTTCTCCAGAGCCATTTTTGCCGAATTTTTTAATTTTTTCCACCTTTGCACCCTCGAAAAGAAAAACTGGTTTTGGATTACTGAATCCAAAAGGACTCATCTTCTCTATTTCCTGCCAATTCTTCATACTTACTACATCTAAAACTGATTTCACATCGTGATTCATTACATTATCCTTTTTTGGTCTTTTTATTTTATTAAAAGTCGCAGAAAGTGCCTCTTCCAAGAAATGAATTTTCTCATCATGTACAGTGAATCCTCCGGCCAGCTCGTGCCCACCGAAATCTATGAATGATTCTCGGGTCGCAGTCATAAGTTCCACCACAGAAACCGAGCCATCGCTTCGACAAGACCCTTTAATGCAATCATTTTCATCCTTGCCCCAGACAAAAACTGGCTTTTTGTATTGATCAGATATTTTCCCAGCCACTAACCCCAGTACCCCCACTCGCCAACCAGAATTCCCCACCACGATTACTTCACCTATCTGACGTTTTTCAAAATTTTTATGCACATCACGCATGATGCCCGTGACTATACTCTTCCTTTCATCATTAATTTTAGATAAATGGTCTGCCAGCCTTCCACCCTCCACCACATCTTCGGTAGAAAGAAGCTCAAAAGCTCTCATCGGGTCATCCATGCGTGATGCAGCGTTTAGTCTGGGGGTGACCATAAAGCCTATGTCGTCTTCAGAAATGTATCTCTGATCTATATTCATCTTGGCGAGTAATTTTTGCAAACCAGGGCGAGGAGATTTCTTAAAAACTTTCATACCGAAATATGCTATCGCTCGATTCTCCCCTGTGAGCGGAACCATGTCAGAGAGAGTCGCCAAACCCGCCATATCCAGCATCCATTTTTCCGCACCCTCTGGAACTTTAAAATACTGTCCGTACTTCTTCAGAAACCCTTGGACTAATTTAAAAACAACTCCCGCGCCACAGAGCATTCTTTCGGGGTAATTATCTGTTTTTGGATTCAAAATGGCATAAGCTCTAGGTAAAGCTTCTGGAGGTATATGATGGTCAGTAATTATTACATCAATACCATCAACCTTCGCCTGAGCGACCTCCGCCACCGCCGTGATGCCTAGGTCAATGGTGATAATAAGTTTGACGCTCGAATTGGCAAATTTTTTAATAGCATCCAGATTAAGCCCATAGCCTTCAGAATTTCGCTGTGGAATATAAACTTCGTAATTCTTGTAATTTATTAATTTTAAGAGATCACTCAGAACCACCGCCCCGGGTATTCCATCACAATCATAGTCGGCATAGACTACTATTTTTTCGTTGTTTTCTATGGCTTCATATAATCGCACGCAGGCTTTTTCCATATCCCGCATTAAAAAGGGATCGTGTAAATCTCTTTTATAGCTTGGATTTAAAAAGATTTCTGCCTGTGTTTCATCCACAATTCCCCTCTTTTCGAGAAGAGTCCGCAATAATTCGCCATACTTTTGCATAACTAGAATTTTAGCATATAATAAAGAAAGTTCTGCAAAATAAAGTTTTTAAATGGTCTGGCCGGGGTGAGGGGCCCCGGAGAACCGAGGACCTTGAAAAGCTTTGATTTTGCTAAACTTTCTATGAACGACTGTATATTCTGCAAAATAGTAAAAGGTGAAATACCTTGTAATAAAGTTTACGAAGATAAAAATGTCCTAGCATTCCTGGATATTTCTCCGGTAAATATAGGACACTCTTTGGTTGTACCCAAAAAGCATTACGTAAATATATATGAGACTCCTGAAGATATATTGATAGAAATGATGAAAGCGGTGAAAAAAATTTCCCATGCCATCAAAAACGGACTACAAGCAGACGGGATAAACGTGAATATGAATAACGACCCGGCCGCAGGACAAGTGGTTTTCCATTCACATATACATGTGATTCCGAGGATCGCCAATGACGGCTTTGGTCCATGGCATAGCAAGAGACCTTATAAAGAAGGAGAAAAAGAATTGGTAGTGCAAAAAATCATTCAAGCGCTTTGATGCCAGGCAGCGTCCCGTTAGCAAGGAAATCCAAAGTTGCTCCTCCGCCCGTCGACACAAAAGAAAACCTTTCTTCCATTTTCATCTCGGAAATAAGGGAAACAGTGTCCCCTCCGCCGATAATGCTTTCAGCTTTGGACTTTGCAACTAATTCGAGCACTTTTTGGGTAGATTTATCTCCACCATCTTCATATTTTCCAAGCGGACCGTTCCAGAGAACAAGTTTGGACTTTCCTATGAGCAAAGCCAGATTTTCCACTGATCGATTGCCTATATCCAAAATAACGTCATCTTTGCCCACTTCTTCTACTTTTTTATTTATCAATAACCCTTCTGACTGAACCAAAACATCGACTGGTAAAATCAGTTTTTTGTTTTCCAATATTGTTTCAATACCATAGTTAGTGGCATCGACTAAAGACTTACCCACTTCACAACCTTTTGCTTTCAAAAAATCATTCGCCAGCGCTCCTCCTACAAAAACATGATCAGCCAATTTCAAGTATTTCTCAATCAGGGGCATTTTGGTAGAAAATTTAGCACCTCCTAAAATAAACAAAAATGGGTGCTCAGGGCTTTTAAAAGCACGAGATAAATTCTCTACCTCTTTAGTCAATTGGAAACCGGCATAAGATGGTAGAAGTTTCGGCAACAAAACAACAGAAGCGTGCTCTCTATGTGAAACAGAGAAAGCATCATTAACATATATATCCCCTTTCGTGGAAAGCTCTTTGGCAAAAGTTGGGTCATTATTTATTTCACCTGGGAATTTCCTGATATTTTCAAAAAAAGTAACCCTATTTTCAGCAATTTTAGAAATTGCAAAAAAACATTTAATGACAGGATCGAGACGATCTCTCCCATCTTTGCCAAGATGTGTAACTAAAAGCAACTTGGCGCCTTTTTCAAGTAAGAAATTAATCGTAGGCAACGCAGCTCTAATCCGAAAATCATCGGAAACTGCGCCATTCTTTATGGGGACATTGAAATCCACCCGCACAATAACAGTCTTACCTTTTAGATCTTCTATTTGTTCAATGCCTCGCATATTTTTACAATTTTAGAAAATTTTAATGCATCTAAACTTGCATGGCCCACCAAGACCCCGTCAATTCCGCCATTTTTAATAAAATCCCCCGCATCTTTATCATCCACCGACCCACCATATAAGATACGGGGCATTTTTATTTTTACTCCAAATTTGTCGGCAAGAACTTTGCGAATAAATATATTCATCTCTTGGCAATCATCGGAAGTGGCACTGTGATGATTAAGAGTACTAGAAATTGCCCAGACCGGCTCGTAGGCAATTATAATTTTTGAAATAAAATCTTTTTTTACTCCGTCTAAACATTCTTCTAATTCTGTTTTTACCGAATTAAAATAGGCATGGGTTTCATCCCGGAAGTTTTCCCCGACACAAAGTATTGGAATCAAATCAGCTTCCAGTGAGGCCTTTATTTTTTTATTTATGTCGAAATTACTTTCTCCCATGGCTCTCCTTTCTGAATGCCCCAATATTACATACCTAGCACCTATATTATAGAGCATTTTGGCCGACACTCCGCCCGTAAATGCACCCTTCTCTTCCCAGAAGACATCCTGAGCGCCTAGAACTATTTTTTTAGAAATTTTCCTCAGTTTTTCTAAATATGGGAATGGAGGACAAATAACAATTTCGGTTTTTTTCAGAGAAGATACATTTTTAGCCACATCCAAAAAAAGTTTCTCCGCCTCCTTTAGGGTAAGCGGATTCATTTTCCAATTGCCCACAATAATTTTCTTCACTTTCAACATCAATGCATTATAGCACTCTAAAAGAGCAAAAACCAAAATTCACAAATCCCCTATTGTGCTTCCCCCCATTTATCAAAAACATACCCGCCTGCTGGTCCGGAAGTAAATAAAAGATGGGCTAGACCCGTCTCATAAATCACCTGAGCGCTGTTTGAAAGTATTAATTTCCAACCAGTAACTTCTTTAATACTAGAACTATTGGATAAATGAACTTGGCCATGCGGAGCATAAAGGAGTACCTTACCAGTCATGCTATTTTGAGCATCAATAGCGATCTGACTCCCCCCTGTCTCTGCGCTATTATTTTGAGAAACAAGCATAACATAGGAGTTTGTACCAGAACCAGCAAAATTAGTACTGTTGGAAACAGTAATTTTACTGTTGGTGGTGTGGTTCGTAGGACTATCTGCAATAATTCCAACTGTCTTGCCTGAAATACCAGATCCAACTTGGATAGTCCCACTATTACTAAGTGTTACATTACCGTTTACCCATATATTGCCCGAGAGAGTCAACGAAGCACTATTGCTTAGTTGAAGATCGCAATTAATTTTTACTGGTCCAAGAGTGACAGACGAAGAGCCCGATATGGTATACGGGCAAGGAGAATTTATCACACTGGCATTAGCAGCATCTGTTTCCCACTGACTAATCGTACTATCTGGGATGGGCATGGTCGAAGTGGATTGGTCAACACTACCTGGGTAAGTCGTACCGGCTACAGTAGTAGTAGACATCGTCTGATAATAGGCATTTTTGTCAATTATAGAATCGGTAATGGTGTGGGAATAAGCTGAACCCGTAGCATGGATTTTACTCATACTTCCTGTCCCCCCTGCAGAGACGACATCCCCAGCGATCAAGTTACCACCAGAACCGCCACCGATACCATATACAGCCACCTTACTGATACCATTATTAACTGAATTAAGAAGAAAGACATAACCATTAGAAACCGCAATAGCTTTTGGGTTACCAAAAGAGGCCGACACAGATATCGAGTTTACCTTGGAGGGGGTGCTGGGATTAGTGATGCTCCAGATTTCCATAGCACGGTTAGAATTATGTGGGCTATAAACTGCCACATAAAGATAACCAGCTGCGCCCGTAATTGCAGCCGGTTCATAAATAGAATTTGGAGCTGTACTCCAGACCACTTGTGGACTTGCTGGGTTTGTAACACTCTCAACCTGCATACCACCAAGTGAATAGGATAAAGAATATAGGTATTGCCCAGCACCATAAAGAGGAAAAGTGTAAGTAGAAAGGGTGCCTGCCGGTGTGGACCCCACAAAAACCGGGGCTGAGGGCGTTGTTATACTAAAAGCTTGGATAGAACCATAATTACCGGGCCCTTCTAAGACAACGTAGAGATAATTCCCTTTTACTAAACAGCTGGTTGGACGAGCACCAATCGTGAGCGTACTTACGACACTGGCATTATTAGGATTCGCTACATTCACCACACTCAAAGTACTGTCGTTGTAGTTTGGCACATAAGCAAAACCATTTGCCACACAAAACCCCCTAGATCCACTCCCAACTTGCACATGGGGCTTTAAAACAGGATTAAGCGGATCAGTAATATCATATATATCAAGATAATTGGCGTTACTACTTGTAATATATAGGTAATTACCAGATACTCGGATAGTATTGTGATATGGATTTGAATAATACTGAGAATTAACTAATTTTATATTCTGAGGATTTGCTGGATTATTAATATCGATAATCTCAAAATAACCCTCATTAAGAGCATACAAATATTTACCCGAAGCATTTATAGCAATATCAATGGCTGTGTTGGGTGAGACATTTCTTGACACAGTCACACTTCCCACTAAAGATGGAGCAGTTACGTTACCGGTATTAACTCCGGCAGAACCAGAAACCGGACCATTTGAGTAAACATTCCCCGATACGGATGAACTATTTTCTAGAATTAATCCTCCATCACCCACCTGCACTCCATAGTTAAAAGAGGATCCTGCTCCAGCTTGAATTGTAATACTTGTCTTTCTTTGTAAACTACTTACATCTCCAAGCGAAACAAGACTTTTAGAACCAAACCCATCGTCGAGAATTGTAGTTGTTGCAGAATTAGAATCTAGAATAAGATTCTCGTTGTCCGAAATAGTCATATTATTTTTTATCCTATAAAATGCATCTTCCCCCCCAGACTCAGCTAGGAAATAAGCCTTTTTAGAATTTAAATTGAAACTAGCGCTTTTAAACTCACTTACTGTCGGCCCTACAAGCCCGGAAATTATGGCAAGAGTTATAAAAAGAAAAAATATAACAGACGTAAGCATTGCTGCCCCAGATTGATTGTTTGTTTTTATTTTTTTTGATTTCAATGTTGTACTTAGTATCTTCATAATTTAATTTTTATAGCTGCCTCGTAAAACTATTGTATCGTAAAAATCAATGGTACGACTTAGGCTATCATTATTTGAGCGGACAGAAAGAATAATTTTTACTGCTTTGCTTACCGTCCCGGTTACTTGAGTAAAAGATAAAGCTGTAACAACGATATTCGGTGTATTCAAATTTCCTATTAAAGTGCTGTTTTCCAAAAGACGAATATCTGTACCAGAAAGCAAAAACTCGACTGTTTTATCTGCTCCATTACTATCTTTAGTGTTAAGTTTTAAATCAGTTGCGCTGATTGAACTTATCCCATAAGCCTGTTTAACCTCTCTCGACATTCGTTCCATAATTGAACCACTTTGTAGAAGTTCTGCTTGTAATGTAGTCTCTCTGAATGCTCTAGTCATTATTATCATCGCATTAATTACTACAACAGATAGGGTAACAAAAAAAGAAATATAAAAAATGAGTTCCAATACGGTATAGCCACTTTCTTTTTTGTTTTTTATTTTTATCTTATCCATGGTTGATTTATGAAAAAATATTGGCAATATAAAATTTTAAAGTTTTGGTGATGGTCGTACCACCCTCTCCCCAAGACACGGTCACCGTAAACAATTTTGTGCCACTATCAGGTGTACCCGAAGAATTAACAATATCTTTAGTGGTATCATCACGATTAACGCTCGATATAGTTAAACTCCTAGTAAAAATGCCGACAGTACTCCCGGTGGTAGATAATGTCCAAGCGCTCCCGGAAAAAGTCGGATAATAAGTTGTACCAGCAGTAAGATTAGAAATATTATTCCAAGAATTATCACGCAAGATACGCACCATCTCGGCCCCCTCTTCCAGCAAGAAAGCCGCCTGCGCAGTATGAAGAGCCTGACGGGAAATGTACACAGACTTTTGGGCGACCGTCATCGATACTAGGACCGAGACAGCAATGATGGATGCCGCCACCAATGTCTCTACCATCATAAATCCAGAATTTTTTGAAACTTTTTTCATCAATTTAATTTGAACTGACAGCTCCGGTCCCATATATAGTGATAATTTTTGAAGAAGAGGGAGTAGAAATTGTTATCGTACCTGTAGTGCTGGGAACTCCATAGAGACGATTAAAGTACATATCTCCGGAAGTACTACTTACTCCGCCTAATGTAACATTAGAAATGCTGGCGGGTGTAGTAATGACGATAGATTCATTGTCCACTCCACCAGCAGAAAAGATCTTGCCTTTAAAAATTAAAACTTTATCAGATTGAAAGTGCACTCCGTATTCAGATGAATTTAAAGATGAAAGCGTCTCGCTCTTAGCTTTGTCGATAGAAGAAAGAACACCACTGACAGCATTTTTTAATACCGTATTTTCCCTAATTTTAGAAAATCTTGGTAAAACAACTGAAATTATAGTGCCTAATACGACTAATACGACTAATAGCTCTATAAGCGTAACTCCCTTTTGGTAAAAATTTTTCATAAAATTATTTTATTTCTCCTAAAATAGAGTAAAGTGGTGATATCATTGAAATTGCAAAAAATCCGACTCCGGAACCAATAATGATCATAAGTACTGGTTCAATAATTGTAGAGAGATTCTTGGTTTTATTTTCAATTTCTGTTTCATAAAACAAAGCGATTTCTAGTAACATATCTGATAATTTGCCAGTTTCTTCTCCGACTTGTACCATTTCCGACATCATTATCGGATAAAGTTTGTCATTATCTTCGAAAACTTTTGAAAATGAAATCCCTTTTTCCACAGCGATCTTTGCGTCATTTAAAACTTTTTTATAGTAAACATTTTGGACAATATCTTCTGTAATTTCTACTGCGCGAATTATCGAAACTCCTGCAAGTAAAAGTGAGGAAATAGTACGAGCGGTGCGAGCGGTGTTTAATTCTTTTGCTAAATTTCCAATAACTGGAATCTGTAGAATAGTATAATCAATGTATTTGGACATGAAATTGGCACGCAAAAGCATGTATAGACCAACAACAACTCCAATTATAATTACAAAAGTCAGTATTAAATTATGAGAAAAGAAATTACCAAAAAAAATAAGAACTCGAGTAGAAGTGGGTAAAACAACACCTAGCTCCTTAAAAGTGCTTGCTAGTGTCGGTACAACGAATGCAAACATCAAAACTCCAATCACGATCATCGCAGATAAAATGACCCCCGGATAAATAAGGGCTCCACGTATTTTTTTAGTTAAAGCATGAGATTTTTCTAAGTTTAGCCCAATATCCGAAAGCGCATCGGACAGATTACCTGATTCCTCGCCAGCTTTTGTCATTGAGACAAAAAGTCTTGAGAAAAATTCAGGGAACTTTTGAAGTCCAGAAGAAAGCGTCCCCCCAGAATTTATGTCATCGATTAAAGACGTTAAAACCTTATTCATAGTCGTATTTTTTGTCTGTTTTTTCAAAACTGATAAAGCTCGAGAAAGTGAAAGTCCAGCTTTTAACATACCACCTAGATTCTTGGTGAATAAAATCTGCTCATTTACACTAACTTTTGAAAATACAGCTGTTAACCCCGTTAGTTTATCGAGAAAACGGGTGTTTTTTTCTTTTATCGATAGAGGAGTGCTTCCATGGCTTCGTAATTCATGGGCAATATAAAAACGATCCGAGCCGTAAAGTACGCCCTCTGTGATTAAACCCTCTTTTGATTTTGCTTTGTAAGAAAAAAGCATGATTCCTTCTTGCGTCTCTCTTATTTTTCGTCCCTGCGCCCTTCCCCTGAGTACAGGGGTGGGACCCTCGGGAAGCTCAAAATAAGAGAGACGCAACCAGTAATAATTATTCGGAAACAACACGAAATACTTCTTCTAGGGTGGTCACACCCAAAACCGCCTGATAAACCCCATCTTCTAACATCGTCATCATCCCCTCCTTTTTGGCTTGTATTTCTATGTCATCTTGGGATTTCCCAGCGATAATCATATCCTTGATAGTGGAAGTAACCTTTAAAACTTCATGCATTCCAATACGATTGGAATAACCATCTTCTGATTCACTACTTTTTACCGGTTTGTAAAAAGGAATTTTGTCCCAAGCATCATTGGCACCAATAATATTTTCAGTTTTTAAAAATCCAATTACTCTATCTAAATCAACAACTTTTGATAAATTTTTTATTTCGGCTGGTGATAAGAAGTATTTTTCTTTAGTGGCGGTGAGTCTGCGCACCAATCTTTGCGCGATGATTGTTTTCACCGTTGCAGTTATTAGAAAGGGTTCTACGCCCATATCAATAAGTCTCGGTATCGCACCAGAGGCAGAATTAGTATGGATAGTTGAGAGAACCAAGTGACCAGTGAGTGAGGCATTAACTGCGAGACCCGCTGTTTCTTTATCTCGAATTTCTCCCACCATTATTATATCTGGATCCTGACGCAAAAGTGACCGCAGGCCATTTGCAAAAGAAAGTCCTATTTCAGGCTTTACTTGTGTTTGATTTACCCTAGGCATCTGATATTCAATCGGATCTTCTACGGTAGAGATATTAACTTCTGGTTTGTTTAAGATATCGAGCATGGTGTAGAGGGTCGTAGTCTTACCACTTCCGGTAGGACCTGTGGCTAAAATCATCCCGGTCTTTTGCGACAATGACCCGTGTATCCTCTCAAGCCCTTCCCCATGAAAACCAAGTGTTTCGAGTGAGAATCCGTGAGTATTCTCTTTTAAAATTCTCATGACCGTTTTTTCTCCAAAAAAAGTAGGCAAGGTGGAAACACGAAAAGAAATCTTTTCTCCATCCTGCTCTTTTTTAAACCTACCGTCTTGTGGCAATCTTTTTTCGTCCAGTTTAAGATTTGATAACACCTTGATACGCGCAGTGATCCCTGCGCCAGCATTTTTATCCAGAGTCATTGCATCGTGTAAAATACCATCGATCCTATAGCGAACTGTCAGATCCTTCTCCCCGGGTTCGATATGAATATCAGAAGCATTTTGCAGAATCGCATGATCAATCAAGGAATCTACTATCTTAACCACTGGCAAATCTTCTGCCATTTGCTTTAATTCTGATTCAGATTTCTCCACTAATTGTTCGTTATTTTGAAATGAACCTATGTCAGATGTCTTTGATTCTTTTTGAATTATATTGGAAAACTCAGCCTTGAGGCTTTTTCGATATTGGACTAGTACAGACTTGATCGAAGCGGTATCAGTGAGTCTGGGCAAGATTTTAAGCCCAGAACGTTTCTTGATAAAATCAATGACAGGTAAATCATCTACATCAAGCATCGCCACCTCAAGCCCTTTTTCGCTTTTCTTATAGGCAACGATATTGTCATTGCGCGCGATAGGCTCTGGTATTAGAGACAGCACGGCAAGATCAATTTTCTCTTTAACTAAAGAAATAAATGGTATCACCAGAACAAAAGCCTCCATTCGTTTTAGATCAGTTTCTGATATTTTGCCTTCGGAAAGTAAAAAATTGCCAAATTTTTGTTTTTTAGCTTCCGATGCCTTTACTGCTGAGTTAAAATCTGTTTTAGAAATCAGCCCTGATTCCAGAATAAATTTCTTTAATTGATCTTCATCAATCTGCATCTATATAGTATACCAAAAAATCCCCTCTGTGGGGATTTTTTGGTAATTATTAGTTCTCTATAAATATTGGCTTTTTCTGAAATACACAAGGAGCGGGTGTTCCTTGGGGTGTCCAGTTCCTAGCAAATGGATTATTACAGACTTTTCCAGGATCATAAGTACAAGGCAAAGGCAGGCCTTGATTATTGGCATCCGTTTTGTGGCAAATATTATCAGGAGGAAAATCACATTCTGCTAAAGCACCGAAATTCAAAGCATCTTTATCAGTACAGCGTGGTAAATCAATAACTATATATTCACATTTGCCAATTTGCCCAAAATTAGTAGCAGTATTATTTTCACAAGTATTTGACTTTGTCTCTGAACAAAGTGCATCTTTTCCCCCATTTTTACCATTACAAGTCCAAATATAATTATTATTTGTATCTGGTAATGGACGAGCACTTGTGCCTGCGTCACAACTCCAGTGGCTCGGTGCGGCTATAGGTCCGCATAGGCCATTTTCCCTACCACCACTGCAAGCAGGTAGGTTAGGACAAGTCTGAATAGGGTCTCCTACACACAGAGTTCCACCATTTGCCGGCGCAGGATTATTACAAAGACGAGTTTGTGTACCACTTCCGCAAGTATCGCTACAGGCACCCCAATCACTCCATCCGCCATTGATCGGCACAGGTTTATTTTCGAAACAGGACGCATTGGTTCCGGTATCTGGACTATTACATGACCATGTATAACTGGTAGGACCATCTACAATATTGGCAGGATTCCCTTGAGCACAAGAATTACGTAACTCTCCACAAGCCCCATTAATAGGAGCCACAACTTTTACGTAAACAGTATCAAAAGCATTTAACACTGTCTGAGCCAATGCAGACTTAGTAAAGAATGAGAGAAATCTATCGACACTATTCATGGCGGAAGGAGTATTTTGTGTACATCTAGCTGAATAAGTGTATTGACCAGCTACCGAAGGAGCAGTTATGGCAACGCCAGGAGGAGCCATGTTAAGTGGTATACTTTTTTCAATACCATCCGAACTAAGAATAGTTGAAAAACATTGATAACCGATGTTACCAGCACTTGTCCAGGTAAAATTTATGGTGTCTCTCGGCTTTATGACTAGCGCAGTAGCAGAAGTACTATGATCAGCCCCGTTTACTTTTAGATCCATATTTAAATTAGTAGCAACACATTTCAACTGCGCCTCATCCCAAGCAGCACCCGATGCGTCACAATTGGAAGTGGTAGCAACTCCTCCAGGAATGCTAAGCTCGTGAGCATTATTATACAAGTAAAATGTTCGGCTAGAATATGGAACAGGTACAGATATATTACCTGATTGAGGTGTGGTCTTAGTATTACTTACATTGGTGGTAAATCCTCCTGTACCTGTAATAGCAGTTGGGGTGGCTTCAGGATTATTTATACTCCAAGCTAAATTCACGTTACAGCTACTTGCTCCAATAGGAATTACACAACTTGGAGATGCAGAAGTCAGACTACCGGACATAGCAACACAACTAGTCCCGTTCCAAGTTCGTCCTGAGGAACAAGATGTGTTCACCATAATTGGATTGGAGGTGGCGGTCGCTGATGTCGTCGTAGTATTTCGACATTCAATATAATAATTTACTGAGTCCTCAGTATTTTGTGAACTATGGACTATTGGACTGTTGGCTTGATAGATACTTAATGGTTGTTTTGAGCTATCGAGTAAACGGCATTCAGTGATTCCTGAATTTGTAGTTGGGGTATAGGCAAAAGAAACATTTGTATTTGGGGTTGTATTGTATGGAGTAGTAGAGCTAACAGACACAGTCACTGGTGTGCACATTCCGCCAACTATCGCAGAACCAGTGGTACAAATAGTACATGTTGGAGGGTTGGTTGCTTCGTTAGCACAAGCAGTAGCAGTGAATGTTGCACTAATAGTATGATTGGTTGTGACGTTAGAAAATAGTTTAGAATTAGCACCGGATATCGTTACACCATCCACAATCAATGAAGACACAACATAACCAGGTGCAGGATCAATGATGTATGACTGTTCGGCACCATATATGACACTTGTGATCCCGGCTGGTGTGATTGTTCCATTCGGTGCTTGAGTGGCTGTGATAGTATGTCTACTTTGACAAGCACCAGACACAAGGTCTTTACCTAGTGGACAAGACAACTCAAAACTAGCTGACACAGTACAATCATTCGTTATAGGACCAGTGGTGTAAGTATTACCATTTAGTGTCCCACCACAACCTGCGACTGAAGATATTACATAATCAGAATTTGGAGTCGGAGTAATAGTAAACGTGGTGGTCAGACCGTCGTTCACAATTCTTGAACTCGGAGAAATAGTTCCGCCTGTACCGTGAGTAGCAGTAACAGCGTGAGTGATGATAGCTTTCTGTGCACTACAACTTGCATTAGTACCGCCATTTAGACCATTACAACTCCATGTCCAAGGACCAGATCCTGCCACAGGGGTGGGAGTATCGTCACCCGATAAACATAAATTGGACACAGGTTTTGAAGCAAGAGTTTGCCCATTTGATCTATTATCACACTGACCATTCACGGGAGCATTGGTCACAGTGAGTGTATCTCCCGAAAGATTACAAGACGTCGCGCCATTGCTATTATTCCAACCAGAACCAGAGATAGTGACTGTACTAGCCACCTTGCCAGTAACCACAGAACCAGAAACCGTAGCATTATTAGTATTACTAGATGAAAAGATTCCGCCTGAAAAACCAGCAGGGGCTGCCGCCGTAACCGTGCCATCGACATCAATTACACCGGAAGCAAGCGCTACAGCTCCCGGTGGACAAGACGGCGAAACACACTTAGAACCATCCCAAACTGTGCCCCCGAGACAACTAGAAGTGGCAATACTTGAACCAAGTAATTTGCCATTATTTTTAAGAGAAAAAGTTAAGCTACCACCATTTGTACCGCCCGGAACAGAAAAAGAGTGATAGCCAATCGAACTAGGATCACCAGAATTTCCAGTTGCCACAACAGTGCCCGCAACAGGAGAAGACGTAGTTATGTTCGAAGGCGTGACTTCAGAATACACTGTGTCCCAAGACAAATCGACATTACAACTGCTTGCACCTCGGGCAATGATACAACTTTGAGATGTAGGGGTAAGGGTACCGGTCATGACAGGACCAACAACACCAGTGAAATCAATCCAGCCGACAACATCAGAACCCCAAGCATATCCACTAAAATGTGATCCGTCTGCTGCACTAACACCATAATTAGGATTAGTACCAGATAAAGAAATCCAACCATCCCAGCCATCGGTGCGGGAACTACCAGTACAACTATCATTAGATGGACTCTGATTTGGTCTTTCTGGAGTAGTTGCTAAGTTATTCATACCACCACAGACTCTCACCCAACCTTTTATATTATTAGTGACATTAGCATTTGCCGGAGTCCCTCCACCAGCTGGAAAACCAGAAAGCCCTCCGAATTTGATCCAGCCAATGTTTGAAGACCAAGCATAACCCGTGAGTGTGCCATCATCATTTCTATTCACGCCGTAATTCGCAGTCGCGCATGAATTGTCATTTGTACAGTTCATGCTAACCCAGCCAATATTGGAAGACCAAGCGTAACCAGACATATTGTCTCCGGTTCCTGCAAAGGCTATGAATGGTGAAATAAAGAAGGTTAGTGCAAATATTATTTTTAAAAAAGAAATTTTCATGATTTTAGACTACAAACATGATGCTGATAGAGATACTGATGCAGAATTATTGCTTGCTACTGTAGCTCTACCAGTACAGACCCATCCACTACCACTTGCATCTGGTTCGTCTTTGAGTATTACATTTGCACTATTACCACCATTAATACTGAAACAACTTCCAGCAATTACTTTTTTGCCAGTCGGACAGGTAGCTGTACAAGTCGGATTCACGCCGGTATTTGCACTTCCGGTACATGATACATATTCGATAGAACTTCTAATAGTTGAAATGGAAGTACCACCTGTCGCATTCACAGTCACAGCACCCGTACCGCCAGCAGGAGAAATAGTTACACCTGATCCAGCAATGATACCAGAAACAGTGCCGTCAGAATTGGTCACTGTAAGATCTCCAGTGATTAGATGATCAAGAGTGATAAGACCTGTTTTAAATTGACTGTACCATTTAGTAGGGTCAGTGCCATCTTTACCCCCCACATTTATCGGTGCAGAAACATTGCCATTTGGTGGAGTCGCTGGAGGTACTGTCCATGCTGCAGATGCATAACTTACCCCAAGCACAAGAGCGAAGGTAAGAATGGATGATTTTAAGTTTTGGATTGTTTTTTGGGTCATGTTATTAAAAACAACACATTAATCCTTTACACAAGAATAAGTACCTTGATAAGGATTCGCCATAGTGTTAGCCCCAGAACTTGAAATAGTGAATTTTGTATACCCAGTTGGACAATGGCTTTGGGTAAAACTAGGAGGAACATACCCACCACAAGAATTAATTACACTAAGAGAATGATTTGAACCAGATCCAGATTCACCATATACACCACACCAAGTCCCAGAGGGAATAACTGCCGTACTGCCTGTAGCACTTACAGTCACACTACCTGTACCACTTACTGGAGAAACAGTTACACCAGAACCTGCAACAATACTAGAAACCCCTGAAGAACCGCCGCCGCCAGAAAAACCAGAGCCCGGAGTCAGCACATATACATAAAATTGTACCCCGCCGCCGCCTGTATCATCAGTATATATGGATGGGCGACTACCAGGAGTCTGCACTTTTAGCGTATGTGTACCTGCACTGAGAGTTTGTTTAGTCGAAAGTACTACTGATGCAACCCCACCACTACAACCTTTACCGCATTCTTCACCATAATATGAGGTGTACCTTACAACGTTATCAGTAAGGAGTTTGACGTAACCTATTCCCAGATCAGCCGAAGCTGCAACATAAGCGATGACGAGCACGTCGCTAGATGAATTAAGATTAAAAGAAACTTGATGTTGAGAAGTCGTTCCAGCTGGGTCAGTAAGGGGGCCAATAATAGCGGGACCTGTTGTAGCTGTCGTAGTCCCACAAGATTGCTTCATCTTGTTTACATTTAGAGATCCAGACATGCTGGTTTGACCAAGTAAAGTGTATAGATATTTTGTTCCAGTGACTGTTATTGATGTAGATGGAATTGAGAATGCTCCATCATTATATCCACCCCTTTTTCTAATAAATATAGTCCCAGGATCACTGTCATTATAATATGATTTATATGAAGGGTCATTTCCCCCAGTCGCTGTGGTTCCATATAATCCTGTCAAAATGGCATCCTCTTGAGCATAAGTCAAAGTTGCAGAGCTAGTAATAACAACTCCAGCCCAACCACCACCACCTGAATTAGCCGTAGCTCCGGAACCAGTGATCTGATAATCACCTGCGGTCAAAGTAGCAATATTTGTAACGATACCTGCGTTATTCCCAGAGTTGCCACTAAGAGAAAGGCTACTAGTGGTGTCAACTACGGAAGAACACGCTGGTGCCTGCCACTTCACCTTCCCAGTATTATTCCCATCAGCTACTAGAGTAGATCCAGAAGTAATACCAGAAACAGTGCCGTCAGAATTGGTTACTGTAAGATCTCCAGTGATTAAATGATCAAGAGTGATGAGACCTGTTTTAAATTGACTGTACCACTTAGTAGAGTCAGTGCCATCCTTACCTCCCACATTTATCGGAGCAGGAACATTGCCATTTGGCGGAGTCGCTGGGGGTACTGTCCATGCTGCGGACACATACCCTGCCCCAAGTACAATGGCTAGGGCTAGAATTATCGATTTTATATTTTGTATTATTTTTTTATTCATATTTTTTGTTTCTTACGTTGTGTTTTTAATCTTGTTTGTAACTCTGCTAATGCTTTATTTCGTTCCACCTGCGAGATCGGAGGTGATGTAGATAATCTCTCCTTCAAATCCGAGAGTGCCTTAACTTTTTGCTCTTGTAGAGGCCCTGCTGCTTGTTTAGATAAATTGGAAGTAGTCTGGAAGAAAAAAAGTAATAAAAGAAGTAGAAAGAAGACGAAAACAATAAGAAAAAAGACGCGCAGTTTTCTACGCGGATGAACCGAGAATGTTCTTTCAAAAGCGCCGGGGATTTGAGTCGACATTAGTCTAATAATAACACTATTATAGTAAGCAAGGTTGATTTAACTGTGGATAACCGCTGCACATTAGAGACTGCTTAATTTCATTTGCATTAAAATAGTATTTATGATACTCTAAGGGGGTGTAAGTCCTGTCGAAACAGGGCTTTTTTTAATAAAATTTAATAAAAAAATTTATGTTAGACTTGAAAACATTTAAATCAGCCCTAGAGCAACTAGAAGAAGAAAGAAAGATTCCAAAAGAAAAAATACTGGACGCAATCGAGCAGGCCATGGCTGCTGCTTACAAAAAGGATTACGGCAAAAAGGGTCAGATCATAAGAGCTAAGTTTGATCTAGAAACCGGAAAAACAGAATTTTTCCAAATAAAAATCGTGGTAGATGAGACCATCGCCATAATGGATAGTGAGAAAAAGAACGATGGAGAATATTCGATTAAAGATGAAACTGATGAAAGAGTGCATTTTAATGCCGAACATCACATACTTTTAGAAGATGCAAAAAAAATAAAAAAGGGGGTGGAATTAAATGATGAGGTTGTCTTCCCACTCGAAATGAAAGATGATTATGGACGTATCGCCGCTCAAACTGCTAAGCAAGTTATAATTCAAAAGATCCGTGAGGCTGAACGCACATCTATTGTAGATGAATATGGCACCAAAGAAGGAGAAATAATCGGGGGCATAGTACAAAAAGTAGAAAGAGGCAATATCTACGTTGACTTTAATCGAGCGACGGGCATATTGCCGGCAGAAGAGCAAATTCCTGGAGAATTTTTCCAGAGAGGGCAACGCGTGCGAGCTTATTTATATTCTGTGGAAGACACTCCACGAGGTATCAACCTACGCCTTTCTCGTACACATCCTAAATTTATTGAGAAACTTTTTTCTATCGAAGCACCGGAGATACAAAATGGAATTGTGGAAATAAAATCTATCGCGCGAGAAGCAGGCGCTCGTTCTAAAATAGCTGTGCACTCAAATGACGAGCATATCGACGCTGTCGGCTCATGTGTCGGACAAAAAGGCACCAGGGTGAACACCATAACCCAAGAATTGGGCGGCGAAAAGATTGATATTATACCCTGGTCTAGCGATGCCAAAGTTTTTGTTTCTAACTCTATATCTCCTGCCAAAGTGATCTCTATCGAAATCGACGAAAAAGAACACAAGGCAACACTGGAAGTAGCTGATGATCAGTTGTCACTCGCTATTGGTAAAGGTGGACAAAATGTACGTCTCGCCGCTAAACTTACTGGCTGGAGGATAGATATCAAGGGTGATGGAAAAATAGTTGAAAATGATAAAATTGAAGTTGAGGAAAAAAAGTAGATTATTAATAATAAAAGAAAAATATGAATCAATATTTACTGTTTGCCATTGTCAGTTCAGTGATAGCCATTGTTTATGGTTTGCTTTTAGCTAAATCAATACTAAAAAAGAGTCCTGGAAATAGTCGCATGCAAGAAATTGCAAAAGCGATCCAAGAAGGCGCCCAAGCTTATTTAAATAAACAATACAAAACAATTGGTATCATCGCTCTGATATTATTCTTGATTATTGGTTTTGTACCAAAACTAGGATGGGTCATGGCTTTGGGCTTTTTAGTTGGAGCTATTTTTTCAGCCCTAGCAGGATACATAGGCATGAACGTATCCATCAGGGCAAATGTCAGGACGACAGAGGCAGCCAGAAGCGGAATCGAAAAAGCCCTTTCACTAGCATTTAACGGTGGAGCAGTTACTGGACTACTCGTAGTTGGACTTGCGTTACTTGGCGTTACTGGTTTTTATGCAATTACACAAGACGTAACAGCCCTAGTTGGACTGGGCTTTGGTGCTTCCCTCATTTCAGTATTCGCAAGATTGGGTGGAGGGATATTTACTAAAGCAGCTGACGTCGGCGCAGACTTAGTCGGCAAACTTGAAGCAGGTATTCCAGAAGATGATCCTAGGAATCCTGGAGTCATTGCGGACAACGTGGGCGATAACGTCGGAGACTGCGCTGGTATGGCGGCCGATCTTTTTGAAACTTACGCCGTCACTTCTGTCGCTACGATGCTACTCGGTTCACTTCTTTTCTTGGGATTTAAGAATGCAGTTATCTATCCCCTTGTCTTGGGTGGTATAGCCATATTCGCATCGATCATTGGTACTTGGTTTGTGAAACTCAGTAAAGAAAATCAGTCACAAAACATAATGGGTGCTTTGTATAAAGGATTAATTGCTTCCGGTGTCATTGCAGCTGTCACTTTTTATCCTGTAACTAAATTACTCATGCAAGGCAATGGTAAATATACTGTAATGGCTTTATTTATCTGTTCTTTGGTGGGACTTTTCGTTACTGGAGCTCTTGTCGTTATTACAGAATATTTTACTTCTACAAAATATTCTCCAGTAAAATCAATCGCGCAAGCATCTGTCTCTGGTCACGGGACAAATGTCATTCAGGGCTTAGCCATATCGATGAAATCTACCGCCTGGCCTTTGATCACGATTGTTGTTGGGATTTTAGTTAGTTATCACTATGGTGGACTTTATGGGATTGCCATTGCCGCGATGTCTATGCTCTCGATGACAGGAATAATTGTGGCGATAGATGCATATGGACCTATTACAGACAATGCTGGTGGCATCGCCGAAATGGCAGAGCTTCCAAAAGAAGTTCGAGATGTTACTGACCCACTAGATGCTGTGGGAAACACTACGAAAGCTGTTACAAAAGGTTATGCTATTGGCTCGGCAGGTTTAGCATCTCTTGTGTTGTTCGCATCATATACAGAAGAGATCGTGAAGGCTGGAAAACATATTTCTTTTGACTTGAGCAATCCGTACGTTATCGTCGGACTTTTTATTGGAGGGCTTTTGCCATATTATTTTGGTGCACTTTGCATGGAAGCGGTAGGAAAAACTGCAGGTAAGGTAGTCGAAGAAATTAGAAGACAATTTAGAGAAATAAAAGGAATAATGGAAGGAAAAGCAAGACCTGATTATGCCAGAGCTGTATCAATCATAACTGGAGCGGCTATAAAACAGATGGTAGCGCCAGCTTTGATACCAGTACTTGCACCTATTTTGGTAATTTTGTTATTCGGGAAAGATAGAGGTTTAGTGGTGCTCGGAGGACTTCTCGTGGGTTCTATTATTACTGGTCTTTTCGTGGCTATTTCCATGACCTCTGGAGGAGGAGCTTGGGACAATGCTAAAAAGCATATTGAACAAGGAAACCACGGCGGTAAAGGAAGTGATGCTCATAAAGCGGCAGTTACTGGGGACACTGTTGGTGATCCATATAAAGACACAGCGGGCCCGGCTATCAATCCAATGATAAAAATACTAAACATTGTTGCGTTACTTTTAGTTGTTTTTTTGGTATAATGGTAGTGTAGGGCTGTTATTAATCTAATTTAAAAAAATACATATGAAAAAACAATTGATTTTCCTCTTTATTTTTGCGATGACATTTTTTATCGGCAATCGAGTAATAAATGCCGAAGATGGTAGGGACAGAATGTATCATGACGCTTCAGAGCAAATGGAAGAAGGTAGGATGATGCAATCAGATGGTCTTCTTGCTCCAGAACAAAAACGTCCAAAAATGGAGGCGCAGATGCGTGAAAGAAGAGAAGAAATACAAAAAGAAAATGAGACAATGCGCGCAGAGGCAAAAACAAAGATGGACGCCATGAGAGACAGCCTAAAGCTTGAGAAGGACACGGTGAAAGCAAAGATAAAAGAGATGAGAATCACTGAACGAGAAAACGTACTGAAAAAATTTGATGCAGCAGTTACTCGAGTAAATATGTTGAAAGATAAAATTAATTCTCAAATAGCAAAGCTAGAAGTAAAGGGGGTGGCTACAACAGACGCAAAAAATTATGTGACAACAGTGGAAGAAAAATTAACAACTGTTGGAAAAAAAATCACTGAGGCTAACGCTCTGCTGTCAGTTTCAATTGACACACTCACGACAGACAGTAAAGCAACTTTGAAAGCATTAGCAAAAGATATAGAAACTTCGCTTAAAGACGCCCACACAGCGCTTAATGATGCAGTAAAATCACTGAGAGATGCGATGAAGGCCAAGATGGAGACTGAAAGAAATGCCAAACTAAATGCTGAAAATAAAACGGAAGCAGACAAAAGTTCAACTACAACAGAAAACAAACAATAAATTATTAGCTATAATATAGAAAAGTATGGAACCAGAAAAAAAATCAGACGGAGCGTTTATTGGGATAACAATAATTATAATTATTCTTATTGTTGGTGGAATATATATCTGGTTATCCAACAAAGACGCCTTAAAAAAGATTCAAAATGAATCTGGAAATATAACAGAAAAGGATTCTGCGGATTTAAGTACGCTCGAAATGGATGCTAAAGCTACGGATACTAGTACTGGTGTTGACCCAAATTCTATTCAATAAGATCGACCAACTTTACATATAGTCTTTTAAATTTTGTTAAAAAATAGACAAATTATACTAAATAGTATAGATTTATTGTTGTTGATTATAAATAAATATGGCATTAGAATGTTAAAAACAAAAGTTACAAAATTACCAAATAGCATGGTAGAGATAGAGGGAGAATTAGAAGCAGGTGTCTTTGAAAATTACTTCAAGACTGCGTTAAAAAATCTGGGTGAAAACTTAAAATTAGATGGATTTAGGAAAGGAAAGATACCAGAAAATGTTTTGACCTCAAACGTCCCAGAAATTAGTATTCTAGAAGAAATGGCAGAGCTCGCACTTGCGGAACACTACCCTAAAATTCTCGAAGCTGAGAAAATTGATGCGATCAGCCGTCCGGAAATTTCGATTACTAAATTGGCTCGCAAAAATCCTCTGGGATTCAAAATAAAAACTGCAATATTACCAAGTATAAAGCTCGCTGACTATAAAAAAGCTGCAAAAAAAATAATCTCCAGTATCACTGAAGCTGAAAAGAATATAATGGTAACTGAAAAAGAGATGGAAGACACCATCATGGATATTAGGAAATCTCGTGCACCTAAAAAACATGTGGCCGAGCATGTACATAAAGAAGGTGAGGAACACAAACATGAGGAAGTTATTGAGGAATTACCAGAGTGGAACGATGAATTTGTGAAAGGTCTCGGGCCCTTCTCCGGAATAGAAGATTTTAAAACTAAACTTAAAGAAAACATTAAGCTCGAAAAACAAAATCTACAGAAAGAAAAGACTAGATTAAAGATTATTGAGAAAATCATCGAGGAGTCTGAGATGGATCTGCCTGAAATACTTGTGCAAGTAGAACTTGATAAAATCCTATACCGCATGGAGTCTGATATTACTCAAATGGGGCTAAAGTTTGAGGACTATCTGAAGCATCTAAATAAAACAAAGGAAGTTTTACGCACGGAATTCAGAAATGACGCTGAAAAGAAAGCGAAACTAGCCCTCATCTTGAACGAAATAGCGAAAGTGGAAAAAATAGTTGCTGACGAAGAGCAAATAGTAAAAGAAGTGGCAGCTATAATGGAACACTATAAAGATGCTGACCCTGAGAGAGCTCGAATGCATGCCGAAAATGTGCTGGTAAATGAACAAATCTTTAGATTTTTAGAGAGTCAATAAATTAAAGGTCCAATACGAATAGCAGTAGCGCCATGCGCATGTATAGACCGTTTTGGGCCTGACGGAAATAGGCAGCACGCGGGTCTTTATCTATTTCAACCTCAATTTCATTAACTCTAGGAAGAGGATGCATTATTATAGCGTCTTTTTTTAATTTTCTTACATCTTCCATCTTTAACAGGAAAGAATCTTTGACTCTGTCATAATCTGCAACATTGGAAAAGCGTTCTTTTTGCACACGCGTCATGTAAAGCACATCAACTTTAGATAACACTTCATCTAAATTAGTTGTCTCTACAAAATTTACATTATTTTTGGTCAAATATTTCCTATAGTCAGCTGATAAAACCAATTCTTTAGGAGAAATAAAATAAAATTTATTATTAGGATAAAGCATCAAGAGAGGTACTAAAGAGCGAAGCGTTCGGCTGTTTAATATATCTCCCACGAAAGCAATGGAGAGATTATCTAAGCGCCCATGCTCTTTTTGGATCGTGTATAAATCAAGAAAGGCTTGAGTTGGATGTTTATTGGCGCCATCGCCGGCATTGATAACGGGTTTGCTTGCGACCCTGGTAGCTGCATCTGATGTCCCCTCTTTCGGATGACGCATTACGATGATATCCGCGTAACAACACAGCATTCTAGTAGTATCTTCGATGCTTTCTCCCTTATAAGCAGAAGAAGTAGTTTCGGCATTCTCTACAGAAATAACTTTGGCTCCTAATTTAAGTGCCGCAGTTTCAAAAGACAACCTAGTTCGAGTTGATGGTTCAAAAAAAATACAAGCCACGATTTTATCTTTTAAAATTTGTTCAATTTTATCACTTTTACACGAAGCCTCCATTATAGAAGCTCGGGCTAATATCTTTTCAACTTCAGCTTTTTTAAATTGTTCTGTCGAAATAATATTTTTCATAATATTAATGTAAATATTCTTTATAAGATTTAATTTCCAAATTGTCGATCGGATACCTGACAAGAGCTTTGATGAAAGCACGCGCCAGATGTAAATCAGTAAATAGCGGTATTTGACAATCAACTGCGGCTCGGCGCACCCGAAAACCATCAGCCACCATACGTCTGATTTTAATTGTATCTACCATTTCCTCTTCTTCAGACTTACTTAAATTTACCACAAAAGAAACTTTTTTACTCTCAATTAGATCAATGACGTTGGGTGACTTCTGGTAAGCCTTGCGCACAATGGTACATTTCACGTTTTGCTTCTCTAGAAATTGCGCAGTTGTATCGGTAGCAAAAATTTCATAGCCGGAAGAAACTAACATTTTGGCTGTTTCTAAAAATTTAGCTTTGTTAATCTCCCCTCCTAGGGAAATGAGTACGTTTTTATTTTTAAAATCTAATTTATTGGTAGTTAAGATCGATTTCAGGAGCGCTTCATCGTAGTCTTTACCAAAACAAGCGGCTTCTCCGGTCGAAGACATCTCCACTCGCAGTATTGGGTCTGCGCCGAGCAATCGAGCAAAAGAAAATTGTGGAGACTTTACCACCACGCTCTTGGGATAAATGAAATTATGATTTTTCGCTTTGCCAAAGAAAGCATCGACGGCCATTTCAGGGAAATTGGCATCCATCGCTTTAGATAAAAGCGGAAATGTACGACTCGCGCGCAAATTAACTTCAATCACAAAGGGTTTATTGTCTTTCACTAAAAACTGAATATTAAAAGGCCCCGTCACTGACAGCGCATGAGCGATCTTTTTAGAAATTTCGCGCAATTGAAATTCAGTCAGAGCATAAACTCGCTGAGTCGGATAGACGATGGTAGCATCTCCTGAGTGTACACCGGCATTTTCCACGTGTTCAGAAATACCATAGATCATCAATTCCCCATTTTGAGCCACTCCGTCAAATTCGAGCTCTTTAGCATTTTCAATATATTTAGAAATAGTAACTGGATACTCTGGTGACAACACTGCGGCTTTAGTGACAAAATCAAATAATTGTTTTTTGTCGTAACACACTCGCATGGCTGCACCGGAAAGCACATAAGAGGGGCGCACTAGCACCGGGAAGCCTTCACTAGCGATAAACTGCTCTGCTTCTTTCATATTTGTAAAACTAGTCCATTTTGGCTGTAAAATATTGAGATTATCAAGTAATTTGGAGAATTTATTCCTATCTTCGGCCCGATCAATATTTTCCGCTTTGGTGCCTAAAATATGAAAACCGGCATTTGATAAACTCTGCGCCAAATTATTTGGCCTTTGTCCGCCGACAGAAATAATAATCCCTGAAGGATTTTCAAATTCGAATATATCGGCAACAGTCTCAAAAGAGAGGTCCTCAAAATACAACCGGTCAGACATATCATAATCTGTTGACACAGTTTCTGGATTGGAATTTATAATAATGGACTTTTTATTATATTTTTTAAGGGCGAGAGAAGCATTCACACAAGACCAGTCAAATTCAACTGAGGAACCGATATGATATGGTCCACTACCAAGTACCACCACCGCTTTTTTGCCAAGCGGAGATACGTCATTGTGATTTCCGTGATATGTAAGATATAAATAATTGGTTTTGGCCGGCACTTCGCCCGCTAGCGTATCGATCGCAAAGATCGAGGGAATAACTTTCATATTTTTACGTAAATTTCTGATCTGAAGTTCATTTCTCCCGCACAAACTACCAATTTTTTTATCGGAAAAACCGTTTTGCTTTAAAAGCAAGAATTTCTTTCCAGTAAGGGTGGCGTCTTTGGAAAAATCTTTTTCAATATTGACTATATTTTGTATTCGATGCAAGAACCACAAATCAATCCCAGTAATCTTATGAATTTCCTCTAAGCTAATACCTTTTTTTATGCTTGCGGCTATCGCAAATATACGCTTTGGAGTCGAAACATTTAAAAATTCTTCTAATTCTTTTGCATTCTTGAAACCATTATCGGTAACACTTTCTACGGCCCCAGAGTTCATACGTATAGCTTTTTGTAGAGCTTCTTCAAAGCTACGACCAATCGCCATCACCTCTCCCACTGACTTCATCGCGCTGCCTATCTTTTCAACTGCGCCGACAAATTTTTGCAAATCCCATCGTGGCATCTTGACCACCACATAGTCTAGTGCCGGTTCGAAAAAGCTCTGGGTGACTTTCGTGATTTTATTTTCTATCTCAAGTAAACTCTTACCGAGGGCTAGTTTGGCTGCGACATAAGCGAGTGGGTAGCCTGTCGCCTTGCTGGCAAGGGCGCTGGAGCGTGAAAGACGCGCGTTAACTTCAATAACAAAATATTCCAAACCCTTACCCCCTCCTCCCCCTCTCCCATCGGGAGAAGGGGACGGACTTAAGGCATACTGCACATTACACTCTCCGACTATTTCCAAACTTTTAACAATTTTTATACTCGCTTCGCGGAGACCATGATACTCTTCGTTGTTTAGGGTCTGGCTAGGAGCCACGACAATAGAATCTCCAGTATGAATCCCCAGCGGATCAAAATTTTCCATATTGCAGACAGTAATTGTATTTCCGAAACTATCACGAACAACTTCGTATTCAATTTCTTTGAAATGATGCAAGTATTTTTCTATCAAAACTTGGGGGGAGATACTGAGAGCCCCTTTTACGATTTCTTCTAACTCAGACATGTTAGCGGCTACTCCAGATTTCTGCCCGCCGAGGGCAAAAGCGGCACGGACCATTAGTGGAAAACCTATCCTTTCCGCAACTACTTTTGCCTCTTTAAAAGAAGTAGCACTTCCAGAAGGGGGAACCGGAATATCGATACTACGCAGATGCTCTGCGAACTTTTCCCTATCTTCTGTGAGTTCGATAGATGAAGTAGATGTGCCGAGGACTTTTACTTGGTATTTTTTGAAAACACCCTTCTTTTCTAGATCAAGTCCGCAGTTAAGGGCAGTCTGCCCCCCAAAGGACAACATGATCGCATCTGGACGTTCTTTCGCAATGACTTTTTCTACAAAAAAATCATTAACCGGCAAGAAATAGACCTCATCGGCCAAATTTTTAGAAGTTTGATAGGTGGCAATATTCGGGTTGACTAAAATTACTTTTATTTTTTCTTCTTTAAGAGCTTTAATCGCCTGACTGCCTGAATAGTCAAACTCTCCCGCTTCGCCGATCTTCAGCGCACCCGAACCGAGGACTAATATTTTTTTAAATTTGTTTTTCATATTTATTTGTTTTTATTTAATCCGGCTTTTTCAAAAAAATAATCGAAAATCCAATCAGTATCAATAGGGCCTGGGGCACTTTCGGGGTGAAATTGAACGGACATAAAGGGCATACTGTTATGAATGATGCCTTCGTTTGTAAGATCATTCGCGTTATAAAACCATTCCTTAAAACCCTTAGGGATTTTACCGACCGCAAAACCATGATTTTGTGTCGTTAAATAGCATTTGTTGCTTCCACTTTCCACTGCAGGCTGGTTTTGGCTTCGGTGACCAAATTTTAATTTATAAGTAGTGCCACCAGTCGCTAGCGCTAAAATTTGGTTGCCTAGACAAATCCCAAGCGTTGGAATCCCCTGTTTGATTATTTTTTTCACGTTATTGATCGTGGTCTTTACCATTGTGGGATCCCCGGGACCGTTCGAAATAACCACAGCAGAAAATGGAAACTTTAACTTAGTCACGTCTGTGTCGTATGGCACTACGGCTACTTTGAAGCCTTTTACTACTAATCTTCGAATAATATTCTGTTTTACCCCGCAATCGATCAGCACAATAGTCTTTTCACCCTGGCCGAAGGTAACTATCTTGGAAGTACTAACTTCTGCTACCAGATTTTGCAAGTTGGGATCTTGAAATTCGGTCGGATTTTGATCAACCTCTATTTTACCCAGCATCACGCCTTGTGTGCGCAATTTTTGTGTAAGCAAACGAGTATCTTTGACTTCAAGGGCTGGGATTCCTTCCGAAGTAAGCCACTCTCCAAGTGTCTCCTCTATTGCATGATGTGATGGTGTATCAATATAACTCGAAACAATTAAACCAGATATTTGGATTTTATCCGATTCCCAAAATTCTTTTTTAGGTACACCATAGTTCCCCACGAGTGGATAGGTCAAGACTAAAATCTGACCTTTAAATGAAGGATCAGTTAAAGCTTCCGGATAACCCACCATGCCGGTAGCAAAAACAACTTCCCCGGAAATTGATTTATTAGCGCCAAAGGATATACCAGAAAGAGTAGTGCCGTCCTTTAATATTAGTTTCCCGATTTTTTTATTTTTCATACAATTTTCCTTTTATTATTGTCATAGATACACTGCCCGGGAAGGTAATCCCCAAAAATGGAGACCAGCGACATTTCGTTTTAAGCATTTTCGGACTAATATTTATGGGTTTTTTCATGTCTATAACTGAAAGAGAAGCGATATGACCCTCTTTGATTTCGCCGTACTGATCTTTAGAGAATTTATTAATAAAATCTGACGGATTTTTAGAGCAAACCCGTACGATTTCTTCAAATGTAAATCTATGTTCCTTGATCAGCCATGTGATAAATGGCCCATAAGTATCAAGATGCGTCAGCCCAGAAATACCCTTTTCTTTTTCGGATACAGAATGAGGAGCATGGTCAGTCGCCAGATAATCTATATTCCCGTTTTTTAACATTGATATAAGCGCTAAGCGATTTTCCTTGGTTTGGCGTATCGGCGGATTTACTTGGAAACTTTTTCTTTTTCCGCCCAACATCGTTTCATCAAAATACAAATGATGCGGAGTAACTTCAACTGTTACCTTTATCCCCCGCTTCTTGGCACTAATTATTTTATTTATCCCCTCTAAAGTAGAACAGTGACAGATCTTACCGACAAGATCATATTTTTCGATAAGTTGCAGAGCAAAGTCTACTGCAGAAATTTCTGCTTCGGGAGGACGTTTAGCTTCATGAGTCGAAGCATTTTTGTTTTTTTCTAAAATTTCAGGCTCTTCGGAATGAAAACTTACATTTTGACCTTGATAATTTTTAATAACTGCCTCTAACTCGTCGAGAGAATTAAAAAACAAATCCCCGACCGAAGGCCCCATAAAAACTTTATAAGGAACCTTTTTGGAAAGTGGTTTAGTGTTCGGTCCGATACCAGCGTAGAGTACCACAGGAATGGGAGATTTTTTGGCTAGATTGCCTTTTTGCTCATAACTTTTATCGTCGATAGGTGGTATCGGATTATTCGGCATGTCCGCCAAAGCCACTACCCCACCATTTATCGCAGCCAGACCGACAGTCCTAAAATCCTCCTTGTATTCTTGGGTGTGGCTCATATCCTCTCGCGCGTGTACATGCAGATCAATAAAGCCAGGGAAAATTAATTCATCTTTTAATACCACATCAGCCACCCCAGTCGGCTCGGAAACTTTTCGGATAAGTCCGGTATACTGATCTATCTCAATACGGCGGATTTTTTGACTCCGCGCACTCACAACTATACCTTCTATAGAGGATATGGCTCTATATGTATATTTTGGGCAAAAAAATAAACCCGACAGGGTTTGAATAATAGAAACGTAAATATTATGAATATAGGTTTGAGGTGTATTTGGCTTATTCATCTCTTTACACATTGCATAGGATGGTACCACGTTTTGAAGTGTAAGCAAGGGGCTAGAAAGTGGATAACTAAAGAGACTTGAAAAGGGCATGAAAAAGACTATAATAGGCTTTATGTTGATACCAACAGTTATAGAAAAATCGCAATTCGGAGAAAGAGTTTATGATATTTACTCACGGCTTTTACGGGAGCGTATCATATTCTTGGGCGGACCAATCGATGACCACACTGCAAACATTGTCATCGCTCAACTGCTTTTCCTCGAATCAGAAGATAGTAAAAAAGATATTTATCTCTACATCAACTCCCCTGGTGGATCGGTCACTTCGACTATGGCGATAGTTGACACCATGAATCATGTCCGTCCCGATGTTTCTACTTTCTGTGTTGGCCTTGCTGCTTCCGGTGGAGCAATTATTTTATCTGCGGGTAAAAAGGGTAAACGTTACATACTGCCAAACGCAGAAGTTATGATTCATCAACCTTTGGGTGGCGTAGAAGGACAGGCCACAGACATTGCCATCACTGCGAAACATATCTTAAAAACTAGAGACAACTTGAATAAACTCCTTGCCAAGAATACTGGCAAATCTCTTCCGCAAATAGAAAAAGATGTAGATCGTGATTTTTTCATGGACGCAGAAGAGGCTAAAAAGTATGGAATTGTGGACGAAATAGTCACCAAATCCAAGGCTCCTGTCGCAAAAGCTGTCAACTAGACATATTTTCTATCATTTGTTATACTAATAAAGTTGAATTTAAAAATTTTATTTTACTTGGTTTAGGAGAATATACCTTATATTATGAAGTGTTTAAAGAGGAATTTTAAAATCTTTGTCAAAAACCTTGGAGCGGAATAAAGACCGCAAATATAGTGGCGTATTCTTGTAAGCTGACACAAAGCTTATGAGTACATTAATGATAATTCTAATAGGCGCAGGAGCGCTTCTTTTGGGTGTCGGGGTAGGATACTACTTGCGTGTGATCGTAGCGCTCGGCAAGAGACGATCGATTGAGATCGACATCAAGCAAATGATGGTGGGTGCCAAAGAAGAAGCACAAAAGATTACCGATGAAGCAAAAAGGGCTTCGGAAAGTAAACTGAATGAACTAAAGGAAGAAGAAAAGAAGAAAGAAACAGAATGGAAAGAAAAAGAGCTACGTCTTATTAAAAAAGACGAGTTTTTGGATTCTCGCCAAGTCGAAATCAACAAAGAAGTTGACAACATAAAAACGAAAGTAGAAGAGATAAAGAAAATTCAAGATAAAGTATTAAAGATAGAGGAAGAAAAGAGGACAGAATTAGAAAGAGTAGCTAAACTAACGGAAGTGGAAGCCAAAGAAGAGCTCTTGAGGGATATTGAGAAGAAATATGAGGAAGATATCTTGACTAGAATCCAAAAGTTGGAAAATAGCAACCAGGAGAAATTAGATCGCAGAGCAAAAGACATACTAGCCACAAGCATCCAGCGTCTAGCGTCTAGTACTGCTTCGGAACTGATGACAACGATAGTGTCTATCCCGAACAACGAAATCAAAGGCAAGATCATCGGTAAAGAAGGTAGAAATATTCGAGCTTTTGAAAGAGCTTCTGGTGTAGAGCTAATTGTTGATGACACACCGGGTTCTATCGTCATTTCTTCATTTGATCCGATTCGTAGACAGGTCGCCAGACTAGCGCTTGAAAACCTTATTCTTGATGGACGTATTCAACCAGCCAAGATAGAGGAGTTAGTCGAAAAGGCAAAAGAAGAAATAAACAAAATAATTAAAGAAAAGGGCGAACAGGCAGTATACGAATGTGGCATATTGAATTTCGATCCGCGCATTATAGCCATCATCGGACGATTGTATTTCCGCACTAGTTATGGACAAAACGTCCTTCAGCACTCTATCGAGATGGCACATATCGCTGGAATGCTCGCAGAAGAGCTAGGTGCAGATGTAGCAATAGCCAAGGCCGGAGCTTTGGTGCATGACATAGGTAAAGCCCTCGACCATGAAGTACAAGGCACACATATCGAGATAGGTATGCGTATTTTACAGAAATTCGGTGCGGATGAAAGAATAATCACTGCAATGAAAAGTCATCACGAAGATTATCCTTATGAGACTATTGAGTCTATCATCGTGCAAACTGCTGACTCTATCTCTGGCGGACGCCCAGGAGCCCGCAGAGACTCAGTAGAGAACTATCTAAAGAGGCTCCAAGAGCTCGAAGCCCTAGTAAACACCTTCCCTGCTGTCGAAAAGTCCTATGCCCTGCAAGCCGGCCGTGAAATCCGCATATTCGTGACTCCAGAAAAGGTCTCTGATGCTGAAGCCAAGATTATGGCTCGCGACATAGCCCTAAAAATAGAGAAAGAACTCAAATACCCAGGTGAAATAAAGGTTACGATGATCCGAGAAATGAGAGTTATTGAATACGCTAGATAAATTATTTTTTCTTAGTTTTTTTAGGCGCTAAAATAATTTGAGATTTAAGACGCTCTTTTTCCCAATACATAAGGTGTCCAACGACGATAAGTAGAATTATAAAAAACCATAATATATGCTGGTTGTTCCAAAAATCTGCAAAGGCATAGATCGCTGAGGCACTTTGGGCAGCTAGATCTGGTAAATTATCAGTTATGCCATTACCTTCGGTTAATCTAGGAGATAAATTGTTTTTTGATCCAGAAGATGAAAATGGACTTACCGTTGATGAAAAAATATTGGATAACTGACTAGATGATAATGGAGCTCCGCTTTCATTTCTGGAAGAATTTATAGATGAAGTCGTGGGAGCGGCTGCAATTACAATTGGATGACCAGCATTTGTATGCCCAGTATCGCTAACACTCGTCAAACCCCCACTTCCATTAGGACCACTTCCGACACTATTACCACCAGAACTTCCGCCAGTAGTCGTGCCATTATTTTGAGTTGTAACACCCGAAAAACCAGCACTGGTTCCATTGTTTTGGGTCACGAGACCGCCTGAGCCCGTGGTTGTACCATTGTTTTGAGTTGTGGGGTTGGCTGATCCGGTAGTTGTCCCGTTATTTTGAGTGACTAAAGGACCAGAACCTCCTACACTTGTCCCGTTATTTTGAGTCGTAACACCAGATGAACCCGTGGTCGTACCATTATTCTGGGTTGTGAGAGCACCGGAATTTGCAGTGTTACCATTATTCTGTGTTATCAGACCAGTGCCCCCTCCAACAGTAGTTCCATTGTTTTGAGTCACGAGACCCGCTCCACCGATAACAGTTGTGGCGTTGTTTTGTGTAGTAACCAGAGAAGAGCCAGTGGTGGTTCCGTTATTTTGAGTCGAGATATTAGAAGAACCAGCAGTCGTACCATTGTCCTGAGTCGTGAGAGTAAAGGCAAAAAGAGGCATCGTATATGCCATGGCCAGAACCACGCAGAAAAATGTTGTTTTAAAATAATTCATACTATTTCTAAGCCAAATACTAAGTTCTAACCTAGATCCTAGATTCTATCATAAATATGAAATAAAGTCAATATATACAAGGGTAAATATAGAAATAGAAAAAGGCGTCGATGGAGCCCTTTTCTTGGGTCACATACGACGCCTTTTGATTAAATTGGTTATGTTCACCTACGAACCCATCGAGTTCGTCTGTCGCTTTAGAGGTCTCGACAGTAACCTTGACTCATGGCTTGTAGCGGATGAAACCCGCACCGCTGGCCACCGAACCCATGTCATTCGTTACGCCGGGGGAAATGATTCCAGCAGAGGACCAAACTGCAGAAGCTCCAAGGGCAGCTGACTTCTGGATCTCGTAAGAAACTGGGTCGCCGTTGTTTTCCCTGCTTAGAAGCAGACGCCCGCCGGAATTGCTGACTTTCAGGGTCGGCATGATCCGGTTGAGAACCAAAGAGGACGAAGCCCCCTTGGCCGTAACCACGGTGCGGGTCGACCAGTTCGCCTGGCCAATGAAATCCCGCACAGCCTGCACGTCACCCGAAGTGCCAACGGAGAAGGAGACAGAGGCTACCCCGACGATGACCCGCTTCACCTGCTGTGAAGCTGGCCCGGAGGTGACTTCTGTCCCATCAGCCAGAATGCCTGGCGATGTTGGGGAATAGAATGTCCCCGTGAACGTGACGGTCTTTCCGAGAACGTTCCCTGAGTCCGAGGAATTCAGAGTCACGGCGATGTCAGCCAGAGACACGGTCTCTCCCGTTCCTGCAGTGACTTCGATCCACCACCAAACGGTGCCACCCCTCTCGTTGTTATAGGGAGACGGCGGGGAGAAAACTCCCCGGTAGAATGCTGCGGTGGTCGTGGTCATCAGATCATCTGCTCCCACCGACGGTAGGAAGCGAGCATCAGTTGGTCCGTTCGGCGCTCCAGTCGGCAGAGTTCCTGACGACTTGATTTTCACTGCAGCGTCCAAGGCATAGGCCTGGAAGCTAGCAGCGTTTGCCGGAGGCCCAAAGGAAGGCAGGACCTTGAAGGTCGTTGCCGCGACTGCATTGAGGACCGTGATGGCAAATGCCACCAGGATGAGGATTGGTGTTTTCATGTTCGTTTACGTTATCTAAGGAATTCTGACAGCCACATATACGCTTTTCGCACACGCGAAAAGACTTACATAAATATGTACTTGTCAAAAAACCAACAGGACTTTCTTAACCATAAGAATAGCACAATAGTATAAAAAAGTCAATGCCAATAGCGTGTATTTATAAGGTCAGTGTAGACACTTGCCTTAAAAAACCCTTGGTATATAATGCAAAGAGGCTACATGGGTAGTAATTTATAAGTAATAAGCCACCGCCACGGCGGGGCAAGGTCGAAAGAATTATAAATAACTCATTTAAAAACATATGAATAAACAAGCATTAGCTGAATGGGTACACGGAAAGCTAGGTGGTACAAAGGTACAAGCTGAAGAAATCGTAGATGGTTTGTTTGGTGCTATCGTCAACACTCTGAAGAGCGGAGGCGAAGTATCAATCGCCGGCTTCGGTATCTTCTCCGTCAAGCAAAGAGCTGCTCGCATGGCTCGCAATCCAAAGACTGGAGAGCAAGTCAAAGTAGCTGCTAAGAAAGTTCCAAAATTCCGACCTGCAAAAGGTTTGAAGGATTCACTAGCTTAAATCTCCCTGTCTGCGCAGGCAGGTCTCGAGATAATACAAAAACCGCCCATAAGGCGGTTTTTGTATTGCACATTAGTATTTCCTTATCACCGCCTTTAAGACTGCATTTATATTCAAAGAATGTTCCGGATATATCGGCTGGTATTTTTTATTAGCTGGTTCGAGCCAGACTTTGTTCCCTTCTTTTCGAAAATATTTCATCGTAAACTCTCCATCCACCTCAGCTATCACTATCTGCCCATCTTTGGCAGTATTTGCTCTCTCTACTAGCACCATGTCCCCTTTTTCTATATGGGCATCTATCATCGAGTCTCCATCTACCTCGAGCATAAAGGTTGAAGCTTTCTTTTCTATCAACATATCGTCGAGGTTTACCCTTTCTAAAAGTTCTTCTTCAACTGTTGCAGGTAATCCAGCGGTGACAGACCCCAAAAGTGGAATCTCACCGAAAGCTTGCGTGGGCATAAGTCTACCAAGATGATCTTTGGTCGCGAGCCCAGCGTCTATCAATTTTTCTACAACTTTAAACACAGCATTTTTAGACCTGAAACCAAAAAGACCCATCATTTCCGAATAGGTAGGCATCCTTTTGTTTTGCGAGTAGAAGGATTCAATTTTGGCTTGATGCTCGCTGTGCATATTAGGCATAGATATTTATGTCTTTCCGAAAGAATAAATGAAGCATTTTTTGTCCGAGGCTCCTTCGAGTGTGGTAACGAACCTTTTTCAAGAGCAATTTATGATCTCTCGCCTCTTTGAAATAAGTCTCGCCTTGGAGGATCTTCATATCGATCTTGTTATTGATCTTTTGGATCTCCCTTTCTAACATTTTTAAATATTGTGATTGTGACATATGTTTAGGCTTGAAAAAAATCAAACTTTGCTGCGTTAGGTCATGAGGAATGAAAAATAAAGGGATTTATTTTTCAGCCGGGCTCTGGCAAAGTTTATTTTCTTCTCGCATTTATTTATTAATAACCGACCTAAATAGTATAAGTGAACGCTCGTTCACTGTCAACAACACACTGTGGATAACTATTTTAGATTAGTCGGATCTGACCTTAAGTGTAGGTTTTGATTTAACTTATTTAGCTGCTTCATTTCTTCTCCTGATAGTTCGAAATCGAATACTCGGATGTTCTCTTTGATGCGCTCTTTGTGGGTGGATTTAGGTATCGGAATGCATCCGTGTTGCAGGCTCCAACGAAGGAGGACTTGTGCACCGCTTTTCGCGTGCTTTTTGGCGATGCTGCTTATTACTTCGTTATCTAATTTCTCTCCATGCACCAGTGGTGAATGGGCTTCAAATGCTATGCCATTCTTTTTGCAATAATTTAGTAATTCTTCTTGATACAAAAATGGATGGAACTCAACTTGGTTCACTGCTGGTGGCACTTGTGCGTATTTTCTCATCTCTTCTAGATGCGTAATAGTGTAATTAGAGACACCGATGGCTCTCGCCTTACCTGAACGATAAATTTCTTCCATCGCCCTCCATGTCTCCCCTCTTTTATTTATACTCTCGCCCTTTGATGCGTCTCCCGCTGTCGGCCAGTGCACTAGATATAGATCAACATACGAGAGCCCGAGCTTTTTGAGAGACACATCGATAGCTTTCAAGGCACTGTCATAACCCTGATCCGTATTCCAAAGTTTTGTGGTGACAAATATTTCTTCTCTCGGCACCCCAGACTCGCGGATAGCCTTGCCCACTCCTTCTTCATTCTTGTAAATCATCGCCGCATCGATATGTCTGTACCCCGCCTCAAGCGCCCACTTCACCGCATTGACCACTTCTTCTCCCTCCGGAATGCGAAAAACTCCAAACCCTATGACTGGTATTTTTGTTTTATTGTTTAAAATAATTTTTGAATTTATGGTTAATTTTTCCATATAATTATTATAGCAAAATAATAGGTATTTATGTGAGAAGAAAATAAACTTTACAAGAGCCTTATCCTCATGACCTAACGCAGTAAAGTTTGATTTTATTCGAACATATTAAACAACCTTCGGGCGATATTGTATAGCCTCGAGAACATGATTCGCTTCGACTTCGGGAGAATTTTCGAGGTCAGCGATAGTGCGAGCTATTTTGATCACTCGATGATAAGCACGGGCGGAGAGAGCGAGACGTTCCGCGCTGTCGTCTAGCACGTTCCTCACATTTGTTTTTAACTTCACCATAGTAGATAAATCTTTTGCATTCATTTCACTGTTGGTGGAAATTTCCCTGCCTAATTTTTTAAATCTATTCTTCTGGTTTTCCCGTGCTCGGATAACTCGCGCTTTTATCTTTTCGCTTCTCTCTCCGGTGCCCTCGCCTCCGAGCTTTTTATAATCCACATTGCCGACTGACACCCACAAATCAATCCTGTCCATGATGGGCCCAGAGAGTTTTCTTTTATATCTATCTAAGTCTGATGGCTTGCAAATACACGCCTTCGCCTTGCTGCCAGCATTCCCGCATGGGCAAGGATTCATCGCCGCTACTAGTATGAAATTAGAAGGAAAAATAGCCGAGCCGCGAGCGCGAGAAATAGAAACGATGTTGTCTTCAAGCGGTTGACGTAGTGACTCTATCACGCGTTTCTCAAACTCGGGAAACTCATCTAGAAACAAAACTCCTCGGTGCGCCAAGGTCACCTCACCAGGCTTCGGAAATGTTCCACCACCTATGAGTGAAACGTATGATGAAGTATGGTGTGGAGCGCGAAACGGAGGAGAACAGATTAACTCACCCCTTAGATTTCCTGCTACAGAATGAATCCCAGTTATTTCTAAAACTTCTTTTGTATTCAAGTCAGGTAGTAGACCGGAAAATACTCGAGCGAGCATCGTCTTTCCAGTGCCGGGTGGTCCATACATGGCGATGTTGTGCCCACCAGCCGCGGCAATTTCGAGCCCACGTTTGGCGCCCTCCTGCCCACGTATGTCAGAAAAATCTCCTATCTTTGCTTCACGCGTATAATTTATTTTAGTTTTTGGCTGAAAAACAATTTTTTTACTCACCCTTTTCTCTTCTCCGCCATCTTTTGGTTTAGTAGGGACTTCATCAATATGTTCTATAACTTCTTTCAAACTACTAGCACCGAAAACAGTAATGCCTTCTATCAAGGCTGCTTCCACCGCATTTTCTTTTGGTAAATAAATCTCTTTGAAACCTTTTCTTTGTGCCTCCTGCACAAGGGGCAAGGCTCCCCTGATGCTGCGCAGTGTGCCATCGAGCCCAAGCTCGCCCAGGAAGATCCTTTTTTCTGAATTAAATTTAATATCACCGGAAGCTTTCAGGTATGCAATCGCGATTGCTAGGTCAAAAAAGGGTCCTTCCTTCTTTAAGTCAGCCGGCGAGAGGGAGACAATTATTTTTTGATTTTTAGCTTTAGGAGATTTGAAACCAGAATTTTTTATTGCTCCGCTTACCCTATCTCTCGATTCATCGACGGCTTTGTCTGGCAAACCCACCACGCTAAAAGCATGAAGTGTCCCTTTAGTGATATCCACTTCGATCGTCACAATAGTACCCAAGAGAAGGTGCACTTGCGCCGAATATACTTTAGCAAAGCTCATAGAAAATTAATTCTCTAAATGCTTCTTGCAAGTTCGAGCTGCAGGGTTGGCCTCGAGACGATCATTTTCAATATTTTTTTTACACACCTCGCATTTGCCAAAAGATTCTTTACTTAAATTTTTTAATGCCCTTAAAATATTATTTAATCTTGGTTCTAAAGTTTTCAGCATAGAACTGCGAGCTTCGAAGTCTTCAAACCTATCAGCCATATTATTTTGATCTGTTTCCGGAAATTCCGCTTCGGCTGGAATCGCTTCCCACTCACCCGTTTCTGGATTAAGCTTGCCCATATCCCGAAGTTCTTCGAGCAGTGTGTCTCTTTCCTTTTCTAATTTCTCTTTAATTTTCTTTTTATCCAACATATAAGTGAATAATAACATTTTAAGTCTGCATAGCAAGGATTGTGTTTTTTGTGCTAGAATCACTTTTACATATCTATGTTATACAAACACGACAATAATTATACAGTTGAAAGCGTGACTTCTGGTCATCCAGACAAAGTCTGCGACCAGGTATCTGATGCCATTTTAGATGCTTATTTAGCGATAGACCCGAATAGCCGAGTTGCAGTAGAGACCTTTGGTGGACATGGCAAGCTAGTGATAGGTGGCGAAGTAACCTCAAAAGGAAAAGTGGACTACACTAGTATCGCACAAGAAGTTTACAAAAAAATTGGTTACACAGATAAGCTTGAAATATCAGCTCGAATAGTGACCCAGTCTCCAGATATAGCGGCTGGGGTGGATACTGGCGGAGCGGGCGATCAGGGAATCATGTACGGATTTGCTACAGATGAAACACCAGAATTTTTACCAAAAGGAGTAGTGTTGGTTCACAAGCTTGCGAAAAGGCTTGAAGAAGCAAGAAAATCAGGGGAAATTTCTTGGCTGCGTCCGGATGGCAAGACCCAAGTGACTTATGCTGATGGTAAACTGCATACTGTCCTAATAAGCACACAACATAAGCCAGATATTAAACCCGAAGAAATAAGAAAGGAAATTACAGAAAAAATTATTTACCCGTTCTTGTCAGAAGAAGAAAGAAAAACGGTAAAGATCATAGTAAACCCCACAGGAAAGTTCGTGGCTGGAGGCTTTGAAGCAGACACAGGCCTAACAGGCAGAAAAATAATGGTGGACACTTATGGTGGCATAATTCCGCACGGTGGAGGATGTTTTTCTGGAAAAGATGCGACAAAAGTAGACCGTTCCGGTGCTTATATGGCACGTTTTGTGGCTAAAAATCTTGTTGCTTCTGGTTATGGTAAAGAAGTACTCGTGTCTGTGGCATACGCTATCGGCATGGCCGAGCCGCTGATGATAGAGGCCATAAATGAAGAAGGAAAAGACCTCTCAGAAATAGTCCGCAAGAATTTTGACTTTCGTCCGCTTGCCATCATCGAGCGGCTCGGCCTCCGTAATCCTATTTATCTCCAAACCGCCACCTATGGACACTTCGGCAAAGAAAACCTCCCTTGGGAGAAGATTGAGAAGATAAAATAATTATTTCTTTACTCGACTGGAAGCGAGGCGAAGCATTATTTCTTGCGCTGCTTTATTAGTACCGGTGATAATGACAGAATTTTCGTCAGCAAAAATGTACATCATTACTACTTTTCCATCTTTGTCATAAAGAATGCGTGCATTCTTATTTTCTATAATATCATCTACGAAATTAGCAGTTAAAAGATATTTCGTTTCGGACGAGATACCTACTCCGAAAAATTCGTGTAAATCAGAAAACATCTTATCTTCCCAAGAACGTAAGGAACCGAAAATATCCGTAGTAGAACGTACTTTAAGTATAATGAAAAAGTCTTTAGTCGTATTATTGGAAATACCAAGCAAAAAATTGTCACTCACAAAAAGAGTGTTGTCGCCAGGCATGAAGTTAGCTTTGATCAGACTGATGAACCTTCGTAATCCAAAAACTTTTTTATTTTCTGTCAGATATATACCCTCCACCCCTGTATTTTTTACCTCTGTTCTTTCAACTTCATTTTTAACAGTTTGAATTATTTCATCTTTTTTAAAATCTTTAACTTCGATGAAAGTACTTTTATCATTGAAAATAATTGGAGTAAATTGTTGCTCTAGGGGAACAGTGGGGACCTCTCTACCAAAAAAGAAATAAAATAAAGTGGCTGAGCTAAGTAAAATAAAGAGGAGACCTATAAGCATGAAAGTTTTGTTCCTTCTTGATTCTGGAGACAAATTTCGTTTTATTATTTCATGTTCTCGTTCTCCTTGGATGATCTTTTTTATTAAACCCCCTTTATCGTCCTGAATTACATGCGCCATATCTTCCGCATAGGTTTGAATAACTTTATTTTTTGCTTTGTTGTCTTTATCCATTATTTATTTACAGTTTTGGTGGAGAAAAAATCTTTATTTGCCTCTTTGATCGAAAGGGCTATTCTGCCTCTTTCTCGATCCACAGATATGACCTTAACAGGGACTATCATCCCCTCTTTTATTATATCGCTAATTCGTTCGACACGAAATGGGGCTAATTCAGATATATGTATCATACCGTCAGTGTTGGCATTGAGCCGGACAAAGGCTCCAAAGTCAGCAATTTTAACAACTTCACCTTTTAAGACTTCGCCGACAGTAAACTCATGAGTCATCTCTTCCACTATGGCTTTAGCTTTGAGGGCTGCTTCACCTTTACCTGTGAAATACACTGTTCCATCATCTTCAATACTTATTTCGGCCCCGGTTCTTTCTTTAATTTCTTTGATCGTCTTCCCGCCGCCGCCTATGACCATACCGATCATGTCAGGTTTTATTTTAATCATAAGTATTTTAGGAGCATTTAATGATATGTCTTTACGTGGAGCAGAAATTTCTTTTTCAATTCTATCCAAAATAGCTACTCTGGCATTTTTGGCTTGAATCATCGCTTCACCTAATATTTTTATTGGAACACCCTCCACTTTTACATCGAGCTGGATTGCTGTCACACCAGTCCTTGTACCAGCAACTTTAAAATCCATATCACCATGATGATCTTCTGGGCCTTGGATATCAGTAAGAATTTTATATTTACTATCAGTTTCATGCATTAGTCCCATCGCGATACCTGCGACTGGCGCCACGATCGGCACTCCGCCATCCATAAGGGCAAGAGTCGAAGCACAAATAGAAGCCTGGGAGGTAGAACCATTTGATGCCATGGATTCAGAAACCACTCGGATCGTATATGGGAATTGTGAAAGTGGTGGCAATACCATCGCAAGGGCTTTTTCAGCGAGCGCCCCGTGACCAATCTCGCGGCGATTTGTAAACCCAGCCCGACCAGTTTCTCCCGAAGAATAGGGAGGAAAATTGTAGTGGTGCATAAATCTTTTTTCTGCTTTAGATTGCATCCCGTCGATCATGTGTCTGTCTTCCGGACCACCTAGAGTCAGTACCGAAAGCACATGCGTACCACCACGGTAAAAAACCCCAGATCCATGCAAAACTTTTGAAATACCACCAGCTTGGGCAAAGAGATCGCGAAGCTCGTCCATTTTTCTACCATCGGGTCTCTTATTTTCCTCAATTGCCTTTTTGTGTAAAATGTCATTTTCCGTATCATCAAATAAATTGTCTTCAAGGGTGAAATCTTCTCTTTCTGGATATTTGTCGGCCACCATTTTGTTCCAAACAGTGTGCAGTTCATCAATTTTTGTTTTGCCTGCTCCAGCAAAAAGCGCCTCAGGCATTTTCGGCAAGATATTTTCGTTGAATAATTTTATTGACTCTCCATCAATGGTCTCTTTTTCAATAACCCTTTTTGCTTTGCCTATTTCTTTGACTATTTTTTTCTGGAAATTTTCTAACTTAGTGATCTCTTCACTGGCCTTCTTTAAAGCTTCTTCCAGTTCCCCTTCCGCTGTCTGATGGGCCGAAGCTTCAATCATATTTATATTTCCATTTTTGCCGCAGACAGTTAAATCAAATTTATACTGAGAATCGTCTTCGCGAAGTTTTTGTGAAGGATTTATCTTTAAAGTTTCATCGTCCCCGCCTGCATCAGCTATGCCTGAAGCATTGCGGGCAGGATACTTGCCAATGCGTACACAACCAATGGGACCATTCCAAGGAATGTTAGAGACAGCGAGCGCAAGTGAGGCAGCGTTAACAGCCATAATGGTGGGGTCATTATCATCTACAGAAATAACTGTGACCATTACCTGGACAGCGTGACGGATAGATTGTTCGAACAGTGGACGAAGAGTGCGGTCGATAACCCGGCTAGCAAGTATCGCATCTTCACTCGGTTTCCCCTCCCTTTTTACAAACTTTGAGCCTGAAATTTTTCCCGAAGCATAAAACTTTTCAATATAATCTACTGTCAAATTAAAAAACCCCAAACCATTTTGCTTGTCATGAGACATGCAGACAGTCGCGAGGACTATAGTCTCTCCGTATTGGAGCATTACCGAACCATGGGCCTGTTCAGCTAAATCTGTAAAAATAGCAGTTAAATTCTTTCCACCTATCTCAATACTATATTCTTTTTTTTGCATAAAACCCTACGATGAGGGATAGAGTTCGTATCCAGACTACAGTCTTGTTTCATCCAGGATTGCTTCTGGGAAACACTACTTTGTGTCTAGACGCGAACGGATTAACTAGTAATATATTGAATATATTAGCATTTTTATGCTAAAAGACAAGAAGTTGGAAGTTGTGAGGTGTTGTCTAACAATTAAAGAGAATACTATGCAAATTTAATAAAACCGTTTTCGTTTAACCACCGCCAAAGCATATCCGCACTACGTCCTTCTTTAATTTCTCGTTTCGATAGTTTTTCAAAAATTTCTTTAGCAGAAAGTGTGATAGTTTCGATTTTACCCATCTCTCCTTTCTCAAGCTCTTGCTCTCCAATTTCTGCGCCTACTACTCTGAAATAAAACAAATCCCACTCAACTGATGCTCCTGCTTTAGATACTTCAAAGAGAGAATACTCTCCCCCAGAAATTCCAGCTTCTTCTTTGCCTTCTTTCTTCGCAGCAGCTTCAGCCACTGGTAAAATATCTTTCCTAGACTTTTCATATTCTTGAAAATCTTTCAAAGAGTCAAATACTTTACCTCCTGGTAATCGAATGTCATAGCCATTTGCTTCTCTACGAATCTCTCGAGTCATGAGTAGAGCTTTCATTCCATCTTTCTCTGTTTCAATCATAAGACGAGCACCCGGAGAACGACGGACTGCTTCAAGTTTTAACCCATGTCCATCTTCCCAATTTACTGTCTCAAATATGCTGCCCGCATGAGCAACTGCAAAGTTATTTCTTGCTTCCATTTTTGGAGATTGAGACTTAAAATCTTCTTGCATGTTTAGTAGTTTTTTAAATTTTACTTTGACCCCATCAAATATTTACGAGGATTTTCGGAGAGATCAGTGAAATCATCGGCAACTTCGCGTAGTTTTGTCGAAGTGGATTTACCAAAAGAAATCACTTCCACTTGGGTCATAGTTTGTAGATATTCAACAAGCGGAACGAAATCACCGTCACCGGAAACTATCACGACAGTGTCCAAACGTGGAGCCGTTTTTAATGCATCTACAGCGAGGCCCACATCCCAGTCCCCCTTTTTTGTCCCAGTGTGAAATACTTGTAAATCTTTTATCTTGGTTTCAATGCCAAGCTTCTCTAGGGCTTCAAAAAAGTTTTTTTCGTCTCCTGCTTCTGTTCTAATGACATAAGCGACTGCGCGCACGAGCTTCCTGCCCGCTACCGCGTCTTTCAAAACCGCACCGAAATTCACTCGCGCTTGATATAAATTGCGAGCTGAGTGATATAAATTTTGAGTATCGATAAAAACCCCAACTCTTTGTTCTTTATGTTTTATTACTGTCATAGATTGATTGTAACACGGAAAATTAGATTAAAAAAGAAATTTTGAAAATCAAACTTTGCAAGAGCCTTATCCTTATGACCTAACGCAGCAAAGTTTGATTTTCAAAATTTCTACACAAGCTCTATCTTCTTGATTAGAGCGTTGTAGCGAGCTTTGTTAGTTCTTTCTAAATATTTCAAATGGGTACGCCTGTCAGCCACCATCTTGATAAGACCTCGGCGAGAATGATTATCTTTCTTATGTTTCTTTAAATGCTTCGCTAATTCATCGATCGCAGCAGAAATAACAGCCACCTGCACCTCTGGAGAGCCTGTGTCTTTGTCATGAATCTGATTTTTCTTAATAATTGTCTGCTTTTTCTTGGTTGCTAACATGGGCTTCATATTAGCATAAAAAGTATTTTTGCGCAAGTATTGGGTTTTGTACGTCTTGGTGACTTTTGAGCTCTTATTATTTGGATTATTTTGATATAATGGCTAGAATTGCATAACAGTTAATAGTTAATAAAGATTAAATGTCAAAAAAGATACTTATAGTCGGTGGTGGAATTGGCGGTTTGACTCTCGCTGCTTGTTTAAAGAAGAGGGGTATCCAAGCAACGGTGATTGAAAAATGCCCCGAGTGGAAAACGATTGGCTATGTACTCGGTCTTTTTCCAAATGGTCTTTCAATTTTGAGGTATCTGGGAGTACATCAAACCCTGATTGAAAAAGGCAAAATACTAAACCACTATACGATCAGAAATATACAGGATCATGATATGTGGGGGTTCCCCTTTTCTGAATTAGGATCTGATTTGCCGGCAATTGAAACTGAAAGATCTACTTTGCACTTTACTTTGGTTGATCTAAATAAAGATACTGATATACGTATGAATACGACTCTTGCACATTTCACTGAAGATGTTCTCGGGGTAGATGTAGTATTGAGCGATGGTACGAAAGATCGGTATGATTTGGTTGTGGCAGCAGACGGCATTGGTTCCAGTATACGTAAAGAAATTGCCCCAAAGATCGAACCAGCTTATACGGGCCTCACTTTCTGGCTGGTGTGGATGCCAAGACCAGAAGGAGTGCCGGATGAAGTAGTGCAGTATATTGGCCGGAAAAAATTCTTTAGTATTTTCCCAAGTAAAAAACCCGAACATGCTACCGCAGCCTTTTTTGGAGTCTCGGCAAGAGAACACTCATACACTGACCCTCAAATGGCCCTAAAAGAAATCGAGAAGGACTTCAAAGGTAAAAACCCGGTGATTGATGAAATACTAAAACATTTCCCAAACAACAGCGCTGAAATATTTCATCACGACGATGACGAAGTGAAACATGGTTTATGGTATAAAAATAGAATAGTGCTCTTGGGTGATGCAGTGCACGCACTCTCTCCAATTCTCGGCATGGGAGCATCGACGGCCATGGAAGATGCTTATGTCTTGGCTGAAGAAATTGCCCAAAATGACTCAATTGATCAAGCACTTTTTGCATACTGGAAACGTCGTTATAAGAGAATAGCTATGCTAAAAGCCTGTTCTGCCTTTATCCATAAAGCCATCGCGGCAAAGGGAGTATTTGCCTTACTTAAACCATCGATGATTGCTCGCGTAGTCGGACCATCATATAGAAAAGTCGTAAAACACATGATTCGAGTAAAACCCTAGTATATAAATCATGGAGCATATCTTTGTAAAAAATGGTGAGATATCTCTTTCGGTAAACTATGAAGGTCACGGTGTCCCTATTCTTTTTCTCCATGGATTCCCAGAAACTAAAGAAACCTGGGATGCCTTACTACCTATTTTGAAAAAGACCTTAGGAGAAAATGTAAAAAAATATCTTTTTGTAACGATGGATTTGCGAGGATACGGCAAATCAGATAAGCCGAAAGGTGTCGAAAAATATAAACTGGAAGTTTTGGCGACTGATGTAGCGGCTGTACTTTTAAATTTTTTACAAAAGGGACAGAAAGCAGTATTAATCGGGCATGATTGGGGTGGGATGATTGGTTGGAAATGCGCCGAATATTATCCAGAACTCACAAGCGCATTAGTGACCATCAACGCTCCCTACCCAGATTACTTTCCGAAGGCATTTTTCTCTCGGCAACAGTTTTTTAAAAGTTGGTACATTTACTTTTTCCAAATACCTTTTCTACCAGAAATTATTTCCCGACTTTTCGGCAAATATATTACCAATTTTCTATTAACAAAGGATTTAGGCAAAACACCCGAAGCAAAAGCGGCGATAGAACGTTCAGAACGTACACGCACTTGCTCAATACGACCGCCTCTTTCGTATTATCGAGCATGGATGGGAAGTTTTTTTAAGAAAACAAAAAAATCAGAGGCTTTGAAAAAAATTAACATACCCACATTAGTTTTTGCGGGTGCCAAAGACCACTATGTGTCCGCTCATTTAACCTGCCCACCAACAGATCACGCGCCAAAGACCCGCAGTCTTGTATTAAATGCTCATCATTGGATTCATTTTGAAATGCCCAGGAAAACATCGGAGGAAATTGTGTCGTTTCTTTCATCTCATTTACTGTAAAAAATATTGTGCGACATGGTAGAATAGAGACATGGCATCCCTAAAAGAGCTCAAAACCCAATTCTTGGAATATATCGAAATCGAAAGAGGACGAGCGATTCGAACAGTGGAAAATTATGACCACTATCTTACTGTTTTCATAAACCAAACCAAAATCTCTGACCCAAAAGATATAACGGATGAAAAAGTGCGGGATTTTCGTATTTGGCTCAATCGCCAAACTACCGGTAAAAATCGGGCTAGTGGTGAAACCATGAAAAAGAAAACGCAAAATTTTTATTTAATCGCCCTCCGATCATTTCTTAAATTTTTAACAAGAAGAAACATTACCTCCCTTCCCTCTGACCACATAGAACTCGCAAAAGTCGGTGAAAGACAAATAGATATTATCTCTACAGAAGAATTGAAAAGACTACTTGACGCTCCCAATAAAGAGAAAAATCCGGAAAGAAGAGCTCGGGACAAGGCAATATTGGAAATGCTTTTCTCTACTGGCTTACGTGTTGCTGAACTTTGTTCCTTAAAAAATGACCTGGATTTACATCTAGACGAATTCTCTGTCCGAGGGAAAGGTGGTAAGGTGCGAGTTGTTTTTCTGTCCGATGAGGCAAAAAAAGCAGTAAGGGATTATCTAGCTCTCAGAAAGGATATGTCTGATGCTCTTTTTGTAAAAATAGAAGAAGAAAAATTTAAATCAAAAAATAATAAAATTCCAAAAGACTCTGAGCAAGAAGAGGGGCTCACCAAAAGATCGATAGAAAGAGTTGTGAAACGATATGCCACCATCGCCGGCATCTCAAAGAAAGTTACCCCGCACGTCATCCGACATGTCTTCGCCACTGACTTGCTTAGCAATGGCGCCGACATTCGCTCTGTCCAAGCCATGCTCGGACATGCAAACATAGGCACCACACAGATGTACACGCATGTGACAGACAAACACTTGCGAGATATACATAAAAAGTTTCATAATAGGAGCTAACATGAAAATAATATCTTGGAACGTAAACGGAATACGAGCAGTGCATAAAAAGGGACTCTTTGTGCCTTTTATTGAAAAATACAAGCCGGACATACTTTGCCTGCAAGAAACCAAGGCACAGCAGAATCAAAGCGAGGTAGATTTGCCTGAATACGAAGAATATTGGAACTCGGCGGAGAAAAAGGGTTACTCAGGCACAGCCATATTTACTAAAATAAAACCCCTATCCATCACACTTGGTTTCCCAGAAAAAATCTCAAAGAAATTTGGACTTGTGGCAGATGCATATGGCGACCCACGGACTGAAGGTCGTGTGACCACGCTCGAATTTAAAGATTTTTACGTTGTGAGTGTCTACACACCGAATGCGAAAGATGATCTCTCTCGAATTCCGCTCCGCCATAAACATTGGGACCCAGCATTTCTCGCATACATGCAAGAACTGGAGAAAAATAAACCAGTAATCTTCTGCGGAGACTTGAATGTCGCTCACACCGAAGATGACCTAGCTCGTCCAAAAGAAAACATAGGCAAAAAAGGGTTTACAAATGAAGAACGCGAAGGAATACAAAATATAATTGACTCAGGGTTTGTAGATACTTTCAGAATTTTCAATAAAGGGAATGGGCACTACACCTGGTGGAGCCATTTTGCAAACGCCCGAGCGCGGAACATCGGCTGGAGGATAGACTATATCTTCGTCAGCCCCAAACTAGCCAAAAAAGTAAAAAAAGCGGAAATTCTCCCCGCAGTCATGGGCTCAGACCACTGCCCTGTTTTGATTGAAATTAATTAAGGAGAATATATTTTCAAAAAGTTTTATACTATGTTATTATTCTAAGTATGAACCACTCAAGACTAGATCAGCTTTCAGACGGAATTTTTGCCATTGTGATGACAGTGCTTGTATTTCAAATAAAACTCCCAGAAATATGGGGGCCGATAGACAATTTAAGTCTTTGGAATGAGATCGAGAAATTATTACCACTCCTGCTCAGTTATATTTTAAGTTTTGCTCTACTTTTTACTTATTGGAGAGCGCACCACTTTTTCATTTCTGTTTACGCAAAAAATGTGGACTCAATGCTGACCAACATCAATGCAGTATTCTTCATGCTCATCAGTTTAGTTCCCTTCTCAGCAAGCATACTCGGACAATTTAGTGAAAACGAGCTCTCAGTTATATTGTTTGGAACACATATAATATTGATCGGTCTTTGCTTATACTGGATGCGCGGATATGTCATTTATTCTGAACATATTAAAAATCCAGAAATAAGCCAACATGAAATACGTGGCAGTACCGTACGCACCCTTGTCCCGGTAGTTTTTGCATTGATAGCGATACCGCTTTCATTTATAAATGTAAAACTTTCACTTACTTTATTTACTTTGGCAGTTATTTTTAACCTTTCTTCCTACAGTACGAAACTTTTCGAGAAAATATTTAAAATATTTATTCCTTCTATTGAGAACTAGAACTTTTCAGCTCCTTATCTAATCTCTTAGCCTCTGCCCAGGCTAATTCATATATTTTTTTCATGCTGTCAGCTATTTCTTCGCTTTCGATAATAATTCCAAGTTTTTCTTTCCAAGAAGCAATCATAACTTTGTTATCATAAATATTTATTTCTGGAGAAATATCGAAAATATTTTTCGGCACGAGGGCGGTGATGCGTTTTTCCTCGATATCACGTTTGGTTAATTCCACATTATCTTCAGTTTCTGGACCAATTGCACGGATTGAGATTCCTCGACTTGCTCTCCTCTTAAAATATTCTGGAAAATAGCCCGGTAATCCAATATTCATGTATTCTAAGTTGGCATAGGCTCGGATTGTCTCAGTTGAAGTAAGGGTGTCTTCGTAAACTTTTTCAAGTCCTTCTCTTCCCTCATAAAAAAACACTCTGGGCCGATCTTTTATATTGTGAATTGATTTTAATTCTGGAATAATTTCTTTGGTTTTCTCTAATATCTCATGTTTTCTTCTGATTTCTCCTGATATAAATTTATCCAAGCTTTCTGGAGACTCAGCAGTATATTCTTGCTTTGGCTCTTTACCGGAAATACTGATTAATCCTTTGGCTAAGAGAGAATCCAGGATGTCATAGCCAGTGGTGCGGTTAATATTGGCGCTTCGAGATATCTGGGAGACTGTCCCATGTCCCAAGAGAAGTAGCGCAATGTAAACACCTGCTTCTTTGTTTGATAGGCCTATTTCTATCAGAGATTGTTCAAGCTTTATGTGTTCTGACTTAATTGTACGAATCATAAAAGTAAGTATATATCATGGGGTATATTTGTGTCAATAGTTTTCCACAAAAAATAGACTTATGGGTAATAATCTTTCAAAACAAAGACTTATTAACATGTATATTGACTAAAATATTTGACAAATGATATATTTTTGATAAACTGAAGGGGTCTAAATTATTATTTAAGTTTGTTATATTTTTATGACTAAAATAGGAAAAACGGTGGTGTGGTTGGTTGTAATCATTCTTGTGGTTTGGGGTATCTCATCCCTGTCTAAGAGCGGAAGTTCAGATACTATAAAAGTAGGGTTCGTCGGTCCCCTGACTGGAGATCTGGCGAACATTGGAGAGAATGCACAGGCAGCAGTGGCAATTTCAGTCGATGAAGTGAATAAAGCTGGTGGCGTACTCGGGAAAAAACTAGAAGTAGTCTACGAAGATGATGTTTGCACCGGAGCAAGCGGAGCAAACGCAATATCAAAACTTATCAACTCTGATAAAGTAGTAGCAGTCTTAGGCAGTGTCTGTTCTGGGGCGACCCTTGGCGAAGCGCCAATCGCCGAAGCGGCAAAAACTGTCGAACTTTCCTACTGTGCGACGAATCCGACGATCAGCCAGGCTGGAGATTATATTTTCCGCGATGTCCCATCTGATCTCTTCCAAGCCAAATACGCTGCCGAATATCTAATGAAAAATAACAAAACGAAAATTGCTTTATTAACTATTAAGAATGACTGGGGTGATGGATTGAATAAAGCATTTACTGATTCTTTCACCAAAGCTGGGGGGAAAATTATTATGACTGATTCATTTGATGCGGATGCGAAAGATTTAAGAACCCAATTGGCAAAAATAAAAGCAAAAAATCCGGATGCAGTCTATCTAGCAAGTTACACAGACACAGCTATCGCAGCTCTGAAACAGGCGCATGACCTGGGCATAAAAAGCACGTTCTTCGGATCAGATGCTTGGGACGATACAAAGATTTGGAATGAGCTCGGCACCCTAGGCGATGGTGCGATGTTCACAGTTGTCGGAACAAACTCAAGTGAAGCTTTTAAAACAGCGATGAAAGAGAAACTGGGTAAAGATGATCTTGTATATTGTTCAAACTATGCATATGATGCAGTTAAAATTCTCGCCGATGCTATGACTCGGGCAAATTCATCTGATTCGACGGCCATAAAAAATGCATTGTACCAAACAAACTTTACTGGCGGAGTTTCGGCTAAAGAAATAAAATTTGATAGTAATGGAGATCCTACTTCGTCTGCTTATATAGTGAAAGCAGTCAAAAATGGAAAAGCTGCGGAAGTAACACAGTAATTGAATTACAAAACTCTTTTCTTGGCACAACTTTTTGAACCGTCGCATAAAAATCTGGTGATTTTTTGCTCATTCTCGGCTCGCCAGCCTGCGAAAGTCGCTTCAAAAAGTGCGCCTGCGACGAGTTTTGTAATTTAAGAATAGTATATAATAATAAACATGCTATCTTGGCAGATAATTCTATACATAGTTTCTTCCGGAATGTTTTTTTCTCTACTTTCTGTTGGTTTTGGGCTTACCTTGCGTAGTGTAAAGTTCTTTAACCTAGCTTATGGCGGAGCGTTTTTGGTCGGAGGATATACGATGTTTTGGCTTTACCGTACATTAAGTATTTCTTTTCTTCCCTCTCTGGTAATAAGTGGCATGACTGCTGGCTTTTATTTACTTCTCACTTACCAATTTGTTTTTAAAATACTTTTTCATAGAAAAGCTAAAAACTTGGTGCTGTTAATAGCCTCATTGGGACTTTTGACTGCAACTTCGGCAATCTTGGGAATGATTTTTGGCAACCAACCGACGATCATCGCGCGACATTTGAGTGATATCGGAGTAATAGATATATTTGGTGGAACTTTAAACATAGTCGAGGCTGTTATTGTGGCAACTTCTCTTTTAGTAATACCCCTTTTGGCTTATGTTCGATCCAAAACTCGTTTCGGACGAGCAACCAGAGCGATAGAAGACGATATCGAGGTAGCAGAACTGGTAGGAATTCCAAAAGAAAAAACTTTGAAAAAGATTTTCTTTGTATCTGGAGTTTGCGCGGGTTTGGGAGGAATCATGCTTGGCTTTAATGTTGGGATTATCCCTGCTTCCGGTCTTATTTATATGCTTCCGACCATTGTCGCAGTCGTCATCGGTGGTATGCAAAGTTTTTGGGGAGGAGTTTTGGGCGCCTTTGTTTTAACCCTAGCTCAACAGTTAACCATTGTCGTCTTTGGTGGAAGTTGGGTGCAAGCAGTGCCGTTTATTATTTTAATAGTAATGCTTTTAGTTCGACCAGCTGGAATTTTAAAGAGATAGTGCAAACGAAATCATGGAATACATCTTCCACATCATTATACTCATCTCTATATACGGCATTTTGGCCTTGGCTCAAAATCTAGTAATGGGTGAAGCTGGGTTACTTGCTATTTCGGGAGCAGCTTTTTATGGCATAGGTGCATACGTAGCGGCAATTTTTGCTACCAAGCTCGGACTAAGTATTATAACTACTTTATTTATCGCGCCGATTATCGCTGGACTTATCGCTTTGGTCATTGGAGCAAGTTTTGCCCGTTTTCGAGATGATTACTTTATGCTTGCGACTCTCGGATTCTTGATGATTTTTAACACAGTAACAAAAAATTGGGAAATACTTACTAATGGGTCTTACGGCATCCCTGGAATTCCTAAACCACAAATTTTCGGATTTATTTTTAGTACTCCTTTGAGTTTTGTTTTTCTTTCTTTGTTTCTCCTTATTATCGTCACCATTGTATCTGAATTGATCAAACGTTCTTCCTTTGGAAGAGCCTTAAATGCCATCCGAGAGGATGAAGATGCTCTAAAAATATTTGGTTACCAGACATCAAGATATAAATTAATGATTTTTACAATTGGCGCTGCTCTATCAGCGCTCGGCGGAGTACTTTTCGCCAGTTATATTACTTTTATCGATCCAAATTTATTCACAGTTAATGAATCTATCCTGTTATGGGCCATGATCGTGGTGGGTGGAATGGGCCAAACTCGTGGAGTATTGCTTGGTGCACTACTTCTCATCATTATCCCGGAAATGCTTCGTTTCGTGGGGTTCCCGACAGAAGTGGTCGGACTTATGCGTCAGTGTATTTACGGATTGTTACTCGTTTTCTTTATGCTTTACCGACCAAAAGGAATCTTGGGTATATATAAATTGTGATAAGTTATGAAATATATTTTGCAAACAAAAAATTTGGTAAAAAGTTTCGGTGGAGTGCATGCCATCGACCATCTTTCGATTAATATTGTCGAAGGACAAATCACTGGCCTTGTCGGACCGAACGGTAGTGGCAAGACTACTCTTATCAATGTACTTTCTGGGTTTTTCCCCCACGACAGCGGAGAGATAATCTTCTCTGGGGTAAATAGAAATAAAATTCTGTCATGGGAAAATCAGATTTACAATATTACTCGCACCTTTCAACAGATTCGCCTCTTTGAACAAATGACCGTGCTCGACAACATCCTGGTCGTCTTGACCGAAAGATCACCGATTTATTCCCTTTTTGAACGCCACACCCAGTATCACCTAAAATGTGCAGAAGATATACTGCGAAAAATTGGTCTACATGAAAAACTTTCCCACCGTGCCAGTGACCTTTCCTATGGACAGAGAAAACTGCTTGAAATCGGGCGTGTACTTGCCATGAATGCAGAAATAATTCTTTTCGATGAACCATTTGCTGGACTTTTTCCAGAGACAGTAAAAAAAATAGAGGAAATTATCCAAAATTTAAAGCAAGAAGGAAAAAGCATCGTGTTGGTCGAACACAATATGGCAATTATTCGCAAGCTATGTGATCATTTAATTGTTATGGATGCGGGTAAATTACTCGCCGAAGGACATCCTGAAAAAGTATTATCAGAAAAGATCGTTTTAGAAGCTTATTTAGGGGAATAGTTATCGAAATATTTTTAAAATAAACTTTACAAGAGCCTTATCCTTATGACCTAACGCAGTAAAGTTTGATTTTAAAAATATTTTATAAAAACCATGAAAGAAAAATTGCTAGAATTAAAAAATCTGTCGGCTGGATACAACGAAACGAAAATCATTCATGATATTTCACTTTTCATAAATGAAGGAGAGATTGTGGCACTGATGGGCCCGAATGGTGCCGGTAAATCAACAATTTTGAAAGCAATTTTCGGATTAATCGAGCACACTGGCCATGTTTTATACGAAGGGGAGAAAATTCTTTCCACACCTGAGTCGCTGGTGAAAATGGGAGTGGCCTATGTGCCTCAAGGCAGAAGAGTGTTTAATAATTTAACTGTGGAAGAAAATCTGGAAATCGGAGGGTTTTCCTTAAATAACAAGGCAGAATGCTCCCGTCGGGTCCACCATTTGATGAATCTTTTCCCAGCCCTTCATGCCAAACGCATAGAATATGCTGGGTCACTATCCGGTGGGCAACAACAACTTCTCTCAATCGCTCGCGGGCTTATGACGTCGCCAAAACTTTTACTTCTAGATGAACCCACGCTCGGACTTTCTCCCAAAATCGTGAAAGAAATATTTCAGACAATTAAAACAATAAATCAAGATCAGAAAATAGCGGTTATCGTGGTAGAACACAACTTGCACTCCTTGCTGCCCATCACCGACCGTGCTTATGTACTCGCGCACGGCCAAATCGTGGCTTCTGATAGTGGGCCAGCTATTGCTAAAAGCGACATTTTAGAGCGTGTGTTTATGGGGAAAATATAATATATGCAAAAAAGATGTAAAAATTGTAATAAAGATTTTGAGATAAGAAAAGAAGACCTTATCTTTTACGAACAGATAAAGACTGTTCCCCCGCTTCACTGCCCCGATTGTCGTATGATGCGACGTCTGGCTTTTAGAAATGAGAGAACTTTTTACAAGAGATCTTGCGACATGTGCCAGAAAGACATGGTGTCTCTGTATTCAAAAAATTCTCCATATACCGTGTACTGCAATGAATGCTGGTGGAGCGATAAATGGGACCCAAAAAGTTTTGCTAAAAATTATGATCAAAATAAAAAATTCTTTGAACAATATGTGGAACTGCAAAAGAAAGTGCCCAGATTGTCCCTGATGAACTTAAATGCAGTACGGACAGACTACGCAAACGGATCTTCAGACAACAAAGACTGTTACTTGATTTTCGGAGCAGAAAACAACCAAGACTGCATGTATAGCAGACTAGTACAAACATGCAAAGGGGTCATCGACTGCGCCTTCATTCACAAATCTGAACTTTGCTATGAGTGTATCGACACACGAGAGTGCTTCAAATGTATCTACTCAGAACAATGCCAGTCCTCTACCGACCTCATATTCTGTTACAACATGCGCAATTCCAATAATTGCATTTTCTGCACCAACGGCAGAAATATTTCTAATGCAATTAGAAACGTAAAATACACAAAGGAAGAATTTGAAAAGAAAAAAGCAGAAATTTTTTCCAGTTATGAAAGTATCGAGCAAGCAAAAAAAGAATTTGCAGAACTAAAAAGTAAAACGGTCGTTAAATATGCATCACAAACCAAATGCCACAACGTCACGGGCGATTATATTCACAATTGTTATGATGGTGTGAGAGTTTTTGATACTTCTGATTCTAAAAACTGCTCTTATATGGTGGACGCAGAGAGCCCAATCGACTGCATGGACTGCAACAACACATATTATAAACCAGAACTCTGCTACAACATGATGGGTGTCCTACAAAGTAGTAAATGTAAAAATGGCGCTTTTATTTTCTATTGCAACGAAGTCGAGTACTCGGAAAATTGCCACAATCTCAGCAGTGCTATCGGTTGCAATGCTATCCGCAAAGGACAGTACATGGTTCTAAACAAAGAATACAGTAAAGAAGAATTCTTTAAGATAAAAGAACAAATAGATGCGCAGATGAAAGAAGATGAAACTTTTGGACAATACTTCCCTCCAGAGATAGCGCCTTTCGGGTTTAATGAAACTTTGGGGTTCGATTACTATCCAATTACAGAAAAATACGCAGGCGAAAAAGAATTCAGGTGGCAAAGTGAAACAAGTGGAACTTATGGCAAGGAAACAATTAAGGAAAATGAAGTGCCGGCGACCATAGAAGAAGTCACCGAAGATATTTTGAAAGAAATATTAGTCTGTAGCGACTGCAAAAAGAATTTCCGTATAACAAAATCAGAATTTGATTTCTATAAACGTATGAACCTCCCCCTACCCCATAAAGATTTTGAGTGCCGACATCAAGACCGCATGAAAAAGAGGAATCCACGCAAACTTTGGCATCGTTCTTGCATGTGCGAGCTCAAAAGTCATATTCATGGAGCAAAAAAGTGCGAAAATGAATTCGAAACTTCGTACTCCCCTGACAGAAAAGAAATAGTTTACTGCGAAAATTGCTACCAGCAAGAAGTCTCGTAAAAAATCCTGAAAATAAACTTTTCAAGAGCCTTACCCTTATGACCTAACGCAGAAAAGTTTTATTTTCAGGATTTTTCCTTCTTCACTCCATGTTTCTGATGCAATTTCACTACTTCTTCCTCTTCGAGCTCTTCTTTTTTCTCTTTTCCCTTGTCGCCGAGGGTTTTTAGTTCATCGTCAGAGAGCGATTCGAAAGATTTTACTAATTCAGAAAGGGCTTCTACTGTATTTTTCTCTGGATTTTCTAAGACAACCTCAAGAAGCGCGTTCAACATCCACCCCATGCGCGGTCCAGGTTTGATGCCGAGTTCTTTCATCAGAAAGTTTCCATCAATTTTGAGCTGACCGACGGAGATCGGGTCTCGTAGAGCTTCTTCTATCATGGCGAAATATTTGCGCAGACGATACGGCGCTTCTTTTTTCTTCATCCCTACCCTATCGCACTCGCGGATGTTCATAAGGAGCCAAATATTTTCTACGCCAACCTTTGCGATGATTCGGCGCACCGCACTCAAAGTAATTAATTCTGTGTCAGAGAAGAACATGTGATTACGGACAAGTTTTTCTACCAACTCAGTTTCTTTTTTGGGAAATTTTAATCTCTCCATTATATTTTTCGCCATCCTCGCACCCACAACTTCATGGCCGTAGAAAGTATATTTCTTTTTACTCTTGGGAGGCAAAATATTCTCGGACTCACCACGAAAATTTTCTGTTGAAAATTTTCTCTGTCCGTCGTTGCCACTCCTACCAAGGGTTCGCTCGAGAACATTTTGCCTCCCTGCGAGCCTACGTGTCTTTGGTTTACCAATATCGTGAAAAAGCGCGGCCAGCCTTATCTCCAGTGGCCATTCTTTATCCGCCGCATGCTGAAGAGCATGAAGTAAATGATCCCAGACATCATATATATGTTCACCAAGTTGTTCACAGCCCATCCCCTCTTCGAGTTCTGGAATAATATTTTTTAACAATCCAAATTTCTGCAACATAACAATTCCTGCTGCCGGATTTTTAGACATTATTATTTTTTCAAATTCATCGCGAATTCTTTCTCCAGATATTTTTTTTATCAACTCAGAATTTTTCAAAATACTTTCCATCGTCTCATGTGAAATAGAAAAATCTAACTGGCAAGAAAAACGAACTGCGCGAAGCATACGCAAAGCATCTTCTTGGAAGCGATCATCTGCCTTCCCCACTGCGCGTAGAGTCTTGTCCTTAATGTCCTTTAAACCTCCAAAAATGTCCGTTACGGAGTTATTTTGATATGCCATGGCATTTATCGTGAAATCACGTCTCTTAAGGTCGTCAGAGAGCTTTTCGCTAAATTTAACCTCATCTGGATGCCTAAAATCGCTATATTTTGCTTCAATTCTGTATGGAGTCACTTCAACTATTAGATATTCTGATGTTTCACGATTAACATCACCTTCAGATGTTTCTTGTGAAACACTCTCTTCCCCTGTTTCACGAGGAACACACACACCCACTGTGCCGAAAGTGTTCTCATATACTGTTTTCTCAAAAAGCTTAATTATTTGATCGGGCTTGGCATTAGTAGTCACATCCCAGTCTTTGGGTTCCCTGTCCATTAGAAGATCTCGCACACATCCACCGACTAGGTACGCCTGAAAACCTGCTTTTTGGAGCGTGTCTGTTACATGTGAAACTTCTTTGGGTATTTTTGATTCTAAATTTTTAGAAACATCCATTTTTTTAAAGTGCACCCAGAGGGATTCGAACCCCCAACGACAGTTCCGAAGACTGTTGTGATATCCATTTCACTATGGGTGCAAAATTATTTAATAATAATCTTGCTATTTTACACTATTTAAATTATATTGGCAAATAATGCTTATTTCACAAGCTAATTTAGTAATTGCGTTAATAATAATAAAAGATTATAATGATAGGGCTTTTTTGAAATAAATATAAATAAAATAGCTTGCGGTCATGGTTTAGTGGTAGAACACGTCCTTGCCAAGGATGAGACGAGAGTTCGATTCTCTCTGGCCGCACAAATTACTTGTCCTTTACTAAAACATTATTGAATAAGTGTTTTACATAAAACTGTGGATAACCATGTTGGTAATGTTTATAAAGGACACACTAAAAATCTGTCTTTTAGTAGTATTTTACTTAAAATATGTTGAAAAATAAGGATATTTTAATAAAAGACATTAAATTGGCTAAAAGGTTTCACGTGAAACATATTAATCTAATGTTACACATGAAACAATGTAAATAAGCTTTATGCCAAAGATTTTTACCTCAGAAACACAAAAAATAGGCGAGATTGGTGAAAATGTAGCTGTAAAGTTCCTCGTGAAACATGGTTTTACAGTATTAGACAGAAACTATACCAAAAAATGGGGTGAAATAGACATCGTGGCTGAAAAGGACAAAAAAATATACTTTGTCGAAGTTAAAAGTGTTAATCGTGAAACACCTGGAGACTATAGACCAGAAGATAATATGCATCCCAAAAAACTGCAAAGACTTGCGCGAGTAATCCAAACATACCTGTTGTCAAAAAAATGGGATGAGAGGGAATGGCAGGTAGATCTTCTAGTCGTGTCTTTAAATTTAAAAGATAGAAACGCCAAAATAAAAGTAGTAAGTGATATTATTTTGTGATATAGTGAAAAAGCTTTTTAAAGTAAAGCGGGCTTTGCTCCGCCGAAGCTTTAGCAAAGGCGGGCTGTAGTATATCGGTTGTACAAGTGCTTTGGGAGCATTTAGGCTGGGTTCGACTCCCAGCAGCCCGACAGGGAAGCAAGAGGCAAATTTATTTGCCTCTGTTGGGAGTTGAAAGGCTTTTCTATATTGAATGAAATGAAATAGAAAAGCACCTGGCTACGTAGTAGCCGACTCCCAGCAGCCCGACCAGTTATTTGATTTGCGGGATTAGTTTAGTGGTAGAACTACAGTTTTCCAAACTGTAGGCAGGCGTTCGATTCGCCTATCCCGCACATGATCATATTGATAAGCATTGGAGCAGTTGTGTCTACTTTTCTTGGTGGAGTATTTGCTTTACGTTTTAAAGATAAATTGCATTTGATTTTAGGATTTTCGGCGGGGGCAGTTATCGGCGTAGCATTTTTTGATCTCTTACCGGAAGCGATAGAGCTGGGTAGTAAAAATTACGGTGTTGCATTTATAACTTCGATAACTGCGCTCGGATTTATTGTTTACACGATTTTAGATAGATTTGTTTTTTTTCATTCGCACGGAATACAAGAAGAAGCAACTAGTGTAAACAAAAGGGGAGTACTGGGTGCTGGAAGTTTATCTGTACATAGTTTTCTCGATGGGACAGCTATAGGACTCGCCTTTCAGGTATCAGCAGCTGTGGGAGCCATCGTCGCAGTCGCAGTTTTAGTGCACGATTTCTCTGACGGTATAAATACCGTAAACCTAGTTTTGAAAAATAATGGAAACCGCAGGCAAGCATTTAAATGGTTACTTATGGATGCCATTGCTCCAGTTTTGGGTGTCGTTTCTACACTGTTGTTTTCAGTACCAGAATCAACCTTAGGTATAATTCTCGCTGTATTTACTGGGTTTTTCTTGTATATTGGGGCTTCTGATTTGTTGCCGGAAAGTCATCACGGCCACCCCACAGCCTGGACGACTTTTGCCACAGTTTTAGGCGTTGCAGTTTTATATGGAGCGATTCGTCTAGCAGGAGTGTAAAAAAGAGCAAAACTCTTTCTTGGCATAACTTTTTATAAAGCAATCTATCTAGCCCTGCTGGGCTAGCGAACTGCTCGGCGCGCCCGCCTGCGCAAGGCTTTCTAAAAAGTACGCCTGCGACGAGTTTTACTCTTTTTCTATATTTCGCTATTTTTAGTTTGCCCAACTCCAGTCAGCACCTGGATTTTTAGCACCAAAGACTTCAAAATGTAGATGCGGACCAGTAGAACGTCCGGTAGACCCGACATAACCAATAATTTCTCCTCTAGTGACTTGATCACCAGTATGCGCTGCGAGTTTAGACATATGACCATAGAGAGTTTTAGTTTCGTTTGAATGTTGCACGATAGCCATATTGCCATAGCCTCCGCCACAACGCCTCTGACCGAGCTTGCAACCCGTTTTCACTACAAGTATTGTACCGGATGCAGAAGCATATATCGGTGTACCAGTGGGTGCACCGATATCTATACCTCGGTTGCCTGGACCATGCAGACCTTGAGTTTTCCTGCCGGTTGGAACAGGATTTATAAAAAATCCGAGAAGATCCAATAGAGGATGAGTTTCATAATATTTTTTATCTCTAGCTAGAGTCGAGCTTAGGTTCAGCGCAGGCTTATCACCTCCTTCATCAAACATTTCACCTCCAGGGATCATAAGCTTATCACCAACTACAAGTTTGGTATCTGGGGTAAGATCATTAAAGATAATGATGTCACTCACATCCGCTTTATAAAGCTTAGCAATACTTTGTAATGTTTGTCCTTTGGTGACAGTATGTTCAAGACCAGAAACAGGTAAAATGAAAAGCACATCACCTTCGGCAAGCTTTTCACCTTTTTTGATGTCGTTCGCCCAAAGAATCGTGTTTGCAGAAACGTTAAACATTTTAGCTATTTGGGTAATAGAATCTCCCTTTCTGACCACATAGACACTGGTTGTAAGGGAAGACGGGTCTAAAACATCATTTCCATCAGAGACACCTAGGGGTCCAGTTGCAGGGAGAATGGCATTGCCAGAAACTATATTTAAGTCTGAATTATCGACTATAGCATCTTTTTTACTGTCCTTTGTGTCATTTGTACCTTGTAAAACCGAGGCAGAAGAGACATTCGCCTGAAGAAGCGCCATAGTTTGTGAATTTTGCTGCAAATTTGTATTAGACTGAGCTGAATCTGCTCCACCCTGTGCGAGAGCATCATCGCCAAAAATCGAGGAAAAGAAGCCTGCTTTTGCCGGTACAGGGGCATAAAACAACAAAACAGCCCCAAGCAGGATGGAAAAAGCTAGAATAGAACTGGATATTTTAAATAGTGGTTTTATAAAACAAACTAAATATCGCAAGATTTCCTTCCCAACCTTAATTAGACGTTGTAAAATAAGGTTAGAATCACAGGACGACCGAAATTGTACTGCAAACAAAGGTTCTTACGACGGTTACTATCTACTCTATCATTCGGACAACTCGTACCATTCCTCTATTCAGAACTATGTTTACATGGTAGCCCAAAAAGGGCCAAAAGTCAATGTTGCTGTGGATAAACAATTTTCACCTAAAATTTGACAGAAAAAGATAAAAGGTGTATAATTATAATAATTTTGAAGGGAAAATTGGTACTATTAAATTAAAAACTATATAATATAAACATTATGCCAGAACCTAAAGCACCTAAACCAAAAGTGTTACCAAGACCACCAGTACCAAGAATGGAACTACCACCAAAGCCTAGGGTGGAAGCTACAAAGCCTGCTGGAGCAGAGGAAAGACCAGAAACCATATCTACACTAAAACCGACAACGGAGTTGCCTGCAGACATCGAAAGTATTATCGGAGAGATAGAGGCTAATTTACAAAATAAAATAAAACGTCCTGAATACTCCGAAGTGATAAAGCAAACTTTTGCAGAAGAATTGGGAAAATTACAGTCTGATAGACTTGCGTATTTTACTAACTTGAGAAATTTTGCTCGGCATGTATTGAATAGTTACAGAAACCAAGATTTAGAAGCTCTTCCGGAAGAGACCAAAAGTTTTATCAAAACTAAAACTGAAGAGTTAAAAAAATGGACGAAAGTAGTGACAGCCTTAGAAGCAGCTGAAAAAGGAAGTGGGGGTAAAACAATAATAGAAATAGAAAGAACAGAAGAAGAGCCAGTAAATATAGATGTGACTAGGTCAGAAACATCAGCACTTGTAACAGAGCCTGGTGTAGAAGATTTCAAACCACCGGAATATATTAGCCGATTACCTGAACCACAAAGAGAATTCTTTATGAAAGTATTCACAGAGCTAAAAGACACAGTGGATGCTTTTCAACAAATGGGAATGAAGGAAGGAATGAAAGATCCGTTAAGCAGGTTGGAAATTTTGACAAAAACCCCGATAGAATACTTCAATCAAGAAATAGGACACCTTGTAATGAGGCTAGATTTAGATGATGAACTTAAAAAGTATACACCAGAACAAAGAGCGGCATATGAAAAGAGGCTCAATGAAGAAAAAGAAGCATATGAAACCATGGTTGCTGCATTACAAGCTGCTCAAAAACCAGCTTCTGTTGAACCTGTTCCTGCGCCAAAGTTAGATAAAAAGTTTGATACGGTAAGAATAGTGCAACCAGAACGCCCAGAGCCAAAAGAGTCTGATTCAGTCCCAGATCTTACTAGAGGAAGAAATGGGATACAAAGAAACTTAATCTATTTTAGATCAATAGGGAACGCGGCAGAGGTCACTAAATGGAGTAAAGAATTAGAAAAGTGGCAAGGATTTTTGGATAGAGCATTAGCCAGAGAAGCGGCAGCGGCTAAACCTGTGCCCGAAACAGTGCCAGAGTCTGGAACTGCTCCGGAAACAACACCACCAATAGAAACGCCAGAACCTAAAATAGAAGCACTGGATACTTTAGTTTTATCGAAAGAAGATATAGGGGATCAGATTGTGTTTTGGTTAAGATATAACGGAATAAAAATAAAAGGGGAGCCAAGCATAGTCGGTGAAAATAATATCTCTTTAAAGCTAGAAACTTCTTTTGCGACCATTCAAGGGATTTTGGAGAATACAGCAAATAGTTTTTTGTTGAAAATTTATTATTTCAAAAAAAATCTTTTTACAAGAACTAAAACAGCAGAAGAGGCAAAAGCGAAAATCATACAATTCCCGGAAGCACTGAAGATAAACATAGAAAGAGTAAAGAATAAAAAAGTTCAAAAAATGGAAATCGTAAATGGAGAGCTTGTGGTTACTTTTGAACCACCGAAAGAAAAAGCAAAAGAGGGTGATACTATAGGTAAAGATATAGCCAAAGAAACACGAGAAGCAGAAAAAGCAGAAGCGGTGAGGTTGCTTAAGCAGACCATAGAAAATGCACAAGGAACACTTGAAGAAAATAGAGTAAGGAGGGAAGTTTTGAAAAAAAGATTAGCAGAAATAAAAAGTAAAAAATAAAAATTTTATGGAAACAGGACCACAAAATGAAGAGGCAAGAATCGAAGCAGAACTAGCAGCCATGGAGTTGCAAGATGCACAAGCGAGGGCTGATTTAGAGAGTGCGACTAAAGCACCAGCGGCAGCTGGAGGGACTCCAGACACCGGGACTCCTGCTCCGGCAGAAGAAACCGCAACACCGACAGACCTAGCAGCAAAAGAAAAATCTTTTTTAAGGAAACATTTTGGAAAGATGATAGCAGGTGCGGTAGTTGGCGGAATCCTAACCGGTGCTCTCGTAAAAAAGGGAGAGAAGGAGGAAGATTCAAAAGGTAATAAACAGCCTCCGGGGAAAAATACCAGAGTCGAACCAAAAGATAGTGACGCTGGAAAAGCGGGGATTGTCACAAACCTAAGTTGGCACACCAATACCCCACCGGTAGCACCACCATCAATACCAGTAACTCAGCCTGCCCCAAAGCCACCAGAATCTATCCCTGAAGACATAGCGAGGCAAGAACTAGTAACTGTAGCTATACAGGCCGAGAGGTCTAGATTAGAGGTTGCTAGATTAAAAGCTGAAATGGAAAGAAAAGACACAGAAGCAAGGGCCCAAATTGAACAAAGAGAAAAAGAGGAGAGGGCTAGAATTGATGAATTAAAGAAAGAGTTGGAAAGAAAGCTTTCTGCCCCAGAGAAAAAGACGGCTGATTCTAGTGGTCTTTTCCCAGTTTTCAATGGCCAAGATCCAAATGGCGCAATGGCTGGATCTACACCTTCGAAAGGGTATTATGGGGGCACGCCATCCGGAGTTTATGGCGGAGGCACACCTGCAGCTTATCCCGGGTTTTCATCTGGAGTGAGACCTGTACCAAAACCACCTGAGGCTGCAAAAGATTCCAAGCTGGGACAAAAAATGTCAGAAAGGGTGGAACTAGTCTATGACTATAACCTAGATAAGGTACTTTCTGGCGATCCAAATGCTTTAAAAACTTGGACAAAAGCACAAAATCTCAACGCTTATAATTTAATCAACCAACCTGAAAACAAAGTACCAAAAGAGCAGAAATCTTTGTGGGATTATGGTAGATTCCTTCGAGAAACAACTGGCCTAAGTCCAAAACTAGGAACTGAAACTTTTAACGAATTCGTAAAACGCGCTCTAATCCAAGCCGAACAAAACAGAAATTTAGATAACGTAAAATTAAAATAAAATTAGCAAAGGACAGCCCCGAAAGGGGCTGTTTTGATTTGTGCTACTATGATACTTGTGGAAGAACACTTAAAAGGATTAAATAAAGAACAAAAGAGCGCGGCACTTCATAAAAGTGGCCCGCTTCTTATCATCGCCGGCGCGGGCGCAGGTAAGACGAAAACCATCACACATAGAATCGTGAATCTAATAAAAGAAGGAGTCGCTCCTGAGCGCATTTTAGCTGTCACTTTTACTAATAAAGCAGCAAAGGAGATGCGGGAGCGAGTTATCGCCGAAATTAAAAAGAATGCAGCCGGACAAGACAAAGTTCCTTTTGTCAGCACTTTTCATTCGCTCGGAGTTTACATCATAAAAGAAAACGCGCGGCTGCTCGGGCTAACGAAATATTTCACCATTCTTGATGAGGGTGATAGTACCTCACTTATAAAAGAAATATTAAAGGAGCTAGATATAGATCCAAAGCAATATGATCCGAAGAAAATAAAAAATATTATCTCGCGAGAAAAAGGGAAATTTACGCATCTGGTGGATTATGCAGAGCGAGAGGGAAGTGGAACGAACTCTTTGTCTAAAATAGTGGCGCAAGTTTGGAATTTATATGAAAAACAAAAAACCAAAGAGAATTCTTTAGATTTTGATGACTTGCTCTTAAAAGCTACCAAACTCTTAAAAGACAACGCTGAAATTAGGAAAATATATCAAGAAAAATGGGAGTATATACACATCGACGAGTATCAAGACACCAACGAAGTGCAATATTTGATGTCTAAAATGCTCGCGGAAGATAACAAAAACATTTGCGTGGTGGGAGACGCAGATCAAAATATTTATTCTTGGCGTGGGGCAAATTTAAAAAACATTTTAAGTTTTGAAAAAGATTATCCAGACGCAAAAATAGTTTTGCTCGAAGAAAATTACCGTTCGACCCAAAACATCCTAGAAGCCGCGAATGTGGTAATCAAGAAAAATAAATATCGTCCAGATAAAAATTTATTTACTAAAAACGAAACTGGCGAAAAGATAGGACTATACGAGGCGTTAAATGAAACTGACGAAGCGGACTTCGTGGCGACAAAAATTTTGGAAATCATTGATGGTTCGCCTACTGGGGGAAACGAAGCGAGTGTCCTTCAACGGGGTCTCTCGCAGGCGGGCGCGCCGAGAGTGAGCGCTCCGCGAGCACGCGGAGACAGCGACCCCGAGGAAGGAAAACTCGCGAAGTTGTCTGAAATCTGTATTTTATACCGCGCAAATTTCCAGTCGCGGGCGCTCGAGGAAGCGATGTTGCGTTACAATATCCCATACCAAGTTCTAGGCGTAAAATTTTTCGAAAGAAAAGAAATAAAAGACACTCTGGCTTACTTGCGCGCAGCTTTAAATAGAGACAGTTTGTCTGATATAAAAAGAATTATAAATTTCCCCGTGCGAGGCATCGGTAAGGTTACTTTGCTCAAAATATTTGCTAAAGACATAGAAAATTTGCCGATAAAGATGCGAGTGAAAATAAATAACTTTTACGAAATACTCGAAGAGATAAAAGAAAAAATTCATAGCCTGAAAACCAGCGAGGTAATAAAATTCGTAGTAAAAAAGTCTGGTATTGAAGCAGAATTAAGTAGTGGCACAGAAGAAGACGTAGAAAGACTTGAAAACATTAAAGAATTAGCCACTTTAGCGCTCAAATACGACAACCTAGAAGCCGGTCGCGGTATAGAAAAGCTTCTAGAAGATGCCTCGCTTGCATCGGACCAAGATTCACTTATAGTGAGTGAAGAAAAAGCCAAAGAAAAGAAGGAAATAAATGCCGTAAAACTCATGACGGTGCACGCCTCGAAAGGACTTGAGTTTAAATATATTTTTATCACGGGCCTAGAAGACGGACTCTTCCCACATCAAAGACAAAAGGAGGAAATCGGTTTTGACGCTGAAGAGGAACGCAGGCTCTTCTATGTGGCAGTCACCCGTGCCCGAAGTAAATTATTTTTGTCTTTTGCAGATTATCGCACCATTTTCGGATCGCGTCAGATAAACGCTCCGTCGGAATTTATTTCGGATATTCCGACGGATTTATTAGAGAAAGAGGGAGAGAAGGGGGGCATAAAAACCATTTATATATGATAGATTTTGTAAATCAAACTTTGCTGCGTTAGGTCATAAGGAGGATGCTCTGGCAAAGTTTATTTACAAAATCTATGAAAAAATCATGAAAGCAAAAAAATCACTTGGACAAAATTTTCTAAAATCAGGAGTAGCTCTCCGGCAGATCATCGAGGCAGGAGAGATAAAACCTGACGATGTAATTTTAGAAATAGGACCAGGCAAGGGAGCATTGACAGAGAAGCTTCTGGAAAAGGCTGGTCTTGTGATAGCTGTTGAAAAAGATTATGAACTCATTTCGTTTCTAAAAGAAAAATTCACGGCACAAATAAAATCCGGTGCTCTTTTGCTAATACAAGGTGACATACTAGAATTTGATATAAAAAAAACATGGCAAAATATTCTCGAGAAAGGGGGCGCAGACTTTTCTATGCGGGGTGTCTCGCAGGCCGACGGGCCGAGAGGCAGCGCTCCGCGAGCACGCGGAGACAGCGACCCCGCAGAGAAAGAGTCAGCCTCCAAAAATTATAAAATAATCGCCAATATACCATACAATATCACCGGCGCCATTTTGAAAAAGTTTCTGACAGAGAAACATCAGCCAGAGAGAATGGTACTAATGGTGCAACACGAGGTGGCGACGAGGATACTGGCCCGTGATGGTAAAGAAAGCATTCTGTCTATCTCCGTAAAGGCCTATGGAGAGCCAAAGATGATCGCAAAGGTTGATAAAAGATATTTTTCTCCAGCACCAAAGGTAAACTCAGCAATTATTTCTATAAAAAACATTTCGCGAAAAGTATTTACCTCACCCCGACCCTCTCCTTACAAAGGAGAGGGAGGCGATAAGACTGTCCAAGATAAAACTTTGGACAACCAAGTATTCGAAGGAAGATTTTGGGAAATAGTAAAGGCAGGCTTTGCACACAAGAGAAAAAAGCTCTCCGGGAACTTAAAAGGCATATGTCAAAGGGCACCTTTGACACCTTATGAAGACAAAAGAGCTGAGGATTTGAAGCTGGAAGACTGGATTGTACTAGCTAAGTTGTGAGGTCTTGCCTCACAACCATATTAAGGGGATAAAAGGCTGGCATAGAAACCCTTATTAGTGTTATATAGATTACTATATAACAACGGCGTTCGGACAAAACAAAAGAAGTCTTTTGCTTTACTCCTCTCTTGTTGTTATAATTAAGTCATAATTAAACAGATTTTGTTAAAATACAAAAGGACGCTTTGGATCGTTTTTGCGGTCATTTTTGTCGTTGTACTTTTTCTTGTAAAGACGACATCTATATTTAAAAATAAAGAAACATATCAAAAAGCTAATGAAGAAAGTGGGCTAACTTATAGCAACATGACACTGGAAGATTTGGTAAACAAAGACACTGATGGCGATGGGATACTGGATTGGCAAGAAAATTTATACGGGCTTGATCCAACAAAAAAAGAAACAACCTCTGGAACACCAGATAGTGTAGCAATAAGTAAAATGAAGGACGATCAGGGAAATAGTGTAAAGATAGCAGATAAAGACAAAAACAATATCGATACAGAAAATCTTTCGCAGACAGACAAATTTTCTAGGGAACTCTTTGCTACCATAGCTGCAACTAGCAAAAATGGGGCTGTGGATCAAGCAACAATAGATAAATTGGGTGCTTCTTTGGCTGAAAAAATCAAGAATCCTGTCGTAAGAAAAGTATTTTTAATCTCCGAAATAAAAACAATAGACGACAACAGTGCTCAGGCTTTAAAAAACTATCTTATTGCTTTTGATGATATTCATAGAAAATATCCTGATATAAAATATACAGTACTGGATGTACTACAAAAATTCATGGTGGATGAAAACAATATTGATTCCAGTGTATTGGTAAAACTTGATCCCATAATAGAACAGAACAGTAAAATTATTACCGCATTAACTAAAATGAATGTGCCACAATCCATTGCTAGTTTACATTTAGATATCATAAATTCATTAGAAAGACTAGGAGAAAATGCAAGTGATATAAGACTTTTCGATACTGATCCAATAGTTACATTGGGTGGCATAAGTCAATATCAAAAAAATGTTGCGCAATTAGAATTGAGTTTGAAAAATTTTCTGGAAGGGATTAAACAAAAATTGAGTAATTAGATAGAAAGTCTTATAATAAAAGAGTAGAATCTGGGCAATAAACAAAATGGCTAATAAGAAAATAACAAAATTTATCCTCGGTCTTCTGATCATATCCATGATAATGCCCGCCACTTTTTTTTCGGCGCCTAAAAAGACAAACGCTTTTTTAGGTTTTGGAGATATAGTTTTTGATCCAACAACTTATGTTCCTACCTGGATGCAACAAGTGTGGGGTGGTCTGACTTCAACCGCAACCCAACTAACTGCTTATTTTGAATCTCATAAATTCGCAAACTGGATACTTGAAAATGTCTTAAAACGAATTGCAAAGGCACTTTTAGCAAAAATGACTCAATCCATAATAAACTGGATTAATTCCGACTTCCATGGGTCACCACTTTTTATACAAAACCCCCGGTCTTTCTTTAAAGATATAGCTAAATCTGAAATTAGAAATCTGATAGACATGATCGGCTATGATACTTTCAAATTCCCTTTTGGACCGCAGACTGCACTCAACGTCATAAATAGTTATAAAAGCCAGTTGGCCACCAATGCGCAATACAGTTTAAGTAAAGTCATAAATGATCCTGACCTATTAGTGCGCTATAGAAATGATTTTAATTACGGGGGATGGAATGGATTCCTAGTAAATACACAATATCCACAAAACAATTACCTCGGATTCCAAGGAATAATCCAACAAAATCTAGCAAGTAGACTAGAAGGAATATTCGTCGCGCCAGCACAAACAATAAAAGAAAATCTACAACAGGGGATGGGATTTCTGTCTCCGCAAAATTGTCCAACTAATCCAAAATATAATAATGGTGTAAACGAATTCCTAAAACCAAGTTTTAAATCCAAAATAAAATACAATTTTACATCAAGCATACCGCCAGTACCTCTCAATGAAGATGGAGGAGAGGATGCAAGTGACGCATATCGATCTTATCAAATTCAAGTCGAAGAAGAAGAAGCTAGGTATACAGCTGAATTTCAAGAGAACCAAGATGAAGAGCAAGCTAGATGGAATGAGGAAAATACCTGTCCGGGTGGTTTAGTTTCCACGACTCCCGGTGCAGTGGCAGCAAATCAGGTGTTTAGTGCACTCAATGTTCCTTTTCTCTCAACGGCTCTCGATGGAGCACTAGGAAACGCCTTGGGTGCTATTTTTGATGCTTTAATAAATCACTTTATAGATAAAGGCTTGACTGGAATTGCGGATACCATCAGTCCGCCTCCTTCAAATGATAATTGGACCTACAATGGAAACTCCTTGAGTGGAGGTTCAGTATCCAACAATGGATCTGATCCTTTGAATATTCCTCAAAATGTCTCAGTCACCGTAGGTCAAACTACAAGCATAATCATATCTGGCGGCATAATACCTTATAGTATCCAAACCCCATCAAGCGCCGGAATAGCAAGATCAGAAATTAGTGTTTCTGGTACTGCTGGTCCAAAGCTCGCAGTCACAGGTGTAACATCTGGCCAGACTTTCGTGGTAGTCAAAGACTCTTCAACACCTGTTAAAACTGTCGCAGTCCAGATTAGTGTGAATGCTCTAGGTGCCTTGGTTGTCTCTCCACGTAATGTTTTAACAGATATTAACAATCCTGTTACTGTAACTATCTCAGGAGGAGAAGCTCCATACAACATGATGTATGACACCAATCGGGCTATAGCACTAGCAGTTTTTGCGGATACAACCTTGGTTGTATCAGGTATCCAATCTGGCGAAACTTCATTCACAATACGAGATTCTTCAGTGCCAGCTAAAATCATCACTGTCCCTATTGTAATAACTGGAACTGGTGATCTGGTCATTCCTCAAAACATATCAACCAACGTTAATCAGACAATAAATACTCAGATATCAGGTGGAATGCCTCCATACAGCATACGACAAATAGAGTCACCTTCGTTGGTAAATGTTCAAATATCTGGGAATACTATCACGACCAAGGGTCTTTCTTCTGGTCAGACTACAATGATAGTAAAAGATTCATCTCTTCCGACCAAATCAGCTGTTGTTAACATAACAGTGACTAATATTCAAATGTTGCAAGTTGCACCATCAGACGTTTTTGCTAATGTTGGTCAAATAATCAATACAAGCATAAGTGGAGGCACCCCACCTTACAGCATCCTTACACCATCTAATGCAACAATAGCAAATTCTCAAATATGGAATTCATCTATTTTGATAAACGGAGTGTCTTCAGGACAGACATATGTTGTAGTCAAAGATTCCTCAGTGCCAGATCCTCAAACCATCAACGTGCCTATTACTATCGGAGCTTTGACAGTTACCCCACAAAACGTAACTACAACAGTCAATCAAGCAGTAAACGTAACAATATCTGGCGGTACCTGGCCTTATAGAATAAGCACTAGTCCTACTACAGGAGTAGCCACTGCCCAAATTTTAACCAATGCTAATAATCAACAACAAACTTCAGCGACTATCGCAGTTACTGGTAGAAGCAGGGGACAAACTTCCATGATAGTTAGCGATTCATCAACGCCCGCAAAAACTACCGGTGTCCAGATCACGGTAAATTAAAAGAGCTGTCGGGAGTAGAAAGGGTATAAAGTTTGCAAGGTGAAAGAATAGAGAAGTAAATAATGTTAAAATAAAGCTGTAGATGAACAAAAAAATGTTGAAAAATACGATCGCATACATTGATGCTTCAAATTTAAAGTTTGGAATAGAACAAAGTGGTTGGAAACTCGATTATAAATCATTTCGTTCATGGCTTCGCGATAAGTTCAGTGTGTCTCGTGCGATACTTTTTATGGGACTTATACCAGACAATTCTGAGTTATATAATTATTTACAAAGTATTGGTTATGATATTTCTTTTAAGCCAACTATTACTAGCAAGGAAGGTAGGACAAAAGGCAATGTGGATGGAGAACTTATCTTAACCATCGCAAAAGATTTTTATGAAAATAATTTAGAAAGCGCCGTGCTTGTTTCTGGAGATGGTGACTACCACTGCATTGTAGAATTTTTGAAAGAAAAAAAAGTACCCATCAGCGTCGTGTCTCCAAATAAAAAATATCTATCCCTTTTGTTAAAGAGAACCAGTGTGCCGATTATTATATTGGATCAATTTATTGAGAAGTTACAACAAAAAATGAAAAAGCCCCCAGACATGCCGTAACATATCAGGGGTCTTTTTCTTGTTTATGGATTTAGTATACCAAGCTGTAAACGAATGTCAACCCTGTGTTTAGTTAACCATATTATGAGGTGACACTTGATAACAAAAAAACTTAAATAATGTTAAAATAAAGCTGTAGATGAACAAA
>CALQYS010000001.1 GCA_943348755.1 Candidatus Nomurabacteria bacterium | reverse complement strand
ACAGTTGGAGCGAATCAAAACTTAACGATGGCTTCTGGTACAGGACAATTTAGTCAGACATATACGGGGACGACGACAGCAGCAGATACTATTTCCTCAAATAGCTTAACTAGCGGGAAGCTTCTCGACCTACAAGTTTCGGGTACTGCTGCAACGGGTACCACTCCAGCGAATAGTCAGACAGCCTTAAATATTCTTACTGCTGGGGCCACCACAACCAACGGTGTCACAACTTATGGAGCTCAAATTTCCAATATTCATACTAATCCTACTTCAGGAACCAATATTGCCCTTTATCTAAATGCATTTGGGGGCACTACTGCAAACTATGGCTTGATCGTAAATGCTGGAAATGTGGGTATTGGTACGACGGCACCAGCAGGACTTTTACATGTCTCATCCGATACAGCAGCTCTTGGGCAGTCTTACTTCACCCAAGCAAATGGTTCAGCTGATGGTTTTGATGTAAATTTCAGAAAAGCTAGAGGTACAGCTGCTTCACCTACTGTCATTACCACCGCAGATGAACTGGGAGTAATCAACTTCACTGGTTACGGTGGAGCCTCAGGTTATATCACCGGTGCAGCCATCAAGGCTATCTCTTCTGGCACCATCGCTGACACTAGAATTCCAGGCTTCTTGTCTTTCTGGACCGGCACTGACGCTACACCTTCTGTACTAACGGAAAGAGTCAGGATTGATAACACAGGTAATGTGGGTATTGGTAACACTAACCCTGGAGCTAAACTTGATATTGGTCTTGCCGGTACAACTTTAGGAACACTTCGTCTTGAAGGCAATACTTCAGGATATGTACAGTTGCAACCTGCTGCAGCTGCGGGTTCTTGGACACTTACATTACCAGGTAGCGCAGGTACAAATGGTCAGGTTCTCACCACTGATGGTTCAGGTGGTACATCTTGGACTACAGTAGTTTCCGGTGCTGGTACTAGGCTTGATCAAATCACAGCAGCCACAGCAATCAACACGATAAACAATGTAGATAATCCTCAGACATGGGCATGGAATAGCCTTTCTTCAAATAGTGCGCTTACGCTCTCTACTAACAGTACAGCGGCTGCATTTAATACACAGACTTTACTCAATATCGCCCTCTCAGGTATTAATAATAATCAAATCACTTACGGCGCTCAGATTTCTAATGCTCATAGTGGAACATCAAGTACAAATGTTGGACTTTCCGTTTCTGCATCAGGTGGTACAAACAACTACGCTGCTATCTTTCCTAGTGGTAACGTTGGGATTGGGACCACTACACCTGCAGAACCCTTACACGTAGCTACCAGTGTTCGTATCTCTGGCGTCAATTCCTCCCTTAACCTTTTAACAAATAATGGAAGCACTTCTCAAATAAATTGGCGTAACGCTGCAAATATATCACATTGGACAATTTATGAAACAACAGGTGCGTCTGGAGAGCAAGGATCTTTTAAAATATATGACGGAATAGCGGCCGTAGATCGTGTTACTGTGAATACGTCCGGTTATGTTGGTATCGGCACCGCTGCTCCAGCTGCTAATCTGGACATTACTAGTACCTCTGCTACAGTAAGTGCTCTCAACATTACCGCTAATAGTTTAACCACTGGTACTGCATTTGTTATCCCACACACCAATTCGGTGATTTCTAGTGGTTCACTTTTAAAACTTTCTTCCACTTCAGTTGATACCTCTACTAATGGGTCTTTACTCAATCTTTCTTCAACTGCATCAACAGATGGTACACAGTTCTTACAAACTTACTCTGGACTTACAGCGGGAATTGGAGAGTCTATCGTGGCCAATGCTCTTACCTCTGGTAATGCTTTAAAAATTACAAGCTCCTCTCCGTCTATTACCACGGGAGGATTGCTCAGTCTTTCTATAACTGGTAATCCTGCCAGTACAACATCAGGAGGGTTACTCGATATGGTTGCAAATAACTTAAGTAGTGGTCTAGTTCAATCAATTTCTGTAAATTCTATTACAAGTGGTACCGCTCTTTCTATCGCTTCTTCCGCCACAGCCTTTACTGGCCAACTTTTAAAAATAGAAAATTCAGCTACGACTTTGACTACAAACACTGGTAGTCTGGTGAAAATTGGCTATACTGGTCTTCATGCCGCCAGTGGAACCACTCTAAATGTTACTTCAGCACAGACAGGTTCTACCAGCTTAGTATTAAGAGTGAATGATGATGGCACATATACGGATTCAACTCCATTTGTTATTGATACTGCAGGTAACGTTGGTATTGGGACTTCAAGTCCAAGTAAAACTCTGGACGTCACTGGAACTTTGGCTTCTTCGGGCTCGACAACTTTAGGCACTGGTGCTTTGAGTGTCAATACAATTGGTTCTACTACTACTCCCGGAGCTTTGACTTTACACGGAGCTACAACTCTGGACAACACATTTACAGTTTCTGGAAGTAACTTAACCACATTAGGTGGCAATCTAACTGTTACCGGAACTGCATGGACAGCTACTCCTACTATCTCTGGATTAATTACTGCAACTTCTGGATTAACTTCGAATGGAAATGTGACGGTGGCGGGAGGACAGAATTTAACAATGTCTTCTGGAAATGGACAATTTAGTCAGACATATACGGGGACGACGACAGCCCACAGTATTACAGCTACCGCCATCTCTGGCGGAAGCATCCTAGCACTTACTGATACTGCGGGTGGTACTGGAGGTTCTTCTTCGAATATGATCAACGCTAACCACACCGCATCTTTTAATGGAAGTTACACTATCAGCGGAAGTATTTTAAATTTATCCAGAAACTTTACCACTACCACAGGAGGTCAATTAACTATCTTTAATCCGGTAGCTGCTATTTCTTCGAGTTGTACGGTAACGGCCGGTACTTGTGCTGACAGCACAAATGTATTGTTATTGACTCAGTCTTATGCTTCTGGTGGGGGTGCGGTTTTAGCTATCGCTAACTCGGGTACGGGTGCAGATATACTTGGTACAGGTTCTACTTGGCAAGTCAGTAAAGCTGGTGCAGCGACTTTTAACTCCACTCTTACCGTAATTGGCCACACTACGCTTGAGGGAGTAACCTCAACTGGAGCAACAGGAACAGGCAAATTGGTATTTGATACTACTCCCACCTTTACTACAAACATCACTGATCCATTAGTAATCGGAGGCACTGGTACAACTTCAACTCTTACACTCAAGTCTAGTTCTAATGCTTCATCTACAACGGGCTCTGATATCATCTTTCAAGTTGGTGCTAACGGTGCGACAGAAGCAGCTAGGATATTAAATAATGGCAACGTTGGTATCGGCACCACGACTCCAGCTGGTCTTCTCGATGTGTCTAAATCACTTAGTGCAACTCCTTCAGCTACAGTAGGTAAATATTTATCTATCTCTGCATCTACCCTAACTGATAATGCTACTGCGGCAAGCGGTACAGCTACAGGAGCCACTTTTAACAGTATTGCTGCACCAACCTTAGTGGCTACCAATGTTTCGGTTACTACTACTAATGCTTACAACCTTTACATAGGTGGTGCACCAATAAAGAGTACCAACGAGTCCATTACTAATACCACTGCTCTTAATATCGCATCAGCAGCTGTCGGGGCAGCGACTAATTCTTATGGTCTTACTGTAAACACACAAACTGGTGCAACGAACAACTACGCTGCCGCTTTTCTCGGTGGCAACGTTGGTATCGGCACAGCGAGTCCTCAGTCCAAGCTCCATATCTCAAATGGATCTTCGGGTGCATCACCATATAGCGGTGCTATAGCGACATTAGAAAATTCTTCTCATGGATATTTGAATATTTTAACACCAGATGCGAGTGAGTCTGGAATTCTGTTTGGTAATGTTTCAAGTAATATTGCTGGAGGAATTGTTTACAACAGTGTTTCGGGCGGTACTGCAAACGGACTTCAGTTTCGTACAAATGGAAACAGTACAAAAATGGTAATAGATAGTACTGGTAAAGTTGGCATAGGAACGACAACCCCTGGGGCAAAACTAGACGTGTCTGTTGGAGCTAATGCTAATGCTATTTTTACAAGTATTACAGGAGGGGTATATACAAACGTTCTTTATAATACAGCGGGAAGCGGTGCAGGTTTTGCTCAGTATACTAACGCCACAGGTGCTCCAAAGAACCTCTTCTTGTCTGATGGGTCATCATATATTTCAGGTGGTAACTTCGGTATCGGCACTATCACACCAAGTAACATACTCTCTGTCACTCCAACTCAATACACCACAGGCACAGCTTCACAATCAACCACTACTGTTACTGGTGTAGGTACCACATTCACCAGTGCCATGATTGGTTCACAGTTTGTATTTGCAGATGGTACAAACGCAGGTACTATCACTGCCTTTACTGACACGACTCACCTTACTGTTTCTGCCTCTCAGACAGTGTCTTCACAAGCTTACAAGATTGCTTACACTGGGTTACAAGTGGGAAGTACGGGGAATGTGGGTGTGGGTACTACGAGTCCGGCAAGTAGTAGTAATGGGGGAACTTCATTAACTGTAAGGTCTATACAACCAGATGTCTTTCTTGATTGGTCAGATACTAGTCTATATGGGCGTGTTGCTTTCAAGAATAATAGTTCAGAGATAGGAGCTGTACAAATGTTAGGAAGTACTTTTGCCACAACGAATCGACGAAATGCGCTTGAGTTATACAACAACACCACCACTGGACCGATAACCATGTTTACGAACAATACCGAAAGGTTAAGGATTGATTCTTCGGGTAAAGTCGGTATTGGAATGACAGCGCCAATAGCCCAACTTCAGCTCGCCGGCACCGGTACTGCAAGTTTCCAATTGGGTAATTCTGCTACAGCTGCTGATAACTGGCATCTGACAGCTGAGGCCGCTGGAGTTGGTACTAGAGATTTCACTATTTGGAATGGTAATTACGGTAGCGGTGCTGCTCGCTTGACTATTCTTAATGGTGGCAATGTGGGTATAGGAACGACTGCACCAGGAGAAAAGTTTTCAGTATTGAGCGCAGATAACACAGCAAGCACAAATATAGTAAGATTTCTGGCTAATAATTCTACACAAAGCGTCGGTATTGGATATCAGGATATAAGACAAGTGGCTGCGGGAGTTCAGTTTAATGTTAACGCTGGAACCACTGGTATTGTTTATTTAGGAAATACTAGCACCGGTGGAACAAATATAGGTTCAGCAGGAGGGAATACGGTATTAAATACACCGAGTGGTAACGTGGGTATTGGTGCATCTTCTCCTGCAAATAAATTACAAATTACTGGGGGTGGTAACCAAACTGTAGATTTGGCTGTAAATGGACGTATTCAAACTGGGGATTCTGGTAACAATGGGGGAGTTTGGCTTAACTCTGGACAGACTCAGTTTATTGGTCAGCAAAGTGCGACTACTCTAGGTCTATATAATAATGCAGCGTGGAGATTAGCAATAGATAATACTGGTAAAGTTGGTATCGGTACGACGTCACCTACCCAACTCCTTGATGTCAATGGTATTACTCGTAGTCTGTCTTTTTATGCAGATTCCTCAAATACTGGATATAGTGGTGATTTTCGTTTTCTTCAGAATGGTAAGTTGAGAGGAAGATTTCTAACAGGACAAACAGCAAATTCAACTACTGCTGATCTTTTTTATGAAACCTTTGATTCTTCTGAAGCTTATATTGGTGCACCATTCTTTATTAAAAATAGTGGAGGGAATATAGGGCTTGGGACAACCACTCCAACCTCAAATCTTCAAGTTACTCAAGGCGCAACAGGTGTTGGCACTGTTTCTAATGGAGCTGGGGGGACGACTGTTACGGGTGTAGGTACTCAATTTACTAATACTTTCAAAATAGGTGATACGATCACCATCAACGGAGAAACAAAAACTATCTCTGCTATCGCTTCTGATACTTCCATGACCACTACAGCTTTTACGGGTGCTAATTCTGGAGTAGCATACAGCCTAGTCGGCGGTACCAGATTTTCTGTTTTTGGAAATGGTAATGTCCAACTTGGAACAACTGATTCAATATATCGTTCAACTGATGCATTGCTCAATGTTTACCCATCAAGTGTGGGAACAGGAACAATAACTGCACACTTTACTGCAAGCCAAAATGACCCCCAAGTATTAATATTGGAGGGATATAACGGACAGATTAATTCAAATAATGACTATCTTCAACTTATAAGACACGTAAATAGTAATGTTACCCCCACAGCAGGACTCGGTGTAGGTATCAATTTCCAGATGGAAAATACTTCTCATGTTTTACAAAGTTCAGCAGCAATTCGTTCTATACTTACAACTGCCGGAGCAAATAATACTGCTGATTTAACTTTTACAACAGAGAATGCGGGAAGCATGAACGAGTATATGAGGATACAAGGTTCCAGCGGCAACGTTGGTATAGGTACGACGAGTCCAAGCACTGATAAGCTTGTGGTAATTGGTGACATCCGAGTTGGTACTTCTGGTACTAATGGTTGTATAAAGAACTTTGCTGGAACTGCTCTCGCTGGTTCGTGTTCCTCTGATATTAACTTAAAGAAAAATATTATACCTATTACAAATATCCTAGGTGTATTTTCACAATTGCAACCAGTAACATACCAGTGGCGCTCTGATGAATTTCCAGATAAACAATTTGGTACTGCTCCAGTCAAAGGATTAATTGCTCAAGATGTAGAAAAGTTATTCCCAGAACTTGTGGGAATAGATGATCATGGTTTCAAAACTGTCGACTACGGTATCGGTCTACAGATGTTGTCTATTCAAGCGATTAAAGAACTTAATCTAAACCTCGATGGTATCAATGGCACCATCACTCCTCTCGCTGGTTCTGCCAATGAATCTTTTGTAAATGCCTTCTTTAAAAATGTATATGAGAAGGTTGGAGCTTGGATGGGAGATGTGGGTAATGGGATAAAGAGGGTATTTGTAGGAGAAGTGAATACAAAGAATTTATGTGTCTCGGATGATAGCGGAGCAAAGACTTGTTTAACTAAGGCTCAATTGGATTCTCTTATCGCTCAAGCTGGCGGTGTCGTCAACAACACCGGCGGAAGTAGCTCTGGAGGAGGGGGAAGTAGCGCTGGCGGTACTCCACCAGCAGATCCAGGAACAGGGGGTGGTACAACTCCGGGAGCAGACACGACCCCACCCGTTATCACCCTCACAGGTGAAGCTACAATAACCCTAAACGTAGGTGACACCTACAATGAACAAGGAGCCACCGCCACAGATGATGTAGACACTTCTGTCGCCGTCATCATCAGTGGCACAGTAGATACATCTACCGCCGGCACTTACACAATTCACTACAATGCTACCGATACCGCTGGCAACCACGCCATAGAAGTCACTAGGACAGTCAATGTTAATGCTCCTACTCCTACGCCGGGACCATAAAAGAAATAAATTAGTGTGTGACTCTACGCGGAATCGAACCGCGATTTAATCCTTGAGAAGGATTCGTCCTAACCGTTAGACGATAGAGCCGTTAGGTGGAATATAGCATTTTTTAGGAAAATCCAAAAATTTCTTTACTCTTCTTCAACTTTTGGTTTCTCTACTTCAAGCAGAGATAACTCTGGCGAAGAGCCAGCAATACGAAGTACATCTTTATCTATCTTTTTGAGTTCTTTATTTGAAGCATTGTAATGGTTCACCACGGTACCGAGGGCGTTACCGAGTTTGTTGTGGTATTCATCATAGGACTTTAAGTGTTTGCCGAGGTCCTCTACTTTTTTTATTATTTCTTTGGCGGATTCTTCTATTTTCAGTGCTTTTAGACCCTGCAGAACAGTCTGCAAATATGCAAGGAAAGAAGTGGGAGAGGTGATGATGACTTTGTATTTTCCGGCAGCGCGCTGTATCAAATTTTCGTTTTCTTCAAGGGCTCCGACTTTGTTTGTGAGTAAATCGTAATAAATAGCTTCATGGGGGATGAACATAAAGGCAAAATCAGTCGTGCCCTTAGTCGGCTGGATGTATTTAGAAGTTTCTACGATTCTATTTTTTAGATCATTCACAAATACGACTTCCAGTTTCTTTTTTTCCGTAGAGTCTCTTTCTTCCACCATTTTGTTGTAATTTTCCAATGAGAATTTTGAGTCGATCGGGATGATTTTATCTTTCACAAAGACGACAGCATCCACGATAGTTTTGTCTGGGAATTCATATTGCATCTGGTAGCTTCCTGGAGGTAAAACGTTTTTCAAGACTGTTTCCAGATAATATTCGCCGAGTATTCCACGTTGTTTTGGATTCTTTAATATATTTTCTAGGCTTTGCAGCTGGTCAGCGAAAGAGATGACTTGCTTGTTCGTCTCATCTAGGCGAGTGAGCCTTTCTGTAACGTCCCGGATTATTTTATTTGATTCCGAAGAATGAAATTTCAAACTTTCATTAACTTGTTTGTGTGATTCGCCAATCTTACTATCTACTGTCCTAGATAGTTCGTTTATTTGGGTGAGAATTAGGTTTAAACCAGTATCGTCTTTCGAAACTTCTTTTTTCTTATTCAAAAGGAAGTAAGCAACTATGCCTCCAGCAGCTACTCCCAATATAACCCAAGAAATATTCTCCATGTCTCTATTTTAGCATTATTTCTCCAAATAATGTTTCAAAGTATAAATCCAGTCTTCGTCTAAGACATCGCTTTTTTCTTTTTCAGCTAAAAGCCATTCCAGCCATCCGCGATCGATATTTAACACTTCTTCCACCTTTTTGCCTTTATGTTTACCGAAAATAAGTGTTTTGATGAGGGAAGGGTGCGAAGAAATCTCGATCATCTCTTCTATTGCTTCTTTTTCACTTAGCTTTTCTTCTGCCATTATTTTATTTTTTAATCTTTCAAAAAGCTTTTCGAGCACTAAAACATCTCCTAATGCATCATGCGCAGTAGCGTCGATTTCGATCTCGAGCAGATAACGCAAGTATTGCAGATTATACCTATCTATTTTACCTTCTTTGTCTAAATGCCTCGCGACTCTGAGAGTACAGATGAACTTTTTGGGCTTTATTCCTTCCTTTTCTATCATCATCAGGTCAAACGGTGCATTGTGCGCCACGACTACAGCCTCGGCATCTTCAAAAAGTTTCTTGATATTTTTTGCATCTTCAGTTTTTTGAAAAGCTGGCTTGTCGGCTACCATTTTATTTGTGATGTGGTGCACAGCAGAAGCCTCAGGTGGGATTTTAGTCGGAGGTTTGTAGAGGCCGGTAAAAGTTTCATTACCAGATTTATAGGCTATCTGGCACAAAAAGTCCTTTTGCTCGTTGCCGGTGGTTTCTGTGTCGAAAAATATAAGCTTAGACATATGGTGCTATTTTAACACATTTTTGGTATACTAGAGAAGGAAATTTTAGAAATAAACTTTGCAAGAGCCTTATCCTTACGACCTAACGCAGCAAGGTTTGATTTGTAAAATTTCCTTCTATATGTTGCATGAGCAAATCAAAAATAATATTAAGGAAGCGATGCTGGCGAAAGACGCTCTTCGTTTACAGGCTTTTCGGGCCATGTCTGCGGCCTTTACTAATGAGCTTGTTGCTAAAAACAGAAAGCCCCAAGAAATGCTGAAAGACGAAGAAGCCATAGCTGTGATTTCCAAACTTGCTAAACAGAGAAAGGACTCGATTGAACAGTTTAAGAAAGGTGGTAGGGAAGACTTGGTAAAGGCCGAAGAAGCCGAACTCTCTATTTTAGAAACTTACTTACCAAAGTTGATGGATAAGGCGGAAGTGGTCAAAATAGCTAGTTCCAAAAAGAGTGAGCTCGGCATTACTGACGCTACCAAGAAGGGGATGCTAATGTCTGCTCTCATGAAGGATCTAAAGGGTAAGGCAGATGGTGCCGTGGTCAAGGAAGCCGTGGATTCTCTATTTTAATTATTTATGCACACAGTCAACTTTTTAGTCCGTTTAGTCGAGCATCATCAGGTCCTAGCTTATTTAATACTTTACATTGGGCTTATTTTTGAGGGAGAGCTTTTTTTGATTTCTACTGGGATTTTGACACACCTCGGAGCTTTTAATTTTTGGGCATCCCTTGTTTTTCTTTTGTTAGGTGGATTATCTAAAACTTTTTTTGGTTATGCTTTGGGTGAGTTTCTTTGCAAGAAATTTAACCATCACAGATTTTTTAAATTTGTGCAAAAGCGAGTTTACAACGTTCTGCCCAGGTTTAAAACAAGACCTTTTTGGTCTATTTTTATTTCTAAATTTATAATGGGGACAAATCACTTTGTAATAATATTTTCTGGTTATGAAAAAATAGACTATAAAAAATTTCTGAAAGCGGAAATAAGTGCTACAGTGATTTGGGTTCCGCTCATGCTGTCCTTGGGTTATTTCTTCAGCTATACCGCGCTTCACGTAAGTAAAGACATCTGGAAGTTCTTAGCGGTGGTCTTAGTTTTGTTTATAATATTTATTCTTATTGATAAGTTGATAACTTGGTTTTATGAGATTTATGAAGAATTTTATGATAATGTACAAGATTCATGATAAATATTTTTAAAAAATCGAAAAAGGAATTAATCACACACGATGGGTCTTTTCATGCGGATGACATATTCTCCGCCGCCGCGCTTTCTATTTACCTCGAGAATAAAGGTCATAAATTTGAGATAATTCGTACTAGGGACCAAAAGATAATAGATAAAGGGGATTATGTTTTTGATGTGGGGGGTGTCTATGATCCGGACAAAAACCGTTTTGATCATCATCAGACGGGCGGGGCTGGACGTCGCGAATACGATCCCAAAATAGAATATGCCTCTTTTGGTTTGGTTTGGAAGAAATTCGGTATAGAGATTTGTGGATCGCAGAAAGCTTTGGACTCCATAGATAAAAAGTTGGTTGCACCAGTAGATGCTCACGATAACGGTTTTGATTTGGCCGAGAATAAATATCAAGTTTCTCCTTACTTGATACAAAATGTTTTTTTTGGGATGGAGCCCACTTGGCGAGAGGAGGGTAAAGATATCAACCAAGTCTTTTTAAAATGTGTTTCTTTGGCCAAAGATATTTTATCGCGTATAATAATTCAGACACAAGATGCACTCTTAGCAGAAGAATCTTTAATTTCTATTTATAAAAATACACAAGACAAAAGGGTTTTAGTTTTTGATAAAAACTATCCTTTCCAAAACACTCTGCATGATTATCCCGAACCCATTTTTGTAGTTCATCCAAGAAGAACTAATAACTATTGGGGAGTAAAAGCAGTTCGAGAAGATCCCAAAACTTTTAAAAATAGGAAAAATTTTCCAAACAGTTGGGCGGGCCTTCGAGACGAAGAACTACAGAGAGCGACCGGTGTATCCGATGCTGTGTTTTGCCATCGTGGACTTCATATGGCTGTGGCAAAGTCTAAAGAGGGGGCGATCAAGCTAGCGAAATTAGCCTTAATAGGTTAATATAGAAAATACAAAAACAAAAAATTCTCCCGCCTTCGCCCTCAAGGTCCATAAGGACAGGGGACCCACGGCTCCTTAATTTTTTGTTTTTGTATTTTCTATATGGCATTCATTGATGAAATAAAAATATACGCAGAAGCTGGACGCGGAGGAAACGGTGTCGTGCGTTTTAGGCAAGAGAAATTTATCCCAAAAGGTGGGCCTTCAGGGGGAGACGCTGGACGTGGTGGTAATTTTTATGTAAAAGCTGTCCGCGATGTGCACATTCTTTTAAAATACAAAGCAAAGAAAAGCTTTATTGCTGGCAGAGGAGAAGATGGGGGAAGTCAGAGTTTACATGGTAAAAATGGAGAAGATTTTATTTTAGAATTACCCGTCGGCTCTATCATTACCCGCGAGGAAACTGGGGAAAAATGGCAACTAACCAAAGAAGGAGAACAGGTATTGCTTTTGAAGGGTGGTTTCGGAGGTTTCGGTAATGAACATTTTAAAAGTTCCACTAATACAACCCCACGAGAGGCTAATGTTGGCGGAGAAGGTGAAAAAGGTAACTTCAAAATAGAATTAGAACTTTTTGCTGATATTGGTTTCGTAGGACTTCCAAATGCTGGTAAATCATCCCTTTTAAATGCTTTAACAAATGCTGAGGCAAAAGTGGGTGATTATCCTTTTACGACCCTCGATCCAAATTTGGGAGACTTTTATGGCTATATTATTGCTGATATTCCCGGGCTGATAGAGGGCGCATCTGAAGGAAAAGGTCTTGGAGTTAAATTCCTGCGTCATGTTAAACGTACAAAAATGTTGGCACATTTAGTCTCTTTTGAAAATAAAAACATGATGAAAAGTTACAAAGAGATCCGCAGGGAACTTGCCAAATATGATAAAAAGTTAGACCTGGGTGAGGAGGGGCTATCAGACAAAAAAGAAATAATTATTTTAACTAAGGTGGATGTAGTAGAAGATCCGAAAGTTATTAAAAAAACTATTGAAAAATTTAAAATGCTTGCCCCGGCCAGAAAAGGCGGGGTTTTCACTTTATCCTTATATGACGACAAAATGGTCAAAAAGTTTCAAGACGCGCTGGTGAAGATTTTGAAGAAAAAATAAAGTATACTTAGGATATGGCCGTAAAATATTACCCGACAATTGGGCTAGAGATTCATGCCGAGCTAAAGACACAAACCAAGATGTTTTGTGGCTGCAAGAATGACCCAGATGAGGTATTGCCCAACGTAAACATTTGTCCAGTTTGCATGGCGCATCCGGGAGCACTGCCCGTTATAAATAAAAAGGCCGTAGAAAACGTGATAAAAGTAGGTCTCGCTGTAGATGGCAGTATCGCTGATTTTACTGAATTTGACCGTAAAAATTATTTTTATCCTGATATTCCTAAGGGTTATCAGATTTCACAATACAAATATCCAATAGTTTCTGGCGGGCACTTGGCTGATTTCGATATTACTCGCATTCACTTAGAAGAAGATACTGCTAATAACAAGCATGATCGCGGAGACTTTTCACTTATTGACTTCAATCGCTCCGGAGTGCCGCTTATGGAGTTGGTGACAGAAGCGACTACCTTTGAAAGTGGAGATGGGGCTGCAAAAGGCGCCACAAAGTTTGCTAAAGAGTTTCAACTAATGCTTTGGTATTTGGGTGTATCTGGAGCCAATATGGAAAAGGGGGAGATGCGTGTGGAAGCGAATATCTCTATTTCAACAGATAAAAAAATTCTAGGTACAAAGGTTGAAGTCAAAAACTTAAATTCTTTTAAGAGCGTGGAAAAAGCTATTAAGTACGAACTTGATAGAATGACAGAGCTGTTAGAGGCTGGAGGGGGCGGAGAGATAGTACAGGAGACGCGAGGCTGGGATGAAAGCAAACAGAAAACATTTTCCCAGAGAAAGAAAGAAGGCAGCGCGGACTATAGATATTTCCCAGAGCCAGATCTGCCGAAAATGAAACTTCATGAAGCTTTTAATTTAGAGCAAATGAAGAAAGAATTGTCCGAATTACCGGTAGCGTTGCGTATGCGATATAAAAAAGATTTTGGAATAAAGGATGAAGACATAGAAGTATTTATAAATGATATGGTCCTTGGCGCGTGGTTTGAAGACATTGCAAGGATTTTAGATAATAAAGATAAGATAAAAATTGCTTCTAATTACATAATCTCAGACTTTTTGGGTCTAAAGAAGAATGATGTAGGTATAAAAATGCCAAGTGCTAAAAACATGGCCGAGCTTTCATCGATGATTACAGAATCTTTAATAAGTTCACGTGCGGCAAAAGACATTTTATTAAAGATCGTGACGGTTGATGAATCGCCAATGAAAATAGCCATTGAAAAAGATTTATTACAAAAAAATGACACTGAGGCTCTTAAAAAAATTGCGGAGAAGATAATCGATAGCAATCCGAAAGTGGTGGCTGACTATAAAGGGGGTAAAGAACAGGCGCTTATGTCTCTCGTTGGTCAGATCATGAAAGAGACCAAAGGTTCTGCTAACCCGGGGCTTACGAAGCAAGTTTTAATAGATTTGTTAAAATAGAATTATGAATCAGGAAGTTTTGATTAAAACAGTTTCTCGTCTTTTGGCACCACCAAAAGGAATTCTCGCTATTGACGAGAGTTTGTCTACTTGCAACAAGCGTTTTGAGAAACTTGGTGTGCCGACAACAGAAGAAAAGAGGAGGGAATATCGTGAACTCCTAGTTACCACACCTGGTATCGAAAAATACATTTCTGGGTATATTCTTTTTGATGAGACTATGCGGCAGTCTGCCCTAGATGGCAGAAGCTTCATATCCATTTTAAAGTCAAAAGGGATAGAAGTCGGCATCAAAGTAGATGGTGGTACTACGGACTTTCCGCTACATTTGGGTGAAAAAGTAACCAAAGGTATCGAAGGACTAGCAGACAGACTTAAAGAATATAAAAAACTTGGTGCGACTTTTGCTAAATGGCGTGCGATATATACGGTAGGAGAAAATACCCCCAGCCATGATTGCATGAAAGAAAATGCAATTCTTTTTGCGCAATATGCCTTGGCGTGCCAAAGATTAGACATCGTCCCGATCGTCGAGCCAGAGGTTTTAATAGACGGAGATCATGATATGGAAAAATGTTATAAGGTAACGTTAGATAACTTACAGATAGTTTTTTCAGAACTTAAAGAAGCTGGAGTTTTTATTCCCGGAATAATTTTAAAAACAAGCATGGTAATACCTGGCAAGGATGCCAAAGTTTCAGCATCAAATATAGAAATAGCCCGGAATACTGTGAAATGTTTGAAAGAAAAAGTGCCGAAAGATATCGGCGGGATTGTATTTCTTTCTGGCGGTCAAGATGACGAAGAAGCCACAAAAAATCTAAATGCTATGCATCAAATGGACTCTCTACCTTGGCCTCTTACTTTTTCTTATGGTCGAGCTATTCAAAATGGGGCCTTAGAGAGTTGGGCAAAAGACTCGAGTGATGTGGCATGTGCGCAAGAGCTTTTATTAAAAGCTGCGAAAGATAACAGCCTTGCAAGTGTGGGGCAATATTAATGAAAGAAGAAATAAAGAAAATTTTGAAAGGAGATGTGGAAGATGGCGAGGAAACACTTCTCAAGTATTCGCATGATGCGAGTATTTTTAATATTCGTCCGAAAGTCGTTGTCTTCCCAAAAGACTCTTTAGATGTGCAAAATTTAGTAAAGTGGGCAAGTGAAAACAGCGAAAATAAGGTAAAGTATCCGAATCTTTCCATCACGGCTCGTTGTGCGGGAACCGATATGTCCGGCGGAGCCGTCGGAGAATCCATTATTGTGGATTTCACGAGGTATATGAATAAGCTAATAAAATTTGAAGGAAATAAAATTACTGTTCAACCTGGGATGTTTTATCGAGACTTTGAAAAGTTGACTCTAGAAAAAGGGCTGATTTTGCCTTGTTTTACAGCTTCAAAGACTATAAATGCAATGGGTGGAATGTTTGGCAATAATTCCGCAGGAGAGCGGACTTTAAAATATGGTAAAACGGAAGATTATATTTTAGAAACAAAAGTAGTATTTGCTGATGGAGTGGAAAAGGTCGTAAAACCTATTCCTTTGAGTGAGGTTTCTAAACAAGGAGAGGTTTATACAAAAGTTTACGACTTAATAAAAAATAACGAAGCAGAAATAAAACAAGCAAAGCCGGATGTTCACAAAAATTCAGCTGGATATTATATTTGGAATGTAATAAGAAACCAGAATCTAAAAAATTCTTCCGGCTTCACCCTTCTCGGAGTACCGGGTGGGACCCACGCCGTTCAGAATTCTTTAGATTCTGGTTTCTTTGATCTCAATAGACTCTTGTGTGGTTCTCAAGGAACATTAGGCATAGCCACAGAGATTACTTTTAGGCTTGTGCCTGAGCCGAAACATACCCGCCTACTGGTTGTTTTCTTGAGAGATATAAAATTACTACCAAATTTAGTAAATAAGATCTTGAAGTATAATCCACAATCTCTGGAGTCGTATGACGATAAAACCTTTTTGTTGGTAGTCAAATATATAAGAGGCTTCGCCAAACTCCTAGGCTTAAAGAATTTCTTCAAACTGATTTTTAGTTTCTGGCCAGAAGCTTTTATGACTTTGCGTAATGGTTTTCCAAAGCTAGTTCTTTTAATTGAATTCACGGGTGAATCACAAAAGGAGGCTGACGGAGAGGCGCAAAAAGTCCTGAAAGATCTGAAAAAAATTAAAAAAGTAGGTATTCGCCTTACCAAAAATGCATTTGAAGCGAAGAAGTATTGGACGATTCGCCATGAGGCTTTTAATTTGATTCGCTACCATCTTAAAAAAGTGAAGTCTATGCCTTTTATTGATGATGTGATCGTGAAGCCAGAAAAATTACCAGAATTTTTCCCAGCTTTATATAAAATTTTAAATAAATATAAAAAGAGAATGACTTTTGCGGTAGGTGGACATTCTGGTGATGGCAATATGCATATATACACTTTGGTGAATCCAAAAGATCCAAATCTAAAAGAAATGATCATGGAGGTTTCTGATCAAGTTTACGATCTAGTTATCAAACTGGGGGGTTCAATAACCGCTGAACATAATGATGGATTAATTCGCACCCCCTATTTAGCTGCCATGTATAGTCAAAAGATGATTGAAATTTTTAAAGAAATAAAGGAAATTTTTGATTCGAAAAACATCCTAAACCCTGGGAAAAAAGTAGGAATAGAGGGTGGCGCAGGAACAAAAGAATATTTAGAAACACATATTGCTTTTTAAATTTTTTTCTGTATACTTGTTTTTATGTTTGCTATAAAAGCTTTAAAGAGAGATTCGGGCGCCAAATTAGCTGTTTTAAGGAAATCCGGGGAAATACCGGCCGTTTTTTACGGAGCGGGCAAGGCGACGACTTCTATTTCTATTCCAAATATTGAATTTAAAAAAGTATGGAGGGACGCCGGAGAATCTTCAGCAGTAAAGGTTACGATGGAGGGTGGAGATATCGATGCTCTTATTCACGAAGTGCAAGTTGATCCAGTCACAGATGAGCCGATACATGTTGATTTTCTAGCTATTGACATGAAGAAGAAAATAAAGGTCAAGGTGCCTCTGGAATTTGAAGGAGTATCAAATGCTGTAAAAAGTGGAATCGGAAATCTAGTGAAAGTGCTCCATGAAATCGAAATCGAGGCTTTGCCTGCTGACTTACCACACAATTTAAGTGTTGATATTTCAAAGCTAGAGGGCTTGGATAACAATATAATTGTTTCTGATATCAAGTTACCTTCTGGTGTGGTAGCTATTACCCATGGCACTGAAGTTGTGGCCTCTATCGTCGCTCAAGTTGAAGAGAAAGAAGAAGTGGCTGCACCTATTGATCTATCTGCTATCGAAGTTGAAAAGAAGGGCAAGAAAGAAGAGGAGGGTGCTCCGGCCGCTGATGCTGCCGCACCAGCTAAAGAGGAAAAAGCAGAAAAGAAGCCTGAGAAAAAATAAATATTCATTGAAATATGTTAGAATAAGAACTATGGGTAAAAAATCCATAGTTTTTATTTTAATTATTTTTCTATTTGTTTTTGGGCAGGAAAAGTCGCTAGCTTTTGATTGCTTGACTCTGACCGTCTCTTCGGCTCGAGCAGATAAAGATTATTGCCAGAATGAGTTGAGTCAAATAGAAGCGCAGCTTACTGATCTATTAAACCAGCAAAAGGAACAACAAAAAACGACAGGTACATTAAAGGGTGATGTTGAATATCTAACGAGTCAGATCAATACTCTAAAGGCCAAAATAAAAGCTAGAAGCTTAGTTATTGCTCAATTAAAAGTAAATATTGCAGAAAAGGTTAGTACAATTCAGTCACTTTCTGACAAAATAGGTCGTGAACATGAGTCTCTGGCACAGCTTTTACGAAATACGAATGAATTTGATGAAGAAACTTTAGTGCACCTAGTTCTTTCTGATAACCACATCTCAAATTTTTATAGTGATTTAGAATCTTACACCTCTATTAATCAGGCCGTAAAAGCCTCCATTGACATTATTAATGGAGTAAAAGTACAAACGGAAGCCGTTAAGACAGATTTGGAGAAAAAACGAGATGCGGAAACGGATGCCAAGGCCGAATTAGAAAGTGCGCAAAGACAGGTGACTAAATCCGAAGCTGAGAAAAAACAACTTTTAGCAATTTCAAAAAACAAAGAAGCCGAATACCAAAAACTTGCCGCACAAAAGAAAATCCAGGCTGATAAGATTCGAAGTGCATTATTTAGTCTGGCCGGTATATCGCAAAAGATTGATTTCGGGACTGCTCTCCAATATGCAAACGAAGTAAAAAGTAAATTAGGAGTGGATCCAGCTTTTCTACTTGCTATTTTAACCCAAGAGTCTAATCTGGGCGGCAACGTGGGGCAATGTTATTTAACAAATCCAGATACTGGAGCGGGCGTGGGGAAAAACACTATGGTACCATTTTCAAATGTCATGAATCCCACACGCGATGTACCGGTATTTTTAAATATGGCTGTCGAGCTCGGACTAAACGCTTATCAAACTGCCATTTCTTGCCCGATAGCTGGAGTAAAGGGGTATGGTGGAGCAATGGGCCCCGCACAATTCATCCCCTCGACCTGGAAACTTTTTTCTGAACGGTTAAAGAATCTTTTAGGTTATATTGCCAATCCATGGTCTCCAAAAGATGCTTTTATGGCTTCGGGCATGTATTTGTCTGATCTGGGTGCGACAGGTAATAGCTCTAGTTCTCAGAAAAGGGCTGCTTGCAAGTACTATGGTTCTGGTGGCTCTTCGTGTTCTTATGGCCGAAGTGTGATGAGGTTAAAGTCTAGTATACAAGCAAACATAGATTTGCTCTAAAAGAGAAATTGTGTTAGTCTGCTTTAGTAATGAAAAAAGATATACACCCAGAATACAATATAAAAACAAAAGCGACCTGCGCATGCGGGGCAGTTTTTGAAGTTGGTTCGACTATGCCGGAAATAGCAATGGAAATTTGCAGCCAGTGTCACCCCTTTTATACTGGTAATGAAAAGATCATGGACACGGCTGGACGCGTGGACCGATTCAACAAGCGCAAGGCAGCATCTTCTGTAAAAGCTAAGAAGTAAATAAATTTTGTAAATCAAACCTTGCTACGTTAGGTCGTAAGGATAAGGCTCTTGCAAGGTTTATTTACAAAACTCTATTCTATTATGTTAGACCCAGAAGAACTTAAAAAAAATCACAACACCAGCTATCTGGCAGATATGCTCTTAAAGCTTGTGCGCGAGGAGGCAGAAGTGCGAGAAATGCTCGCAGGGGATGAAAGCTTGCACGAAATGGCGGCAAAGGAACTAAAATTTATCCAAGAGGAAAGAGAAAGAATAGAAAAACAAGCGCAAGATATTTTAGATAAAGAAAAAGTAGAAGCGGAGATTACGAATGAAATCGTGATCGAAGTACGCGCAGGAGCAGGCGGAGATGAAGCCTCTCTTTTTGCGTGGGAACTCGCGCACATGTACGAAAAGTATTCGGAAGCACAGGGCTGGTCATGGAAGACAAATTATGAATCAAAAAGTGATTTGAATGGCTATAAGGAAGCCTCTTTCGAAGTAAAAGGTAAAGGCGTGTATGACAAAATGAAATATGAGACAGGTGTGCATCGAGTGCAGAGAATGCCAGCAACAGAAAAAAATGGAAGAATACACACTTCCACTGCATCTGTAGCAGTTTTACCGATTCGTAAAAAAGTTTCTATTAAAATAGATCCATCAGAATTCGAAATGGAATATTCTCGCTCCGGTGGTAAGGGCGGACAAAATGTGAACAAGGTAGAAACGGCAGTGCGTATCATCCACAAGCCGACTGGCCTCGATGTGCGTTCCACCAATGAGCGCAGCCAACTCGCGAACAGGGAAAAAGCCATGGCTATTTTGACTGCCAAACTTCAGCAATTAGAAGAAGAAAAAGAGGCTAAAAAATATGCCGGTGATCGTAAGGAACAAATAGGTACCGCCGACAGATCTGAAAAGATTCGTACCTACAATTTTCCGCAAGATCGTGTGACTGACCATCGTATCAAAAAATCTTGGCACAATTTGCCGAAAATCATGGAGGGGGATATCGGAGATATAATTTCCGATATTGAATCTGGCGCTGTGGGAGATGAAGGTGAAGAATAAATACTATATAATTGAAAAATGAGAGACAATCCACCCAAAATTGGCAATAGTGAAGTTGAATTTATTGTAGCTAATATAGAAAAGTCTGATAGTATAGGTAGATCACGTTTGATCGACGAACTAAAGGAAACAGGTAAAATTAGTTTGGTCTTAGACAATCTAGATAAATTCAAAGACATTGCTCATAAAGAAATATTTTTGAAAATAGCTCGTGATGGAGGTTTGAATCACTTAGCAGATTATACTACTAAATTTAAAGGGTTAGATAAAGAAGTAGCTTGGGCGGTTATAGGAAACGATTACGACTATGATCGTAAAGACCCCTATTTAGTTTTTTGTCACCCTGAAGTGTTTGCAGGCTTTGAATTTAATAAGAAAATATATGAGGCAGTTTTTGCCAATGAATATTATGAGAGACTTGCTGAATTTCTTGATAAATTTAATTTTGAAGGTTTAAATTATAATGATTTAGTAAATAAGTTGATAGAGAAGGAAAAAATCTCCACACTTCTTAGTTACTTAACAAAATTCAAAAATATAGATCAAAAAGATTTAGTTTTAAGACTAATAAAGGAAGGTTATGCAGCTCTCGTGGCAAATTTTGTAATTAATTTTAAAAAAGAATTACATCCAATGATCGCTGATAATATAATAGAAGCTGGAGGAGGCGAATTTGTGGCGCAGTATTTGCAATATTTTGAAGGCGTAGACCAAAAAGCTTTAGTATTAAAAATGATCGAGAAAGGCGATATGGATGCAATAGGTGCTATTTTAGAAAATTTATTTATAAAAAAGCTAGACAGAGAGGTTGCATTAAAGATGTTTGGAAAAGGTATGTTTTTCAATGAGGAGCATTTAGTATATTTCAATCTAGATAAAAGCTTTTTTGAGGAAAAAAAAGTTCTTGAATATGCTAAGGCCGGTCTACTTGAAGCTATTAAAGTAAATAATAAAGTGCAATATTTTTTATCGACTTTCAATTTTCAAGATATCACTATGGATGATTTGAGGTCGACGGGGGTATCTGTTGATTTATACCTGGATGCTTTTAGAGCTGTAAATCCTGATGTGGTAAAGTCTTTTGAGACTACTTCGGGAATAATATCTTTTATTAATTTGATTACTAATGTAAGTCTGAAGGACATAGAGAAAACTATAAAAGAAAACCCAGAAATTATTGAGGCTTTACTTTTGAACCCTGCTGAAGGACACAGATTGATGAATAAATTCCCTAGTTTTGATGAAGTATCAAAAGAGAATATTAAGACTCTTATAGCTATACAAAAAGAGGCGAGGAAAGCTGGTTTCGTGGATGACGAAAGTCCAGAATATTTAAAGTTTGTAAATGAGAAATTAGCAAGTTATAAAAATAATGCTGAGACTTTGAAGTCTATGGAGGAAGCGGGAGTAAATAAAGAGGTTTGGTTGAACTACTCAAAGAGAGAGGACTTGTTGCTCAATAGAGAGGGGGATAAAGAAAGTTTTGAAGCCCTACTTTCACCGATAGACCGAACGCTAGACTACTTTACTAAATTTACAAATAATTTATCAAAAGTTATTGGCTCTAAAAAAGAAGTTTTAAGAAGTATTGTTATTGTAAAAAAGGAAGATTCTTTTGAGGATAGACAAGAGAAGATTCTAAAAATGAGAGAAGCTTATGAAAAACTAAAAGTTGAAAAACCAAAGAAAGCTGAGGGTACTCTTAAAGCTATTTTAGAGCTTGAAAATTATAAAGAGAAAAATGAGACTATAGATTTGTATATAAAATACACTTCAGAAATAGCTAAATTAAAAGCTGATATTGAAAATTTCAAAAAAGATGATAAAAATCTAAAAGAAGCACTTGAGAGAGTGCGGGCAGGTAACGCTGAGAAAAAAGATTACTTGGCTATTAAAACATTACCCGATAGTCTAAAGAGAGATGTTTTAAGATTTAAGAATACTTTAGATAAGTTTAGAGAGAATTTAAAACTTGATTTATCAAATGAAGTACTGGAAAGCACCAAAGACAAAGGATCTTTGTATGAAAGTATTTTTAGTGAAACAAATAAAGATCTAGGTGAAGAAATTTCTCATCTTATGTCAGACTTAGAGCTGATGGCTGACTTAAATAAAAACAGGGGTCGGTATGACAATGATCATTTATCTATTTATATAGCAAAGAGAAACGTTCGTCATGATTTTTATTTGGGTAATGATACAAACTGTTGTATCTCTATAGATAATGATTATCACAAAGATGGTGAATCCCCGATATCAGACTATCTCACTGACCCAGCCATGAGTATGGTCAAAGTGGTGGACGATAAAGGTCGAGCGGTCTATGTCGCTTGGTGTTATATTTCCAAAAATAAAGCTGGCGAGCCTGTATTGGTCGCAGATAATATCGAGGCAGACACAAGTTATTCCGGATACTTTGACCAACTTTATTCTCAGATGATTTCGTATCTGAAAGAATATGTAGAAAAAGCAGGATTAAAAGAAGTCTATTTAGGTATATCAAATAATGATATCGAGAACTCAACTCTACGATCTTTGACTCAAGTTACACACAAAAGCGATCTAGGAAAGACAGGTAAATATAATAGATACTCTGGATATTATCTAGAAGCTAATCAAGGGGGTGCTTTTAAAATTCCTTGAGGATTGTAGAATTCGGGTTAAAATTGCTTTTTATTTTTAGTATGATATGCTCTTTATCGTAGTTTCTCACTTAGCGAAAAGAGTTTCTACGTTTATTAAGTAGTTTTTTGTCTCTTTTATTAAAAAGGGAAGAAGTTATATTATGGCTACAAAGCTATATGTAGGGGGACTCCCTTACAGCACTCAAGAAGCTGCTCTTAAAGAGCTCTTCGCACAAGCTGGATCTGTAGTATCCGCTGTGATTATCATGGACAAAATGTCTGGTCGTTCTAAGGGTTTCGGATTCGTTGAAATGTCAACACAAGAGGAAGCTGCAAAAGCTATCTCTATGTTCAACGATCAGGAATTTGAGGGACGCAAACTCACTGTCAACGAAGCTCGCCCTATGGAAGCTCGCCCACCACGAACTGGAGGCAATGACCGAGGAGGTTATGGGGGAGGAGCAGGACGTCGAGAATACTAATTCACCCCGCCAAGGCGTGGGTTTACTTATAGATAAGAGAATTAACAAAAAGCCGCCTTGGGCGGTTTTTTGTTTGCGTATAAAGGTTATTTTTGTTATAGTTTTTCCTATTGAGTGTGTAGTTCAGCTTGCCCCGCCTTGGCGGGGTGAAGTAGAACGCTGTAAGTATGAGTGTGTAGTTCAGTGGTAGAACGCTGTCCTGATAAGACAGAGGTCGAAGGTCCGATTCCTTCCACACTCACTTTGGATTTAAATTTTAGAAAGTTTGTGGAAAGAGAGGAAAGAAAAAGGAAGGAAAGAGAAGAAGGAATTCTTAAAGCAAACGAAAGGTGCCAAGCTCTTATGGTGGCATTAGAGGATACATATCGAAAATTAAAAGCGGGTGACGATGCTTGTTTGGGTGATTTAAAAAACCAAGTGAAAGAATGTCTAGATTGGGAAACGGCTAGACCTAATAAATTGGCAGAGAAAAAAGATGAACTTAAAGAAATGGCTTTGAAAATTCAAAGAGAGTGTGGGTTTAATTAGCATATACTCAACCTTTCATTAATTTTTTTTAGTGTATAATATAAATTATATGAAACCTGAAAGCAATATAGGGGGTCCCAAGGGTCCCATACAAAGAGAACGAAAAGAAGGATTGGGTAAACCAGTACCAGTTAACTTTTTTAAATTAGGGGGTACTTGGGATATGATATTCCGAGATGGACAAAAGATTGGTTCAGGAAGTTTAGATGATGATAAATTACTAGAAATGCAGACTTTATCGGGAATTTTTACTAGAAATCCAGAAGAAAGAACTGCCGCTGAGAGAAAATTAGTCACAGAGCTTTATGCAAGATTCAAAGAAATAAATAGAGAAAAAAAAGATGCAGCAAAGCATTTATCCGAGTGGGCAAAAAATGATAGGGATGAAAGATTAGACGACTTTGTGGAAGGACCACTTTTGCCCTTGTTTAGTGGTGATAGTTCTCATTTAAGAAATCCTATTACTGCTCCAATTATTGCTACTCTTATTGAAAAAGCTATAGCAGAACCAGATAAGCCAATTTTGGGAGGTCAGGGAACAGACACGGCAGATATAGCGCTTTTAGGACCTTATGATGTTTTAACATTTGATACAGAACTTCCGCCACTTGTTCTGGCTGGCGCAAATCGTTCTCATCGTGAAGATAATTCAGACGCACCTCAAAATTTTATTGATCTGGCTAAATTGGCACATATTGATTTAGAACCAGGTGCTTATTGGATATTTCAAGGTAAAGTTTATAAAGGTTCTGATTTTATAAAAATTGACCCCCTGGAATCAAGAATTATTGAAAGCCAATCTACTTTTTGGTCAGCGCATGGAACAAATGAAACTGTAAGCGGCTTAGTAAGCCGTATTGGTAAGTTAAGAGCAAATTGGCAAGCACGCAAGGCTCCTTCTGCTGAACATATTGTTCACAGAATTACTCCAGAGAAACTTTACGAAGCATTTGAGCAGGTTTATGTAGATGATTTAGGAAATCAAAACTCAATTCCGCAACTAATGGGTCATCTTTATGATTCCAGGACAAAAGGAGTGGTAGTGGGGGCTCATAGTTTAGGAAACGTGGATAATGAGGCACGATATGATTTAGTACAAGCCGCTATTGATGGAAAATTAGTTGTTGACGCAAGTAGGACTCTAATTGGAGCTACTACTCTTGATTATTCGGCATCACTTTTGGGTGCTAATACAAATCCTAAGGAACTGGGTGGCACCGGTAAAATAATCATTACAGCTTATAAGTTAAGTAAATCAATGTCTCGTGCCTTATTAACAAGAGCAATACTTGAAGATTTAGATCAAAATCAGACTCAAAAACTTTTTGATAATTATGCAAAATCTCGAGGGTTAATCTGATTTTTTCAACATTGCATCTAAACTTCCTTTGTATTATCATGTACTAAAGCCGTAAAGGCTTTGTTTTTGTGGTTAATGAAAATAAGAAAAAAATAGATTGGAAACCAGCCCTCGAAATATTCGGCAGGGTTTCGACTTGGGTTATAGTGCCGATAGTGTTGGCGCTTATAATCGGTAAAGCCCTGGATAAGAATTATGGCACAGAGCCCTGGGTATTCCTCTCGTTCACTGGTATAGCATTTTTGTTTTCATCATACGGCATTGTAAGAGTTATCAGAAAATATATAAGAGACATTGACCTTTCTTCGCGTAAAGCTAAAGAAGATTTATGAAAGAAAAAATATCACACGAGACAACTTTATTCGCAGAACCTGTTTCCCATTACGGGAATTTTACTGTTACCAATGCTTTACTCTCCAGCTGGCTAGCTGTTTTGGTCATCATTGTTCTGGCTTTAATGCTAAAGAAAAAGCTGCGCGAGGTTCCAAATATTTTACAAAACATTTTTGAAATTATATTAGAAGGTGCACTTGATCTATGTGATCAGGTGACAAATAGCCGGGCTCTTTCCATGAAAGTTTTCCCTATTGCCATTTCTGTATTCTTTTTTGTGCTGATAAACAACTGGCTCGGGCTTTTACCTATCGGGGGTCTGGGTCTTTTGGAAAGAGGTAAGGAAGGCATGGCATTTATCCCGTTTCTTCGCAGCGGTACGGCTGATGTGAATACGACTATTGCGCTTGCAGTGATGGCAGTTCTGGGTGCCAACTTATTTGGTATTTTTTCAATTGGTATATGGAAACTTTTTAATAAATATGTTAATCTAAAAGCGCTGGGGCAGATATTTACCAAGATTAGACAGGATAAAACAGTGATTATCGTAGCCCCCATAACGTTCTTTGTAGGATTGCTTGAGCTCATCGGCGAATTTGCAAAAGTTGCTTCACTATCGTTTCGACTTTTTGGGAACGTTTTTGCTGGAGAAGTCCTTTTAGCATCCATGGCAGCCATTATCGCTTACGTTCTCCCAGTACCATTTCTATTTATGGAAATATTGGTTGGGGTGATTCAGGCCTTAATATTTTCAATGTTGCTGGTGGTTTACTTTACGATTTCAGCCACAGATCATGATGCACACGAAGAGCACGAAAAGCATGAGGAAGAGCGGAGTCACCACAGAGAACACATCGCAGTTAGTTAATTTATTATTAAGTAGTCGAAAAATTATTAAGTAATTAAAAAATTATATGGAATTAAGTACTATTGCAAAAGGTTTGGCTATTGGTTTGGGGGCTATAGGTCCTGGTATCGGTATTGGATTAATTGGTGCGGGAGCGATGGAAGCGATCGGTCGCAATCCAGAAGCTACAAATAAAATACTTGTGCCGATGCTTCTTGCTTGCGCTTTCGCTGAAGCTATCGCTATTTATGCCCTTGTTATCGCATTCTCAATCAAGTAAAAGAAAGATTTTAAAAATAAATTTTACAAGAGCCTTATCCTTAATGACCTAACGCAGTAAAATTTCATTTTTAAAATCTTTCTAAAAGTTATGGAATCAATCATTTCCACATTTCACATAGACTGGAAGATCATCGTCGCTCAAGCGATAAATTTCATCATTGTCTTTGTTGTTTTGTACATCTTTGCTTTAAAACCCCTGAACAAGCTTATGGCTGAGCGTTCAGATAAGATATCTAAAGGACTAGATGATGCAAAAAAGAATGATGCGATGCTAAAAGCGACCAAAGCAGAATATGAAGACATGCTTTCGAAAGCTCGTCTGGAGGCAAACAAAATTTTTCAGGAAGGTAAAAAAGAAGGAGAAGCGAAAAAGTCTGAGATGATAGAAAAGGGGAAAGTAGAGCTTGCAAATATGGCTGAAAATAATAAGAAAGCCCTCCAAGCTGAGAAGGTGAAGATAGTTGAAGAGGCAAGAAAGGAAATGGCATCTTTGGCAGTATTGGCTGCAGAGAAAGTCATGGCCGACAATAACAAGCCAGCCAAACAAGGTAAATAAAACTATGGCAAAAATTTCCCCAAAAAATATAGGAGAGGCTATATACAGAGCGACAGAAGGAAAGTCCGGCAATGATCTCTCGGTGGCGCTCAAGCGTTCAGCGCAAATTTTACGGGATAAGAGGATGCTTGGAAAGTCGAGAGAGGTGCTCAGTGCGCTTCAAGACATTGTTGATAAAAACACCGGTACAGTGAGGATGAAAGTCACGACAGCGAAAGTCATGCCGATCGGAGAAAGAAAAAAGTTAGAAGGTGAAATTAAGCAAAAGTATAAGGCGCAAAAAGTAGTAAGTGAATTTTTTGAAAAAGCAGAGTTGTTGGGTGGAGTACGGGTCGAGGTTGGGGATGAAGTTTTGGACAATACATATAGAAATAAGCTTCGTCAGTTAGAACAATTTTTAATTCAGGGAAAATAAAAGATGTCAAATTATATAGTAGAAAATTTAAGAAAAGAAATAGAAGCCTTTAAGGCGGATGTGAAGACGGAGAAAGTGGGGCTTGTGATGGAAGTCTTTGACGGTATCGCAAAAGTTTCTGGCCTCTCAGATATCAAATCTTCCGAAATGGTGACCTTTCCAAATGGTGAAACGGGAGTTGTACTTAACCTTGAAGAAGACGCGGTGGGTGTCATTATTCTTGGTGACTTTTCTAAAATTAAAGAAGGTGATGAAGTTAAGGCAACTGGGAAAATTCTTGAAATACCAGTGTCAGATAATATTTTAGGTCGAGTAGTAAATGCCATAGCCATGCCAGTAGATGGCAAGGGTACGATTAAAGCTTCTAAAACATATCCTATTGAAAAAGTGGCTCCTGGTGTTGTTACCCGCCTTAGTGTTGATCAACCCGTCGCTACAGGCATTAAGGCTATCGATGCGATTATTCCAGTCGGTCGTGGTCAGCGTGAGCTCATCATCGGTGATCGCCAGACTGGTAAAACTGCTCTCGCCATCGATGCTATTTTAAATCAAAAAGGTCAAAACATGATCTGTGTTTATGTCTCTATCGGTCAAAAAGATTCCAAACTTCGTAAATTAGGAGCACGTTTGGAAGCTGGTGGAGCCATGGATTACACTGTGATAGTTTCCGCTGGAGCATCCGAAGCAGCTGCCATGTCTTATATTGCGCCATACTCTGGCGTTGCGGTAGCCGAATATTTTATGGATCAGGGAAAGGATGTACTTATTATTTATGACGATCTTTCGAAGCATGCTGTAGCATATCGTGAAATTTCCTTGCTTCTTCGCCGTCCTCCGGGCCGTGAAGCATATCCGGGAGACGTCTTCTACTTGCACTCTCGTTTGCTCGAACGCGCTTGCCGAAGAAATACAAAATATGGTGGCGGGTCAATCACCGCTTTCCCAATCATTGAAACTCAAGCGGGAGACATTTCAGCGTATATTCCAACCAACGTCATCTCTATTACTGACGGACAGATTTTCCTTGAAACAGATCTTTTCTATAAAGGTATCCGTCCAGCGGTAAACGTGGGATCTTCCGTTTCTCGCGTTGGTTCTTCCGCGCAAATCAAAGCAATGAAAAAAGTGGCCGGTACTTTGAAACTCGACCTCGCACAATACCGCGAACTCGAAGCTTTTGCACAATTCGGTTCTGACCTTGATGAATCTACCAAGAAGCAGCTCGAGCGTGGTAAAAGATCAGTAGAAGTCTTAAAACAGCTCCAATACGCTCCGGTCAAGACCGAGCACCAAGTGGTGACTTTCTATGCCCTTACTAAAGGCTTTATGGATGATGTACCAGTGAATAAAATTAAAGAATTTGAACAAGGACTCATAGAGTACACCGAGCGACATGCCAAAGTTTTTTATAAAGAAGTTTTGGAATCCAAAATGTGGACAGAAAAAGGCGAAGAACAATTAAAGAAGACGATTGTTGACTTTAAAGCATCTTTCCAAAAATAAAATTATATGGCGGGCACAAAAGAAATTAAAAGAAGAATAAAGAGCGTGAAGAACACGAAAAAGATCACTAAGGCGATGGAGCTAGTGGCGGCTTCTAAGATGAAGCGGGCGGTCAATTCCACTCTAGCTTCGCGTCTTTACGCAAAATATTCTTGGGAAATTTTAACTTCAATTGCAAAAAGTGTGGAAGAGTTAAATCATCCACTTTTTAATGAACGTAAAACAAGGGAGATCAAAAATAAAATTTTACTTGTATTGATTACTTCTAATCGAGGACTTTGTGGGGCCTATAATGCCCAAGTTATAAAAAAGGCCATTTTACTTTTCAAAAAGCAAGGTCTCCGGGTAGATGTAGTTTCGGTAGGCAAGAAAGGAGATGTGGCAATGCATAGACTTGGTGTGAATGTACTTGCTTCGTTCACTGAATTCAGTAACAATATTTCTTTATCTGAAATAATACCAATTTCTAAAATTTCGATAGACGAATTTAGCGCTGGGAATTATGATAAGGTTTTAGTAGCTTATACTGATTTTATTTCTGCTCTTACACAAAAACCGAATATTAAGCAGATATTACCAGTAAATAGGACTGATCTAAAAGAATTAATAGAATCAATAGAGCGCAAAGACGCGGAAGTCGGACTTTCGCAAAGAAGCCAAGCGGATTATTTATTTGAAGGAGATAAGATGAATTTGGTCAGTGCCCTTGCCGAGAAACTAACCAGGATGCAGATATACCAGATGTTGCTCGAATCAAATGCTTCCGAACAATCCTCTCGGATGATAGCCATGAAAAATGCAAGTGATGCTTCGGGGGAAATGATAGATGATCTGACGTTAATGTTTAATAAAGCAAGACAGGCAAACATCACTAGAGAAATATCAGAGATAAGTGCGGGGATGGCGAGCGTAAGTTAAAATTATTAATAAAAAAATATTATGAAAACAACAGGTACAATACAAAAAATAATCGGTCCAGTCGTAGACGTGAATTTCGGCAACGAAGTTAAGAATTTACCAGATATTTTCAGCGCTTTGGAAGTTATGAATGGCACCAAAAAGCTTGTTCTTGAGACAGAACAACACTTGGGTGGTGGAGTTGTCAGAGCAGTGGCTATGGACACGACTGACGGCCTTTCTCGCGGTATGAAAGTTGAGAATACCGGAGCGCCTATTTCTGTACCTGTGGGCGTGAACACCCTTGGACGCATCTTCAACGTTCTTGGTGATGCTATAGATGATGGCAAGGCTGTCCCTACTGACAAGAAATTACCCATTCACCGCAAAGCCCCTGAGTACCTCTCTCAAGCTACTAAAGTCGAAATTCTCGAAACTGGTATTAAAGTCATCGACCTTATTTGTCCGGTGCTCAAAGGAGGCAAGGTCGGACTATTCGGAGGTGCAGGCGTAGGTAAGACTGTCGTTATTCAAGAATTGATACACAACATTGCATCAAATCACGGAGGCTACTCTGTTTTTGCAGGTGTCGGTGAGAGAACTCGTGAAGGTAACGATCTATATCATGAAATGAAAGAGTCTGGAGTGCTTCCAAAGGTTGCCATGGTTTTCGGACAAATGAATGAGCCGCCAGGCGCTCGTATGCGCGTGGCTCTCTCTGGTCTAACAATGGCGGAATATTTCCGCGACCAAGAAGGCAAGGACGTGCTTTTCTTCATCGACAACATCTTCCGCTTTACCCAAGCAGGCTCTGAAGTGTCTGCGCTCCTTGGACGCATTCCTTCTGCGGTGGGTTACCAGCCGACACTTAGTACGGAAATGGGTGCCATGCAGGAACGCATCACTTCCACAGATAAGGGCTCGGTTACTTCTGTGCAAGCTGTTTACGTGCCAGCTGACGACTTGACTGACCCAGCTCCAGCGACTACCTTTGCCCACCTCGATTCAACTGTGGTGCTAAATCGCTCTCTTTCCGAAATTGGTATTTATCCTGCTGTTGATCCACTTGATTCGTCTTCGACCATTCTTGATCCAAACATCGTGGGTCAAGAACATTATAATGTGTCTCGTGAAGTGCAACGTGTACTTCAGCGCTATAAGGACTTACAAGACATCATCGCCATCCTTGGTATGGAAGAACTTTCTGAGGCTGATAAGGAGCTTGTGTCTCGTGCTCGTAAAATCCAAAAATTCCTTTCACAGCCATTCTTCGTCGCTGAGCAATTTACCGGTACAAAGGGTCAGTATGTACCTCTAGCTGAAACAATTCGTTCATTCAAGGAAATCTTGGAGGGCAAACACGACAGCAGGCCAGAGGGGGATTTTTATATGAAAGGTGCGTTGTAATTCGAGATCTTTGAAAATTAAATAGTTCTTAAGAAAAGCCTTGCGCAGGCGGACGCGCCGAGCAGTTCGCTGGGGTAGCAACGCCAGATAGATTGCTTTTCGAGAGAAGCTATTTAATTGAAATATTTATGTCAAAACAATTAAAACTTAAAATTGTAACCCCAGAACGTCTTGTTTTAGAAGAAATGGTGAGTCAAGTGACTCTGCCAACAACAGAAGGCGAGATAACTGTGCTGCCTGACCATATTCCCCTTATTGCGGGGCTAGCTTCAGGTGATGTAGTGGCTTTTTCTAATAATGAGCCTGTGCCTATGGCTGTCGTTGGAGGATTCGTAGAGGTCAAGAAAAGCGAAAATGGCCTTACAGAAGTGGCAGTGCTGGCTGACTTTGCTGAACATGTTTCTGAGCTTTCAGATGCTGCGATTGAAAAGGCAAAGGCTCGTGCAGAGGAACTCAAGAAGCAAATGGAAAATAAAGATCATGTGGACTTCGAACATTTTGAAGCAGAACTCGAACGCTCACTCACTCGTGTCAAAATTGCAGATAAGTGGAGGACGAAGAAGTACAGAAAGTAATGTCAAAATTTTACGTTGTAGCTACGCCGATAGGAAATATGGGAGACATCACACTCCGAGCATTGGAGATGCTGAAAAGCGTTGATTTGATACTATGCGAAGACACGCGCGAAACAAAGAAGATCTTGGATAAATATGGAATAAATACAGAGACGATGAGTTACCATGCTCAAAGTAAACTTGCGAAGACTGACAAGATTTTTGAGTTACTATCTGGGGGTAAAAATTTAGCGCTCGTGTCTGATGCTGGCACACCCACAATATCAGATCCGGGGGCAATGCTTGTTTCCAAAATAAAAGAAAAGTTTACAACAGAAGAGGTGCAGGTAGTACCCATCCCTGGGCCTTCTGCTGTAATTACCGCGCTATCAGCGTCAGGATTACCTACGCACGAATTCACCTTTTTGGGTTTTATGCCGCACAAAAAGGGGAGAGAAACTTTATTTAAAGAAATAGCGACAGCGGAGAGGACTTTTGTTTTTTACGAGTCTCCACATAGAATTTTAAAGACACTTGAATCGCTTATCAAATTTTGTCCAGAGAAAAAAGTTTGTATCGCAAGGGAGCTCACAAAGATTTACGAAGAATTTAAAACTGGCTCGCCGGCTGAAGTTTTAGAATATTTAACTAAAAATCCAGTAAAACAAAAGGGTGAGTTTACGGTAATCATTTCCTAGAAAAGAAATCGCCCCGTGAGAGGAGATTTCCTCGCCTGGGGCGGGTGGATACAGATCAGGCGTGCGTTGTGGCGGGTTCATGTTTGCGGAATACGCTTCCCGGTTCGGGTGTTTTCACAACCTCCCGAAAGAGGATTCCCCCGGGACCATAGTCTTTCTCGGCTTTTTTTCGTGCTGAGACTTGGTTCGGTTCGGCCTCGAAATGGAATATCAAACCCTCTTCAGGTTTGCATTTCCATGCTATCAGATAGATGTATTTGATCATGGTGAACAGGTTTCCTTTCAAATTAAAGACTAACTTAGAATCAATAGTGTGTCAACTCAACTTATGCTTCAAACAAGTAATGATAGACCAATCAAAGCCTCCTTTGTTTGCTAAATATTTCATCTTGTCGAGTGCCCAAATAGCATCATCTAGGACTTCGTTGCATGCCATGTAGAGCATTTTAGCCTCTTTTGCGAGCTTGTTGTATGCATATCGGCCTGTATAGAAGGTTTTCGGCATCTTTTCCCAGCCGTTCATTTTGTAATAGCAATTTACAATTTCATGGACTGGGTTAACGGCTTGTTTATGTTTTTGCAGGTTCGCCAAATACCCCTTAAATGGGTTTTTTAGTCCATCCTTTGCTTCATTTTCATTAGCATCATCCATACTTTTATTTTAGCACGAATGTGATATATTAAGCTCCATGGGCATTTTTACAAAAAAGTTAGGCATAGATCTAGGAACGGCCAATACTCTTGTCTTTTTACCGGGCAAGGGAATCATTTTAAACGAGCCTTCAGTGGTGGCAGTTTCTGAACAAGACAATAAAATTCTAGCTATAGGTTTTGAGGCAAAAGATATGATCGGTAAAACACCAGAATCTATCATTACCTATTGTCCAATGAAAGACGGAGTGATAGCGGACTACCGCGTGACAGAAGCGATGCTTCGTTATTTTATAAATAAAGCGATGGGAAGATTTAATTTCTTTAAACCGGATGTGATGGTTTCTGTGCCAGCAGGTGTCACTAGTACCGAGAGGCGTGCAGTCATCGAAGCAGCCATTCGCGCGGGGGCTAAGAATGCATATGTAGTCAAAGAGCCCATCTTGGCGGCCATTGGTGCTGGTATCCCTATTTATGAACCCCGAGGGCACATGGTGGTAGACATCGGTGGGGGCACCACAGACGTCGCGGTTATTTCGCTCGGAGGTATAGTCTCTTCCACATCCGTCAAATGCGCGGGAAATAAAATAGACCAAGCGATTGCGGACTACATAAAAAAGACTTTCAATCTAGCAATAGGTGACAGAACAGCAGAAGAAGTGAAAATAAAAATTGGCGCGGCCGTACTTTTAGAGGAGGAGCTCTCTGTCACGATTAAAGGTAGAGATTATATTCAAGGGTTACCTCGGTCTGCGCGAGTTGGAACAAATGAAATAGTGAAAGCGATCGATGAAGAATTAAAACAAATAATAAAAGCCATCAAGGATGTTTTGCAAGAAACTCCGCCAGAGCTTGCATCTGACATTATCGATCAGGGCATAATTATGACTGGAGGTTCATCTCAATTGCGTAATTTTACTGACCTGGTTTACCGTAAAACCGGTGTGAAAGCTACACTAGCCGAAGATCCACTTTTCTGCGTAGTAAAAGGCACGGGTATAGCACTCGAGCATTTAGATGTGTATAAAAAGACAGTCTTAAGTAAGAAGTAAATGAATATCGTAAAACATTTAGATAAAAATAATTTACACCATGCATATCTCATAGAGGGTAAGCGAGAGGAGATATTGCCTGAGATATTAAAATTTTTAAAGACTCTAGGGATAGATACAAAAGCTAGTGCTGATTTTACACAGATAGCTCTAGATTCTTTTAAAATAGATGACGCGCGTAATTTAAGATCTTTTGCCAGCGAAAAGAGTTTTTCTAAAGAGAATAATGCTAAGAAAATATTTATAATCTCTGCTAATAATTTTCTCTTGGAGGCCCAACACAGTTTGCTTAAAATGTTTGAAGAGCCGATAGACAATACCCACTTTTTCCTTGTGGTTCCAGACGCTAACTCGCTCTTGGGTACTCTCATCTCTAGATTTTACTTCATCTCTGCTAAAGCTGGCCATATGGAGGAGACAAAGGAAGCCGAGCAATTCATCAGTATGTCCTTACGAGATAGGATTGATTATCTAAAAAACCTTCTTGTAGAAATAGAAGAAGAGGATGAGAGGGGTAATGAAATCGTGGTTTTAGATTCTACTCGCGCAAAGGCCTTGAAATTTCTAAATGGGTTAGAATCTGTTTTGCATAAAAATCCACTGAAAAAATCTTCCGTTTCTACTTTCGAGCATATTTTTAAAGTTCGTGAATTTCTCCGCCAGCCAGGAAGTTCGACAAAGAGTTTGATGGAGTCTGTGGCTTTGGTCATACCAGAAAAATAGTTTTATGAAAGATGAAATAAAAAATTGCCAGAATTGTAAAAAAGATTTCACGATACGTGAAAACGATTTTGGATTTTATGAAAAGATGGGAGTTCTGTCACCTAAAATGTGTCTTGAATGTAGGGCTCAGCTCAGACTCTCTTTTAGAAATGAAAGATCTTTTTATAAAAACACATGCGGGAATTGTAAGAAAGATATTATTTCAGTAATCAGTCCAAATAAAAATTTACCAAGTTGGTGCTCTGACTGCTGGTGGAGCGATGATCTAGATGCTAAAAAATATGCTCAAGATTATGATCCGAATCGCCCTTTTCTTGAGCAATGGGGCGAGCTTTGGGAAAAGGTCCCGAAGCCAGCACTTTCTCATACACGCAGTACAAACTCCAGCTATTTAAATTTTGCCGCTGATAATAAGAATTGTTACATGATTGTGGAGAGTTCCAATAATGAAAACTGTACAAATTGCTACTGGATTCAACTTTCCAAGGACTTGGTCGATTGTTCGTTCACCAACAAAGTAGAACTCTCATATGGAGTTGATGATTGTTATGATTCCAACACTCTGCTTTTTTCTAAGGGTTGCTACAACTGCCTAAATAGTGCTTTTTTATTGGATTGTCGTGGGTGCACAGACTGTCTCGGCTGTATAAATTTACGCGGGCAGAAATATAATATCTTTAATAAACCTTATACGAAGGAAGAGTATGAAAAGAAGAAAAAGTCTTTTAGATTAGACACATATTCTGGAGTTGAAGCTTTCAAAGAAGAATTTCAAAATTTTATAAAAGACAAGCCGAGGAAATTTGCTGAGGTATTTAATGCTGTAAACTCTACCGGTAATTACATGACAAATGTAAAAAATAACCATAACTGTTTTCATTCTTACGATGCGGAAGATAATTCCTATTGTGTTCATGCTTGGCGCGGAGCGAAAGACTGCATGGATTCGAACACCGTGGGGCGCACGGCAGAATTGATTTATAATAGCCTTAATTCTGGCCTAGAAACTTCCAACATAATATGTGGCTCGATGTGTTGGGGTTCGCAATTCATGGAATATTGCGCTAATTGCCCTAATTCAAATAATTGTTTTGGTTGTGTGAGTCTAATAAAAGGTTCTTACTGTATTTTAAATAAAGAGTACACAAAAGAAGAATACAAAAAATTGCGTGTAGAAATTATTAAAAAAATGAAAGAAGAAGGGATTTATGGCAATTTTTTCTCAAAAGAGTTGTCTGCTTTTGGTTATAATGAGACTTCTGCCATGGATGAATTCCCACTTACTAAAGAAGAAGCCCTGGCGCAAGGTTTCAAATGGGAAGATGTATCAAGAGGGACTTATGGTAAAGAAACCATAGATTGGAAAACTTTTCCAGATTCGATTTTAGATTTGTCTGATGATTTTGATGTTGGTAAAGAAGTTTTTGTTTGTATTGAATGCAATAAAAATTACCGCATTATTGGTGACGAGCTTGGTTTTTATCGAAGAATGAATATACCAATACCGCGCAATTGCCCAGAATGCAGACATATTAAACGTCTGCGAAATAGGGGGCCAAACAAACTTTTCCATCGAGGTTGCATGAAAGAGGGATGCAAAAATGAATTTGAAACGTCATATGCTCCAGACAGACCGGAAATAATTTATTGCGAGAGGTGTTATAACCAAGAGGTATATTAATATAAAACCGTGGTATTATTAAGTGTATGCCATCAGAATTTAAATCTTTTACACCTCAAACCCAAGAAGATCAGCCATCCTTGTATTCTATTTCGGTAGCGGAATTTAGAGTGGCCCCGAAAGAATTAAAACCTTATCATCCGGGCGATGTGGTTAACAGGGATAATTTCATCAATTTTTTAATCTATTGTTTTGCAGTATCTAGGGGTAAAGCGGAAGTGCAAATCATATTTATGTGGTGGTTGAAATTAAAAAATGGCTTTGATTATTCAACAGTCCTTAGAAATCTTAATGAGGCGGGTGGATGGAAAATTTTCTCAGAGGATGAAAAAAGAGTATTTAAAGGAGAATTTGGTAAAGTTTCTAAACATACGGAACAATGGGAAGAAGATAAATGGGAAAGTATAATAGGGGCTGAAATAGAACGTATAGGGGGTTCAGCTCAGGGTATGGCGGATGCGGAATCTATGGGTGAAGTGAGATTCGATAGATCACATATGGAAAATTTTCTTAAATTTTTGCCTGTTGGACAAAAATATTTAGCTGACCTTTTCACATAAATAAAATATTAATTTTTTATTTATGATACAATAAAAATATGCAATACAACTTTACGAATTTTAAAACAGAATTAAAAAAGGTGGGGGATTACTTAGGTAAGGAATATAGTCAATTAAACATAGGGCGAGCGTCGCCGATGGTTTTAGATGGAGTATCTGTCGAATCATATGGTTCCCGTGTGCCCCTTAAAAATATAGCTTCTGTGTCTATCGAGGATCCGAAGACTCTGAGAGTGGCGCCCTGGGACAAGGGTCAGATAAAAGATATCGAGAAAGCTATTAATGCTTCGAATTTAGGATTATCAGTGGCAACAGATGATGCAGGTATTCGAGTTATTTTCCCGCAATTAACGACAGAGTCTAGGCAGTCACTTGTGAAAGTTTTAAAGGAAAAACTAGAAGAGCAGAAAGTATCCGTACGTCGAGAGCGCGAGCGGGTCTGGGAAGATGTCCAATCAAAAGAAAAAGAAGGTAAATTAACTGAAGATGAAAGATTTAAAGCAAAAGATGAGTTGCAGAAAATTGTCGACGAAGCAAATAGGAGTTTGGAAGCGACTTTTGAGAAAAAGCAGAAGGAGGTAATGGGATAGAGTAGCATGAATATAGTTATTTTCTTAATAATTCTTTTACTTTTAGTTATTGTCCATGAGTTTGGGCATTTTTATAGCGCAAAAAAGTTTGGTATAAGAGTGGATGAATTTGGATTCGGTTTTCCGCCGAGAATTTTTGGGGTTAAAAAGGGGGAAACAGAATACACCTTAAATTTATTACCAATTGGTGGATTTGTAAAAATCTTTGGCGAGAATCCAGATGAAGAAAGCATTAGTGGACCAGATAGAGAGAGAAGCTTTGTCAATAAAGCCAAGTGGAAACAAGCGATAGTTTTATTTGCCGGTGTATTTGCGAATTTTATACTGGCGTGGGTATTATTTTCTATTGGATTTATGTCAGGACTTCCTACATCGGTGGGTAGTGAACCTGCTGGCTCCAGGCTTTCGGATGTTAACTTAGTGGTTGTTTCCGTCGCTTTAAAGTCTCCCGCAGAAATGGCTGGCCTAAAATCTGGAGATAAGATCATTTCTGTAAAAAGTGGCAATGACACTATTCTAAACATAAATCCAGATACACTGAAATCCTTCATATTATCCCACGAGGCGAAAGAAGTCGATCTTGGATATACCCGCGGTAAAAATACACAAATTAATTTAGCTAGTATGATACCGGCTAAAAATAAAGGAGAAGGAGAACCAAAAATAGGTATATCGATGGATATGATAGGCACTGCTAAATTACCCCTCTTTTCGGCCCTAAAAGAGGGAATGGTGTTAACCCTATTTGTGACTAAAGGCACCATATTTGGGCTTTATACGCTTATTTTAGATAGTATTCATGGGAAAGGTAGCTTTACATCCATTACTGGTCCTGTGGGCATGGTGGGCATCGTGGGTGATGCATATCAGTTTGGATTTGTGTATCTACTATCTTTTGCCGCGCTTATCTCTATAAACCTTGCAGTAATAAACTTACTTCCATTCCCAGCACTCGATGGCGGAAGACTTTTCTTCTTATTAATCGAAAAATTAAAAGGTTCACGTATCAACCCCAAAATAGCTAATAAAGCAAACATGATAGGCTTTGCCGTCTTGATAATCCTTATGTTGGTAGTTACTTATCATGATGTAGTAAAACTTTTATAATGCAAAAAATAAAATTAATCCACGAAGTTCGGGCGGTAAAGAGTAAAAAGGAACTAGCGAACATTGTTAAAGCACAAAGGATAAGCGAAAGGGTGCTTTGGGATGTTTTAAATATTCTTGAGACGGGCGTAACTGAAATAAAAGTGGCTAATTTTATTAAGAAATCTTTTGTAAAGTATGGTGCGCCCGTTCTTTCCTTTCCACCAATAGTTGCTTTTGGTAAAAACACCGCAAATATACATCATGAACCGGGTAAATCTAAATTAAAACTGGGGGACAACATCATGTTTGATTTTGGATGCACGGTGAACCACTATTGTTCGGATATGACGCGATCGTACTTCTGGGGTGAGCTAAGTAAAAAGCAAAAGCAAGTATATGCTGATGTCCTTCGTGCGATGGAACTTGCTCTCGTAAAGATTGGAAAGGGAGAAAAGAGAGCAAAAGTAATAGATGCATCTGCGCGGTCATTTTTAAATAAAAAATATGGCAAAAAGAATTTTTTGCATGGTTTGGGGCATGGCGTCGGCACAGTCATACACGAATGGCCGAATTTTAAACCAAAGAGTGAAGATATGCTTCCAGTGGGATGCGTGATGACTATCGAGCCCGGGATATACCTAAAAGACAAGGGCGGAATCCGTATCGAAGACATGATTTTAGTCACTAAGGATGGATATGTTAATTTAACCAATGTTCCAAAGGATCTAGAAGGGGCTATTTTATCTGCAAAAAAATAAAGATATCCACTTATTTGATTGACTTTCTTATTTATATCTTATAATATAAGGTTATAAGGAAATCATTTTTTTGCAAAAATGTCTATCAAAAATCAAAAAATAAGCATAGCAATACTCTGTGGCGGGCCATCTCTAGAAAGAGGAATTTCTTTGAATTCAGCACGAAGCGCGATGGATCATTTGGGTAGCTTAGGAGTAGAAATTGTACCTATATATTTCAACGAGCACAAAAAGCCTTTTCGCATATCCACCGGTCAGCTCTATTCTAATACTCCCAGTGACTTTGATTTTAAACTAAAAGCATCTGGCAAAGAGCTTACACAAGCTAATTTAATAAAAATATTAAAAAATGTTGACATTGTTTTTCCATGCATTCATGGGACATTTGGCGAGGACGGTGAATTACAAACTTTTCTTGAAAAAAATAAAATACCTTTCATTAGTTCGGGATCAAAATCGTGTAAAATGGCCTTCGATAAACACAAAGCCAATGAATATATTCGAAAACTCGGATTTCATGCTCCAAATTCGATCGTTCTGAAAATCACTGACACAAAGAAAGAAATTGAAGAAAAGATAAATAAGTTTTGGGAAGATGAAAAGATAACAAGAGCAATAGTGAAGCCCGCTAGTGGCGGATCCAGTATTGGTGTGTTTTCTGTAGAAAATAAAGAAGATGCAAAAAGAAGTGTACAAGGATTGTTCAGCAAGAGGATGGACACTCGGGTAGTGATAGAACGCTTTGCTCAGGGTAAAGAGTTTACTGTCATCATACTACAAAATAGATTCAATAAGCCTGTCGCCATAATACCTACAGAGATAGAGGTAGAGTATGGCAAGAATCAATTTTTTGATTTTAGAAAAAAATATTTACCGACTCGGCAGGTGACGTATCATTGTCCACCTAGATTCACCAATGAAATAATCGAGAAAATACAGATACAAGCTGAACAGCTCTTTTCTATTTTTGGGATGAGTGACTTTGCGCGTTTTGACGGATTTTTAATGCCTAATGGGAATATTTGGTTTTCTGATTTTAATCCGATTTCCGGAATGGAACAAAATAGTTTCCTTTTTCAACAATCCTCTCGCATAGGCTTTTCCCATCAAGATTTCTTTCGATATATTGTGAACAATGCCTTCATGCGCCGTGGCATAGACGCTCATATTGAAGATGTCTTAATTTCAAAAAAAAGAAGGCCTCTAGCGATTCTCTTTGGAGGAGAGACAGCCGAAAAACAGGTCTCGCTAATGAGTGGCACAAATGTCTGGCTCAAGCTACGTGGATCTAGGATATATAAGCCGTATCCATATTTACTCGGTAAGAACAAAGAAGTTTGGGAGCTGCCTTATTCATATATCTTAAATCATACAGTCGAAGAAATTATTGAGAACGCAAAGAATGGACGACAAGATGCATCGCGCCTTTCTTTCCTAGTCGAAAAGGTTAAACTAAAACTTGCTTTAGGGGTAAATGAAACTACGGAGGAATTCTTTATCCCGAGAAAACTTCATCTTGATGATCTATTGAAAATGTACCCCTTTGTTTTTTTGGCTCTACATGGAGGTTTTGGTGAAGATGGTACTATTCAAAAAATCTTGGAAAATAAAAAGATTAAATTTAATGGATCTAAGAGTGAAACCTCCAAGCTATGTATGGACAAATGGGCGACAAACGAAAAGATCGAAAAGGAAGAGATCAAAAACGTAAGTATTGCCCCCCATGCTCTGTTTGAGATAAATGATCTGCCAAAAAATGTCGATACCAGTCTAATCGAAGCACATTGGAATATGCTTTTAAAAAGATTTGGTACAAAGACCGTCATTAGTAAGCCTAGGGGTGATGGCTGTTCTGCTGGCGTAGTAAGAATTTTCAATAAGAAGGACTTAGCCACCTATATTTCTCTGATTAAAAATAAAGTCCCTGTGGCAAAACCGCATACTTTTACTAATCAGTTAAATAATATAAATATGCCTGAAGGTAAAATTCAAGATATCGTATTTGAATCATTCATCGAAGCAGACAAATTAAAAATGCGCGGAGATAAAATAATTCACATTCCCAAAAGTGGATATGTAGAGATGACGGTGGGTGTCTTGGAAGATAAAGGATACATCAAGTCTTTTTCACCCAGTATCACAGTCGCTGAGATGACGATACTTTCGGTGGAAGAGAAATTCCAGGGTGGCACGGGAGTGAACATTACTCCACCGCCAAAAGAAATCATTTCAAATAAAAATCTAAATAAGGTAAAGAGATTAATTGAGATAGTTGCAGAAAGGCTGGGTGTTCGTGGTTATGCTCGTATCGATATATTTGTGCATGTTAAAACCGGTAACATTATTGTAATTGAAGTAAATACACTTCCGGGACTGACTCCGTCGACTGTACTTTACCATCAGGCACTGGCTGAAAACCCACCAATTTACCCAAAGGAATTACTAGAGAAAATCATTAAAAATGGTGGATACTAAAAGCAAACATAGAAAAAGACCCATCGGGGTCTTTGATTCGGGTGTGGGTGGACTTTCAATCTTGAAAGAACTTCGAAAAACACTGCCAAACGAAGATTTTATTTTCCTAGCTGACCAAAAATATGTGCCTTATGGCGAAAAAACAAAAGAGGAACTCATTCAACTCGTCTCTAATATTACAGATTACTTTATTAAACGTTATAACGTGAAGATGGTAATAGTTGCTTGCAACACTGCCACCTGTAACGCCATAGAAGCACTTCGAAGTAAATATTCTCTTCCAATTGTGGGAACTGTACCAGCCGTAAAATTAGCAGCAAAGAAAACAAAAAGTGGGACAGTCGCGATCATTTCTACTCCCTCAACTTCTAAAAGTATAGTTTTAAATAAACTCATCGATGAACACTGTAAAGACGTAAGAGTCTTGAACATTGGTTGTAAAAATCTGGAAAATGCTGTCGAAACCGGAGATTTAAGTGGCACTCAAGTAAGTATCTTACTTAAAAAATACCTGAAGGAAGTTATAAATTCAGACACAGATTATCTTGTTTTGGGCTGTACTCACTATCCTTTTTTGAGAGGAGCCATCCAAAAAATCGTCGGTTCACATGTAAAACTTTTAGATGGAGGAAAAGCTATAGCCAGGCGTAGTAAATCAGTGTTGGAAAATAATTTTATTAAAAATAACCAGAACAAACTCGGGAAAACCACTTATTTAACCACTGGAAATGCTACGATATTTTCCAAAGTTACTACTTTACTACTCAAAACACCAATTAGAGCTAAAAAGGTAAAGTTGAAATAAGGGTTGCTTTATCTAGATTTTTAATATAATATGTAGCCATGTCACAAGATAGACTTATAAAACTTGCCTGCGCTACCTGCAAACGCATAAATTACTGGTCCAGTAAAAACAAGAAACTCGTAACTAAAAAAATCGAGCTCAAAAAGTATTGCAATTGGTGCCGAAAACAGACCAAGCACAAGGAAACAAAGAAATAGATTTCTGACCCCTTTTCTGCTAGACTAAAGACGGCCTAAATGGTCGTTTTGTTCTGTATGGGTCCATAGTTCAGAGGTAGAATAATCGTCTCCAAAACGATTGACGTAGGTTCGATTCCTACTGGGCCCGCCATGGAAAATAGATTTCAAAAATTAGAGACAGAGGTTGCACTTATAAAAGAAAGGAATTTGAGAGTGGAAGCAGATAAGGCTTGGGAGACCAGCTACTTTAGGGTCTTGCTTATTTCCGCAATTATTTATGTAATTGCAGTCAAGGTAATGTACTTCATAGGCTCTACAAATTATTTTTTAAATGCTCTTGTGCCACCGATTGGATATTTTGTATCTGTGCAATCTTTGCCATTTATTAAAAAATGGTGGATAAAAAATCATTTTAAATAAAATGAGGAAGAGACGGAAAAATACAGCTGAGGTGTTGGTTGAATGTTTGGAGAAACATGGAGTCAAATATGTTTTTGGCGTGCCGGGGGAAGAAACCTTAGCGCTACTCGAGGCCATAAGAAAATCACAGCGGAAATCTAAAATTACTTTCATCACAACTCGTCATGAACAAGCGGCAGCTTTAATGGCAGCAACGATGGGTAGGATGACGGGTAAAATGGGCGTAGCGCTTTCTACTTTGGGTCCCGGAGCCACTAATTTGATGACGGGTGTAGCTTATGCACAACTTGGGGGTTTTCCATTATTGGTCATTACCGGACAAAAACCAATAAAGAGGAGCAAGCAAGGGAAATTTCAAATTGTCGACATGGTGGCGATGATGAAGCCAGTCACCAAATATTCTGCGACTGTAACAGACGGTGAGCAAATAACGACTATGTTTGCTGAAGCTGTCAGTTTAGCTGAAACAGAACGTCCTGGATCGGTGCATTTAGAATTACCAGAAGATGTAGCGGAAGAAAATTGTGGCGCTGTTCCTCTTGCTTCATCAAAAGTAGTAAATCCTATCGCCAAAGATTTAGAAATCAAAAAAGCACTTACTGTAATTAAGAAAGCGAAGCATCCATTAGTCGTTTTAGGTGGTGGGGCTAACAGACACCCAATACGTAAAGAGCTCGAGGCGTTTTTTAGAAAAACTAGCATACCTTTTATCTCGACTCAGATGGGTAAGGGAGCGATGGATGAAAATTCTCCGCTTTATATCGGCACGACGGGTATACAACAAGGAGACTTTGTACACCTAGCCCTCAAGCATGCTGATGTGGTAGTTTTGATCGGTCATGACGTCATAAACACTCCACCGATTATTCTAGACAAAGAAATTACAAAAAAATGCAAAGTTATACATATAAACTACTTTTCTTCTGTGGCGAAAGATGTATACGAGCCAACCCATGAAGTCATCGGAGATATTTCACACACAATTTCAGTGCTTACAAATGAAATCAAAATTAATTCAAAATGGGATTTCAGTTATTTTTATAAAATACAGGATGCTTTGAAAAAAGATATTACAGAATCTTCACGAGCGACAGATTTCCCCCTTCGACCGGAAAGAGTAATTGGAGATATCAGTAAAGTTTTAGACAAAGATGATAAACTAGCACTCGATAATGGAATGTACAAGATTTATTTTTGCCGTAATCTGTCTATACAAAACCCAAACGGCATGCTGCTTGATAACGCACTCGCTACTATGGGCGCCGGTTTGCCTTCTAGTATGGCTCTGAAAATGCTCTACCCGAGTAAAAAAGTTTTAGTCGTAGCGGGAGATGGTGGCATTATGATGAGTATGGGGGACTTGGAGACGGCTGTAAGATTAAAATTAGACCTTGTGGTGCTCATTTTAGATGATTCGGGCTATGGAATGATCAGTTGGAAACAAAAAAAGATGAAATTACCTGATTTTGGACTTTCTTTTAATAATCCCAACTTTGTGGAATTAGCGGAAAGTTTTGGTGCTAAGGGATACAAAATTTCTAAAGCAGAAGATTTAGGGGAAATATTAAAACAAGCTTTAAATTCTAAGGGTGTACATATCATCGCTTGCCCGATAAGTTATGAAAAATCAAACGAAGTTTTGGGAAAAATAAAAATGATATAATAAAAATATGCCCATTCAATCTAAAAATCCAGCCACAGGAGAGGTCTTAAAGACATTTAAAGAAATCTCAGACCAGGAGCTTGAGAAAAAGTTAGCGTTAGCAGAAAATGCTTTTAAGTCTTGGAAAAAAACTACTTTTAAAGAACGCGCTGTCTTAATGAAGAAACTCGGAGAATATTTAAAAAATCATACGCAAGAGTTTTCAAAGTTACAAATGCTTGAAATGGGTAAAACGATGAAGTCTGGACCAATAGGCATAGAGAAATGTGGAAGCCTGTGTGATTATTATGCAGACAATGCAGAAAATATCTTAAAACCAGAACCGTTAAAAACAGATAAAAAGGAACAATACGTACAGTTTGATCCGCTCGGTATCGTGCTCGCTATCATGCCCTGGAACTTTCCGTTTTGGCAAGTTTATCGTTTTGCTGTACCGGCCATTATGGCTGGAAACGTCGGCCTACTCAAGCATGCATCAAATGTACCGCAATGTGCTGAAGCGATAGAAGAATCATTCAGGGCAGTTGGCTTCCCGGAAGGTGTGTTCCAAAATTTACTACTCCCTGCGTCTAGGGTGGAAAATTTAATTAGAGATACCCGAGTGGCGGCAGTGACTTTGACTGGTAGTGAAAAGGCGGGGGGCGAAGTAGCAAAAGTGGCAGGAGAGGAAATAAAAAAAGTGGTGCTAGAGCTTGGAGGTAGCGACCCTTTTGTCGTATTTGCTGATGCGGACGTAGATAAAGCGGCCAAGACGTCAGTACATGCTCGTTTGCAGGCAAATACTGGACAAAGCTGTATCTCCGCCAAACGCTTTATCGTGGAAGAAAGCATTAAAGATGAATTTATTAAAAAAGTAGTTGAAGAATTTTCTAAATTGTCTGTAGGGGACCCGAGTGATAAAAATACAGACATCGGGCCCTTGGCGACGGAGCAAATATTACTCGAAGTAGAAAGACAAGTAAAAGAGTCAGTTTCTCTCGGGGCGAAAGTTGTATATGGGGGTAAAAGAAAAGAAGGCAAGGGATATTTTTACCTACCCATGGTTATGACAGATGTGAAGAAGGGCATGCCGGTCTATGATGAAGAAGTTTTTGGACCAGTTATGCCGATTGTTTCTTTTAAGACTGAGGCTGAAGCCATCGAAATAGCAAACGATACTCGCTATGGCCTTGGGGCGTCTATTTTTACTTCTAATATAGAAAAAGCAAAACGTATTATCCCGCAAATAGAAGCGGGAAATGTATGTGTCAATGACATGGTCAAGTCTGACCCCAGGGCACCGTTTGGCGGAATCAAAAAGTCCGGTTATGGCAGGGAACTAGGCACCTACGGTATAAAAGAATTTGTAAATATAAAAAATGTCTGGTTTGGATAAAAAAGTCTGAACGAAAATGAAAAACCACCCGCAGATGATTCCTCATCGTTGAGTGGTTGATTTAGGGCGAAGATAGTCACCCCATTTGGACGGGTTGTAATATGACCCTCTCCAAGAATTGTCGCGCGCATGGGAAGCATGCGTGCTGTTTTCCGTTTTCTCCGACTGGAAAGCCGGAAGATTCATCAAGTGCCGGATGAAACGGAGCATGAAGCAAAACCCCGTATGGGAAAATTGCCTTCAGTTCTTTCTGACATCCGAGACAATTCGGACTACTAGTTGCTGACATGGTGTTTTTAATGTTTTGATTCAGGTTTACCGACGAGAAGACAATTAAAAAAACAGCTTTTCGAACTGTTGTCTCGCAAGAAAACCTACCAAAAACGGAAAGAACATTACTCTGGGTAGTATAGCACCTTTTGGTTATAATGTCAAACCCTTAAATAGCCTTGCTAATTCAAGCTTTTTTGAGGCATCTAGCCACCTTATCTGCTTATCACGCCTAAACCAAAGCATCTGCCGCTTGGCGTATTTTAGGGTCTCGGAGACCACTCTTTCATAAGTTGGATCTCTATATTCAAAGCCAAACTCGGCTAGCCTTTTGTTTGAAACCCCAGCTTTTTTTAATTTCTTGATTTCATTTAACAAACCATCTTTAAACATTTTCTTTACCCTTTTCTCTATTTTTGTTTTCAATTTATCAGGCGGCAAGTACAATCCTATTTTTATAAATCTATATACAGGGGCTTTTTCTTTTATTTCTGGAACCCTACCAAGTGCCTTGACTATCTCTATAGCTCTAATGAGCCTGATTTTATTTTTAGCGTCTATATTCTGCGCTCGTCTTTTGTCTAATTTCTTTAGCATACTAAAGAGCTCTAATTCAGATTTCTTGGATAGAGTCTTTCTTAATTTAAAATTGGGCGGGACATCAGGGAAAACAACGCCTTTTGTAACGGCATCGATGTAGAAACCTGTGCCCCCGCAGATGATAGGAGTCCGGCCGCGAGCAAGTACTTCCTCTATTTTCTTTTCCGCTAATTCCTTGTATTGCGCCGCAGTAAAATATTTCTCAGGTGTTGCCACATCGAGCAAGTGGTGCGGAATTCCGCGCATTTCTTTTTTGTTAATCTTGCCTGTGCCAATATTGAGCCCCTTGTAGATTTGCCTAGAATCAGCAGAAACTATCTCTCCATTTATTTTTTTGGCAATCTTAACAGCCAGCGCACTTTTACCCGTGGCTGTTTGACCGAGAACGACAATAACTTTTGGTTTCTGCATACTTAGTTTCCCTTAATTATTTTTATATCCGCACCGATAGAATTGAGTCTTTGCGCTATTTCTTCGTAACCACGATTAATCATGTAGACGTTTCGTAGGATGGAAGTCCCGTTTGCACCAAGCATGGAAATCAGGATGACCATAGATGGACGAAGTGCCGGAGGGCAGACCACTTGGGCTGGTTTTAGAACTGTTCCGCCTTGGATATATAGTCGGTGTGGATCGGCAAGAGTTATATCAGCTCCTAGACGATTTAATTCTGTTAAGTATATAGCCCGATTTTCATAATACCAGTCATGAATCATCGTCTGACCTTTGGCACGAATAGCAATGGGTACAAAGAAGGGAAGATTATCTATATTTATTCCTGGGTATATGTTTGCATGTATTTTATCATGTAATGCTTTTAATTTACTCGGGAAAATCTCTATATCAGCTAATTTGGTCCTGCCATTATATGAATAGTATCTTTTTAGGATCTTATACCTGAGCCCCATCCTTTTCATTTTTTCAAGCTCGAGAGAAAGAAAGTCGATTGGTGAGCGAGTGATGGTAATATTTGAGTCAGTAACTACTCCAGCAGATATGAACATCATTGATTCTATTGGATCTTCACTATTTGAATATTCAATATTCGTATTTATTTTATCCACCCCATGAATAGTAAGAGTCGAAGTTCCGATACCGTCAATCCTTACCCCTAGTTTTTCTAAAAAGAAACAAATTTCTTGAACCATGTAGTTATTACTCATGAAACTTACGGTAGTGGGTCCTTTGATTAGGGCTGCAGCAAATAGAATATTCTCACAAGCTGTTTCGCCAGTTTCATACATTATGATATCTTTCCCACCCTTTAATTTCTTAGCGCTTACATCATAACTCCTGCTGGTTGTTTTTATCTTTATACCAAGTTCTTCGAGAGAATATAAATGAGCAGAAATAGTCCTTTTGCCTAAATTGCATCCATATGCATGAGGAATAGAAAAATGTGACAACTTATGTATAAGGGGCCCGATGAGCATTACGATTGAACGGGTTTTTATCGCTGATTCTACATTTATCTTACTTAAATCAAATTCTTTCGGTGGTGTAATTTTAACAGAATTTTGATCGATCCATTTGACTGTCACACCAATACTTTCTAGGATTTCGATCACTCTATTTACTTCTTCGATCCGCGCTATGCCGTGGAGAGTAGTCGTACCGCTGTTTAAGAGGGAAGCACAAAGAAGACCCACTGAACCATTTTTGGAGAAATTAGTCTTGATGGTTCCACTTAATTTCTTACCCCCATTTACTTCAAAATCAATCGAATCATTTATAGAAACTATTTTATGGTTCAAAACCTTACCAATTTTAGACAAGAGCTCTGTGGTTAAGTTTTGTTCGCCCTTTTCTATACGGGGAATTGAACTTTGAGAAGTATTGAGTGCCTGAGCGAACTCTTCCTGGGTCATGCCACGATGCTCTCGAAGTTCTTTGATAAAATATCCTATTTTCCCCTGCTCACTTTGATCTGATTCTTTCATACTGACAAGTATATCTCATATATGATATATTGCAAGTGTGGATAACTTATGGTAAAAAATAGTCTAACACTCCCAGAATCTTAGCATTTGTAAAACTTCTGATTTGATACCTCTTCCTATAAGTATAGAGGCTAATTGAGGTGTTTCTTCCTTTTTATCAAACAAAAGAGCGCCATTAAAACGGTACTCATTTCCTTTTTTAGACAGAGATACTATGGTAAGTATCTTGTCTTCGCCCTTATTCAGAGATAGCACTTTCTCTACAAATTCTTCCCGAGTGCCACGAAATGTCGCGGTAAAACTAACAAGTGATTTTGAAATTAGTTTATTTCTGGAAAGAAAAATATATGCGGTCATACCAGTAGTACGGAAGTTGCTATCTATAATATAGAATTTTCCATTAGATTTGAGCAATACATCAAAGCCACCCACCCCATGCCAACCCATTTTCTGAATTTTTGGTAAAATTTCTTTGGTGATAAACTTTTTTATGGTCTTTGTTTCTTTGTGTTTTTCTTTCTTAAAAATAAACCCACCGAGGAATTCCCCATCTGCAGCAGTGACTTGGTGGTTATAACCAATAATATGAGGAGCTTTTTTCTTGTCGAAAGGTATGCCAAACTGAAAACCAAAATTATGAATATAAGAAATGTATTCTTCGATAAACAAAGTTCCTACTCTCTTTTTGAAATCTTTTTTCGCTTTCTTGAGGTCAATTGAGTTCAAGCATATTCTTGTACCCTGACCAGAACTGGAAGCAGACACCTTTACCACGCAAGGAACAGGTATTTTCTCAGTTGAGTGGAAAAAGTCTTGTCCGTTCCTAAATTGGGCATATCTTTGTGGTAAAAATTCAGAGTCAACGTATTGATCAAGGTATATCTTATCATTAAGCCAAATGCTCAATTTTGGGTCAATCTGATATTCATCCAAAAGGCGTTCGTCCATTATGGGCTGAGCCACAACTAAGTTACGGTGGGAAGTTTGTTTAAGTAGAGCATCTGTGACAAGCTTATTCTTTTTAGAATCTAAGGTTTTTTCATTGATAGTCGGCGGTAAAACTATTATCTGTTTCTTTGGTATAAAAGGGATATCGGAATTTTTCCGTAAGAGTTCTAAGGATTTATATCTTAATATACTTTTATATACTATGACCTTCATACCTTCTCCTGCACAAGTCAAAAGTCTGGCTGAAATCATCTCTTCAGCAACGGGATCCTCTGGTTTGAAAAAATGATAGATGCTATCTCCTACGGGATATGAATAGAAATATTCTGTGCCTTGTGGGAAATAATCCGATAGAGTAATAATTTTCTTTTTTTTCATAAGAATAAATTACTTTTTAACTTGCTGATCCTGGTGCCCAGGGAGAGAATCGAACTCTCATGATGTTGCCATCAATAGATTTTGAGTCTATCGCGTCTACCAATTCCGCCACCTGGGCAAAACAAACTGCTTTGCATTGCGTTAACAGCAATCCACAGATTTTACACTAAAAAGTCTATGGAATCAATTTTTTAAAAAATTAAAATATGCTAAAATAAAGCATGTCTAATATATATTCAAATTCAATTTTCTGGGTTGACACAAATAAAATAAAACCAAATCCTTATCAACCGAGGAGGGACTTTGAGATGTCGCGTCTTCAAGATCTCGCAGATTCGATAAAACAATACGGAGTACTTCAACCATTAACAGTTTCTCGTTTAGAAGTAGAAAAAGAGGGTGGTGGACTGGTTACCGAATATGAGCTTATCGCTGGTGAACGTAGGTTGCGTGCTGCCATCATGGCGCATGTTTCGCAAGTACCCGTAATTATTCGCACCGGCGATACCGCCATTATGAAGCTTGAGTTAGCTATTATAGAAAACTTACAACGAGAGGATTTAAATGCAGTTGATCGCGCTCGAGCCTTTTTTCGGTTGGCAAATGAATTTAAATTCACTCATAGTGAAATTGCTAAGAAAATGGGTCGTAGTAGGGAATACGTTTCTAATTCTTTGCGTATTCTAACTCTTCCAGAAGAAATCTTAAATGGTCTATCTGAAGGCAAGATCACAGAAGGACATACAAGACCCATATTAATGCTAGCTGATCATCCAGAAGAACAATTAGTGTTATTTAAGGAAATAGTTTACAAAAAAATAACGGTACGCGAGGCAGAACGGCTTGCCAGAAAAATAGCTTATGACCGTGTACGCAAGAAAGAATTTATGCCAGATCCAGAAATAACCGAACTGGAAGAAGAATTCCAGGAGAAACTTGGCACCCGGGTACACATAGACAGGAAAGAATTAGGAGGACAAATTAAAATAGACTATTTCTCTACAGAGGATTTAAGAACTATTTTAAATTCTATACAAAAATCAGACATGGATAAAAAATCAAACGGTTTACCCGCGCAAGCAGAAATGCTAGAGAACCATATTGCCAATATGTCTGTTCAAACGGAGGATATTTCTGGGGTGACTCCACTAGACGACAGAACTAAAGACGAAATTCAAAAAGACGACAGCGATCTGTACAATATTTCTAATTTTAGTGTATAAATCCTATTAGGATTTACCAAAAGACCTCAGCTTTCCATATAGACTATTTTGTTCCAAATATGACCTTATATTCTTTCTGGCAATGGTCGTTTTCGCATAGTCTAACCACTTCGAAGACGGGTGGGCATCAGGCTTTTTTATTATTTCCACAATGTCTCTATTTTTCAGTTTTGAGAAAATTTTAGACATTTTACCGTTTATTTTTACGCCAAATATGTGATCTCCAACGTCTGAGTGAATAGCGTAGGCAAAATCTATTGGAGTCGAATCTTCTGGTAAATCTACGATATCTCCCTCTGGGGTAAAAATAAAAATGCGATCATTAAAAAAGTCCATTTTTAGATTTTCTAAAAATTTTCTTGATTCATTAGAACTATAATTCAAACCTTTTAACTCTTCTAGCCATTTGAATTTTAATTTTTCATCGTAATTCCTTTTACCGCTTTGCTCTTTATAAGCAAAATGAGCCGCTATACCATTTAGCGATTCTGCGTGCATTTCCCTGGTTTTTATTTGAATTTCTGCAATTCCCCCGCCACCAGTAAAGATGGTAGTGTGAATGGAACGATATCCATTGGGTTTCGGGATTGCAATATAATCTTTAATTCTACCGGGCAAAGGTTTCCATAGAGAATGAATAAGGCCCAGAACTCTATAACATTCCTCAACATTTTCTACAATAATACGCAACGCCACCACGTCGTACACTTTTTCAATATCCATTTCACGTTTAACGAGTTTTCTCCATAAACTGTAATTATTTTTTACTCGATAGTTTATTTCTATTACTTTATTCTTATTTTTTGCAAATTCTTTTTCAAGTTCCCTTTTTACTTTGGAGAGGTTTTTCTCATATGAATCCTTTTTTTCTTTCACTATCTCTTCCATTTGTGCACACTCTTTTGGAAAAGCAAAAGGAAAGGCAGCCTCTTCTATCTCGCTTTTTAGTTTCCACATACCAAGCCTGTTGGCAAGCGGTGCATAAACCTCGATGGATTCTATCGCGATCCTTTTCCTTTTATCTTCTCGTAAAAACTGCAGTGTTTGCAGATTGTGTAATCGATCGGCAAATTTAATTATGACCACACGTAGGTCATTAGACATCGCGACAAAGAATTTTCTTAAACTCTCTACATGTCTCTGGTGTCCTATGTATTTTAAAGTTCCCAAATTAGTCACCCCGTTTACTAAGAAAAGCACTTCGGGGCCAAATTCTTTTTCAAGCTCCTTTTCAGTTATTGAAGTATCCTCTAAAACATCGTGTAGAAGACCGCCAGCGACAGTCTTAGCATCCATTTTAAGTGAAGTTAGTATCTTTGCTGTTTCGAAAACGTGATAAAAATGTGGATCACCACTCTCTCTTTTTTGCCCTTCATGCGCACGTTCAGCAAAATTATAAGCTTTTTCTATAAGCTCTTTGTCTTTCCTGGTAGCTCCCTGGGTTAAAATATCGACATTTGGTATAGACATAGTGGCTGTCCTTCAGTATACTCCGTATAGTTTAGGCGTCAATTTTTGGTATCTTGTGTGGATTGTGCATAACACAAGCTTTGTTAGAGCAACGTTCGGGAATAGTTTTTGTTCCCTCCATCATTAAGCTATCGCATTTCGCACATATTTTACCAGTAGGCTTCGCTTTGATAGCAAACTTACAATCAGGATAGTTAGAACAGGAATAAAAGATGCCGAACCTGCCACGTCGCTCTGACATGTCTCCCTTTCTACAAGTAGGGCATATGACTCCAGTGCGTTTCTTGGCTTCTTCTACTTCGTTCTTTTTAATAAATTTACATTTTGGATAACGAGAACAAGAAATGAAACTGCCGGTGCCGTCACGTCGTTCCTTCACGACAAGTTTCCCACCGCCTGATTTTCCTTTTTTATCACCACATTCTGGACACATCTCTCCAGTCTCTTCTGGACCCTTTAATTCAGTACCGTCGAGCATTAAAGCTCCGTCGCAATCTGGATATTTTGAACAAGAATAAAATTTACCAGCGCGAGAAAGCTTAACGATCATGGAAGAGCCACATTTTGGACATTTCATATTTTCTGGCGCTTCACCCAAGTTTGTAGCTTTCTCTAATTTTTCTTTTGATTTAACATCCTTCAAAAATGGTCCGTAGAAATCCCTTAAAGTCTTTTCATATTGACGTTCACCACGAGAAATTTCATCTAACTCATCTTCCATCTCAGCAGTAAAAGTATCAGAAATATAACTAGCGAAATGTTTTTCTAAAAAGTCGGATACAACTTCTCCGACGTCAGTAGGGAAAAGTGTTTTACCTTCTTTATTCACATAACCACGCTCTTCAATTGTTTTCATGATAGAAGCATACGTAGATGGACGACCGATGCCTCGGCTCTCAAGTTCTTTGACGAGGCCTGCTTCACTATATCTACCTGGTGGTTCGGTAAACTTTTCTTCATTAACAAGGTTTAAAAGATTTAGTTTCTCTCCCGCACTAGCTTTTGGTAGTTCGACATCATCACCACGTGCGTCACTGTCTACTTTTAGCCATCCAGGAAAAAGCAGACGGGAACCGTTAGCGACAAAGTCGGGTAGATCTTCTCGTCCCTTGATGACAGCGGAGATTTTCGTCTTTAATAGTTTCGCGTCAGTCATCTGAGATGATACGGCACGTTCCCAGATCAATCTATAGAGTCTATCTTGGTCATCACTACCAGCAATCATATTTTCTATATGAGTGGGCCGTATTGCTTCATGAGCTTCTTGAGCATTTTTAGATTTGGTTTTATAAATTCTGGATTCAGCATATTCTTCACCATATTTATTTTTTATAAATTTAACAATCTGTGTTTGAGCATCGACAGATAAATTCGTACTATCTGTTCGCATATATGTTATGTGTCCAGCTTCATATAGTTTTTGCGCTATTTGCATTGTACGTGAAGGGGAATAGCCTAAACGCGAACTTGCTGTTTGCTGTAAGGTAGAAGTGGTAAAGGGCGCTCTAGGAGAACGTTTCTGTTCGGATTCTTTTACTTCATTGACTAACCAAGTCCCACTTTGACCAGATGCCATTATTTCTTTAACTAATTTTTCATCTCTTGGTTCCTCTGAACAAGTTAGAATAACCTTCTCTTTTTTTTCTGTTTCAAAGAGACCAGAAATTTTCCAAAACTTTTCTGGGATGAAAGCGCGAATTTCACGTTCTCGTTCCATGATGATACGAAGCGCGGGGGATTGAACACGACCAGCTGAAAGGCCATATCTTACTTTTTTCCAAATAAGCCCTGATAAGTCGTATCCGACCAGACGGTCTAAAACTCTGCGTGCTTCTTGGGCTTCTCTTAGGTGTGTATCTATGTTGCGAGGATGCTGTAGCGCTTCTTCTACCGCTTTTTTCGTTATCTCATTAAAAGTCACTCTTTCTATCGGGGCTTTTACTTTCTTGTCTTCCTTTAAAAGAGTCTCTATGTGCCATGCGATCGCTTCTCCTTCGCGGTCGGGATCAGTCGCTAGTATTATTTCGCTTGATTTTTCGGCTAATTTTTGAAGTTCGCTAACAACTTTTTCTTTACCTTTAGAGATTTCGTAGTGAGGAATAAAACCGCCCTCGATGTCTATTGCTTTTTTATTTGATTTCGGTAAATCACGCACATGACCGACTGAGGCACGTACAGTAAAAGCGCCTTCGAGATACTTCTCAATGGTTTTTGCTTTTGATGGCGACTCAACAATTAATAATTTCATTCCACACAGTATTACACGAAGTTTAATTTCAAAGCAAATCTGGCGGTAATTTTACGCCTTTATCTTTTTTACAGTTTTGATGATTCTAGCAGCTACTTTATATGGATCAGCAGCAGAGTTTGGTCGGCGATCTTCAAGTCTTCCTTTCCAGCCATTTTCCACTGTCGAAATTGGGATTCGGATGGATGCGCCTCGATCTGAAACTCCATAAGAGAACTGATCGATGGATTGTGTTTCGTGTTTACCTGTCAGTCTTAAATGATTATCAGCACCATAGACAGCGATATGTTCTTTAACGACTGGAGCAAAGGCTTTGCAAATTTTATCGAATGTTTCCTTCTTACCTGTTTTACGCATCAATCCGTTTGAAAAATTAGCATGCATGCCGGAACCATTCCAGTCTGTATTGCCAAGCGGTTTACAATGCCAATTTATAGCTACACCATACTTTTCACCCACACGTTCTAAAAGATACCTTGCCATCCAAGTTTGATCACCCGCATTTTTGGCACCCTTGGCAAAAACTTGAAATTCCCACTGACCTGTCGCGACTTCGGCATTTATGCCTTCAATATTTAATCCTGCATCTAAACAAACATCTAAGTGTTCTTCAATAATATTTCTACCAAAGGCATTATTTGCTCCCACTGAACAATAATATTGTCCTTGCGGAGCAGGAAAGCCCTGAGCTGGAAAGCCTAAAGGTTTGTTGATCTTCGTATCCCAAAGAAAATATTCTTGCTCAAAACCAAACCAAAAATCATCGTCGTCATCTTCAATCGTGGCTCGGCCATTGCTCTCGTGCGGTTTCCCATCAGCCGTGAAAACTTCACACATTACCAGGAAACCATTTTGGCGGGCAGGATCAGGACACATAAAGACAGGTTTTAAAACCCTGTCTGATGAACCGCCGGGAGCTTGGCTTGTGGAAGAGCCATCGAAAGACCAAACCGGACAGCCTTTTAATGTTCCGTTGAAATTTTCGACAATTTTAGTTTTCGAACGTAGACCCTGAGTTGGTTTACTACCATCTAACCATACATATTCTAACTTTGATTTAATATTTTTCATGATGCCCAAATTGTAGCAAAGATATTTTTCAATGCAAATTAAGCCAATCGAACTTCACCCAACTCTTCTTTTATCAATTCTTTTATTTCCATAATAGAAAGTAGGGCATTAGCCACTGGTGTTGACATTTTCATCGCTCGAATTACATCGTCTTTGGACATTGGCTCGCGCAATAAATCTACGACCCTTTTTTCTTCCGGCGATAAATCCGCAAAAAGTTTTTTCTGTTTTTCTTCTGATTTAGCTACCTCAAAACCAAGCGCTTCTAAGACATCTTCGGAGCAAGTGACAGGTGTGGCACCTTGGTGTAGTAATCTATTTGTGCCTTTTGAATTTGAAGAAAAGACTGACCCGGGTACTACTAACAAGTCTCTATTGTATTCTGTCGTAAGCCGGGCAGTAATGAGGGTACCAGACTTTTCTTCGGCTTCTATGATAAGGACAGCTTTGGAAATCCCAGCCATCAGCCTATTGCGCATGGGGAAGCTCCACTGCGTCGCCTTAAAGTCTGGTTCGAATTCCGATATCAGGCATCCACCACTTTCGACTACTTCATTTATTAATTTTATGTTTGTTTTTGGATGTATCGCTTCGAGAGATAGTCCAGAACCAGGGAAAACTATTGTTCTCAGTCCCGCCTGCATCGCTTTTTTGTGGGCAATGGTGTCTATACCCATAGCGAATCCAGAAACTATGACTATTGGGTAGCCTTTTAGCCCAGCAATTATCTTCTCACAGACTTCTTTCCCGTAAGAAGTGAATTTTCTCGATCCCACTACACATAAGTGTATCAAATCTTCTGATGGTAGTTCACCAATAATCCAAAGGTCCTCAGGCGGTTGCGGTATTTCGAGCAGCGCTTTGGGAAATTTATTTTTCGGAAGTTTTTTGATTTCCATGAAATATAGTATACAATATAAAATATGTTGGACATAAAATTTATTCGTGAAAACAGGGATATCGTTCAGTCAGCCGCGCAGAAAAAGCAAGTTGATGTTGATATCATAAAACTTATAAATCTCGACGATGAGCGCTTGAAAGAACTAAAAGCTATAGAAGATTTGCGAGCGGAAGTAAACAGAGTTTCTAACGACATAGCTCGCGATCAAGATTCTGCGCTCAAAATTCAGTTGATCGAAGAAATGCGTTCAGTCAAAGAAGAAATAAAATCAAAAGAAGAAAAGTTGAAGAAAATAATGGAGGAATGGCAATTGATAATGTTACAAGTGCCAAACGTGCCAGATATGTCTGTGCCAGATGGTGCAAGTGACGCAGAAAATCAGGAAGTAAAAGTCTGGGGTGATAAACCCACTTTCAATTTTGAACCAAAAGATCATGTCGAGATAATGACCAAACTAAAGATGGTGGATTTTGAAAGGGGAACAAAGGTACACGGCTTCCGCGGATATTTTTTAACAAATGAAGGCGTGCGATTATCTTTTGCGATTTGGAACTATGCCTTAGAATTTTATTCCGCGCGTGGCTTTATTCCAGTTATTCCACCAATACTAGCCCGTAAGGAAAATTTTATCGGCACTGGATTTTTACCGCAAAGTGAAGAGGATTTATATAAAACACAGGATGGAGACTATTTGGCCGGCACAGCCGAAGTGCCAGTCATGGGTATGCACGCCAATGAAGTTTTAGATCAAAAGATATTTCCAATAAAATACTTAGGATTTTCTCCTTGCTATCGGCGCGAGGCGGGAAGTCACGGTAAAGATGTGAAGGGTCTCATTCGAGTGCATGAGTTTTATAAACTAGAACAAGTGATTCTGTGTGAAGCTAACCACGAAACTTCAGTGCAATTTCACGAGGAACTAACTAAAAACACGGAAGATTTTATAGAATCTTTAGGTATTCCTTACCATCGAGTTGTGAACTGTGGAGCCGATCTTGGCCTCGGACAGGTCAAGAAATACGACATCGAACTTTGGGTGCCGAAAGAAAATAAATACCGAGAAATTGCCTCCGCTTCATATTTTCACGATTTCCAATGTCGTCGCTTCGGCATTCGTTACAAAAATGAATCTGGAAAGATGAACTATGCTCATTCTTTAAACCAGACAGCGATTGCTACACCCAGAATTCTCGTTTCCTTGATTGAAAACTATCAGCAAGCCGACGGCTCGGTGAAAATCCCAGAAGTTCTCCGAAAATACATGGGAGGAAAGGAGTCCATTAAATAATGACGATGTTAAAACGAAATATCTTAAATTCGCCAAAACTTTTGGAATTAAAAAAGCATAGACGTAATGTCTTTTTAGTAAAGATCCTGTTTTGCATATTTGTACTCGTGGCCCTTTTTGCTTTATCAGCTTATATTTCTGGTTTAAAAGAATTAAATATCAGCGGGGTGGAGGTAACTGGCAATAAAGTAGTCAGCACTGAAACCATCAAGTCAATCATTGGAGAAAAAATCACCGGAAATTATTTATTTTTTTTCCCAAGAACGAATATTCTAATTTACCCTAAAAAGGAAATAGAGAAAGGGATAAGTGACCAATTTAAAAGAATTAATAAGATAAATTTTGCTATCAAGGGGAATAATAAGCTAGAAGTCTCTGTTACTGAGCGGACTGCTCTCTACACATGGTGCGGAAATACTCCACCCCAGCCAGACAGCAAAGAAAAAGAGGTATGCTATTTCTTAGATGATTCTGGCTATCTTTTCGATGAAGCTCCCTATTTTTCCGGAGAAGTTTATTTCAAATTTTATGGCTCGATTAATTCTGGCGACAAAGCCCCACTCGGGATTTATTTCGCTCCGCAAAACTTTTCTAAATTGGTTTCCTTTAAAAATATTCTAGAAAGCATGGGATTAAAATCAATAACTTTATATATTGAAGAAGATGGAGATGTAAGAATTATTCTTTCTAATAAGGCATCGACAGGTCCAGAGATAATTTTCAAATTGGATGCTAGCCTAGAGACTGTAGCAGAAAACTTGCAAGCAGCTCTGAGCACTGAGCCACTTTTATCAAACTTTAAAAACAAATATTCTTCTTTGGAATACATTGATTTGCGCTTTGGTAATAAGGTATATTACAAGTTCAGATAAGTGACAGAAAGTTTCTTTTAGAAAGCCTTTCGCAGGAGCTTAGAAAATAAAAATGGCATTGTAGACTTTTGCCATTTATTATTTTCTTGAGCGACGAGAAGTTCGCTAGCAAAGCTTTGCTAGATAGATTGCTTTATAAAAGATACTTTCTGTCACTAAAATATGCAGAATTTTTGGACAAAACTTAAGAAACCTATTTTCGCCTTAGCGCCGATGGCAGATGTCACAGACTGTGTTTTTAGGCAAATTATCGCTAAGTACGGTAAGCCAGATGTCTTTTGGACCGAGTTTGTCTCTGCGGATGGTCTTGCGCATCCCGTTGCTAGAGAAAAACTCTTGATTGATTTTATCTATGGAGAAAACGAACATCCGATCGTGGCACAAATATTTGGCTCCAAGCCGGAAAACATTAAAAAGGCTTCGGAGCTTTGCAAAGAGCTGGGCTTTGACGGCATAGACATAAATATGGGCTGTCCGGATAAATCCATCGAAAAGCAATGTTCCGGGGCCGCCATGATGAAAAATCCAGCGCTCGCTCGGGAATGTATCCGTGCTGCGATCGAAGGTGGGGGCGGACTACCTGTCTCTGTGAAGACTCGTATTGGCTACAATAAAAATGAAATTGAGACTTGGATACCGGAGCTTCTAAAAGAAAATATCGCTGCCCTTATAATACACCTACGTACACGTAAAGAAATGTCTGACGTGCCTGCGCATTGGGATTTGATGAAAAGGGTAGTAGAGATTCGTGATGAACTAAGAAAAGATACTTTGATACTGGGAAATGGTGATGCTTTGAATTTAGAAGATGCAAAGCAAAAAATAAAAGAGACTGGTTGTGACGGTGTGATGCTCGGAAGAGCGATATTTGGGAATCCATGGCTATTCAGCAAAGAAGATACTTCCAATTTTGAGCTGCCCGAGGGTCCCACCCCCGTACTCGGGGGAAGGGCGCAGGGCCGAAAAATTGGAAGTATCTTCGTGCCCTCAATTTCAGAAAAACTACGAGTGATGGTAGAACACACGAAACTTTTTGAAGAAAAGCTCGGTAAACATAAAAACTTCGCCATCATGAAAAAGCACTATAAGGCGTACTGTAATGGCTTCGATGGTACCAAAGAACTCCGCATGAAGTTGATGGAAACAGAAAATGCATCACAAGTGGAAACATTGGTTAATGAATTTTTGAGTAAAATTTGATACAATAACCTGAATTTATGGAACACACGGCACTGTATCGAAAATATAGACCCAAAAGCTTCAAGGAAGTCCTCGGGCAGGATCATATTGTAGATGTTTTAAAGAAATCAGTAGATACTGAGAAAGTTTCTCATGCGTACCTTTTTGTCGGTTCGCGTGGTACTGGCAAGACTTCCGTCGCTCGAATATTTGCCACTAGCATAGGAGTCTCGGCAAATGATATGTATGAGATAGATGCCGCTTCAAACAGAGGCATCGAGGACATAAAGGAACTTCGTGATGGTGTACGAGTGCTGCCTTTTGATTCTAAATACAAAGTTTACATCATAGATGAAGTGCACATGCTCTCGAAGGATGCGTGGGGTGCATTACTCAAGACCCTCGAAGAGCCTCCAAAGCATGTCATTTTTATTTTAGCGACGACAGAATTGCATAAAGTCCCAGAGACGATTATTTCCCGTTGCCAAGTTTTCACTTTCAAAAAAGCTTCGGATGCAGTATGCAGGAAAATGATGATAGATGTAGCGAAAAAGGAGGGCTTCGAGCTCGATGCTGGTAGTGCGGAGCTTCTCGCAATTTTAGCTGACGGATCATTCCGTGATGGACTAGGGGAACTGCAAAAGATTCTAAACTTTACTAAGGGCAAGAAAGTAAAAAGGGAAGACGTGGAAGCCATCACTGGTGCGCCGAAAACAATTTTAGTAAATGATTTTATTTCCGCTATCGCTGAAAAAAATATCGAAAAAGGCATCAAAGCTGTACAAACTGCCGCAGAAGAGAATTTAGATATGAAATTGTACTTGAAACTCATCGTCACCAAATTCCGCATAGCGATAATCTTGCGCTATGCGCCGAAACTCAAAGATGAGATGGTGGGGGATTTATCGGAAGCTGATATTGAATTCCTGGGAGGCCTAGTAAAAGCAGACAAAGAAGGCATGCTCCGTTCTCCGGCTCTTGCTATATTGCTTGAGGCATATCAAAACATAGACAATGCCTTCATCGCCGAGCTTCCGCTCGAATTAGCACTTGTGAAGATTTTAGGGGGAGAATAAATCTATTTGCTGGGGTACATGGATTCGAACCACGATTAAAGGCTTCAAAGGCCTCTGTCCTACCATTAGACGATACCCCAATGTTTAAAAAACACTTTAATTTATAACACAAATTCAAGCAAAAAACCATAAATTTGATACAATCAAGAAGCTATGAACATACAAATCCAACCAAATAAAATTCAGAAATTCGTGGTCGTGGAAAGCGAAGATGGTATATTTGTATGGGGTGATCCTAATATGGAATATCATAAAGACATAGTAGAAAAGATGCGAGGTTCTGGAATTTCCATACTAAATGTCAGGGGAGGAGGAAAACTTAAAATGGAACAGGGTATAATCTATGTTTGGGGTAAAAGTACCGCCTATGGAGAAATTCCTTTTAAAGAAGTCCGGCAAATCCTGAAAGAAAAGTTTCCTGAATGCCAAATTATCAACAAAGATCCGAGAGAGTAGTATTCTAAATGACTAAAACAAAAATCGCTATTGGTACAATGCACAAAATGCCCTCGGATTTACGAAAGGCTATCGCCTCAAATTCGGGAGCGCTAGCTACATGGGAGCATGTCACTCCGCTCGCGCGGAATGAATGGATATGCTGGGTTACGTCTGGTAAAAAAGCGGAGACGAGAAGTATTAGAATCGAGAAAGCGATCTCCAAGCTAAAAGGCGGCATGCGCCGACCGTGCTGCTGGGCGGGATGTATTCATCGGTAAGTTATTTGCCATAATAAAACCATGAAAAAACCATTTTTATTAGCATTAGTCGCCGCCGTATATATAGTGTTTATCGTTTTATCTATAAATACTTTTAGCTCATTTTTACCTGAAAATCATATAATTATTCCGATAGTAATGTTAGGTCTTTTAGTCTTGTCAGTAGCCGTGATGGCTTTCTTGTTTTTCTATGAGCCTGTACAGCTCTTAATAGAGAAGCGCCAGAAAGAAGCCCTGAAACTATTTACTCAAACAGTGGGTTTCTTTACCTGTTTTGTAATAGCGTTTGTACTTATACTTTTCTTCTCTAATAAATAATTATGCGAACAGAAGGAATAAAACCAAACTTGTCAGAACAAAATAAAGCACGTAATATGTTTGTGAAAGATGAAATCTTTTCACAAATAGAATCTGGACAGAAAACATGCGAGCTGAGACTGGCATATGATAGTTTTCTACGTATAAAACCTGGCCAAATCTTAGAGTTTAAAGCTGCTAATAAAAAAAGTTTGAGGGCTAGAGTGGTTGGATCAAGAAAATATAAAACCTTTGAATCCATGCTAGAAAAAGAAGATCTAAGTAAAATAGCGCCCGGAATTTCTAAAGACCAAGCTGTTCTGGATTGCCAACGACTATTTGACAAAAAATATGCAACCGAGCTTGGCTTAGTTGTTATAGAATTTAAAAAAATCTAATTATGCAACAGGAAACTTTAGAATATATAAAAAAACAAAGAGTGGGTGTGCTAGCAGTAGAGATGCTCGATGGTTCTCCGCATGCCGCTACGGTACATTTTGCTCATACCGAGAGTCCTTTAGTTTTTTATTTTGAGACATATAGAGATTACCGAAAAGCCGAAGCTTTATATGGCAGGGAAGTTTCTAGGGCTTCTTTTGTCATAGGTTGCGATGAAAGTAATATGAAAACTCTACAAATGGACGGGGTAGTCGAGCTCATAAAGCCGGAGGAAAAAGAAATTTTTAACTTGGTGTACCTTGGGAAGTTTCCGGAGAAAAAAGAAAAGTCGATAGACCCGAAATTCGTCTTTTTTAAATTTACTCCCAACTGGTGGAGATTTACAGACTGGAAAACACCTGAGGGTAAAATCATACTAACATCAGAGTCAGTGAAGTTGAAGTAAATATATCCTATTTTATAATTTCTGCCTTCAATTTTTCTAAACCCTGTTCATCACAAAGAATCGTCTTTAGATTTGGACATTTAGCTAAATCCAGATCATCCAAAAATTTTTGTTTATCGTCGATAAAGATTACTTTTTCGTCTTTATATTGAGCGCATATTTTATTCATGGCTTCTCTTTTACTGTCCGGCACGACGGTAATTTCAGAAAAAAGTTTCTCGATGCCAGACCTTCTAATTTTATCCTTTTGGAATTCTTCATCCCCGCTAGTTAAAATAAAGCAGTCACTGGCACTCAACTTTTGCACAATTTCAAGCAAGTCTTTATTCAAAAGCCTTTCGCAATCAGACATTATCTCTTCATAGATAGCATCCACTGACACACTCCTTTTCTTCTCTCTAGCAAAAAGATTTGTCAGGAAAATTTTTAGAGAAAAGGCGTATTTTCTGAACTCTTTGTAATATGTTTCTTCAACATCGCGTGAAATACCGACTTTTTCTACAGACAAATATATTTTCTCTTTAAACTTTTTTGTATTAAACAACACATCATCAAAATCAAAAATAAATTTCATATATTTATTTCTTCATTATCTTTTCTATACACTCCGCTAATTTTTCCGAATCATGGCGGATGAAGCCTTTAGTGCTTGGAATGACATCTTCTTTGGATTTATCAAAAACGATAGGGGAAAGAAGGGAAGCCCGAACGACTCGTTTGTCTTGAAGATCATCTTCCACGAGCACACCCGCTCCTTCTTCTAGTTTATATCGCTCGACTTGCTGTTTCGAGGGAGCTTCATTGTTTACTAAAATAAAGTCTACTTTTTTACCCAAGTATTTTTCGATGTCCTGAACGTAATCACTTACTTTCCATTTTCCCGTATGCTCTTGCTTATTCGTAAGATTGACTGGAAAAATTATTTTAGCCTTACTTTCTGCGACAGTTTCTTTAAAACCATCCACTAAAAGATTGGGAACCACGGAGCAATAATAATTGCCAGGACCTAAAACGATGTAATCCGCTTTTAGTAGGGCGTTTTTAGCATGTTCATTTAATAAAACCTTATTTTTGTAAGAAATATTCTTAATACTGTCTTCTTGTAAGTTTGCATTTTGAATGTTGTTTTCGCCCTCAAATAATTTGCCATTAGAAAGCGAGATAGATAGTTGCGCTTTATTTTTTGTGACAGGAACAACTGTACCTTTTACTTTCAAAATTTCTGAAGCTGTCTCCACACCTTTAGAGAAGTCGCCAGTGACTTTTTCGAGTGCTGCTAAAAAAATATTTCCAAAGTTGTGTCCCGCCAAACCCCCATTTTCAAACCTGTAATTCATGAGCGCACGGACAACTTCGCTGTGCTCCGAAAGAGCGACTAAGCATTGTCTCACATCGCCAGCTGGCAAGACTCCGAGCTCATCGCGTAGTACCCCAGTCGAACCGCCATCATCAGCCATAGTGACAAGCGCAGTCAGAGAAACATCCGGAAGATTCTTCAACCCAGATAAAACAGTATAACTGCCTGTCCCGCCCCCCACGGTAACAATATTTTTGACCTTGTCTTGCATCCGTAAATATTAGCCTAAATTACCAAATTTTGCTATATTTCTCTCCATGTGTGGCATCGTCGGATACATCGGAAAAAGAGAGGCTTGGCCAATTTTAATTAAAGGATTAGAAAGGCTAGAGTATCGCGGTTATGACTCTGCGGGTATTGCTCTTATGGAAAGTGGAGCTTTTTCTGTCTATAAAAAGAAGGGCAGAGTCGCGGAGCTTTCAAAATTTGTAAAAAATAATAAACTCTCAGGTGGGGTGGGCATCGCTCATACTCGCTGGGCGACGCATGGCGTCCCGTCAGATAGAAACGCGCATCCGCATGTATCAAACAGCGGAGACATTGTCATCGTGCACAACGGCATCATCGAAAATTATCTAGCGATAAAAAAAATATTAATCAACAAGGGATATAAATTTAAAAGTGATACTGACACAGAAGTTTTGGCAAATTTAATCGAAGATATAAAGAAAAATACGAAAGTCTCTGTGGAGGAAGCCGTGCGTTTGGCGCTAGCAGAAGTGACAGGAGCTTATGCCATTTTGGTGTTATCAAAAGACGAGCCTGGAACGATGGTAGTGGCTAAGGTGGGCAGTCCTGCGGTCATTGGGGTGGGGAAAAATGAGTTTTTTATCGCCTCTGACGCTACCCCGATCGTAGAACATACCAAAAAAGTGGTTTATCTAGAAGACGGCGAAATGGCTACTATCGAAACAAAAAAAGACAAACTTACTTTAAAAATAAAAACAATATTGAGTAAGAAAACCAAAAGCCCTTATATCCAGACATTGAAAACAAAGATGGAGGAGCTAGAAAAAGGTGGCTTTCCACATTTTATGCTGAAAGAAATATTTGAGCAGCCAGAATCTTTACGCAACACCATCCGTGGCAGAATTATTTTAGAAAAAGGTAATGTAAAATTCGGCGGACTGGAGAAATTTTCTAAGGAATTACAAAATCTGAAACATCTAGTGATCACAGGCATGGGTACGGCCCGTTTTACTGGACTGATCGGTGAATACGCCTTTGAAGAATTATCTGGAATACCAACTAAAGTCGAATATGGCTCAGAATTTACTTACAGAAAAAGCGCGGACGCACAGCACACTGGGCTGATTGCTATTTCCCAGTCAGGAGAAACGGCGGACACGTTAAACGCGATCAAAAAAGCAAAGCAAGATAAAATGCTAACTTTGGGCATCGTGAATGTCATCGGTTCCAGCATCGCTCGAATCGTCGATGCTGGGATTTACAATCACGTTGGTCCAGAAACAGCCGTGGCTTCGACCAAAGCATCCACTTCGCAAGCAGTCCTGCTTGTCATGCTTGCTGTCTATCTAGGCAGGATGCGCGGACTTTCCAAGAAAAGTGGAGAAGAAATACTAAAAGAGATCCAGAAACTTCCGGAATTAGTCGAAGAAGTGCTTAAAAACGCTAAATCTATACAAAAAATCGCAGAAAAATACAAAAAATCACCTAATTTCTTTTTTCTCGGACGTAAGTACTGCGCAGGCGCTGCCATGGAAGGCGCGCTCAAGCTGAAAGAGTGTTCTTATATCCATGCGGAAGGATGCAACGCCGCCGAATTAAAACATGGTCCCATTTCTCTAATTGATAAAAATTTCCCAACGCTTGTCATCGCTCCAGCGGACAGCATGTATGAAAAAAATAAAACTCATATCGAGGAGATCAAGGCGCGCGGAGGTAAAGTCATCGCCCTAGTCTCGAGCGGTAACCCTGAGATGAAAGAAATCGCTGATGATGTGATTTATATCCCGAAAACTTTAGAAATGCTTACCCCAATCCTCGCTTTCATACCGATGCAGCTTTTGGCCTACTATATATCAGTAGAGCGAGGCAACGACGTAGACAAACCCAGAAATTTGGCAAAAAGTGTGACAGTAGAGTAAGATATAATAATAAGATATGGCTACGAAAAAACTTGTAAAAGCTTTAACAATAGATTTGAAAAGGGATGGCTGGGAGGGCACTCGCGGTTTTGTGATGCGGGACGTTCCGATGCCGGTCTTGGATGAAAAGAAAAATCCTGCGGATGCAACTTCAGTAATTTTGAAAATACGCTATGCGGGAGTGTGCGGATCAGACAGAGGACTTTGGCACAGAGCTGCTTTCAAAGACCTTGTGCATGGTTCGCTTGCGAAAGAAAAGAAAGATATGCGCATCACTGGACATGAGTTCGTCGGTGAAATTGTGGAAGCCGGCTCAATGGTGAAAAGTTTGTATTACGACCCCGACCCAAACAACAAAGCAAAGATAGAAGTGGGCAGTCTGGTTTCCGGAGACTCTCATGTGACGTGCGGCAAGTGCTACCAATGTAGAGTGGGTGAAGCACATGTGTGCTTAAATGAATCTATCCTCGGTATTTCAATTGATGGCATTTTCGCCGAATATGTGAAGATCCCAGCTAAAAATCTGTGGGCAGTAGATGAGACACGTCTGCGCCCAGAGCTGGCTGCTATCTATGATCCTTTTGGCAATGCCGTCCATGCCACCACCGTGACTGACTTCCGAGGACAGCGAGTGGCAATATTCGGCTGCGGACCGATTGGACTCTTCTCTATTTTGCTCGCGCGGAATTTCGGAGCGGCGAAAATAATCGCCGTAGACGTCCTGCCAGAAAATCTAAAGATGGCAAAAGAGCTTGGAGCCCACGAGACTATTTTGATCCCGAAAACCAAAAAAGAGCATGGTTGGGAAGCAGATCAATCTGTCGTTGATCAAATCATGAAACTCACTTATGGCAAAGGTGTAGACGTATCTATGGAGATGGCTGGAGCCTTTTCTTCGGTAAATAATTCGATAGATAGTACCAGAAGAGGCGGACATGTCATCTTCTTCGGTATCAAAGACGGAGATTTAACTATTCCGAAATTCTCTCGCCTTGTCACTCGTGGACTCACCATTCACAACATCATCGGACGCGAGATATTTAAAACATGGCAGACAGCTCAACGTATCTTAAATGATAAAACCAACGGCATAGCCGACGCAATCTGGAATGTCATTCTCAAAAAAGGTAAGGGCACGATATTGGAATTTAAAGATTTCACACCAGAGAGCTTCGAAAAAGCAATGAACGAAAATCCAAAGATTATATTTAAGATCAACGGATAACATGGACATCAAATTAAGCAAGGAAAATAAAAGCTATGCTATAAAAATTAAAGCCGAAGAAAATGGCGCCATGCTAGGTTCGGCTTATTTGTACATTATGTATAACGACTTGCATGAAGAGCCTTTCGGTTTTCTGGAGAACGTTTTTGTAAAAGAAGGGAATCGTGGAAAGGGCACAGGCACAAAATTAGTCGAAGCGGCGATAGCTGAGGCCAAAGAAAAAAATTGCTACAAATTAATTTGTACTAGTCGTTATAAAAATTTTGAAGCTCATGTGTGGTATGAAAAGCTTGGATTTAAAGATCACGGCAAAGAATTTAGAATAGATTTCAATAAATAAATATGTATTCCCAAAAACTCATACAAGATGTAGAAAAAGAACTCGAGAACTTGAAGCAAGCAGGTAAATTTAAAGTTGAAAGAGAACTCATGGGTGCGCAAGGACCGGAAGTTTCTATTGCTGGGAAAAAAGTGCTGATGTTTGCTTCAAATAACTATCTGGGATTAGCAAATCATCCTGAAATTACTAAATCAGCTGAAAAAGCAATAAAAGAATACGGCTTTGGGCTTTCTTCTGTTCGATTCATTTCTGGCACAGAGACAATACATAAAATTCTAGAAAAAAAATTAGCCGAATTCTTGGGAGTAGAAGATAGCATACTTTATTCTACAAACTTCATGTCAAATCTAGGATTTTTCGCAACCATTGTGAATGAAGCCTTGGGTAGCACCGAACACATCGACGCCATATATAGCGATGAGCTCAACCACGCGAGCATTATCGACGCTTTCAAGCTCTGTAAAAAAGAAAATTTAGTGAAAAGAATCTATACTCATGGTGACCTCGCAATGCTTGAAAAAATGCTTGAGGAAGACAAGGACAAGGGTTATCGTTTCAAAATGATCGTGACTGATGGGGTCTTTTCGATGGAAGGATATCTGGCGGATCTGCCAAAAATTTTAAAATTAGCAAAAAAATACGAGGCATTACTCTTTGTGGACGACGCTCATTCGATAGGTGTCCTCGGTAAGACTGGTGCGGGCACGCCAGAACACTTCGGCCTGCATGGAAAGATAGACGTCCTCTCTGGAACTTTCGGTAAAGCTCTCGGCGGAGCCGTGGGTGGATACGTCGCAGGTAAAAAACAAATCATCGAGCTTCTTCGACAAAAATCTCGAACCTATCTTTTCTCTAACTCTGTGCCTCCATCTGTCGTCATCGCTTCGATCAAAGCGCTTGATTTGCTTAAAGAACATCCAGAGCTCCTCACCACAGTAAGAGAAAACTCCGAATATTTCAGGAATGGCGCGAAAAAACTCGGTTTCAATGTTTTAGAAGGCGAGCATCCTATAGTACCAGTGATGCTAGGTGAAGCGGGCAAGACTCAAGAAATGAGTAAAAAACTTCTAGAAAAGGGACTCTATGTGGTAGGCCTTTGGTTCCCAGTTGTGCCAGAAAATACCGCCCGACTGCGTTTTCAAATTTCCGCCGCTCATACTAAGACACATATTGATAAAGCCCTGAAAATACTTGGTGAAGTTGGCAAAGAAATGAAAATCATATAAGATAGCTATAACATGATTTCGCGCATATATGTGATGCCTGCCCGAAGTGCTACGCACAACGTTGCAGGCGGGCTAAAAAACGGGGCAAAACAGATTGACTCCTATCTGATCGATTCTGAATTTTCAAAAAAAGAACTTGAAACACTGGCTCGAGCACTCACGAACCCTATTTTAGAGGAGTCTTTTATAGATGAATCTCCGAAAATAGAGAAATTTAATTTTGCCATTGAAATAAGCTTGCTACCTGGAGTGACTGACAATGTGGCTCATACGGTCAAAGAAATAGCGACGGATTTATTTAAACTAAAAGCAGACAAACCTCTTAACTTTTATACCTCAAAGATTTTCCTTGTTTCTGGCAAAGCGGAAGAGGTGAAAGAAATTGCGAACGCTATGTATAATCCGCTGATAGAGAAAGCGACGATCGTAGAAGTTAAAAACAGGAAAATAAATTTTCTAAATAAAGTTCCGGAGGTAATTTTAAATAAAAGAACCCCCGTGGTTACCGTTCCTCTATCAGCACCCGACGACGAGCTTATAAAAATAGGTGGAGAAGGAATAATGGATGAATCAGGCACACGCCGTGGCCCACTCGCGCTTGATCTAGCTTCCATGAAAGCTATCAAAGCATATTTTGAAACATTAAAAAGGGACCCGACAGATATAGAACTAGAGTCTCTGGCGCAGACGTGGTCTGAACACTGCAAGCATACTATTTTTGCTAACTCGATAGATGCAGAAGGGCTACAGGTTAAAGATGGCCTATATAAAACATACATCAAGGGTGCTACAAATTTAATACGCAAACAAAAAGGAAAAGATGATTTTTGTGTTTCTGTATTTTCTGATAATGCTGGCGGCATAGTTTTTGATGAAAATTATCTAGTGACGCACAAGGTGGAGACACACAACAGCCCTTCGGCGCTCGATCCATTTGGCGGAGCAGTTACTGGCATAGGAGGAGTTAATCGTGATGCTATAGGATTTGGCTTAGGCGCTAAACCCGTAGTTAATACATATGGATTTTGTTTTGGATATCCAGAAGACGAAAGAAAATTTTTCCGAGATAAAAACCTTACCCAGCCGATGCTATCCGGGAAGAGGATTATGGATGGCGTAATAAAAGGTATCAATGTCGGAGGAAATTGTTCTGGAATTCCAACCTTATCTGGATTTATAAAATACGACGACAGATTTAGAGGTAAGCCCTTAGTCTTTGCTGGTACTGTGGGCTTGATTCCAAAAAAAGTACAAAATAAATTTTCACACGAAAAAGGCGCGAAAAATGGTGACTATGTGGTAATGGTTGGTGGGAAAGTGGGGCTAGATGGTATTCATGGAGCCACCTTTTCGTCAGTTAAAATAGATTCAACTTCACCAGCTACTGCTGTGCAAATCGGTGACCCGATAACTCAAAAAAAATTAAGCGATGCAATAGTAAAGGAAGCTCGTGATATGGGTCTATATAATAGCATCACAGATAATGGGGCAGGAGGACTTTCCTCTTCGGTGGCAGAGATGGCAAGGGAGTGTGGCGGAGTAAAAGTTTTCCTAGAAAAAGTACCTTTGAAATACCCAGGACTTACACCATGGGAGATTTGGATATCCGAATCACAAGAACGCATGACTCTATCTGTCCCAAAAGACAAATGGCCTGCGTTCCAAAAATTAATGGAAAGTAGGGGAGTAGAATCAACAGTAATAGGTGAATTTACAGATTCTGGAAAAGTAATAATTGAATGGCATGGTAAAAAAATCATGGACATGGAAATGGAATTTCTGCACAATGGACTGCCGAAACACCATCTGACTACGACCAAAGTAGAGCAAAAAAATCCTGAGCCAGAAATGCCAAAGGGTATGTCTCGAACAAAAGTTTTAGAAAATTTACTTGGAGAAAAAAACATTGGTGGATTTTCTTTTATTTCACAACAATACGACCATGAAGTGCAGGCATCATCCGTCTTGAAACCACTTTCAGGTGCTGGACGCATCAACACTGATGCTCAAGTTTTCCGCCCTGTTTTGAGCTCAAATAAAGCAGTCGTCCTTTCATCCAGCACCTATCCTTCATATGGAGACATCAGCACTTATCACATGGCAGCCTGCGCGCTCGATACTGCTGTCAGAAACATCGTGGCAGCCGGTGGTGCACTCAAGCACCTAGCCATACTCGACAACTTCTGCTGGTGCTCATCAAATGATCCAAAAAGGCTTTACCAGCTCGTAGAATCCGTCAAAGCCTGCTACGACTATGCTGTGGGCTACGGCACGCCCTTTATTTCCGGCAAGGACAGCATGTTCAACGACTTTAAAGGTTATGATGAAAAAGGTAATCCGGTGGCTATATCTATACCGCCGACGCTACTCATCTCGGCTATCAGCGTGATGCCTGACTTGTACAAGACCGTTTCGCCTGAATTCAAAAACGGTGGTGATGTAATTTATCTACTTGGAGAAACGAAAGACGAGCTTGGAGGTGGTGAATATTTTAAAATGTTGGGTGGAGTTGGGAATAATGTTCCGAAAGTTAATTTAGAGAAAAATCTAAAAGTTTATCTTGCTTTAGAAAAATGTATCGAAAAAGAATTAGTGGCCTCTTCTCTTTCTGTGACATCTGGAGGCTTGGGCATAGCACTCGCTAAAGCCTGTGTCGGAGGAAATGTGGGGTGTGGGGTGAACCTCAAAGATCTGGCTGGAAGCGCATCAACAATAGATGCTAAACTTTTCTCTGAAAGCCAAGGAAGGATTCTTGTTTCTGTTTCTCCTAAAAACACAAAAGAATTTGAAAAAGTGCTTGTAGGAATCTCCTACACAAAACTCGGCAAAGTAGAGAAGGGTGGGAAAATAACTATAGTGAATGGCAAAAACAAAATAGTTGAAACAAATGTTAAAAAATTAAATACCATTTATCATAAATTTTCTAATTCACAATAATGAAAGCGGAAAATAAAATTTGCCAGAATTGTAAAAAGGAATTCGTGATCGAACCGGATGATTTTGGATTTTATGAAAAAATAAAAGTCCCACCACCGACATTTTGCCCAGAATGCCGGCATCAGCGCAGACTCGCCATCAGAAACGAAAGGGTTTTTTACTGGCGTAATTGTAATTCATGTAATCAAAAAATAATTTCATATTATCATGGAGATAAGGAGCAAGCCGTCTGGTGTCCATCCTGCTGGTGGAGCGATAAGTCTAACCCGCTTTCGTATGGGAAAGATTTTAATTTTTCCAAGCCATTTTTTGAACAATTTAAAGATCTTTATAAAAAAGTCCCGACACTTTCACTGGACATCGTAAATTGTAAAAATAGCGATTATGTAAGCTATTGCGGAGATGATAATTATTGTTACTTTGATATAGCTGGAGAGAAAAACGAATATTGCTACTTTTGTAAATTTATTAAATACTCCAAGGACTGCATAGATTGCTCTTTTGTTTACAATTCTGAATTAAATTACGAATGCGTGAATTGCCATAAAATCTACGGCTCATCTTTTCTAAATAAGTGCACGGACTGCAGCAATTGTCATTTTATGTATGATTGTAGGAGTTGTACCGATTGTTTTGGGTGCTGGAACTTGAGAAATAAGTCATACCATATTTTTAATAAACCATACAGCAGGGAAGAATACAATAAAATTGTTTCGGGCTTTAATAAAAAATCTTTTTCTGCTTTAGAAAATCTGAAAAAAGAATTCGGGAAGTATTCCAAAAAAGCGATTACGAAGTTCGCTAATCTAATAAATAGTACGAACTGCACAGGAGATGATCTTTTTAATTGTAAGAATGTAAAAGAGAGTTTCGATGTCAGTAATGCTGAAAATGGAAAATATCTATGCGATGTATTGGACGCGAAAGAATGTTATGACCTAGATTTTTCCTTATATAAACCATCTTTTAATATCGAACTAATAAGCACTTTGAATTTAGGCAGCTCCGGCTTCTGCAATGCCTCACATTACTCGAATGACATTTGGTATTGCGATAAATGCAACAATTCTTCTGATTTATTCGGTTGTATAGGCATGTCAAAAAAGAAATATTGTATTTTAAACAAACAATATTCCAAAGAAGAATATCTCATCCTTAAAAATAAAATAATAGAACATATGAAAAAAACTGGCGAATGGGGAGAATTTTTCCCGATCGGTATAAGTAATTTTGGATATAATGAGACAGTAGCTCAAGAATATTTTCCATTAACAAAGGAGGATTGTGAAAAACTTTCTCTACCTTGGTGGGAAAAAAATACAAACACATACAAGCAGGAAACCGTAGATATGGATCTTTTGCCAGACAACATAGATGATGTAAAAGACGAAATAATGAAAGAGGTTTTGGTTTGTGAATGTGGAAAAAATTACAAAATAGTGCCTTACGAGCTCAATCTTTACCGAAAGATGGGCTTGCCTATACCACGAAAATGTCCAAATTGTAGACATGAAAAGAGAATAAAACTTGCTGGTGAAAGAAAGCTTTGGCATCAAAAATGCATGAATCAAGACTGTATGAATGAATTCGAAACAAGCTATTCGCCAGATCGTCCAGAAATAGTATACTGTGAGAAATGTTATCAACAGGAGATATACTAGCTACTTTAGTTTAGTAAAGTAATTTATTTAAATAAAGTAAAATAGAAATGGAACACAAGAGCGAAAATCGAATATGTAAAAAGTGCAACGAAGATTTCGTCATCGAGCCGGATGATTTTGGCTTTTATGAAAAGATGGGAATACCTGCCCCGGAACAGTGCCCACAATGTCGTCAGCAACTTCGTGCATCCTTTAGGAATTTTAAGACTTTATACAAAAGACCCTGCAGTAAATCCGGTAAAATGATCATCTCGATGTACAACGAAGATACAAAATTCCCAGTTTATGATAATGAGATCTGGTGGGGGGATAGCTGGGAACCCATGGATTATGCTGTAGATGTTGATCTAAGTAAGTCATTTTTTAAGCAACTCGCTCTTCTTTTTAACGCTGTACCACATCCGGCTCGTAATGCCGTTAGAAGTGTTAATTGCGATTACACTAATCAAATAATTGACTGTAAAAATTGCTATTTACTTTTTGGTGCTCTTGAGAACGAAGACTGCGATTATGGACACATAGTTTGGAATTGCCGAGATTCTATTGATAATTTATATTTATTTAAATCAGAATCTTGTTACGACTGTGTTGATTGCCTAGGCTCAGCGAAACTTTTCTATTCACAAGAATGTGAAGCTTGTGTAGACTCCATTGGACTTTTTGATTGTCGAAACTGTTTGAATTGCATCGGATGCGTGGGGCAAGTAAACAAGTCCTATCATATTTTCAATAAACAAGTTACAAAAGAAGAATACAAAAAATTCTTATTAGAACACCCCCTAAATGAAAAGTCTTCTATCGAATATATTTTAAAAGAGATGGAGAGTTTACGTAAAATAACTCCTCAGCGCTCTTTCTTTGGCTCTCACAATAATGATGTTTCTGGTAACCATATATATAATGCACACAATGTACATGATTCCTTTGATATAAAAAGCGGTGAAAACTCTAGGCATTGCTTTACAGTTAGAGAAGCCATAGATTCGTATGATATTTCTTTCACCAGCGATCTATCTGAATGTTATCAGGCTATGACTATAAGCAACAGCAACATAGCCATAGCCTCTGAGATGATAGTAGATTGCCATAATATTTATTACTCAAATAATTGTCACAACTGTAATGAAGTTTTTGGATGTTATGGTCTACGCAAGAAATCTTACTGTATTTTAAATAAACAATATTCAAAGGAAGAATACTTTACGCTAAAAGAAAAAATAATCGCGCAGATGAAAGAAAGTGGAGACTGGGGTAAATTCTTTCCAGCATTTATTAGCCCATTTGCTTATAATGAAGCGATAGTAAATGAGTACATGCCAATTACAAAAGAGGAAGCTACGAGGCAAGGTTTTAAATGGAAAGATAATATACCAAGCACAACTGGACAGGGGACAATAGAATACGAAAATTTACCTAAAAATCCTGAAGAATACAGCGATGCATTAGTTAATGAAATTCTAACTTGTAAAAATTGCGAGAAAAATTACAGATTAATAAATAGAGAGGTGAATTTTTATAAAAAGAATAGATTAGCCCTGCCAGCTAAGTGCTTTAACTGCCGACATGAAGCCAGAATGAGTAAAAGAAACCCGCGTGACTTATGGAGTGGAAATTGTGCTAAATGTGGTAATCTGATACAAACATCTTATAGACCCGAGGATCAGAAAATATACCAAATTTACTGCGAGAAATGTTACCAGCAAGAGGTGTATTGACCTCTCCCCAGCCCCTCTCCATTTACTTAAATGGAGAGGGGAAAGCAAGGGGTGAGGGAATTAAATCACATGAAAAAACCAAAAATTATAATTTTATCCGGATATGGACTCAATTGCGAAGAAGAAACGAAGTTCGCTTTTGAGAGTGCGGGAGGGCTGGCGGACATCGTGCATATAAACGACTTAATCGCCAAGCCCCAAATGCTTTCTCAGTATCAAATTTTGGCTTTCCCTGGAGGATTTTCCTATGGGGACGATACAGGCAGTGGAAAAGCTTTCGCGAATAAGTTTAAAAATCATTTATCAAAAGAACTCGAGGAATTTCTATCTCGGGACACCCTCGTCATCGGCATTTGTAATGGTTTTCAGATAATTACCAACTTGGGAATATTACCAGGGGCTCTAACCTACAACAAAAACGGACGCTATATGGATCGTTGGGTAGATCTAAAAGTTACGGGTTCACCCCGCCATGGCGGGGTGAGTAGCCCATGGCTCGCAGGCATCAAGAAAATATCGTTACCGATAGCGCACGGCGAGGGTCGCTACGTCATTTCTGAAAAAGAATACCGAAAGATGAAAAAAGGCGGGCAGATCGCCTTTACTTATACAAAAGGAGAGATAGCCAAGTTTCAAAATCTAGAACATAACCCAAACGGCTCGGACCATGACATTGCGGGAGTTTTAGCATATAATGGGAGGGTTTTAGGGATGATGCCACATCCTGAGAGAGCAATGTTTTCACATCAAAGTCCACTGTGGCAGATAAATAAGGAAGGCTTGCCCCTCCATGGCGGGGTGAAAAAAGAAGGAGCAGGATTGCAGATTTTTAAAAACGCAGTTAAATATTTTAAATAATAAAATGGATCTTAACGAAAAGTGCGCGGTTTTTGGAATTTTTGGAAATATTGATTCTCCAGCGCTGGAAAAGGAAAATAGAATAACTAGAGAGACTTACTTCGGACTATTTTCTCTTCAACATCGTGGACAAGAACACTCTGGCATTGCCACAACTGATGGCAACAAGCTTCGCTTACATAAAAATGAAGGATTAGTGAGCCAAATTTACACCGAAGAAATTTTAAAAAAGCTCCCAGGTTTTGCTGCGATCGGACACAACCGCTACTCCACTTCAAACGGCAACCACGTCGAATATGCTCAGCCCTTTCTTTTTGATAATCTTTTCGCTTTGGGGCACAATGGCAATCTGCCTAGTATCGAAAAATTGGTTAAATTCTTAAAAAAGAACAACGAACTGACGAAAGACATGTCTGACTCCCAGCTCATGACGCAGGCCATCGCCGTGTATATGAAAAAGGGCCAATCTCTCCCGGATGCTATCGCAAGGACGTATCCGCTTTTCACTGGGGCATTTTCTTGTGTAGCACTTGGTTTGGACATCTTGGTCGGATTCCGTGATCCTTGCGGGATTCGTCCCTTGGTCCTAGGTAAAAAGGGCGAAGAGATAATAATTTGTTCTGAGACATGTGCGCTAGACACGCTTGGAGCAAAATTTGTCAGAGAAATAGAACCAGGAGAAATGGTAATCGTCCAAAGAAGCAAGGGTAAAATCGTGGTCAAAAGCAAAAAAGTGGCAAAGGCTAAGCCTAAATTTGATATTTTTGAGTTTGTTTATTTTGCCCGCTACGACAGTGTGATGTTAGACAGACCAGTATATGAAGTAAGGAAAAACCTCGGCCGCATGCTGGCCCGAGAGACCAAAAAGCACTACAGACACGGTATAAATGAGGTTGATATGATCATCCCAGTGCCGGAATCAGCTATTTCAGCTGCTATAGGCTATGCAGAAGAGTCAGGCATCCCATTTGAAATGGCCATTTCTAAAAACCGCTACATCAACCGCACCTTCATCGAGCCCACTCAAGAATTACGCGCAGAAAAAGTGAGGATGAAGCTAAGCCCACTTCGAAAAGTGATTGAAGGGGAAAAAATCGCCGTGATGGATGATTCTATAGTTCGTGGAACCACAAGTAAACAAATCGTAAAAATGCTTTTCGATGCTGGTGCTAAAGAAGTGCACTTCTTGGTCAGCTCTGCCCCGATAAAATTCCCAGACTTTTATGGGATTGACACCCCAAATCAATCAGAGCTTATCGCCTCGCACAAGACAATGAAAGAAATAAAGGATTTCTTGGGGGCAACATCCGTCTCATATCTCTCTATCGAGGGCATGATAGCGGCTACCGGACTGCCAAAATCTAGATTTTCTCTTGCGTCCTTTGATGGAGTTTATCCGATACCAATACACGAAAGAGAAAAAGAGATAAATTATGATGTCCCAAAAGACTAAAAAGAAACTTGTCATTCTTATTTCTGATGCCGGCACTGGCACAAACCTGCAAGCAATAATTGACGGAGTTGAATCTGGAAAAATTAATGCCGAAATCTCGGCTGTGATCTCTGATAAGGAAAATACTCCAGGGTTGGAGCGAGCCAGAAAGCATAATCTGAAAATAGAAATATGTTCGAAGAAGGAAACTTTACTTCCACTTTTACAAAAAATAAATCCCGACTACATGTGCCTTGCTGGCTGGAAAAAAATAATTCTAAATGAAGTCATCACCGCTTTTCCAAATAAAATCTTGAATTTGCACCCAGGGCTTATCCCAGACACTACGAATGGTGAAATACAGAATCCAGACGGCACAAAGGCACTTTGGAATAAAGGGATGCTCGCCACTAAGGCTATCCAGAACTTTTTAGACCAAAAATCTACCTTCGCCGGCTCCTCTATCCACTTTTTGACCTTAAACTTTGATTTCGGGCCAGTTTTAGGCAGAGTTTTTGAAAAAGTAGAAGAAAATGATAATGTGGAATCTTTATACTCAAGGCTTAAGAAAAAAGAAAATAAATTATATGTGGACGTTTTGGGAAAATTATAGGATAATAAAAAAATGAGTAACGAATTTGAACCAACTGGGTTTTCTTTCAGAAAAGATACTGGGGGGAAAACTGAAGTAGAAATAATTAGTGAAAAGAAAATTAACGGAGGAAATTTCGGAAATATTTTTGACGCAGTGGTTGAAATCGGTGGTCATAAAAAAAGATTTATAATAAAAAAATATTTAGCAAATGAGTGGCGTAGTGCGACTCAAAGGGCTAGCTTTGCATTTGAAAATTATTCTCGAGCAAAAAAGGCTGGTTTAAGGGTGTTCCTAACATTTAGAATAGGTGAAGATAATGAGAGTATATTGATGACAACGGGTTTTAAAGATAATCAAATATGTATTGGAAGCAAAAATCACAGAAGGGTCACGGTAGAAAGCTTTGGTAGACCAAAAATAAAAGAATTTTCTAATTTAGATAGATTTCTGGAAGAATTTTTTACTGAAGGCTTAAAAGCAGCGCATGAGGGAATTGAAATTTATAAAGATGATGTACCTTTCTTTATTTTAACTAAAGATGAGCCAACAGAGATAGATTTCGTTTTCGGGGATATGGATAATTTAATCAAGGCAGTACCCATAGAACATGTAGAAATTAGAAATTTGGAAAGATTAAATAATACACTATATGAATTTGGCTATGAAAATGTGGATCCTAATTCTTTATCACATTTTTTAGATAGAGTTAAATATTATTATAATCAAGCTGTCAGAAGTGTAAATAACGATACAGCATTGGCATATTAATTTATATAATCTGATGCAAAAACAGAAAATTTTAATAATTGGCGGGGGAGGTAGAGAACATGCCGTGGGGTGGAAAGTGTCTCAGTCTGAACGAGCCGGAAGTTTATACTTTGCTCCAGGTAATGCCGGCACCCTTGAATTAGGGACAAACGTTACCATTTCTGCCACAGATATCCCAAAACTAGTAGAATTCGCTAAGAGAGAAAAGATAGATCTAACACTGGCTTTGCCTGATGATCCTCTCTCGCTAGGTATAGTCGATGCATTTAGGGCTGAAGGTTTGCGCATCTGGGGCCCCACAAAGGCTGCGAGCGAGCTCGAATGGTCCAAAGCGTATGCGAAGGACTTCATGAAGAGGCATGGTGTCCCCACTGCAAAATACGAAGTATTTAATGATTTTGAGAAGGCAAAAAAGTATGTTGAAAAGGGGGCAGTACCTGTGGTCATCAAAGCAAGCGGACTCGCGCTCGGCAAAGGGGTGACTGTGGCTCAAACTAAGGAAGAAGCCTTGAGGTCTCTCGAAGATGTACTCGTAAAAAAAGTTTTCGGTAACGCGGGGAATGAAGTAGTTATCGAAGAATACTTATCTGGAATAGAGATCTCAGCCCACGCCATTTCTGACGGAAAGTCTTTTAAGATGTTTCCTTGTTCTCAAGACCACAAGCGTATCTTTGACGGCAACGTCGGTCCGAACACTGGTGGCATGGGAGTCATCGCGCCACTACCATTCATAGACAGCGCTATGATGAAAAGGATTGAGAAAGAAATCATCAAACCAACAATCGAAGGCATGGCAAGGGAGGGCAGACCATTTGTGGGCATTTTGTATCCGGGAATAATGCTAACCCCCGAAGGCCCAAAGGTTTTTGAATTCAATGCGCGTTTTGGCGACCCTGAGACTCAGACATATATGCGACTGCTTGATACTGACTTGCTCGATATCGTCGACGCCAGTATCGATGGGAAAATTACTGACTTAAAAATAAAGTGGAAAGAGCTATATGCATGTAATATTGCTATTGCTTCAGGTGGATATCCAGGGAGTTACGAAAAAGGCAAAGTAATTTCTGGAATAATGGAAGCAGGTATGCAGCCAGACGTCATTATCTTTCATGCGGGCACTAAAATTGTTAGGCAAGACCTCACAACTAACGGCGGACGAGTACTTGGAGTCTCAGCGACTGGAAGCTCTATGAAGGAAGCACTTGATAAAGCTTACAAAGCTATCGAAAAAATATCATTTGAAGGGATGCAGTATAGAAAAGATATAGGCAAGTCTGCGTTAGGCAAGAACTAACGCACTAATAATTCCTTAACATATCATATATGATAATCTAGGGAAGCTAAGCAGAAATGAAAAATCGCCCTCGGACGATTCCTCATCGTTTGGGCGATTAATGATTCAGCATGGGACTCAGTCCACAAAGTCTCCAAGTGTTTTATCCATGCAATGGTAGAGATGCCAAGAAGCATTCCTGCAAATGTGAACCCACCACATAGCGACCAAAGGCAGACAAAGGAATGAGAGAGTGGTAAAGCTGTAATGCCATACAGCCCACTCGTCATTCCGCAATGGCGGAATAATCCCAAAGAAACACAGCGTGTTCATAATGGCCCCAAGGAAGGTCATTATTCCAACAAGCAGCATTGCTAAAAGGATGATCGGACGGTTGTGGTAGCCTGCCACGAAGTTGTCGGCTTTTACGTCAATCGACGCATTAAGGTTTACAAAGAACGTTTTCATAGAGGTTTTCGTTACTGAACTGCGGTTTGTTTTGAGGTATAAGACCTCGTTTGAGAATATTATGCAATATTATAGATAAATTACAAGTTAGATCTACTTCTCCCAATTGAAGAAATGGTCTCGGTCTGGGCCGGTGCCGACGGAGATTATTTTGACGTTTAGATCGGAAAGTTTACCTTTTATGTATTTTAAATATGAAGAAAGTTCTTTAGAAGTTTTTTGTTTTTTATTGATCCCGTAATTAGCATCACCCCAACCCGGCATTTCTTCGGTTATGACATCTGCGACGTCGCTTAGATAAAGTGGAAATTCTTTTACAATTTTTCCCTTACTTTTATATCCAGTAACCACTTTTATTTTATCGCTCAAGCAAATATCCGCTTTATTGATAAAAATTTTATTTGCGCCAGAGAGAACGATGGCATGGCGAAGGGCGAAAAGGTCAAGCCAGCCGCACATCCGAGGCCGGCCGGTGGTAGCTCCAAATTCATGCCCTGCGTCCTGAAAGGCTTTTTCTAGAGTTTGATCTTTCATTCTGGATGGAAAGTTTCCACCTCCTACTTTTGTTGTATATGCCTTAATAACGCCGTAGACGTCTCGTAGCATCGTATGGGGTACGCCGAGGCCGAGGCAAACATTGGCTGGCAGGGTATTGCTGCTGGTGACGTTTGGATAATCACCAAAGTCTATGTCGAGCATAATTGCTTGCGCGCCTTCAGCTAGGATATTTTTCCCTTTAGAAAGTCTACTTTGTATAAGTAAGGATAAGTCACAAATTTGTAACTTTCGGAGTTCTTTTATGGCATCGTCCCATTTTTCTTTCGCTTCTTTTATTTTTCCCAAATTAATTTCAAAACCATATTTATCCTGATACATATTCAAAAGATTCATATGAAATTCAGAAAGGGTAACTTCTTTTTCGGCAAAATCCGGTGATAACACATCTCCAACGAGAAGAGCCCTCCTGGCTCGGACATCACTATAAGCTGGGCCAATGCCTCTCGAAGTGGTGCCTACTTTTGTCCCCAATTTATTTCGGCGATATTCATCAGCCTGGTCTAAAAAAGGATGAAGGTGCGAAACTAACTTTGCGCGATTCGAAACATAAAGACGTTTTGTGATATCAAAACCTAAATTTTTAATTTCGTTTTTCTCTTTGATTAACGAAACTGCATCGACTACAACACCATTACCGATATACAATTCAATATTCTTATGAAAACAACCAGAAGGCACGATGTGCCCCACAAAAGTTTTATCTCCTAATTTAATAGTATGACCGGCATTTGCTCCGCCATGAAAACGTGCGACTCCAGTATAAGCTCCGTGAGAGAGAAGCTCATCTATATTTTTACCTTTACCCTCATCGCCCCACTGCAGACCCACCACTACGTCGATGAAGCCTGATTTAACTTTATTCTTAGCTTTCATTAATTTCCGAGACTATAATTAGGAGCTTCTTTGGTAATGATCACGTCATGCGGATGACTCTCTGCCATACCGGACTGCGTGATTCTGACAAATCTCGCTTTTTGGTGCAAAGCATCTACATCCTTTGCCCCGCAATATCCCATACCAGCTCGAAGCCCCCCCACCATTTGATAAACAACTTCTGAAAGTTTCCCCTTGAAAGAAACCCTGCCCTCGATACCTTCTGGAACAAGTTTTTTAATATCATCTTCAGCATCTTGGAAATACCGATCCTTAGAACCTTGTTGCATGGCTTCGATCGAACCCATTCCACGATATGTTTTATATTTTCTAGCATCTAAAATTATAGTTTCACCAGGAGATTCTTCTACCCCGGCGAAAAGAGAACCCGCCATTATTGAACTCGCCCCAGCCGCGATAGCTTTTGGTATATCTCCAGTATGACGAATGCCTCCATCAGCGATAACTGGCACAGAACCTTTAATAGCCCGCGCTACTTCATAGACAGCCGAAAACTGAGGATATCCAACTCCAGCGATCACTCGAGTGGTACAGATAGAGCCTGGACCGATGCCCACCTTGATTGCATCCGCTCCAGCTTTGACTAGATCTAGAGCAGCTTCCGCAGTAGCTACATTACCGACGATGACTTCGAGCTTTGGAAATTCTTTTTTTATTTTCTTCAACATTTCAATTACACCTTTAGAATGTCCGTGTGCTGTGTCGATGGCTACGACATCCACACCATTTTGTGTAAGCGCTCTAACTCTGTCGGGGGTATCAAAAGTTACACCCACCGCTGCGCCGACTCTTAGACGACCAAGGCTGTCTCGACAAGAATTCGGGCGAGATTTCACTTTCATGATGTCTTTGTAGGTGATGAGACCGATGAGTTTGTTCTGCTTATCAACTAAAGGCAACTTTTCTACTTTGTGTTTCGTTAATATTTTTTCCGCTTCGACTAAGTTTGTACCTATACTGCCTGTTACCAAATTTTCTTTCGTCATTATTTCCCCAACAGGAAGCTCTAAATCTTTTTGGAACCTTAAATCGCGGTTCGTCAGTATTCCAAGGAGAATCATGTCCTTATCCACGATCGGTATCCCGCCAATTTTATTTTCTTGGACTATGGTGAGAGCTTCTTTGACTCTGGCTGTAGGAGGCAAAGTGACAGGGTCATGAATCATGCCAGACTCCGAACGCTTTACCTTGCGGACTTCGGCCGCTTGCTTTTCGATCGTCATGTTCTTGTGGATGATGCCGATGCCACCCTCTTGCGCCATGGCTATAGCCATCCCTGCCTCTGTCACCGTGTCCATTGCGGCAGAAATAACCGGAACATTTAATTTTATTTTTCTAGTTAAGTGAGAACTTATATTCACATCTCGGGGTAAGACTTTAGAGTATTGGGGCACGAGCAAAACATCATCATAGGTCAGACCTTCGGGAAAGTTTGCCCCTGCACCTTCCTTTGCTTTTGTGCTCGCTTTGAAAGCCATAATATACCGTGTATACTAGCATATTATGAATAGTATACAAATACTGATCGTGGATTACGGCTCGCAATATACGCTGGTCATCGGGCGGACTCTGCGCGAGCTCGGAGTACGCAGCCTCATACTCCCTCCGATAAAGGCTGATGATTGGCTCAAGAAAAATACTCTAAAATCAGTCATCCTCTCCGGCAGCCACTGGAGCGTGCATAGTGAAGGTACACCTGAACTACCAAAATCTCTCGACACTACCGGCCAAAAATATTTTGTCCTCGGCGTGTGCTATGGCATGCAGCTTCTCGCACACAAGCTCGGCGGCACTGTCGAGCGTCCACTCGCGCACCGCGAATACGGACCAGCCACAGTGACTCCGGACACCGGGCATCCACTTTTTAAAGGCATCAAAGAAAAGACAGAAGTCTGGGCAAGTCATGGAGATACAGTTACTAAACTCCCAAAGAGTTTTACCTCTATCGCTACATCCGGCGGAGTGGCTGCCATGACTGATAAAAACAATCGAGTGCTCGGCATACAATTTCACCCAGAAGTGGTAGACACCAAAGAAGGTAAAAAGATACTCCAGAATTTCCTCGACCTTTCTGGTTGTGTAAAAGACTGGGATCCGATAAATCTGATTCATGAAATACAAAAAGAAGTCTTGGACATCATGAGCAAAGACAAAAAGAATTTAATCTTAGGCGTTTCCGGCGGAGTAGACTCAACGACACTCGCAGCAGTGCTCGCGCCAGTCTTAAATGAGAGACTTATATGCGTCGCCATCGACACTGGTGGGCTACGAGCCGGCGAAGTAGAAGAATTAAAGGCAAACACTACGAGTGCCTTAGGTAAAAACGCTAGTAAAAATCTGGTAATCATAGACGCGGCGAAAGAATTTATAAAAAATATTGGCACGACGATAGATGGAGAAGAAAAACGCGCAAAATTCCGTGAAGTATACAAACAAAAATTTGAAGAACAAATAGCGAAACATCAAGCGGGTTACATCGTACAGGGAACGCTCGCCACAGACATCATCGAGAGCGGTAAAGCAGGAGAATCAGCCATGATCAAGACACACCACAACGTCGGCCTTTCATGGGAAGTGGAAGACCTACATCCTTTTAGAAATCTATTTAAATACGAAGTTCGCGAACTCGCTCGTGTATTGAAACTCCCACCAGCTGTGTATGAAAGGAATCCTTTTCCAGGCCCCGGACTATTCCTGCGAGTTGTGGGTACACCTGTATCCAAAGAAAACATCGAGCTTGTACGAGAAGCAGATGAGACTGTCGCCGATATTTTAAAGAAACATAATTTGAATAAAGAAATCTCCCAGCTCATCGTCGCCCTCCTAGGTGTAAACTCCGTCGGAGTAAAAGGGGATGAACGCGTCTATGGACACTCTCTAGCCGTCCGCGCTGTGCAGACTGTAGACTTCATGACTGCAAAAGGCTATTACTTCCCAGAAGCCGTTATAAACGAGATCACTAGTGCTCTCACCAAGCATAAAGACATCGTCCGCGTCTTCTTCGACATGACCCCCAAACCCCCCGCTACGACAGAATTTGAGTAATGATACTATTGTGCTAAAATGCCCTCAATGAAAAAGAAGATTAACTCAGCGCTGATTTCGGTTTTTAATAAAGACGGGCTGGACGAGATAGTAAAGCTCCTCGCTAAACAGGACGTCAAAATCATTTCGACTGGTGGGACGGCAGAATTTATTCGTAAATTAGGTGTGTCTGTCACTGAAGTCGAATCCATTACTAACTATCCAGCGCTTTTTGGTGGAAGGGTAAAGACGCTTCAACCACAAATCTTTGGTGGGATTTTAAATCGCCGAGACAATACAGACGATCAAAAAGAAAAGGCTAAACACAAGATCGAAGACATAGACCTCGTGATAGTGGACCTATATCCATTTGAAGAAACTCTGGCCAAAAGAAACAATCAGGGCGGAACAGAAGAGGAGATAATAGAGAAGATAGACATCGGCGGAATATCTCTAATTCGTGCGGCCGCGAAGAATTTCAATGACGTAGTGGTTATACCTTCCAAGAATCAATACGCAGAACTAGCTGACATTTTAAAAAAGGGAAATGAGACAACCCTAGAAGAGCGCAAGAAGTTTGCTGGTAACGCATTTGAAGTGACAAGCCATTACGACAGCGCTATCCGCGGATACTTCCAAGGCACCGAGCTCCGCTACGGAGAGAACCCGCACCAAAAAGCAGAATTCGTCGGCAGTCTCGCTGAGAGCTTCACCCAGCTTCATGGCAAAGAACTTTCTTTTAATAATTTAATAGACACAGAAGCAGCAATACTTGCAGTAAGTGATTTTACAGATCCAGCTTTCGTCATTATCAAGCACATGAATGCATGCGGTCTGGCGGTGCGACCCGAAGGCAAACTTTTTGAAGCATACAAGGCAGCTTATAATGCAGACCCATTGTCGGCTTTCGGTGGAATATTGGCAGGGAACAGGACAATAACCGAAGATATAGCAAAACTAATTAAAAAGCAAAAGCTTTTTATCGAAGTCATCATTGCTCCAGACTTTGAAAAAGGTGCTCTCGATATATTAATGGAGAAAAAGGATTGCAGGATTCTAAAATGCCTGCCCGCAATGCCTTCAGCACAGCTGGTGCAGGCGGGGAAGAATCCTATGTTCCCGAACAGACAAGTCCGTACTTGTTTTAATGGATTACTTATTCAAGATAGAGACACTCATGTAGAGACTGAAGGAGACCTGAAAGTAACGACCAAGCGCGCGCCGACAGAGTCCGAGAAAAAGGATTTACTCATCGCAGCCATTGCTACAAAACATTTAAAGTCGAACTCTGTCGCCCTCGTCAAAGACGGCACACTGCTTGCCATGGGTTGTGGACAGACTTCTCGAATTGATGCGCTCAAGCAAGCTATAGATAAAGCAGGGAAGTTTGGGTTCTCGCTCAACGGCTCAGTGCTTTCCTCTGAGGCGTTCTTTCCATTTCCAGACTGCGTAGAGCTAGCAGGCAAGATGGGCGTCACGGCTGTCATCCAGCCCGGAGGCTCAAAGAACGACCAAGCATCCATAGATATGGCGAATACCTACAATATGGCGATGGTGGCTACTGGATTTAGACATTTTAAGCATTAAGATTTAAGGTTCTATTGACTTTTGGCTTAAAAAAGTATATAATACAAGGGTAAGATGGTTCTTTAAAAATTTGGTTCACGTTGTGTTTGGCTGTGGAATACAGCTTATTTTTTTGTAATTTGTATTCCGTAGCTAAACTAAAAAAACAAAACAATGCACTCACAATGAAACAATTCAAGGAGTTTGCACTTCCTCATACAATTGGTCTCGTCCTGCTTGTTCTCTTGATAGCAGGAACGGTGTGGCTTAAGAATCACTGGTAACTCAACAACCAAAAGGAGAATATGGAAAAAATAATCCGTCGATATGGGTTTTGGTGCCCCTTACTCTTGGGGCTGGCATTTGCCGGAATCGTATTCCTGGCATTGTTGGAGGTGATTAAAAATTAACCCACGAAAGCTATGAAAGAAGAACTAATGTTGATGGTCGACGAGACGCTGCATTTGTATGCGCTTCGCCTGTGGTGGAGGAAACACCCCATCCTCTTCCCAGTCCTCGTGACTGGGATGGGTTTAGGTTTGGTGTATCTAGGAACGGGCATTCTCGTCTTGTTCCTGAACATGTACTCGGCGTGAACCGAGAAACAGTTGTGGGGGTTACTAATTAACTCTCAAGGAGAAGCCGGACTACGTTCTAATCGTATGCCGGCTCCTTTTCGTTTTAGACCCATCCAATATTGACAAAATAGCAAAAAAATGTAATATAACGTAGTTATTTGTTCTTTAAAATTGATGTGAAATTTGTGGCAGTCGGCGAGATTATGCATGTAAATACATCGTAATTTGGCTGACTGTCACACAACAAACGGACCCACTTAGGTTCGCGTGATGGTCATCAGAAACATACAACAAAAACAAACGCATGAAAACACTACAACTACTCCCGCTGCATCCGTCTGGCTTTGCCGATGTGTTCACTGGTTGGGCCCACCTCCTGCGCCTGTGGCAGAAGATCCTGATCGAGATGATCAAGGCCACGGTTGACGAATGGGGCCGCGGTGACGGGTTCGACCTGCTCATCCTCGAGGGCTACCAGGACAAGACCCGGGGCTTGAACGTGAAGCGTGAAGCCCTGAACCAGTGGATCACCTCGCTCGACCACCTGCCGTCGTTTCCGGAGTTCCTGGCGTGGATCCGGGGCCAAGAAGGCAACTTACTCGACGACGTGACTGAGCGCGGAAAATGGAACGCATTCGCGGGAGGCTATGAATTCGACGCCCCCACGATCGCAGGCATCGAGGCAGAATTTAGCCTCAACTTGACCGGCATCACTCACGCGGCGGCCATCAACCCGCTCATTGATGCGACGAAGTTCCACGAACTGGCGGCGAGGCATTTCTTGAAGCCGGCCGCTACGCCGCAGCTCCGCGAAGAACTCGGCGCTGAGAACACCACTGTGACCGCCAAACCTGGTGACGCCGATCAGCTGCCCGCTGGACCTGCTGGTGATCCCGGCACCGCCGAACAAGGCTACGCGCCCACCGAACCCCAGCCGGCCAGCCGTGGTGAGGGCACATTGCAGGCGGCGTAAGCCTGCCTCACATCACCGAGCTCAGACGTAGATTCTGGGCCGGACGAGAAATCGTCTGATCGACCAAGGATACCCTGCATTGCGCGCATCGCGCGATGCAGGGTCCTTTTCGTTTTAAGCTAGTTTTTAGGTTGTTTTAAATTAAAAAAATGATAAGATAGAGCAAATGAAAAAAGACACAAAGGTTTCCATACTCATGGGTTCGGATTCAGATCTAGAAGTGATGTCTGAGGCAGCGAAAGTGCTGGAAGAGTTCGGAGTGTCTTATGAGATCACAGTCGCTTCGGCGCATCGCTCTCCCGAGATCGTGCATAAATATGTAACTAATGTAAAAGATCGTGGATTAAAAATAATTATTGCGGGTGCAGGGGGAGCAGCTCATTTGGCTGGTGTAGTATCTTCACTCACTACTCTACCTGTAATAGGAATTCCAATAAAAACCAAAAGTCTAGACGGACTTGATTCACTCCTCTCTACAGTGGGGATGCCTCCCGGGGTGCCTGTCGCCACCGTTGGGATAAATGGAGGTAAAAACGCTGGTATTTTGGCTGTACAGATGCTCGCCTTGTCTGATAAAGATTTAGAGAGAAAATTGATCGCTTACAAAGAAAAGATGAGCAAAGAGATAGAGACGAAGGGGGAGAAGCTTTCAAAAGTTGGATACAAGCAATATCTTCAGAATAAATAAAATGCCGAAATTGTCGTATAAAACTTCAGGAGTTGATATAGACAAAGCCAATGCGACGAAAAATGAAATGGCTAAAAGTTTAAATAATAGTGGAAATGCGCGCGTGCTGAACAAAGCAGGCGCTTTTGCTACTTTGTTCGACGGATCTTTTCCTGAATATCAAGAACCGGTGCTAGTGTTTAAGACAGAAGAGCCCGGCTCAAAGCAAAAGTTGGCCTTAAAACATAGAAGTATAGACACCATTTGTTTTGATTTAATAAATCACCTAGTTAATGATGCAATAGTCATGGGAGCCAAACCCCTATCTGTCCAAGACTGCATCGTCTGCGGGAAAATAGACAAAGAAATAATCCTAAAAATGGTTTCCGCTTTTTCTAAAGCATGTAAAGAAAATGACTGCGTATTGACTGGAGGCGAGACCTCGGAACAGCCGAGTGTACTTGCCATAGGAACTTACATTTTGACCGCTAGCATCGTAGGCGTGGTAGAAAAGAAAAAAATAATCGACGGCTCTAAAATACAAGAAGGAGATGTGGTCTTGGGTCTAGCTTCAAGAGGCATACATACAAATGGCTTCTCCCTTGTGCAGAAAATAATGGAGAAGAGTCCAGAAATTTTAAAAGAAAAAGTTGATGGCAAGAATTTTATAGAAAGTATCCTCACTCCACATTTTGGCTACTACAACTGCTTGAAGGATTTGTTTGGAAACGACGGATTGGTAGGACTCGCACACATCACAGGAGGCGGAATAAAAGAAAATTTGAATAGAATCTTGCCTGAGAATTTAAATGCGGAGATTGATATCGGTAAAATCAAAATTTTGAACATTTTTAAGGTATTGAAAAAATTTGGGGATCTGGAAGATAATGATATGATGAGGACATTTAATATGGGAGTAGGCATGACGGCAGTGGTGAAGAAAGATTTTGTAGATACAATACAGAGCCACCTGAAAAAGTGCGGTGTGGAGAGCTACGAAATAGGTAGAGTAGTGAAAGGGAATAAGCAGGTCATTTTAAAAGAAGTATTAAATTGGTTTAATTAATATGATTATAAAAGAAAAATCAAATTACTCTGCGTTATGAACATTCTAGAAAAAACAGATTTTAAAAACTTAGGGGAAAAATATGTCGGTAAAGTACGCGACGTCTACAATCAAAAAGATAAGGTTATTATGATTTCAACTGACAGGTATTCTGCTTTTGATAGAAATTTAGCCCTAGTGCCATACAAAGGCCAAGTATTGACTCAGATCAGTAAATTCTGGTTCGAAAATACCAAAGACATAGTGCAAAATCACGCCATTGATTTCCCTGATCCGAACGTCGTCGTCGGCAAGAAATGCACCGTGCTGCCAGTCGAGATGGTTGTGCGTGGATATATCACCGGAGTGACGGGCACATCTATCTGGACCTTGTATCAAAAGGGGGAAAGAGTTTTTGGAGATATGACCCTTAAAGAGGGCATAAAGAAAAATCAAAAGCTCGATGTGCCAATTATCACTCCAACTACCAAGTTTGAAGCTCATGACCGCCCGCTGACAAGTAAAATCATTTTAGAAGAAAAAATGATGAAACCAGAAATTTGGAAACAGGTCTGCGATATATCTTTGAAACTTTTCGCTCGTGGACAGGAAATTGCCTTAACAAGGGGACTAATACTAGTAGACACCAAATATGAATTCGGACTCACGCCTGATGGTAAAGTCATGCTGATAGATGAGATCCACACTCCAGACTCTTCCCGCTACTGGCAGGCAAATACATACAAAGAAAGGATAGAGAAAGGTCTAGAACCGGAAAATTTCGATAAAGAATTCTTGCGTTTATGGTTTAAAGAAAATTGTGATCCATATAAAGACGAGAAACTACCCAAAGCTCCAACCGATATGGTGATCGAGCTCTCTCGTCGATACATTAAAATATATGAACAGATAACGGGAGAAAAGTTCCAAATCAACGAAGGAGAAGATACTTTAAAAAGAATAGAGAATAATTTAAAGAAATATAAAATATAATGAAAAACTCAATCAACCCCATAAGTCCTTTGGACGGAAGATATTTTAATAAAACTCGCCCGCTTGCGGAGTATTTCTCTGAGCAGGCACTGATGAAATACCGAGTGATGATGGAGGGGGAGTACTTGATTGCGCTGTCTGCATCGGGTAAGACAGCTTTACGTAAATTCACTGCAGCTGAGATAAAAATGGTCAGAGAACTTTACGAAAGGTTTGACGATGCTTCTTACGAAGAAATAAAAAAACTAGAGGAGACCACAAACCATGACATGAAAGCGGTGGAATATTTTCTAAAGGAAAAACTTGCCAAAACATCCCTCAAAGACTGCACTGAATGGTTGCATTTTGCTATTACTTCTGAAGACACAAATAATATTTCTTATGCACTTATACTTTCTGATTCTTTGGAGAAAGTAATAATCCCTGAAATTTCTAAAATAATCAAAGAATTAAATAACCTCGCAAAAAAATATGCCGATCTACCTATGCTCGCTCGTACACATGGTCAGTCAGCCAGCCCGACGACTTTTGGTAAGGAAATGAAGGTATTTGTGGCTCGTCTCGAAAAAAGACTCGCAGGATTACAAAGTATAAAAATACAAGCCAAATTAAATGGCGCTACTGGTAACTACAATGCCCATATAGCCGCTTACCCAAGTATTGACTGGATAGAATTCAGTGAAAAGTTTATTGAAAGCTTTAATAAAGATCGTTCGCAAAAACTCGAAGTTAACTTAATCACCACTCAAATAGAATGTCATGATAGCTACGCGGCTATTTTCGACATAATCAGGGCTATAAATACCATCCTTCTAGACTTAAACCAAGACATGTGGAGATATATCTCTGATGGTTGGGTAGGGCAAATACCGAAAGCGGGGGAGACGGGTTCATCAACTATGCCGCACAAAATAAATCCGATTGATTTCGAAAATAGTGAAGGGAACCTGGGCCTGGCGAATGCTTTGTTTGAATTCTTTGCTCGCAAGCTTCCAATTTCTCGCCTTCAGCGAGATTTGTCAGACTCTACTGTCGAGCGAGCCTTCGGCACAGCTTTCGGGCACTCATACCTCGCTTACACGTCGCTAATGAAGGGCTTGGGGAAAATAAAAGTGAATGAAGAAAAAATTAAGGAAGATTTAGTAGTACATCCGGAAGTCATCACTGAAGCCATCCAGACCATCCTGCGCCGTGAAGGAGCAGAGATGCCTTATGAGAAATTAAAGGAATTAGCTCGGGGAAAAGAGATCACACTTTCTGACATTCATGCATTTATCGAAACACTGGAAGTAACCGAGAAAATAAAAAAGGAGCTGTTGAAATTAACTCCAGAAAATTATACAGGTCTGGCGTCTAAACTCGCTTCGATGTAAGATAGGGTTATGGTTTTAAGAATTTTGGCTTCTATTTTACTTTTGCTATCGGTCCTTTTTGCCCCATTTTGGGTAACTATCATATTGGTATTGACCGAAATGGCATATTTCTCCTTTTTTGGGGAAGCGGTCTTGTTATTATTTTTATCAGATTTACTTTATGGGATTAAAGAACCAAAACTTTTTAATCTGTTGGGAGTTTCTTTTATAATAGGCATCGGATTTTTCATAATTTTAGAAATATTAAAAAACCAACTAAGGGTTCGGTCAAAATAAATGGTCTCTAGAAAATTTATAAGAAAAAAAGTAAGGGATACTTTTGTCGAACCGGACGAGATTTTTCTGGATTCAAAAAACTTACAAAATTTTAATCGCCAGCAATTTGAAGGACGAATAGAGAAACCAATTCCCAAAAAAACCATCAACTTTATCGGTATTGCTTTTATTTTGATGATTTTAGTATTTGGTGTTCGATTGACATACTTGCAAATAAAAAATGGAGAAATATATCGAAAAAGAAGTGAAAATAACATTCTAGAAAAAATAAATATCTTTACTGAAAGAGGTATAATTTATGATAGGAATGGAAAGGAGCTTGCTTGGAACAAAAAAGAAGATAGCGGCACAGAGGTCCTGGTAGTAAATTCATCTCCTGGGGAAGATCTATCCTATATTCGTACTTATATGAAGCCAGGATTCTCGCATGTGCTGGGATATGTTAGTTACCCCACAAAAGATAGTAAGGGAAATTACTGGCAAACTGACTTTGTGGGCAAAGATGGATTAGAAAAAGAATACAATAATCAGATAAAGGGAGAGAACGGATCAAAAATAATAGAAACAAATGCAAAAGGTGTCATTTATTCAGAAAATGTTATAAACAGTCCAAAGAGAGGAAGTGACTTAAAAACAAGTATCGACTCAAGGATTCAATCTGAATTATTTACTCTAATTAAAAACCTTTCTAAAAGTAATAATTTCTTCGGTGGCGCGGGCGTAATTATGGATACACAAAGCGGAGAAATTATAACTTCTACAAGCTTTCCAGAATATGATTCGGAGATTTTGTCTCTGGGAAAAGACGCAAAAAAAATCGATACTTATTTAAATGATAAAAAGAAACCCTTTTTGGATAGGACGGTTTCTGGACTTTATACTCCTGGCTCAATTGTAAAACCATTCTTTGCTTTGGGTGCTCTAGCAGAAGGTGTCATCGATCAATATAAAAAGATTCTCTCAACTGGCTCCATCTCAATCCCAAACCCTTATTTCCCAGATAAAAAAACAGTTTTTAAGGACTGGAGAGTAAATGGTTGGACAAATATGGGAGAGGCGCTGGCGGTTTCTTCTGATGTTTATTTTTATGAAATCGGCGGAGGTTTTGAAGATCAAAAGGGACTTGGCATAGCAAACATCGAGAAATACGCCAGACTTTTCGGTTTTGGAGATAAAACGGGAGTTGATCTTCCTGATGAAACAGAAGGCATAATTCCAAGTCCAGAATGGAAACTTAAAAACTTTAGGGGGGATCCATGGCGCATTGGAGATACTTATCACACAGCCATTGGACAATACGGATTCCAAGTTACACCGATGGAAATGACACGGGCTGTTTCTGCTATTGCTAATGATGGAAAACTTTTAACCCCTCATTTTATATTGTCCGACAAAATAAAAGAAGAACAGATCCAAACCATAGCTTTACCAAAAGAATATTTCGATGTGGTACGAGGGGGAATGAGACAAGCTGTGACAAGTGGTACGGCAACCACGCTTAATGTGCCATATGTACACGTTGCGGTTAAAACTGGTACAGCCCAGCTCGGCGGAGTAAAAAATAAAGTTAATTCTTGGGTGATGGGTTTTCTTCCATTTGAAAATCCAAAATATGCTTTTGTGATAATGATGGAAGCGGGGCCCACGACCAATAGTGCAAACGCATCTACTGTAATGCGAGAACTTCTCGACTGGATGTCTACAAATACTCCGGAGTATTTTGAGTAAGCTTACAGACTAAATGTACGTTTGCATTTTAGGTATTTATGAAATAGAATGTACTAATGCGTAAAGCTTATATTATTTTAGTGATGGGTATTTGGGTGGCGATATTGCCATATTTGGGCTTTCCTTATTCTTGGAAGGACACTTTGGAGACTATTTCTGGATTTGGGTTTATTTATATAAGTTACATTTTATATAAAGAATCCAAAATAAAAGAAGTAAAAGAAGAAAAAACTTTTGATAATTTTTCAGAAAATAAGTTTTTTAATGGAGGGGAACTATAAAAAAATATGGAGAACTTTTCTAAAAAAAGACACATCATTACTGTCGTTTTCCTTGTGGCCTTAGCTTTTGCTTGGGGCGTATATGTCGGTGATCATAATCGTCCTGAGATAGATAAAGTCATGGGTGTTTCTGGTAAAGAAACAGCTGTAACGACAAAGGCAGACTTTTCTCCTTTCTGGAAAGTATGGAACACAATTAATGAAAAATATCCCACAGCTAGTAAAACAACTGACCAAGATAGGGTTTATGGCGCTATTTCAGGCCTTATGGGTTCATTGAATGATCCATATAGCGTGTTTTTCAGTCCAGATGAAGCAAAATCTTTTGAAGAAGAAATAGCTGGAAACTTTACAGGAATCGGAATGGAGGTGGGGATGAAAGACAAAGTGCTTACAGTTATCGCTCCGCTTAAAAACACTCCGGCTGATAGAGCAAACATCAAGCCTGGTGATAAAATCCTTAAGATTGATAAAACCGTCACTTCTGGTTTGAGTATAGAAAAGGCAATTAAATTAATAAGAGGGGAAAAGGGAACGACAGTGACACTCACAATTTTCCGAGAAGAGAACAAAGATCCGATTGAAGTAAAAATAGTAAGAGATGTCATAAATATACCGACTCTCGATACCGAGCTACGCCCGGATGGAATTTTCGTGATCAAGCTTTATAGCTTTTCGGCTAATTCAGCAAGTCTTTTCCATAATGCAATTCAGAAATTTTCAGAATCAGGCGCTGACAAATTGTTGCTAGATTTACGAGGGAATCCCGGTGGATATCTAGATGCAGCTGTTGATATAGCAAGCTGGTTCTTGAGGAGTGGGAAGGTCATCGTAACCGAAGATTATGGTAATGACAAGGCTCCAGAAATATACAGAAGTAGGGGATATAATGTATTCAATGATAAATTAAAATTCGTCATTTTAATAAACGGCGGGTCTGCCTCTGCCTCCGAAATCGTTGCTGGCGCCATGCAAGACAATGGACGTGCAAAGCTAGTGGGCAGCCAAAGCTTTGGTAAGGGTTCTGTGCAAGAAGCAATAAAAATAACTCCTGATACTCTCTTGAAGATCACAGTAGCTAAATGGCTAACGCCAAATGGGACTTCGATTTCAGAAAAAGGATTAACTCCAGATTACCCAGTAGAGATTACTCGAAAAGATCTAGATAATAAGAAGGATCCTCAGTTAGACAAAGCAGTTGAAATATTATTAAAATAACAAAATAATATGAAAGTAATATTCTTAAGCGATGTCCCGAGAGTAGGAAAAAAACATGATGTGAAAGAAGTGAATGATGGGTATGCTACAAATTTCTTACTACCTAAAAAGTTAGCCGTAATCGCTACCTCAAAAGCCGTAGCTGAACTGGAACTCCGTAAAAAAGAAATCGAGATCGAAAGGGAAGTGCAAGAAAGCCTGCTTTTGAAGAACTTAGAAGCGATAAAGGGTAAAACTGTCACCTTAAAAGCAAAAGCTGATGAAAAAGGGCACCTCTTCGCTCAAGTTCACAAAAAAGAAATAATTGAGGCGATGAAAGCACAAAACCATGCAGACGTCGGTGAAGAATTCATCGTGCTCGAAAAACCAATTAAAGAAGTAGGGGAATTTGAGATCCCGATCTTCATCAAAGGTAAAAAGTCTTCATTTAAGCTTGTTGTGGAGAAAATATAACAAACATAAAAACCTCCATCGTGGAGGTTTTTATGTTTAAAGTTTATTTATATGACGTTGACTACTTTCTTGACTGTACTCTTTCCGTCAAATGAAGTCTTGCGTCGAGTGCCCACCTTTACTGTGCCGTCTTTTAGAGCGAAGAGGGTATGATCCTTACCCATGCCAACGTTTGCGCCAGCCATAGTGACTGTGCCACGCTGACGAATGATGATAGAGCCACGTTGTGCCTTTTCACCATCATAAAGCTTCACACCTAGATATTGTGGATTTGAATCTCTTAAATTTTTGGCGGTACCGCCGGCTTTTCTATGTGCCATATGGGTTTAATGATATAATTAAGAACAACAGAAGTATATATAATTCTATGGAAAAAATCAAGTCAAAGATAACCAACTGGGTTGAAAGTGAGCAGGGAAAGAACATTTTGATCGTTATTGTCGTTATATTGGTGGGTTTGGGCTCATTTGAGCTGGGTAGATTATCTAAAGAAAATGACTCCTCGGGCATTAAAATAGAGTATCCGGCCAAAAGCCTGATGCAAGAAGCAAATGCATTATCTAACATGATTCCAGTGAAAAAAGTTTCTGCATCAACAAATTCTATCGGTAAAAATTTTTTCGCCTCAAGCAAGGGAACAAAATATTATTCTTTAGGATGTTCTGGCGGTAGAACTATTAAACAAGAAAACAGGGTCTACTTCACGACAAAAGAAGAAGCCGAAGGGGCAGGGTATGAGCTTTCCAGCTCGTGTAGATAAAACTCTTTATTTTACATGCGTGTCGCACAATATATGTTGGGTGATGAAATGACCTGAAACATCGCGTATCGTACGACATGTAAATGTTGGCACAATTTATTGCGGTGGGTAATATTACTTTACGCTATTAAACAAATCTTTAAACCAATTCAGAATTCCATCCCAAGAAAGATGGAAATAATTTAGAATGCCGGATATCGTTAGATGATAATAACGCATAACAAGAAGAGCGATAACAACTACTACGATTAATCTCAAAAACCCACCCTCTTTATTTTCCATTTTATTGATCATGATATTAATTTTACCACAATACACACCTAGTAATCAAACCAGATCCCCTATTCGGTCACCCTATTTGTTAACAAAGAGGTATTTATGACATAAGAAGGTAGATAATAAAGTGCATCCAAATAAGCATTTATTGGCGCCACGGGTAACCTATAAGTCCGCCCACCACAAGATGAAGACGGCTTAGAAGCCATTTTAACAGCCTGTGATGCGTATAGAGACACGTGTAGGTGGGGTCCAGTAACATGGCCAGTAGCACCGCTATAGCCCACTACTTCACCTCTTTTTACGAGTTCCCCTTCATAAGCTTTTATAAGTGAGAGATGCCCAAAAGTACTCGAAAGTCCGTTGTTGTATTGAATGAAAACAAATTTTCCAAAGGACGCTCCTTGGCAAGTCAAATCAGTATCACCAACTCCCAAAACCGTACCATCTGCCATGGCCATCAAAGGAGTACCGACGGAAGCTCGAAAGTCTACTCCGTTGTGGGTTCCTGATGCATATAAACGCTTAGAGTCGACAGTTTTACCAAAAAGTTGGGTCACAAACACCCTTTCAAGCGGCCAGCTTAGAACTCCGGCACTAGGCAGCTTTGATGGATCGAGGATAAATTGCAACTGCGCTTCATAGTCACGTAATTCTTTTTCAAAAGCATCACGTTGTATGATTCTTTCTTTTAATAACTTTTGGTAGTTGGCTTCGTTATTTTTGGTTTGCTTTAAGAGCTTATTTTTCTCGTTGGTATTTTGTACAACTATTTTTTGCTGGTCGGCAAGCCTGGATTTTAAAGCGGTAAGCTGATTCTTGGCATTAACGGTTATTTTTTTAGTATTCTCTAGACCGCCTTTTAATTGCTTTAATTTAACTATGTCTTTTCTGAGACTCTCGTGGACTGTAACCATGTTATCTAAGTCATTCCACATTTCCGTAAAATTATTTTCAGATAAAAGTGTACCGACGATGTTGCCCTGCTCAAATTCATTTGTATTTTTAATACCCGAAGAAACTGACTCTACTTCAGTCGTTATGGCATCTTGCTTGTCGCTTATATCTGAAGTTAGACTCGCTATCATGAGATTGGTTTTGTCTATTTTTTTCTGAGTTACAGCAATATCAATGGTCAACTTCTTTCTAGTTAAATCAAGTTCTTGTAAAGATTTATTTAAAGAATTTTTCTCTTTCCCCAAACTCTCGAGCTGGGATTGATAACCTTCTATCTCTTTCTCCAAGCTAGTTATATCTAGGTTTTTTTGGTTTATTTGATTCTGAAGGTCTGCCACGGTTTGTGCCCGAGAAAAAGTAAGCGGAACCACCACTAGTATAATAAAAAATATTATACTAAAGAGCTTTTTGTAAGCGAGATAAAGTTTCATTTTTTCCTATAATTGAGGCTATAATAAATGGATCCGGAGATTTATCAAGACCTGAAAGAGCATAGCGCACAGGGTGCAATACTTCTCCCCTATTGCCTTCCATTTCAGCAATTAGCATCAAGGTACTTTTTACATTTTCCATAGTAAAATCATTTTCGCTTAATTTCTCTAGGGCTTTGATCACCAATTTTATATTTTTAGTAATTCTTTCAGGTGATGAATTTTTATAAACTAGTTTTATTTTGTCGTACTTAGGCTGTTTGACCACAGAAAAGCAATCTAACTCCCCTGCCTCTAACATGACTTTCACATCGCTCCATTTTGAGATCCTTTCAAAGATAATCGGCACAAGTTTTTCATTTTGAAATTCTTTGGGAAGATAGGAGAAGATATTTTTCTGCATCTCTTCGGCTGGTAATTTCTTCATATGTTCTTTATTCATCCAATCTAATTTCTCTAGATTGACCTGAGCCCCCGAAACCTGAATTCTATTTATTTCAAAAACTTTTAGTAATTCTTTAACTGTAAATATTTCTTTTTCGGTACCAGGATTCCAGCCCAAAAGTGCCAGAAAATTCATTACAGCTTCCGGTAAATACCCCTCTTCCCCATATTCTAAAATATCCTTTGCCCCATCACGTTTGGAAAGTTTTTTATTCCCACCGTCAGCCAATATCGGCGGCAAAGTTACGAATACTGGTGGAGTGATGCCGAGCGCTTCATATAAAGAAAGGAATTTGGGTGTAGAAGAGATAAATTCATCAGCGCGGATAATATGGGTGACCTTCATTTCTTGGTCATCGACAATATGCGCAAAATTATATGTAGGATATCCATCACTTTTAATCAATATGAAGTCATCCAGAGCCTCAACGCCGGCTGATAGGGCTCCACGCACGGCATCATTCCAATGATAGATTTTTATTTCCGGAGTTTTAAAACGTAATGCCTTGGTGCCATCCCAAACTCCAAATTCTTTGGGCCGATGATCTCTATATAAAAATGGCCTTCTTTCTTCATCCGCCTTCTTTCTAAATGCATCAAGTTCTTCTTTTGTATAAGGGTCAGGATATGCAAATCCTTTATCGATTAAAATTTGCGCGTATTTTTTGTAAGAATCTAATCTTTCTGATTGTAAATAAGGCTTGTGCGGTCCTCCAACATCTGGACCCTCATCCCAATTGAGCCCGAGCCATTTTAAAGATTTTATTATATGTTCTATTGAACCCTTCACTTCCCTCTCCTTGTCTGTATCTTCAATTCGCAATATAAAAACTCCATTATTTTTCCTCGCCCAGAGCCAAGCAAAAAGCGCGGTGCGCACGCCGCCTATATGCATAAATCCAGTCGGACTCGGCGCAAATCTAGTTACAACTTTATTGTACATAGGGACATTTTAGCATTTATGGGGAAATAAGAGAATATAAACCTATATTATCTTATTTCTCATGACTCAAAGCGATGTCCACGAGAGCGCGAGCGATTTTCATCGCCGCATCGGGCTTGTTAAAAGCTTTAGCACTTTGCGCCATGGTATCATAGACTTCTTTGTCTCCGATAATTCTTTCAATTTCAGAACTTAAAATATTGGCAGTCATGTTCATCTCTTCGACGACGCTGCATGCCCCATCTCGCGCATAGTTAAAGGCATTCTTTCTCTGGTGATCCATATTTGTGTTGGTGATAGGTATCAGGATAGACGGTACACCCCAGGCGGCTATCTCAAACAACATTGAACCAGCTCTAGAAATAATAATAGTCGCGGCTCCTCCTGCCATTCGAAGGGCTAGAGGGTTTAAGAAAGGCATTGAAATATATCTCAATCTATATTTGTTGTCGGTAAGTACAACATCAGCTCTATCACTAACCATTTTAAAATTTTTGACCCCGGTTTGATGGATAATTTGATAATTATTTACGAGTCGCGGTAATGCATCGAGAACAGTATTATTTATAAGTTCTGCACCTTGGGAACCACCTAAAACAAGTATCACTGGCAAATCAGATTCTAATTTAAAATACTCAAGCGCTTCTTTGCGACTCGCGGGATGTTCTATTTCAGTCCTTACTGGATGGCCCGTCCAAGCAACTTTATTTTTAGGAAAATAAGAGCCTGCTTCTAAAAAAGAAACAGCAACTTTTTTAGCGAAGTGCCCAGCCCATTTATTTACTCGGCCAGGGGCAGAGTCGGACTCATGAATGACCACGGGGATATGTAAAATTCTGGCAGCAAAAACTGTCGGAAATGAAGCGTACCCCCCCTTACCAAAAACAACATCGGGATAAATTGAAAATAGTTTGTAAATACCATTTATAACTCCAAAAAAAGTTTTAAAGATGTCAGAAAAATTTTTAAGGGAAAAATAAGTACGCATTTTGCCAGTACTTATTTCTTCATACAAAAGACTGTTCTCAAAGAGCATCTCTTTGTCGTAGGGATTATCAGAAATATAGAAGAGCTTAACTTTTAGTATTTTTTCTTGATCTATTATCTGATTGAGTCTTTCCGCAACGGCAATAATAGGATAAAAGTGTCCGCCCGTTCCACCACCTGTAAAAACTATTTTCATATGATTTAATATTATTACTTATTCTTCAGTATTATGTTGATCTACCCCTCCCAGAGAACTTCGATATTTGAAGCACGATGCCCATCGCCGAAAGATACACCATAAGCGAAGTACCTCCGCCACTCATAAAAGGAAGCGGCACCCCTGTTAGTGGAAAAACTCCAGTAACAGAAGCAATGTGCATAAATGACTGCACCGTAATTAGTATAACAATTCCATAGACTAAAAGTCTACCAAAGAGATCCGGCGAATTATTGGCAATACGAAATCCACGTAAGGTAAAGAGTAAATAAAGTAATATTGTTGATAGTGCCCCGACAAAACCCAACTCCTCTCCCAAAACAGCAAAAATAGAATCCCCTTGTGGTTCTGGGAGATAACTGAATTTTTGAATACTTTGACCAAAGCCTCTACCGAAAATTCCACCCGAACCCAGAGCAATGAAGGATTGTTGAATTTGATAAGAAGATCCTTGTGGATTAGAAGCTGGGTCAATAAAAGTTTTCACTCGTTCTTGAAGATATGGTTTAAAGAAAAGAAGCGTGCCTAAAAGAAGTACCCCGCCCACACCCATGCCTAAGATGTATTTCAATGGAACACCAGAAATCAAGAGCATCCCTGTCCCAGTAATAGAAATCAAAATAAAACTCTTGGTATCGGGTTGTTTAAGTAGGATAACAGCGATAAGTGTAAGCATTATAGAAAATGGTAAAATTCCAAACTTAAAATCTTGTACCTTGTTTTTAGCCCAAGATAACCAGGCCGCAAAATAAATAACAAACCCAAACTTCAGAAATTCGACCGGTTGGAAGGAAAAGCTCCCAAGTTGTATCCAGCGTTGCGCTCCACCATGACTCCATCCAAAATGTGGGACAAACACGCACGCTGTCAACAATATCGAACTAATAAAAATTAAAAAAGAATATTTTCTCCAAAATTTATAATTAATTTTGTAACAGAAATACATACCGACCAGCCCCATGCCAAGACCAAGGATCAACTGACTAAACAGAACTGAGAAAAAGGTTTTCGAATTTTTAGCCCAAATTCCCAAAGATGCAGAAATAAAAATGGCAAGCCCAACAGTCAGTAAAAGGCCGAGAATTGTTAGGAAAAATCTGTCTACCCTTTTTTCTTTCATTTTGATTAAATCAATATGACTTTTTATCGACTTATAACTGCTAAAATTACGCCGATGACAGCAAAGACAACTGATATGACCCAAAAACGCATTGTAACTTTATAAGATGACCAGCCAATTGCCTCAAAGTGATGATGTATAGGAGCAAGTTTGAATAATCTTTTTCCACCCCGAAATCTTTTTGAAATCATTTGCAAAATAACAGAAAGAGATGTGATGACAAGGGGTAATGCGACAACGGGAAGAATAAAGACTGAATCGGTTAAAAATGCGATCGTCGCCAGGGTGATGGTAAGCCCCATAATACCAGTCTCCCCCATGTAGAACCTGGCAGGAGGAATGTTAAACCAAAGAAATGCCAATGTAGCTCCAGTAATAACCCCCGAAAAAGCAGCAATGTCCATTTGGTTATGAGCATATGCTATTGCCGAGTATGCAGCAAAAATAGAAGCCAGAACTCCACCGGAAAGTCCATCTATTCCATCAATCACTCCCCCAGAAAAAGTGGCGAGAGCGACAATTATAAAAAATGGGATGATAAGAATACCCAAATGAAGTTCTCCGTTAAAGGGAATGTGGACAGACGTTAGCCCCAATTTATAAAAAAACCAAATACCAATTAAAAGAGATAAAATTCCGATAAGTGAGGCTTTCCATTTTCGCCAAGATTTATCATCACGGGCGAAATCACCATTTCCATATATTTGAATTAAATCATCCCAAAGTCCAATCAGTGACCCAACTAAAAGTGTGAAAAGTGGTATAAGAGTTTGGTTTCGACTTAGAAAATTCATCTGGAAACTATATTCTGAGGGAAACAAAACAGAAAACAAATAAAAAACTAGAACAGTCGTGAGGACAGAGACCCAGATTATTATCCCACCGACTCTTGGGGTCTTTAATTCCTCTTTTTCATTGTGAATTTTCGAAAAGTCTGAGGTGGTGGTTACGCTTCTACCATATTTTTTCCACATCTTGTATTTATAAAAAAAGTGAGTGGCAATCGGCGTAAAAAAAAGTCCTAAGAAAAAAGCTACCAAGGTTGGTAAGAAAATTTTGATTAAATTCAAATACATATAAATAAATATAGCATTTTTTTGATTAAAGTACACCAATATGTTATTGTCTCTAAGTGAAAAAACACATCCTAAACCTCACTTCATCTCTCTTTTTACTGGTTCTTGTGCTTCTGGTTCTTGTACCTTATTTCACTAGCGACTTTTTAGACATAAGACAAGAAAAAGAAAACGAAGAAAATTATCAGAAAATTCTAAGAGAAGAAGCAGCTATAAAAAAAGCAAAGGAGGATATCGAAAAAAAGATTTATTTGACTGGCAAATTTGATCCATCAAAAAGGAAGGATTTCACTCTTGTACCTTTGAAATACGCCATCGCTGGATACAATATGTACTTGAGAAAAGAAGCCTTAGATGCTTTTGAAAAGATGGCAGAGACTGCTGAAAAGGAGGATATAGAATTAAATATAACTTCGGCCACTAGGAATTTTGCTTATCAAAAAGATCTTTGGAATGGCAAGTGGAAAGGCACTATTTTTGTGGATGGAAAAGATCTATCCAAAAGTATTCCAGATGGTCAGGAAAGATTCGAAAAAATATTAAACTACAGTGCTGTGCCCGGTACTTCGAGACACCATTGGGGCACAGAAATAGATATAAATAGTGTAACCCCAAAATTCTTTGAAACAGAAGAAGGCGAAAAGGTATATACATGGCTAGTCAAAAACGCTCCCCTCTTTGGCTTTTGCGAGACGTATAATGAAAAAAATGATTTTAGACTGACTGGTTACAATGAAGAAAAGTGGCATTGGTCATACCTACCACTTTCTCGAGATTTTACCCGAGAATACAAAAGACTAATAACCAACGAAGACATCGATGGATTTGATGGAGATGAATATGTGCCTTCTTTTGATTTGATAAATGATTACGTGCTTAGCATTAATCCGGAGTGTCTCTAGTATACTTCTGCTTGATAACATTTTTCGCAATAAACAATTTCTGGACGCTCCGGAGCGTAAGTAGTTTCAAACTCTATTTCACATTTTCCTTCATGATTAGCATGCCCCCTCTTGTCGCACATACATTTTCGATGCCAAAGCTTAAAGGGATTGCGACGCTTGAGTCTGGCGTCGTGCCGGCAATAAAAACACCTCCTGGGTATCGGAACACTCATTTTTTTGTAGAAAATAAACTCGTTCGGTACAATTTTATAATTTCTTGTGCAATCAATACATGCCAGTACCTCGTCTAATATAGATTCTCCTACCTCGTTTATGCTATCGGGAATATTTTCTGGCCTAAGAGTTTCCTTGCCAGTGGTTTTTTGGACCTTATCTTGCCAGTTTAAATTTCTGGAAATAGCTTCATTTTTCCTTAAAGGAAAACGTTCACTTGCTATTGTTTCGTTATAGCCAAAATACGATAGTTCTGCAGGATAAAATTCTCCATATTTATATACAATTCCATTAGCATCTTTATACGGCAATTCTGCCATTTGTTTTCTAATTTTTTCTACCAGTATTTCATACTGCTCTTTGGAATATTGTTTATTAAAAATGCAATATTTTTTATTTCTTAAACCTACACAGCCAAAAAGTGATTTGGAAGAATGGCAATGCTGAGTATATTCCATGTCCTGACTTTTCCAGGAAAAAATTCCAAATAAATTACGGCTTGAATGATCACAGGTTATATCTTCGTAGCATTCGCTGAGTTCACCCCCAGTCGACATATCATATGAATCTTTTGGGGAATCAGAATTATCTACCCACTTACAATTTTCTGATTTTTTAACGTTAAAACAAAATTGTGAATTTTTCGAATACGAGATGGCATCTCCTATACAACCCTTACTGTTAAAAACATAAACGTATCGTTTAGGATATTTTAAGATGAACTCATCGTACTCCTTCTGAGCTCTTTTTACCCCACTAAATGTATCTAGTTTATAACTCTCTAATATTTTTTCATATTCTTCTTTAGAATATTGTTTGTTTTTAAAAAAATATTTCTTACCAACAAGCATTGTACACATAAAACAATCCGTACAATTCATACAATTAAAAAGAAATTGAGAATCTATACAATTTTTTGACTGTTGAGAGTATTTTAATCTATACGAAGTAGCACATCGCATGCATTCGTATAAAAAATCATTTTTTGATTTTATATCTAAGCAGTCCACCATGTCTTTACCAGCAGAAGTGTAATAGCTATACATAACATTTTCAACTTTCCATCCAATAAAAACCATGTAACAATTTTTTGCAAACGAAAAATCTTGTGTATATTCACAATTCATGCTCGCGATGCCATCATCATTCACTAAAGCTAGATGTGGAACCTTTAACGAGAGCTCTTTGAACTGTTCAAAAAAAGGTCGAGAAAAGTCATAATCTTGAGCATACTTTAGGGGATCCCATCCGTCTCCCCACCAACATTTATTACAGTAGACAGTCACACTTGATTCTTTAGAATAAATTGTCACTACAGATTTTTTACATAAATCACACGTTCTACTATATAAAGAAGTGTCATTTCTCCAGGAGTGCCGTCGCTGATTTCGACATTCTGGACAAAATGTCGGTGGTGGAACTTTTATTTTTTCATAAAAACCAAAATCATCCGGCTCTATTACGAAGTCATTTTTACAGTTTTGACAATTTTTAGTTTGTACCTGTTTCTTCATTATTAGATTCCTCTTCTAAACTTTTCGCGGCGATATCGATAGAACCCAGGACTTCCGCATAGTCAGGAAGTTCCGTCACTGATTGTACGCCCATGTAGGACAAGAGTTCAAAACTTGGCTTATAGATGAAACGCCTGTTGTCTTTAGGATCGGTAATTCTTTCTACTAATCCGCGGATAGATAAAGCGCGCAAAGTAAAACCAGAGTTTACTCCTCTGATATAGTCTATTTCCGCTCGACTGACGCCATTTTTATATAAAACTATTGATAAGGTTTCCAGGCTTGCTTTTGAAAGATCTTTATTTAATTCTTCTTTTTGTAAATTTTCAATCAAATCTGAAAGTTCCGGCGCTGTGCCGAGAGCGATTTCATTTTCCTTTTCTATTAATACTATCCCCCTCTGTTTTAAATTTTCTTTCAGTTTTTCTATCCCTTCGTTTATTTCAAGCTCACCAACTTTCAAAACTTCTGCCAGCTTTTTGCGTGACATTGGTTCCCCTTTCCAGAAAAGTATAGCTTCTATTTTTGATTCTAAATTCATCATTTTAATTCTGAGAAAATTTATAAAAATCAAACTTTCCTGCGTTAGGCCATAAGGATAAGGCTCTGGCAAAGTTTATTTCTATAAATTTTCTTGCATCAACTGAATCGGACCTTCTTGCTTCTCAATAATAATATCCGCGAAACCGCTCTCTTGCACAACGTTTAATATACCACTTCTGACCAATTCCAGCATCGCCAAAAACCCCACAATTACAAACACCTTTTCTTCTTTCGTTTTAGCCTTACCTGCAAAATCTTTGAAGCTCATCTTCACCGAATTCTGGATTCTTTCCGTCAGATTGTTGATCATTTCTTCGATGCTGATGACTTTTCGCACCTCCACTTCTGGCATAGATACCTTTTTGGGCATACTTCCAAGAGCGCCCTTGGCAAAACCCATCATGCTTTCTTTTGTAATCTGCTCATCTGGCAAAAATACTAAGACATCGTTTTTCCTTTCGAGCGGAGCAAAGATTATTTTCTCTCCAAACATATTTTTCACATTTACACCCAGTTTTGTGAAAATTTCAAACAAGCGCAGCCTTTCTTCTAGATTCTTTATATCCCCTTCTTCTTCACCGGTCAGACTCAGGTTCGGCAAAAGGGATTTTGATTTTATTAAAATGAGAGTAGAAGCCACCAACACAAAACTCGCCACTTCGGCTGGATGTAGATTCCCCATTTTATTTATATAGTTCAAATAGTCTTCTGTAACCGATGCCAAAGATACATCATTAATATGAAGTTTCCGCTTTTCTACTAGCTCCAAAAGCAACCCAAACGGACCTTCAAAACCAGTCGTTTTTATCTGAAATGTTTGTGTCGGGATACCTGTATTCATCCTTGTATATTAGCATTTTTCGTAAAAAAAGATATACTGAAAATCATGCAAAAGAAGCAAACTGCAAAGAGCGTACGCTTATCTAAAAACGTCGTTCCGATAGAGTACGATATTCAATTACGGCCTGATCTAAACAATTTTACTTTTGAGGGAATTGAGACTATTACTCTCTCTATTTTGAAACCGACAAAGACACTCACGCTACACTGCAAAGAGATAGAGATAGAGACAGCCCGAATTAAAGATGATTTCGCGAAAATTTCTTATGATGAAAAGTCTGAGACAGCCACTTTCACTTTCCCTAAAAATATTCCTAAAGAGAACAAAGGAAAAATAAAATTAACTATCGTATTTAAAGGTATCCTCAATGACAAGATGCGGGGCTTCTATCGAAGCAAGTATACTATTGGTGATAAAGAACATCACATGGCTACGACGCAGTTTGAAGCCACAGATGCCCGTCGAGCCTTCCCCTGCTTTGACGAACCAGCCCAGAAAGCAGTTTTCCATGTCTCGCTCATCATTCCAAAAGGTAAAACTGCTATATCAAACACTTTGCCAGTTTCTGTTTCCGAACACGAAGCCGGCTACGAAATAATTAAATTTTCTCCGACGCCAAAAATGTCTACCTACCTTTTAGCGTTTATCATTGGAGACTTTGAATATATAGAATCCAAAACAAAAAATAACGTACAGGTGCGAGTATTTACCACCCCAGGGAAAAAACACCAAGCGAAGTTCGCCCTCGACTGCGCCGTGAAGACCCTTGAATTTTACGAAGAATATTTTGACATCGCATATCCCCTGCCAGTCCTCGACATGATTGCCATCCCCGACTTTACTTCCGGAGCCATGGAAAACTGGGGTGCCATCACATATCGTGAATCAGCCCTTTTGGTAGATGAAAACCATTCCTCTATCGGCAACAAGCAATGGGTGGCTCTCGTTATAGCTCATGAAATAGCGCATCAATGGTTTGGCAACTTGGTAACCATGGAATGGTGGACGCACCTATGGCTAAATGAAGGCTTTGCTTCATACATAGAATACCTCGCGATCGATAAACTTTTCCCTCATTGGGACATCTGGACCCAATTCTCCACCAACGAGCTCGGCACTGCGCTCCGCCTCGACGCCCTGCTCCACACGCATCCGATCGAGATCCACGTGCATCACCCTGATGAAATAGGCGAGATATTTGATGAAGTGTCCTATTCTAAAGGCGCTTCCGTCATCCGCATGCTTGCAGACTATCTCGGTGAAAAAGATTTCCGCGATGGACTGCGACATTATCTCAAAAAGCATAGCTATAAAAATACTGAGACCTTTCACTTGTGGGAAGCGTTTGAAAAAGTTTCCAAGAAGCCAGTGGCAAAGATGATGAAAAACTGGACTGGCAAACCCGGATATCCGGTAATAAAAGCAGAGATGAAAAATGACAAATTAAAACTTTCCCAAGAAAGATTCTTTGCAAGTCCAGCGTCAAAAGCAAAGACAAAAGATAAGACTCTATGGCAAGTACCCGTTTCTGTCTCTTTTGGTCATAGCCCCTCTTTCTTGGCACAACTTTTTATAAAGCAATCTATCTCCCAAAGCTTTGGGAGCGAACTGCTCGGCTACCCGCCTGCGCAAGGCTTTTTAAAAAGTGTGCCTGCAACGAGGGGCAAAAAGTTTGATTTACAAGATTTTTGGATAAAGGTTAATTTTGGCGAGGCAGGATTTTTCAGAACAGCATATTCCACAGAACTTTTAGAAAAGCTAAAAATGCCGGTAGAAAAGAAACTCCTGTCTGCGCGAGACAGACTCGGCATCATCAGAGACCTCTTTGCTCTAGCAGAAGCAGGCACAGTGCCAACGACTGATGCTCTCGAGTTCCTATCTGCATATAAAAACGAAGATAATTACACCGTCTGGCTCGAATTAGCCATGGGTATAGGTAGGCTGGAGGCCTTATTGGCGAAAGAGGATAAAGTAAAAAATAAACTCGACGAGCTTGCTCTCTCCCTTTTCTCCCCTCTTGCTCGTAAATTAGGCTGGGAAAAGAAGCAAGGTGAAGCACACACTGACGCCTTGCTACGCTCCCTTGCCATCTCTCGCGCTGGACGTTCGGGTGATCAAAAAGTAATAGATGAAGCCAAAAAGAAGTTCACCAGCCTTCAGACAGGTGGACATGTAAATCCTGACCTCCGCGGAGCTATTTATTCTATTATTGCGAAGCATGGCGGACAGAAAGAATACGACACTTTTATCAAAAAATACAAAGCAGAGACATTACACGAAGAGAAAAACAGAATCGGAAGCGCCTTGGGTGATTTCTGTGATGACAAACTATTAAAACTAACTTGTGAATTTTCCTTCTCTGAACATGTCCGCAAACAAGACACTATCGGCATCCTCTCCTCTGTTGGCGCCAACCCTCTCGGTCGAGACATCTGGCTCGACTTTGTACAAAAGAAGTGGGTACAGCTTGTCGCCCGCTATGGGGACGGTGGACACACCCTCGCCCGACTCGTGAAGGCTATTTCAAGTAGCGCGGAAGAGAAACACCTCAAATCTTTTAAAAAATTCTTTACCACCCACGATGCCCCAGGAGCCAAGCGCTCTATCCAGCAAGTCCTCGAGCGGCTCGAAGGCAACGTCGCTTGGCTCAAAAGAGACGGAAGGAAAATAGAAAGGTTTTTGGAGAGAAAATATAAATTATGAGACTCTTAGAATTATTGCCTCCAATAGAAGACTTACTCTCAATGCAACCAGAAGAAATTGCTCCTATTGTATTGAGATACCTAGAAACTCAGCCCAACTTAAATCGTTACAACTTCAGCCTTCCAAATGCAGAAATTGAAAGTTATGCTCAAAGAAAATCGGGTGATGTTTATAGAGTTTTAATGGAAGCTTGGATGTGGCTAGAAGTAGAGGGGTTCCTAGCTCCCCAACCAGGAACAACTGATGGATGGAGTTTTGTTACCCGGAAAGGTAAGAAAATCTTGCAAGAAAAAGATTTTAGTGTTTATCAAAAAGGTTCATTACTACCTTCGTCTGGGCTTGATCCAGTTTTAATAGAAAAAGTAAAACCTACTTTTATTAGAGGTGACTACGAGACAGCCATATTTCAAGCTTTTCGTGAAGTAGAAGTTAGGGTTAGACGCAAGGCAAACTTAGCTGAAACTGACATAGGCATTGATTTGATGAGCAAAGCATTTAAAGCAAATACGGGATTACTAACTGATAAAACTTCTCCTGTCCCAGAGCAACTAGCGAAACATAACCTTTTTTCTGGAGCTATTGGCCTTTTGAAAAATCCCACCAGCCACCGAGTAGTCTCTTACACAGACCCAAATGAAGTTGCTGATTTAATTCGTTTTGCAAACCAACTACTTAGATTGATATAAATCACAAGAAATACCCACTTTACTAAGCTAAAGTAGCTTGTTTAACCATTTCAATTCGGGGAATTTCTTTTCCGCTCGGGAGAGTTGTACCTTGGTAAAGAACTTTTGTTGTGGTTTCCTTAAATCCAAATTTTTTATAGAAAGCGATAGCTCTGGAGTTGTATTTGACCACCTTGAGCCTGACCTCTAGATTCGGACCAAACCATTCAAAAGCTTTCTCCATTAGCTTTTTCCCTAGACCCCTCCCTTTTAACTCCGGTATCACATACATAGCATCTATTTCGCCAAAATTTTTCAGCTTGTCTGCTTTGCAGAATCCCACGATTTTATTTTCAGAATCTTTCAAGACCCATGTGTGCTCCTTATCAGGATTTTCAGTGATTTCCCTCTTTCGCCTTTCCATCCCCTCCGGCTTATACCAATCAATAGCCGAAAGATCTTCGGCAGTAATGCCATATTCCTCATTTGGATAAAGCGATACCCACGCATCCCGCACTATCGTCCGAATCACATATACATCTTCCGGCTTGGCATCTTCTATTCTGAAATTTTCCATGATGTTTTCATTGTATCACAGAGTTATCTGTCACTTAGGCTTGGCTCAAAAGAGACGGAAAGAAAATAGAGATGTTTTTGGAGAGAAAATAAATTGACATTGTGTTTTGATGTAAGTAGAATGAGCTATCTATGTGCATAAAAAAATAATATAAAGTATAATTAAAATATGAAAACAATAAACGGAAGAAAAACAGAATATGAGATAGATGATCAATTTTTAAAAAGACACTCCCCACGGGCGATGTCCGGAGAAAAAGTGTCGGACGAAGAACTCATGACCTTATTTGAAGCAGCAAGATGGGCTCCGTCTTCTTATAATGCGCAACCTTGGAGGTTTGTTTACGCAATGCGAGACACTCCAGAATTTGAAAATCTATTCTCTTTCCTTATAGACTTCAACAAATCTTGGTGTGTCAACGCTGGAGCATTGATCGTAACTATCTCAAAGAAAACTAGTGGCAAAGAAAACAAACCAAATATAACTCATTCTTTTGACACTGGCTCTGCATGGGAGAATTTAGCCCTACAAGCACAAAACATGAATCTCGTCGCTCATGGCATGAGTGGCTTTGATTACCAAATGGCGAAGGAAAAACTCGGTGTACCTGATGATTACAATGTGGAGATGATGATAGCCATAGGCAAACACGGAAAAATTGAAAACTTGCCAGAAGCTATACGTGGCGGTGAAACTCCAAATGACAGGCAACCCCTGAAAGAAATAGTTTTTAAAGGCAAATTCCCCTCTTAATTTAAAAAGGCGCTGCCGTCAACCATGGCGAAATCGAAACGTTATCAGTGACTCCATTTCCTAGTCCTCCTGGATTCGAAGTTGCGTTAAACGGACCACTGGAGTCTCCCCAGTAATTATTCTTTCCATCTAAAGCGCTGAACTGCGCAGCATAAGCCCCGTAAATAGAATTATTTTTAATAATGCTGTTTGAGATATTGAGTATTAAGGAATTCAAATAGATGCCGTATGGATTGTTACTGATTTCTGTACCAGAAATTGTCATGGTGGATGGAACAGAGGCTCTGCGGATTTGGTACAAACCGATAGCATTATTATCAGTTATAAGACTATCATTTATAGAAGTGACCTGGTCTTGGACATATATTGCTGGATAAAAAGAAGAACCGGCGTAGCGAATCACTACATTGGAAAAAGAGCTGGAATAATTTGGATCATTGCCGGCAATATAAATACCCCGCCAATCGCCGGGATTAGCAAGAGTAGCGCTTACATCACTATTTGTATCACCTCCCACTGTATCATCCTTGATTGAAGTAAAATATATTTTGTCAGCCGTTGTACCACGAGCTATTAGATTCCCATTATTAACAAGAATATAAGAATCAGTGTTTTCGAATTTCACAACGACTCCTGGTTCTATGGTAAGAGTTCTGCTTGGATTGATCTGGAATTCACCCGAAATAATATAAGGACTATTGGCTCTGGTCCAAGTGGTGTCGACCACAATAGTATTTAAAACACTAGATGTAGTAGCTGTAAAATTGGTGTTCAAAGCGTGGACATTTATAGTACGAATAATTCTGGCGGAATTTCCAGAAAGATCGGTCGCTGTGTAACCTATTTCATAACTCCCGGCGTTACCTGTGTCTACATTTCCATCAACAACCACAGTTCTGACACCATCGATACTATCTATGGCCGTAGCACCAAGATCATGATATGGAGTACCAACAAGAATATTTAAAATATTATTCCCTGCGAGAGTAATGACGGGTGGAGTCAAATCAGAAACATTCACGGTGCGAGTTGCTGTAGAAGTATTTCCTGAAGAATCAGCCGCAGTATAAGTAATTGTATAAGTACCGATGCCTGCGCTGTTTACAACTCCAGAAGAAGAAACTGCCACAACCCCACTAATATCATCTAGGGCTGTAGCTCCAGCATCGCTATAAGTAGTACCGCCTTCTATGTTAACAGGATTGGCACCAGTTATGGATATGACAGGCGGTGTGGTGTCGGGTGTAGGCGTCGGTGTAGAAACAACTGGAGTAGGAAACGAGGCTGCTGAGCTTCCCCCACTTGGTAAAAGATTCGGATATAAATTTTCTGGGGTGGGAGTAGGAGGAATCGTTGAATTAGAAACCACTGGAACTGTGTTTTGGATTGGAGGTGGGGGTAATGTTTCTTTGATAACAGGCGTAACGGGATCCGCGATAGGAACATTTTCAGATATTGGTGCTGGTAATTGTATGACAAGTTTGATATTTTCTTTTTTGGGTTCGTCTGATTCTGCCTTTGGTGGTGAGACATCAGCAGGCGGAATAGAAATATTATTCGATACTTCTACTGGCTGATCATCAGCTAATATCACATTTGCTGCAACATTTTTACCCGCTATATTACTAATGGCCTTATTGAAAGATTTAGCAACTGAAGAAACAAAAGAGGTAACGGCACCCACTCCTTTAAGAACACCGTTCCCTATGGCCAAAGCACCGTTGTATATGCCAACCGCAGCTGCGACTACAACATTTTTTGTCACACTAGCGACTGGGTCGGCAACCGCGAGTACAACTCCCTCGGCTTTATGTAAAATGGAAAGATTGGGCGGAGCAATGCAAGGTTTATTTTCGTCTTGGATGCTTGTCGAAGATAATCTATCCAGCGAAGAGTTAATTTCAGAAACAATTCTCGCGCCTTCATATTTTAAATATACGTCAGAAAAACTGTGTCCATTGGAATTATCACCTACTGGTAATTTAATATCCACATTCGTGGGTAATACATCTAAAATACCCCCTGAGCGAATCTTATTTATAACCTGGTCAGTTGACGAAGTTATATATTTTGAACCAAATCCAACAATGTAACTTGCGGGACTAGCAACACCGTATACACCAGCAGATTGCGGAGGCACTTTATTTATTCCGGTTATTGCTTTAAAAAGATTATTAGCGTAAAAATTTCCCTGCGAATGAGCGACCAAAAGTAGCTTCTTGGTTTTCACCTTCTGGCTCGCATCATTCCACATTTCCGTAAGGTCATAATCAGACACGGAGACATTTTCTAATATTTTTTGATATGCAACATCAAACAAATCCCCTAGTCCAGCGATGTGAGATGGGTTAAGAAGATAATCGACGGTAAGTGGTTCATTGTTGTAGTTATGACCTAGTTTTAATGATAGGTCTTCTGAATTATTCTTCGCCCCTACTTCATCAGTAAACACACCATTTATAGTTTCATCTGATTTTTTCCTTTGCTCTGTATTAAGTTGAGATTTTTCTATAAAATTAATATATCTGTCTATAATTTCGATAAACTTTTTCATATCTGATCTCGAAGTAACATCTCCAATACAACTATATCCCCTAGATGTCTCTTCAGCGACAGCTGTCACAGTCTCTTTGTTCACAATTGGTTGTATAAATTCCATCTGCAAGGCTAATGCATATTGCAAAAGTACCGCTCTGGTTTTTGCTGAGTTTGGGTATTCTTTAAAAATGGCAAGTTCAACGTCATCACGAATACCGTTATAATTAGCATCGATTCCTTGCACCGTTTTATCAGCCTCAGCGCCGGGGTCAGGGGGAAGGTTGTTGGGCATCACGTCGCTAAGTTTTAGCTTGGTCGCATGAATTTTTACTACTTGTTCGTTAGTTTTATCTAAATTGTAAAAATGAAATGCTCTAACAATAACTAAAACAGCAAAACTAGCGGCAATAAAGATTCCAAACCATTTCAATATTTTTTTTAAAAAAATCATAGTTCCCCAATTATATCAATAACTCTGAAACATCAAAGAAAAATTGTGGATAAAGTATTCAGTTTCTTTAATCTGACTTATCCACACCCCAACATCTACTTTACTTGACTAAAGTACTTTAGTTTGCTAAAGTAGCCGTATGAGTAAAGGAATGAATAAAAAACATCGATAGGGGTGGTCAAGCTGATACAAGGTATCGGCCCTAAAATTGATTGGAATACAAAGGAAAATAAGCAGTTGATCGGAGCTATTTTATCCTTAAAAACAGCTGACGAAGCAAAGCTTTTTCTGCGCGACCTGATGACAGAGAAAGAAATCACAGAATTCGCGAGCAGGCTCGAAGCGGCTTCCCTACTATCTCAAGATGTGCAGTACAACACCATAATAGAAGACACCGGCCTTTCTTCTGCTACCATCGCCCGCATCGCAAAATGGCTCAAAGGCAGCCTCGGCGGATACCGCCTCGTTCTATCTCGAATATCAAGACATCATACCCCTTCCAAACTTGGGAAAGGGTTGCTTTTGAGCTCGTAATTTATTAGAAATTATTTTTTGAAATCAACCCCTTCCTAATGTTCAGGAAGGGGTTTTGCGTTGTCCCCTACAATGCTTGGCTACTCGCCACAAGAGTATGATAGTTCTTTAGAAAATTATGCAAACAATCCTTGTACCCAACTTTACAAAAAGAGGTGGGCTCATCACAGTGGTAACGCAAGATTACAATACAGGAAACATCTTGATGGTAGCCTTTGCGAGCAAAAAAGCATTTATGCTTACGCTCAAAACCGGAGAAGCTCACTATTTTTCTACTTCACGCCGAAAAATTTGGAAAAAGGGAGAAGAAAGTGGGAATATCCAGAAAGTGAGATCTATCCGCATCGACTGTGATGGTGATGCAATCATCTATAGAGTTATCCAGCAAGGACAAGGTGCCTGCCACACTGGCAAGTATACCTGTTTCTGGCGTTCAGTGATCGGATCGAGTCTTGACTCAGAGCATGGTTCACTTAAAACAATGCTCATAGAAATAAGTAACAGTATTGGGATATAATTCACGAATGCTGCATCTAAATTTTTGGTGCAGCATTTTTATTTAATTATGTGCGTCGATTTTGGCTGCAACGATAAAATCATTCTCGGAAAGCCCGCCGATGGCGTGAGTGGAAAGCTCGAGTAAAACTTTGTTATAGTGAATATGAATATCTGGATGATGCCCCTCCATCTCGGCGATGTCTGCCACACGCTCTACGAAATTTATCGCCCCGATAAAATCTTGAAATTTAAATTCTTTAGAAATTTTTCTAGCATCTTGGTCGAGTACCCAACCAAGAGCTTGGTCAACATATTTTTGTGCTTCGGCCTTGTCGAAGGGCTTTATTCCCTTCTTTTCACAAGGCACACATTTTTTCTTTAATAAATCATTCACCATATTTGTATATTTTATCACAATAATATACAATCTGTGCATGCAAAAATTAATCACCCCGTACTGCACGGATTTCGGTAAGCCAAACGTCATCATCAAACATTTCCCTGATGCTGAATCATATGTCTTGATTCCTCAAATTAAGAGCTTAAAAAATAAAAACGTGATGGTCTATCACCGACTATATTCTGACCCAGACAAAAGAATCTTTGAGCTTCTAATGCTTTTGTCGCGCCTAAAAAGGGAAACGAAAAACATCGAACTTTTTGTCCCCTACCTCCCCTACGCTCGCCAAGACAGAGAGAATAAAAACGGCGAAGCTGTCAGTGCAGATGTACTGTGTGGACTTTTAAAAAGTTATGGAGTGAAGAAATTAATTACCTATGACTGTCATTTTCTACCAAAGCCGGGTAATTTTACGAGGAACGGACTAAATATAGAAAACAGGTCGGCCGGTAAGCAACTTTTCGCTTATGCTAAGAAATATTTTGGCAAAGAAAAATTTGTAGTCGTGTCGCCCGATGAAGGATCTTCATATTTTATTGAAAACGCAAAAGGACAAAAAGGACACTCGCTTAAGAAAGTCCGCCAAGAAAGCAAAGCAGTGGGCATAGAGACGGGCATTCACGCTGATATAGACACGATGGAGGGAGAAATAGATGTCGAAGGCCAGAATGTGTGTATCTTAGACGACATCATCTCAACTGGCGGGACAGTCATTCGCGCCATCGAACACTTAAAATCTCGCGGTGCACAGAAGATAATCGTGGGAGCGACGCATGGGGTCTTTGCTGGCCATAGAATCGCGGAGAAAATATTAAATAATCCTTGCAGTGAACTATTCATCACTAATACGATTGCAGTGAAAAATGTGACTTTTGATACGTTAGTGGAAACACTGGAAATCCCTAAAAAGTAGATAAGAAAGTTATGACAAAAGAAGAAAAATATATGAAACTTTGCCTTGAGCTTGCAGTAAAAGGCTTGGGTAATGTAGCCCCGAATCCAATGGTGGGTAGTGTAATTGTGGCTGATAATAGAATAATAGGAACTGGATATCACGAGCAATACGGAAAAGCTCATGCGGAAGTGAATGTAATAAATTCGGTTTCAAACAAAGAATTATTGCAAAAGGCTACTCTATACGTAAATTTGGAACCATGCTCACATTTCGGGAAAACACCCCCTTGCGCTGATTTAATCATTAAATATAAAATTCCACGCGTTGTCATCGGTTGTATAGATGCTTTCGCGAAAGTAAATGGACGAGGAATAAAGAAACTAAAGAGTGCCGGTGTTGATGTAAAAATCAGCATATTGGAAAAAGAATGCAAAAGATTAAACAAAACTTTTTTTACTTACTACGAAAAGAAACGTCCTTATACCATTTTAAAATGGGCGGAGACTGCCGATGGATTTATTGATGCAAAACGTTCCTTCGGCGACACCAAAAAAGCAATGCAAATAAGTGGCCAGGAATCAAAAGTTTTAACGCATAAATTAAGGAGCCAAGTACAAGCAATCATGGTCGGCACCAATACGGCGCTACTTGATAACCCACACTTAACAACTCGTGAGGTAAAAGGTAAAAACCCTTTACGGATAGTAATAGATCGAGATTTAAAAATACCAAGACATTTTAATTTGCTAGATCAAAGTGTCCCTACGATCATATTTACAGCAAAAAAGACAAATTCAAAAAATAATTTAGAATTTATTAAAATTAATTTTAGAAAAAATATACTTCCACAAATCCTGAAAAGACTTTATAAAAGAGAAATTCAAAGTGTGATGGTAGAGGGTGGGACTCGGCTTCTAAACAGTTTTATTGAAAATGATTTATGGGATGAAATACTTATCTTTCAAGCAAACAAAGAAATAAAAGATGGCGTAAGGGCACCCCTTTTAAACTTACGTCCGACAAAAGTAGAAAAAATTGGATCAGATAAACTATATACTTATATTCACTAAGTGATAATTTTAAAGCTCATCTAAATTTAATATATGGCCCATTTTGTTGCGCTTGGTAATAAGATATGACTTATTATTTTCATTAGATTTTATCTCTATGGGCACATTTTCTATAATTTCAAGACCATAGGCAGCGAGGCCGGCACGTTTAGTCGGATTGTTGGTGAGAAGTCTCATTTTAGAAACACCTAAGTCCCGTAAAATTTGTGCCCCAATACCGTAATCACGCTCGTCCATCTTGAAACCCAGTTTTAGATTTGCCTCTACAGTATCCAAGCCACCTTCCTGAAGCTTGTAAGCTTTTAATTTATTTAATAAGCCAATCCCTCTACCCTCTTGATTCATATAGAGAATCACACCCCTACCCTCCTGCGCCACTTTTTCCATAGCAGTGTGTAGCTGGGGACCGCAGTCGCAGCGTAATGAACCGAAAATATCTCCGGTCATACAAGAAGAATGCACACGCACCAACACGGGCTCATTTTTGTCCCATTTCCCTTTTACTAAAGCTAAATGCTCTTCGCCCGTATCTTTACGGCTATAAGCATATAAATCAAAATCACCCCATTGGGTCGGCAATTTAACTTGAACTTCCCTTTTTATTAAAGTTTCGTTTTTAAGTCGATAACGTATAAGCTCTTCAATGCTTATAATTTTTAAATCAAATTTTTTGGCTATTTTTAATAAGTCAGGCAAGCGAGCCATACTGCCATCTTTGTTCATAATTTCAACAAGAACACCGGCTGGTTTCATGCCAGCCAAACGTGCTAAGTCGAGAGCAGCTTCTGTATGGCCAGAACGTCTTAAGACTCCACCTCTTTTCTCTTGAATTGGGAAAATATGCCCCGGACGTCCGAGATCTTTGGGTTTTGTAGAGGGATCAATTAATGCCTGTATGGTCTTTGCTCGATCATGCGCGGAAATGCCAGTCGTGCAACCACGCCCCAGTAAATCCACAGAAACAGTGAAAGAGGTAGATTGGAAAGAAGTATTTTTCGGAGACATCATCGGAAGCTCAAGTTCCTTGCATCTTTCTTCGGTGATTGACGCACATATCAAACCGCGGCCGTGGGTCGCCATAAAATTTATCATCTCGGGAGTCACATTGGCGGCAGCGGTAATAAAATCTCCTTCATTCTCTCTACTAGCGTCATCTACCACTATCACAACCTTGCCAGATTTGATATCAGAAATAGCTTCTTCTATAGAATTCAACTTATATTTTTTTGTGGTTTTGTTTTCCATATTTATTCTTTCATCAAAGCAAGCTCAAGGGCTGCTAGGGCTGCTTCGCCGCCGACGTGAATCCTGGCCTTTGCTTGCTCCAGATTATTCATTGTTAATACACCAAAACCAACTGGGATGTTGTCCTCAATCATGACTTTCAAAATCCCCTCCTGCGCCATTTTACATACATAATCAAAATGTGGAGTCTCCCCTTTTATAATGCAAGCAATGGCAACCAGAAAATCATACTTTTTAGTCTGCGCAAATTTATGTAAAGCAAAAGGTATCTCGACGGCCCCAGCCACATGCGCCACTTTAATATTTTTTTCAAGAATCTTGGACTCCTTTAGAGCTTTAAGTGAACTATTTAAAAGATCATTTGTAATTTCAAAATTCCAGCGAGCATTAACAATACCTACCCTTAACTTACTTCCATCTAAGTTCTTTGGCTTTTTTGCCCCTTCTTTTATCTGCATATTTGGCAAGTATATCAAATTCTAGATTAACTGCATCATGCTCTTTTTTGAATATTAAATTTGTATGTTTGAGAGTATGTGGAATAATTTTTACAATAAAAGAATCTTTTTTTACTTTTACCACAGTCAAACTTGCACCTTCGACTGCAACTGATCCTTTATAGACCAAAAATTTCATGAATTTTTTATCTGGCGTTTTTATATCAAAAACTTGCGAGTTGCCTTCTTTTTTTATACTAATTATTTTACCTGTTCCGTCGATATGACCTAGTACTATGTGTCCGCTTATTCTGTCGCCCGCTTGCATAGATCTTTCCATATTCACCACATTACCCTTTTTCAAGATAGTTAAATTGGTAAGTTGTAAAGTCTCTGGCATGTATTCAAAAGAAATATTTTGGCCAGCCCCGTCTTTCTTCGGGGTAAATTTTTTGACCGTAGAACAAACGCCATTTACATTGATGCTTTCACCTATTTTTAATTTTCCTAAATTATTTGAAACTTCTAAAAGGAAACCACCCCTGCTGGACTTAACACTAGATACTTTCGAAGTTTTGGAAATTATGCCTGTGAACATATGTCTATATCTTTTTTTATCTGCTTGATCAACTCTTCTTCACTATCAAATTTTTTGTATTCTCTGAGGAATTTATTTATCTGCAAAGTCACCGGTCGACCATAAGCGTCTCCACTATAGCCGATTATGTGGGCCTCGATCTTACCTTTTGGGCCGACAACTATTCCAGCCATGTATTTCTTAACATCAAGCGTAGCCATGCCACAGTAAACTCCATCAGAAGGAAGCTGCCCTAGATTCACCTCTAAGTTTACTGTTGGAAAGCCAATTTTTCGGCCATACTCATCACCTTTTATCACTTTGCCCGAAATTATATACTGCATCTAAATTTATTCTGAAAGTCTACTATCTATACGAGTCATGTCCCTCGGGAATGAAGTCGCCTCTTTTACGTTTACAAGTTCAAGCATTCTGGCAGTGAAGCGCTCTAGGCCAGTAGAAGACCCTCCATGAGGGGGCATGCCGTATTTAAATGCTTGAAGATAATATGAGAATTTGCTTGGATCCATGCCCCTATCTACAATACGCCTAACGAGATCTTCATAATTATGTATGCGTTGCGCTCCACTATTTATTTCTAGTCCTCGGAAAAGCAAATCAAAGCCTCGAGAAAAAGGCGCCTCCTTTGGATCTTCGTAGGTATAGAAAGCACGCTTTTTTGTAGGGAATCTAGTGATAAATACAAAATCGGATTTAAGATTTTTCTTCGCGTATTCACATATTTGGCGTTCGTCTTCTGGAGACATGTCATTTTTATCTTCAGTAGTACGATTAAATTCTTTAGTGATAAGATCTTGTGCTTCGGCAAGAGTGAAGACTGGGATTTTTTCTGGAATCTCCGGCACAGATGAATTAAAACGAGTAAAGATATCTTGGTGCATCTTGCCCACTGTACGCACGGTATCTTTTATCGCATTCTCAAGGACTTTCATTGGTTCAGACTCATTTTCAATAAAACCCATCTCGAAATCTAAACATGTAGCCTCGCTTAAGTGCCTAGTGGTTGCACTTTTTTCGGCTCTAAAAATTTTCGCCACTGTAAAAGCACGCTCAAAAGGACCCACCATGATCTGTTTATAAAATTGCGGACTGGTGGCCAGAAATGCTATCTTGTCTTTAAAATAATCCACCTTAAAAGCTGCTGCTCCCCCTTCGGCGTCTCCACCGACAAGCGCTGGGGCGACAAATTCTGTAAATCCTTGAGATCGCAGTGAAGAACGGTAGGCTTCAAGAATCGTTGACTGCATTGTAAAAATATCTTTTGTCCTCTCTGAACGCAATGTGTACGGAAGATTATCAAGATACGTATCGAGGTTTACTGATTCGTTAAGTTCAAAGGGTAAATCTAATGCCCCAGAAAGAACTTCGATCATCGTAACTTCGAGCTCTACCTCACCATTTAAAACTCCTGCTTTTACATTTTTGGCTGGACGTTTATTGACTAAGCCAGTAATTTTTAAAACCCATTCTGGTCGAATTGTCTTTGCTTTTTCTATAACTTCAGCTCTGCTAGGCAAAGCCACACACTGTACTTTACCTGTCACATCTCGCATGTCAAAAAAGACCATTTTCCCTTGATCACGCCTGACGTCCACCCATCCGGCCACAATTATCTCCTTACCAACGTGATCTTTTAAGTCTTTAATATAAGTCCTATTTTGCATCCCATTAGAAAATTAAAATAATAATATCTATATTCACACAAGCCCGCAGATTTTCTAACGGGACAAGTAGTAAAATTATTCTAACATAATGGATTAAAAATCTATAGTCTCTTTAATAGAACAAAAGAGGTGAAGTTTTCCTTATCATCTTGCAGATCTGATTTTATGATTTCTAAATTGTACAAATCCGCTATGGATTTTGATCCTAAAATGGCGTAAGTCTTCGGTAATTTACTCTTCGAAAGAGATTCGGCTGCACGAGCTGTGTCGACTAGATCCCCTTTTCCACTTATCGTTTCTAAATTTGGATAAAATCTTTTAAGATTATTCTTGCATTGCCTAAATACCTGCGGATGGGCAATAATGTGGGTTATCTCTTTTAAACTAACATCCTTTCTTTTCATGAGAAAATGTCTGATCTTTATCCCAAATTCGAAAACGATGCTGCATTTATGTTGGGCTATTGCGTGTAGGGTTTCTTCAACTACGCCTCCGATATTGTTATGAAGAGCGCATAAACCAAAATCGATTTTCCCTTTAAAAAGTTCGTCGAGAACTTTTTTTGATGTAAATAAATATTTTATCGAAAAATTTTTAATATTTTTTCTTTTTACGTATTCTTGTATCGCTTGTTCGGAGAAACTTCCACGTGCGCCCTGAATACCAAAAATCGCAGAACGTTTATACACGACCTCTGGTAAAAGTTTATTAAAAAGGGTATCGAAACTTTTCTGGAGATTCATTCTCATCTCTTTAGTATATGGATTATTGTGCTGTAAATCATAAAAAAGCTGCCAGGTGTCATGACAAGTCTGTTCTTTGATTTCAAAAAGTTTTCTAGTACCCAAAGTATCAATAGGGCTGGTTTTAATATCAAAATCAGAGAGCATTCTACCGATAAAATGAGTTAGGCCTTGTGAACGAGCCGTTAGCTTATCATGTTCTTTACATGAAATTTCAATGATTCTCAAACCTTTATTTTTAAAATACTTCTTCCAAAATTTCGATTCACCATTTTCACACATGCCGTCATCGATCATCATGGGTAAACCTTTAAATCCTTCCTTGCTACTGTCTGGACCAAACACAGGGTGTGTGCACAAAATATTAATGTTTTTATTTTTGATTATATTTCGAAAAACCTTTTTAGGATAAGACTTGACGGACAAAACATCTATTAGAGTCTGTTCTTTTTTTATTAAATGGGAATATTGCGACACTACTTTTTCAAATTCAGAAATAGGCACTGCAAAAATAACTGCATCACATACTGTCAAATCCTTTAGATTTTTTGTTATTTTAATAGAATATTTATTTTTAAGAGCAAGAAGAGACTTTCTATTTTTACCACAAACGGTAATCTGGAAATCTTGACCAAAAAGTCGCAAAAGCGTATCGGTAAACCTACCGCCGCCGATAATTCCTACATGTTTTTTGCTATTTCTTTGCATTTTTTAATAAATTTTTTGAGATAATATTTCTCTCTATTCTTAAAGATTCTTTATGTATAGAGTTTGCAATCGATTTGATGAAATTCTCTGGGATCTTTTTCTTTTTTGAGAGACGCACCATTTTACTGACAACTTCATGCCATCTGGTAGAGTCGAGGGGCTTTAGATTATTTTGTTTTTTATACATGGCAACCTTTTTAACGACAGAAAATCTCTTATAAAATATATTTATAAGTTCTCTGTCAAATTGATCTATATTTTTTCTTAGTTTCATTAAACTATTCATTGGTTTTGAGCCTTGTGTCTTAATAAATGATCCATTATCACAAGTGCCGACATCGCATCGACGATGGGTACAGCCCTTGGCAAAACACATGGATCGTGTCTGCCACGAGCTGCCATGGTGACCTTTTTACCTTGCAAATTGATGGTATTTTGTTTTTTCATTATCGTGGAAACGGGCTTAAAAGCGACGCGAAAATATAAATCTTCGCCATTTGAAATACCGCCCAATGTCCCCCCCGCATTGTTACTCTTGGTTCGAGTCTTGCCTTTTTTATCTGTGTAAAATTCGTCGTTGTGTTCACTTCCGCGCATACTAACAGATCCAAACCCTCCACCAAAGTCAAAACCCTTGACCGCATTTATAGAGAGCATAGATTTACCAAGGTCTGCTGGTAATTTATCAAAAACCGGTTCACCCAAACCTACGGGCAGATTTCTAATTACACCCCTAATTATGCCACCAACCGAATCTCCATCTGCTTTGACAGACTGAACGAGTTTGATCATCTTTTTAGCAATATTTTGATCAGGACAACGAATGATATTTGATTCAATAGCGCCTAATGTAACTTCTTTAAAATCGACATTAGTTTTTATTTCTCCGACTTGTTCAACATAGCTGATAAACTCGATATTGAATTTTTCTTTTAAATATTTTTTTGCAATAGCTCCGGCAGCCACTCGGCCAAGCGTTTCGCGTGCCGATGCACGTCCACTTCCTTTCCAATCACGAAGTCCGTACTTCATCTGAAAAGTAAAATCAGCATGACCGGGCCGGTAAATATTTTTAAGCTCATCGTAATCTTCTGATCTAGCGTCTTTATTATAGGCTAGAAGTAAAATTGGGGTTCCGGTTGTTTTACCATCACTAACACCCGACATTATGTGAATGATGTCTTGCTCTGCCCGAGGCGAAGTTATGGCACTCTGCCCTGGTTTCCTTCTATCCAGTTCTTTCTGTATTTCTGCTTCGGTTATCGAAAGCCCAGGCGGACAGCCATCGATAACTACACCCACACAGCCACCATGAGATTCTCCGAAGGTCGTAATTTTGAATAATTGTCCAAATGTATTTCCAGGCATATTTTTATGTGTTATTTTCTAAGGTGATCTCTTTTAGAGACTGCCTAACTGCCATATCAGAAATGGGATGAGCAAATTTATCCTTTTCTCTATACACCTTTCCTATTTCTTTCAATATAACATAATGGGGCTTTCCATTCTTGGTTTTTTTATCATTTTTAGAATGGTTTAAAATTTCTCTCCATTTATATGAACGGAGGTATTTTAGTTCAATACCCATTTTATTTACTAAAAGCCTTCGAATCCTTAAAAAGTCCTCTTCTCGTAACTTCCCATTATTCACAGCAAGTCTTGCTTCGACAATAACCCCAAGTGCCACTGCATATCCATGTAGTATTTTATATTTACTTAAGTTCTCAAGGGCATGTCCAATCGTGTGACCAAAGTTCAAAATCATTCTCTCTCCCACTTCCCTTTCATCTCTCTCAACCACACGAGCCTTGGTTTTTAGAGCATTCAGAATAACATTTTTTATAATTCTTTTATCTTTTTTTAACAACATATCTATATTTCTCTCTACATATAGAAAACTTTTCCTATCAGACGTCATAAACATTTTTACAGCTTCGATCAAGCCATTGATAAATTGTTTTTGTGGGAGACTTTCAAGAAATTTTAAATCAACAAAAACTGCTCTCGGGTGCCAAAAGGCCCCAATCATGTTTTTACCCTGGGGAGTATCGATAGCGGTTTTACCACCGATCGAACTATCAACCATGGCAAGAAGTGTAGTAGGGACTTGAATATACGAGATACCACGCATGTAGGTGGCAGCCACAAATCCCGCCAAATCCCCCACCACCCCACCACCGAGAGCGATGATGACGGCATGCCTGTCTATATGGTTTTCTAACATCTTTTCTTCAAGGATTGTCTTATATTTTTGACTTTTTGAACGTTCACCTGAAGGAACAGAAAATAGTAATGTTTTTTTACCACTCCTTTTTATTATTTGAAAAAGTTTTTCACCATATAACTTTTCAACTATTTGATCAGTTATAATTACATAAGAGCTGTTGGGGAAATTTTTGCGTAAGAATTCCGATATGCGTTTGAAAGATTTGTATGCAGTAAAAATGAAATAAGAGTTTTGGTGTATTTTATTTAACTTTATTTCAATATCTTTCATACCTTAATCATTCAAATGTAGCTTTTTAAATTCAGTCAATTCGGTTAATATTTTTTCTGTTTGTTCCCAACCCAGACACGCATCAGTGATGGATAATCCACCTCTATCCAACTTTTCCGGCTCACTAGGATTAACTTTTTGATTGCCCTCTTTTATAAAACTCTCTATCATAAAACCTTTTACAACTTTTAAAAGTTTTGGATGCTCCTTTAGGGTTTTCATAGATTTGTGCATAACAACCATCTGATTGGTGTGATGTTTTACTCCATCCACAATACTATTATCGTGACTAACATCTAGAATGATCGATGGATTTTTTATATCGTGTTTTTCCATTTCTTTAACAGCTGTCCTGATATATTCAAGTGAATAATTGGGTCCATGTTTTCCACCACGCAAAACTAAGTGAGCATAAGGATTACCGTGGGTCTCTACCTCATAACCATCAAAGGCAGCCACGTGGGAATGCTGAGCTGCGGATACACTATTTGTGCCAATCTCTACCGAACCATAGGTTGGATTTTTTAATCCCACTGCACAATCAAGTGCAGAAGCAAAAATACGATGTTCTTGATCTTCCGCACTCCTAGCCCCAATGGCAACCCAAGACAATAGCTCTAAGAAAAATTTTTGATTGTGAGTAAAAAGAGCTTCGTCGGCAATCGGTAGTCCAAGCTCTACAACTTTGATCATCATCTCTCGTGAATAAAAAATGCCTTTTTCGATATCTGCTTTAGATAAAGGGTCAGGTTGATTTACTGGACCAGTCCAACCTTTGGTCGTGCGGGGTTTCTGAATAAATAAGCGCATGATTATTTTCAGGTGATCCTTGAACTTTGTTTCTAGAACTTTAAGTTTTTTGGCGTATTCCAAAACAGCTTCCTTGGGCCAGGCACTACATGGTCCCACAATTATCAAAAAACGTGAATCTTTTCCATTTAGAATATTCTTGATCTCTTCCCGATCTTTTAATACTAATTTGCGCACCTTTTCGCTTATGGGTAAACGTTTGGTGATTTCTTCGACGGGTGGCAATTTTTTTATAATTTTTATATTCATATAATTCAGTAAAACAAAGCTTTGTAAATCAACCTTTTATGATAAGTTTTTTAAGTTGGTAGACTAATTTTGGATCAATAATCTTCTTATTGGTCCATAATTCAATCTGCCTTATACCCTGAACAATAAACATATCTATACCGGAAATAACCTTTGCACCCCTACTTTTTGATACTTTTAAAAGTCTGGTAGCCTCTGGATTATACACTAAATCAAAAACAGTCTGATGTCTACTTATAAGTTTGCTCGGCACAGATAAGCTAGTAGTGAGGGGAAACATGCCGACTGGTGTGGCATTGATAACTACATCGATATCTTGAGCTGATAACTTCTGTTCTTTCATTGATTGACCGCCGAAGTTTTTTTTCATTTGGATAGATTCTTCTTCTTTTCTATTGAGATAAATAAGTCGGCCCCCTTGTTCTCTGATTACAGCCGCGACCGTACGCCCTGCGCCACCAGCTCCAAGGAGCAAAACTTTTTTATTCTTTAATTTAACATTACGCAGGGCGTATTGTACTCCATCAACATCAGTGTTATACCCGAATAATTTTCCATTTTTATTGATAATTGTATTTACAGAATTTATTTTTTTGGCTATAGCATCAACACTGTCGAGAAACGGAATCACAGTTTTTTTGAATGGCATTGTTACAGCGGCTAAGCCAATTGATTCCTTTTTAATTTTTGATACTAATTTTCGGACATTTGAATTAGAAACAGGCAAAGTCACAGCATCTAATTTAAGAAATTTATAAATTTCCCCATGCAGTAAAGGACTTTTACTTTGCTTGATTGGATTACCTATAACCATATTTATCATTGGTGGTTTGTTAGAATTTAAATATTTTCGTAAAACTTCAACTGCTTCAAGATAACCTTTTTCTTTTTTACCAGAAATAGCTAAAAGGCACACTTTTTTAATCACTGATTTATTTCTCCAGTTCTCTCGATCTTTAATGTTCGAAAGATGAACTTCTATTGCAGGCAATTTTGCATCCATAAGAGCGTCATGGAGCGCATAAGAATAATGGGTAAGGGCTCCTGCGTTTATAATAACCCCATCCGCTTTGGGAGAATTTTTTTGTATAAAATCAATCAACGCGCCTTCGTGGTTTGATTGGAAACTTTTAATTATGAAATTATTAATTTTTGCTTTCCTTTTTACTATATTCTCCAATTTTCCCAGGGTTAAACTACCGTAATGTAGAGGATCACGTTTGCCTAATAAATTTAAGTTGGGGCCATGAATAAGGAGGATGGTTTTCATATATTTTTTAGTCTAAGTTGGGTAATTATTTCATTTACAATTTTTATCGGCGTTTTTTGGTCTACAGAAACTGTAATATCAGCTAATTTTTTATATAGAGGAATCCTTTCTTTTAAAAGTATCGCTATTTCCTCATTTACGGTCTTTTTTTCTGTTAACCTTGGCTTCTTGGAAGATTTAATGTTTCTTTTCTGTAAAACATCACTAGATGCATCCAAAAAGACAAATATACCATTTTTCTTCAAAAAATTAACATTTTTTGGTCTAATGACCGAACCTCCACCAGTCGCTACGACAGTGTCAGATAAAGAAGGTATTTTTTTAATAACTTCTGATTCAATATCTCTAAAATATTTCCATCCGCTTTGTTGAACAATTTTTTCGATACTCGTACCGGCATGCGCAACAATAAGATCATCAACATCGATAAATTTAATTTTGAGTTTTCGGGCTAGAAGTTTTAAAATAGTTGTTTTACCGCTACCTCTCATGCCAATCAAAATAATATTTTTAGAACTAGCGACATTTACTCCGACACCCAAAGATGCAAGTGACTCCCAGAAGGAAGGAAAAGTTTTGGAAACTACTTCGGGATTTTCTATTTCCATTCCCTTTAATTTTGTTCCAGCAACGGCAAAAGCCATCGCCATGCGGTGGTCACCATATGTTTTTATTTTTGCTACCTTGGGCTTCCCTCCATAAATAGTCAAGCTGTCATTTTTCAACCTAGTTCTTATCCCCATCTTTTTTAATTCATTTATCGTAGCTTGAAGTCTGTCAGTTTCCTTGATACGCAAGGATTGCAATCCAGATAAAACGCTCTGACCCTTAGCAAAAGCGGCCAACACTGCGAGCGTTTGCGCCTGGTCTGGAAAATCCACCATATCTACGGATACAGGAAGAACCCCCTTCCCCTCTAAAGTGACTGCATTTTTGTGAAAAGTAATTTTATTACCCATACCCTCCAATACAGAGAGAATCTTTTTATCAGCTTGCACGGACTCTGGGTTAAGGTTGTTTACGGTGATTTTAGAATTGGTAAGAGCAGCGATAGCAAAAAGGTAGCCAGCGCTTGAAAAATCGCCCTCCACTGAATATTCTTTTGCATCATATGAATTTCTTGATGTTAATTCATAACTTTTATATCCATTATTTTTTATTTCTACTCCAAAAGCTTTTATCGTATCAATAGTCATGTCTATGTAAGGCTTGGTGACTTGTTCGCCATTTACCTCTATGGAAACTTTTATAAATGGCAGGATCATGAGCAGGGCTGAGATGTATTGGCTACTTATTTCCCCGTTTACAAAAATGTTTTTAGATCTAAGTTTGGAGGGTTGGATTAAAAGAGGTGGATATCCTTTTTTATCCAAGTACTTTATTGTTGCACCTAATTGACGCAAGGCATCCACTAAAGGACCGATGGGTCGTTTGTTGAGGCCACTTTCCCCTTCAAGAATCTTAGTTCCTGGAACAATAACAAGCAGCGCCAGAATCAGACGAATAGTCACACCCGATAGATGCGCGTTTAATTTATATTTTTTATTTTTTATATCTTTAACAGAACCCCTTACTTTAATAAAGTCCTTACCTAACTCAACTTCAATTCCTAAATTTTTTAAACAATCGATCATCGCATCTGTGTCATCACATTGCAAAGGATTCAAAACAGTCACTGGAGTGATAGAAAACGCGGAGAGAAGTAAAGCTCGGAGTGTGTAACTCTTTGAACCTGGGACTTTTATTTCCCCGGAGATCGGCCTTTTAATTGGTATAATTTTAATTATTTTCATATACTTTTGCACATAAACTAAAACGAACCCTCTTCGAGGGCTCGTTTTTGGTATCGTCAAGTTTTATCGGTTAAACAATAGCAAATATGAGCTCTCTAATAGAGAGGATAAAAATAGAAGAAATTTATAAATTTATTGGTCGTATTCATATACCATCTTATTATATTACGTTATAAAAGAAATATCAAGTCTTTATTATGCTCATCTGAAAATAAAAACCAGCAACTCTTTCTCCTTTCTAGAGTGTTGCTGGTTGTTAATGGACGTTTTTATGATTAGGCACGTCCCTCTCCTTGCTCAATGAAGCATCTACCACATCGGTGGATGTTCTTTTTCCTTTTTCTTGACTTTCATTGCATTCGCTCGAGCGATAGCGAGTAGCATTCCCTTGGCTTTGTTTCGAGTTTCCTCGAACTCACCATCGGGCGTTGAGTCAGCGACGATCCCAGCTCCTGCCTGCACATATGCCTTGCTGTCTTTGATAACGACAGTGCGAAGTGCAATGCAAGAATCATGATTGCCATCGAAGCCGAAGTATCCAACGGCTCCTGAATAAGGACCCCTCCGATATTTCTCAAGGTCACTTATGATCTGCATGGCACGAATCTTGGGCGCACCCGAGACAGTGCCGGCGGGAAAAGTGGCCCGCATCACATCATATGAAGTTAAATGGCCCAACTTCTGCCCAATCACGTTAGACACGATGTGCATCACATGGCTGAAACGCTCAATTTGAAACTTTTCTGTGACCTGCACAGACCCAAATTCGGCAATCCTGCCAATGTCGTTGCGTGCCAGATCGAGGAGCATGACATGTTCTGCCATCTCCTTTGGATCTTCTAGAAGCTCTTTTGCAAGCTCCACGTCTCTCTCTGGAGTATCACCCCGTCTCCTCGTGCCAGCAATGGGACGGATCTGCACCTTGCCGTTCATGCACTTCACATGCACCTCGGGAGAACTACCCACAAGGGAGAGCTCCGACCCGAAAGTAATGTAAAACATGTAGGGCGAAGGATTGATCATCCAAAGCGTGCGGTAGAGATGAAGAGGATCTCCAGTGTATTCTGTCTCAAACCTTTGAGACAAGACGACTTGAATGATGTCTCCAGAGAGGATGAGTTTCTGCGCATGATTCACCATCGCCTTAAAATCCCTCTCCCTAGTGTTACTTTTCCACTGGATTTCTGGGGCTTTGGCTTCAAGTGATATGTGAGGCAGATTAGCAGACTTTCGTAGGTCTGCCACAAGCGCTAAAACCTCTCGGCGAGCTTTCCTGTATGCTCCTTCGATGTCTCCACCTACGATGGAAGCGTTGGAGATGAGATACAAGCGACGTTCCAGATGATCAAAACAAACGATCTGTTTTGCAATCATGTAGATACTCTCCGGAACTTTCAGAGGGTCGTTTCTCGCGGGTTTGAGCTTGGTTGGCTCAAAATGACGAACAGCGTCATACCCTAAGTAGCCAACTGCTCCTCCTACAAAAGGAGGCAGACCGGCTATAGGAACATGGTGATATCCATTCATAAGCCTTTCCAGCTCACGAAGAGGGTAACCCTCAGTCTGAAAAGATCGGGTTTGCCCATCTTCTGTAAGCGAAATCTCGTTTCCGTTACTACGGAAGATCACGCCTGGATTTCTACCCACGAATGAGTATCTGCCCATCTGCCCAGTCCGTTCAGCGGACTCGAGGAGAAAGGAGTAGTCTGTGCGCAACTTCTGGAACACCCCCACGGGTGTATTGTTGTCAGAACTGATTACGCAATAGACCGGAACCAAATTGCCTTTTTGAGACAATACCTGAAATTCCTCCAGGCTCGGACGAATCTGAATCGAATTTGTCATCATAATTTCTACTAGGTTGTGTTTTTTGTTGTGAAGAACTACTTAAATGGAAGAACAGGGTGGCGCTCATGCGCCACTTAATGGATTCCTTGTTTAGATAGATAAAGAAATCAACAAAACAGCGCAAAAGCAGATGCCTCTGCGCCTCGCCAAAATTTCATTGATTTATTTATATTTATTATCCGAAATTTATTGAATATCATCATACTAGTATGATAGTATATATAAGGAATAAAATCAAGGGTGATAAGGCCTAGTTGTGGATAACTTTTAAAGCCCTCCTGAAACCTCCTTCTTTCTTACGCATTTCTCTAGAACCACGAGTAACCGTAGCCACACCGAGATGTAAGTGTTCTGCAATATCTACATGACGCTCCCCTTTCGCCAGACGCCTTACTATTTGCCATCTGACACCAATATTATCGAACTCTCGAGGTGTTAATATATCCTTAACAAAATCGGCCAGGAGTGTTTTATCTTTGGCAATTTTAAAAATTACTTCAATTAATTCTTTTTTATATTGTTCGGAATTATTTTTCATAAACATTCACCCCGATCTTCTCTCGTACTTCGTCCATTTTCTTTGAAGCAACCTTTTTAGCTTTCTCTCCACCTGCTTTAAGGATAGCAAGGGCCTTTGGAATGTCCTTTGCAAATTCTTTTCTTCGCTCACGCATTGGAGCTATGAATTTCTCTAAATCCTCTATCAGTAGTTCTTTTAGTTCTTTGTACTTACCTGTTTTGCTTTTATATATAGGCAAAAGCTCGGAGGCGGGGCGAAGCAGGTTGTGTATGGCATAGACATTTTTGGGGATCCCCTCTTCAGAATCCGTGACAATGCTCATCACCGCCTTTTTTATTTCTTCGTATTCAGCAAAAAGCGGAACAGTATTGTTATAACTTTTAGACATCTTTCTTCCATCGGTGCCTGGAACAACCGCCACCTCTTTTATGATCATTAATTCTGGCAATTTAAAAGTGTCGCCAAAGATACGATTAAATTTTTCTGCGGTGTCGCGAGATATTTCTACGTGTTGTTTCTGATCAGCACCCACCGGCACAACATCCGGACTATAGAGCAAGATGTCTGTAGCCATAAGCATGGGATAATTAAAAGTACCCACAACTATTTCTTTGTTTTTGGCTTCTGCGTCTTTGTAAGCATGGGCACGCATTAGATACGGCATGGTGGTAATGGTGTCAAAAATCCAAGCAAGTTCGGTATGTTCAGAAATATCGCTTTGTTTATATAAAGTAACCTTTTTAGGATCAAGACCGATAGCAAGGTAATCTAGTAATACGTTTATTATATTTTCCTTCATTTCTGTTTTATTTTGTATAAAATTGAGCGCGTGATAATCAGCAATGAAAATATAGCTATCATAATCATTTGATAGATCCACAAACTGCTTCATCGCACCGAAATAGTTACCTATATGCGGACGACCAGTAGGTTTAATGCCCGACAATAATACCTTTTTACTCATCTCGGAATTTTAACACATAGATGTAAAATTTGCGATTTTGCATATAATTCTCCACATTTTAGTAACACTTTTACGCACCTTTTTATTTTGACAATTTTTTGACTATGCTAGAATGACCTTATGGTAAAAAAGGGACCTACAGCCGTAAAAAACATCATAAAAAAGAATGCTCGCATACCGCCCCAGAGTATTGAATCAGAACAAGCAGTTTTGGGCTCGATCATGCTCCGTAAAGATGCGATGCATGAAGTAGAAGATATGGTGACCCCAGAATCTTTTTATGTGGAAAAACACAGAATGATTTTTCAGGCGATGCTCGACCTTTCGACCAAGAATGAACCGATAGACATGCTCTCCCTCTCCACTAAGCTTGGTGAACAAAAGTTGCTCGATGCCGTCGGTGGCAATGCATATCTGGCGGAAATAGTGAATGTGGTCCCGTCTTCGACGAACATCAAGCACTACGCTGATATCGTGCAGAAAAAATATATTCTCCGAAGTTTGATCGAAGCTTCTGATTATGTGTCTGAACTAGCCTTCGAAGAGAGTGACGACCATATGGATGATATTCTGGATATGGCAGAAAAGAAAATTTTTAGCGTTGTTTCTTCTCCTAAAAATCAAAAATATGTAAACTTAAAAGACGCTCTGCCAGAAGCCTACGAGCGACTCGAAAAATTGCACGAGAACAAGGGCATGCTTCGTGGATTGCCGACTGGATTCAAAGATTTGGATAACATGCTCTCTGGATTACAGAAATCAGACTTGGTAATCTTGGCTGCTCGACCAAGTATGGGTAAGACCACTCTAGCTCTCGATATCTCTCGTATGGCTTCGACCACTCATAATAAATCAGTGGTTATATTTTCTCTCGAAATGTCTTCACAGCAATTAGTGGACAGAATGCTCTCCGCAGAAAGTAGGGTGAACGCTTGGAATCTGCGAACCGGACGATTGTCTTCCGATAAAGAATTCTCCCGACTCAGAGATTCTCTCGATAAGCTCGCGAAAGCCAAAATATATATCGATGACCAGCCAGGAAACTCTATAGTCAGAATGAAGGCTTTGACTCGTCGACTAAAAGCAGAAAAAGGTCTAGATCTGATCGTGGTGGACTATTTACAGCTTATGTCAACATCGAAAAACTACGATAGCATGGTGAACCAAGTCACTGAAATAAGCCGATCACTCAAAAGCCTCGCCAAGGAGCTCGATGTGCCGGTCCTTGCACTTTCCCAACTTTCTCGCGCAGTTGAATCTCGCGGTGGCAAGCCCAGACTTTCTGACTTGCGTGATTCCGGTTCCATAGAGCAAGATGCTGACGTAGTTATGTTTCTCCATCGAGAAGATAAAGGAAAAGATGAGTCAGAAAAAACAAATATTGTGGAAATTTTAATTGAGAAGCATCGAAATGGCCCAACGGGGAAAATAGAACTTTACTTTGATGAAAAAACCACTACTTTCCAGACTCTGGAAAAAAGTAACATAAGCGAGTTTGCTCCATCGAAAGTCAAAGGAAGCTTGGATGAATTCTAGCAATTCTTATGGATACCATAGATAAACTGACAGAAATTTTTAAGGAATTCCCTGGTATCGGAGAGAGACAAGCTAGACGCTTTGTTTATTTTTTGATGTCACGAAGTCCTGCCTATAATGAAAATTTATCTGGCTTAATGAAAGACTTAAAAAAAGAAGTGGCACAATGTAAGGAATGTTTTCGATTCTTTATCTTGAATCAAAAGAAGGATAAATCATGCGACATTTGCAACAATGTAAATACTGACGCCTCGATACTAATGGTGGTAGAAAAAGACTCGGATTTGGAATCTGTAAAGAAAAGTCGGGTGTACAACGGTAGATATTTTATTCTGGGCGGACTTGTACCCATTGTAGAGAAAAATACAAAAAGTCGAATCCGCATAGAGGAATTAAAACAAGCGATGTCCGCGGGGAAAAATCTAAAAGAAATAATCCTCGCCTTCTCCCTGAGCCCTCAAGGTGACCATACAGACTCCTACGTTCGTGACCAAATAAAAGACGTAGCTCAAAAATCCGGCATCAAAGTCTCCTCTCTCGGTAAAGGTCTATCGACCGGTACCGAACTAGAATATTCAGACAACGACACCCTCAAAAATGCATTAAAAAATAGGCAATAAATAGACTAATTGGGTAAAAATTTTTTTCTTAAAAAATGATAGTAAGTGAATGTGCCTACTAAAGAAATACTCACATAAAACATTGCAACTCCAGGAGCCCCTAGATCTGCATTGTTTGGATTAGACAATAAACACAACAAATTATAAGTTAGAATACCTAATACCATTGAAACCAAGAAGAGTAAAAATTTTTTAAACTGAGAACTCATTATTTTATAGAAGTAATCTTTACCTGGAAGAATGGTTGGCGGTGGCCGTTGCGTCTGAGGTATCGAGATTTTTGTTTGTATTTTACAACAAGAACTTTTCGAGTACGGCCTATTTCTGCGATTTCACCCTCTACCTTGGCTCCATCTATGTAAGGAGTGCCTATCGTCGTATTCTTACCATCCTCTACGAGTAAAACTTTGTCAAAAGATAATTTATCCCCCTTTTTGTACTCACCTATTATTTTCTCAATAGAAACAAAGCTCCCTTTCGAGACCTTGTATTGCTTGCCACCTGTTTGTATTACTGCGAATTCCATGGGCTTCATACTATATGAAATTTCACAAAAAGGCAAGTTTTTGCTATAATAATCAGCATATGCAACCCAAAATAATAGAAAAGTATTTTTTCTTTGGACTTCTATTTTCGACCTTTTTTTTGGCTTTTTTTATCTTTCGTCCTTTTTGGGTAGTGTTGGTATTGGGGTTATCTTTTTCCGTAGTTCTTTATCCTATATATGAATGGTTCATTAATAAGAAATTACCCCACGCCCTGTCATCATTTCTTACCGTACTTCTCTTTACAATATTAGTGTGTGGCCCTCTGTTGGGAATTGGCGCTGTGGTTTTTAACCAAAGTCAAAATGTTTATCATAAAGTTGTAACTGATAAAACTGCCAAACCATTCATGGATGCAATTAATTCTAAAATAGAAAGGGTGCTACCTTCGGGTGTAACTTTTGATATTAATGACAGAGCAACTGATCTTATCTCCTATATATCAGACAACATAGCTAAGATATTTACTACTGCTTTTTCGGCTTTCTTTTCATTTATATTAATGCTCCTAATTATTTTCTATTTTTTGAAAAACGAAACAAAATTCAAAAAATTAATCCTCCGAATTAGCCCCCTAGGTGATGAAAAGGATGAAAAAATAATTGCCAATCTTGTTAATTCAATAAATGGAGTCATAAAAGGATCTCTTTTGGTAGCTCTCTTTCAGGGAATATTTGTTGGATTGGGACTTTGGGTTTTCTATATACCAAATGCAGCGCTCTTTGGCGTAATAGCAGGTATATGCTCACTTATTCCACCAATTGGAGCAACCTTAGTCTCGATTCCGGCAATTGTTTTCCTTTTAGCAGGAGGACACGTTGCATACGCTGTGGGTCTTTTTATTTGGGCAATAGTTGTATTAGGAATACTGGATAGTTATTTAAGACCTTTTATGGTCAGTAAGGGAATGCACATATCCCCGATATTAGTTCTCTTTTCTATACTCGGTGGGATTTCCCTCTTTGGCCCTGTTGGTATTTTATTAGGACCACTAACGATAAGTTTGCTTTATGCCCTGGTAGCAATCTATAAAAATGACTTCAAGTAAAATATGGCTTTAAAATTTTACAATACCCTATCGCGTGCAAAAGAAGACTTCTCACCCATTGGTAAAAAGGAGGTTTTATTTTATAGCTGCGGACCGACCGTATACAACTATCCACATATTGGAAATTACCGAGCTTATATTTTCGCTGACACCCTAAAGCGAGTACTCTCATACGGAGGGTACAAAGTGAAACACATCATGAACCTGACGGACATCGATGATAAAACGATTCGTGATTCACAGAAAGAAGGAAAAACGCTAAAAGAATTTACAGAATTCTACACAGAGGAATTTTATAAAGACATCAAATCTCTTAATATCCTGCCACCGAAAAAATTCACCAAGGCCACTGACTATATAGATGAGATGGTAGATGTTATTAAAAAGTTACTAAAAAATGGCCTAGCATATAAAAGTGAAGATGGTTCAGTTTATTTTAATATTAAAAAATTCTCAAATTATGGGAAACTTTCACACTTAGTCATAGAAAACCAGAAAGAAAATGCTTCCGGCAGGATAAAAAAGGATGAATATGGTAAGGACGACGTGCATGATTTCGCTCTCTGGAAAGCGTGGGATGAAAAAGATGGCGATGTGTTCTGGGAGACCTCTCTCGGCAAAGGCCGTCCTGGCTGGCACATCGAATGTTCGGCTATGTCCATGGCGACTCTCGGCGAACAGATAGACATCCACACCGGTGGCGTGGACAATATTTTTCCGCATCACGAAAATGAAATTGCCCAGTCCGAAGGTGCCACTGGTAAGCCCTTTGTGAAATATTGGATGCACAATGAATGGGTGCTGGTGGATCAAAAAAAGATGGCTAAATCTGATAAGAATTTCTATACGCTTCGAGACCTTACAGATAAGGATATAAACCCCATAGCCTATAGATTCTGGCTTTTAATGGCAAACTACCGTACTCGAGTAAACTTCGTCTGGGAAGCCTTAGGGGGCGCAGAGGTGGCCCTCAAACGCCTTTATCACCTGTACACAGAGCTAGGCGAGAAAATAGGTAAAGTAAATACAGAATATCAAAATAAATTCAGAACATTCGTTGAAGATGATCTGGATACTCCTCGAGCTTTAGTCGTCCTCTGGGATCTGCTCAAAGATGAAAAAATTTCTAATGCTGATAAAAAAGCCACCGTCTTAGACTTTGATCAAGTGCTCGGACTTGGGTTTGATAAACTAAAAGAAGAGAAAGTTCCAGAAAAAGTAAAACTCCTCATTTTAGAGCGCGAAAAAGCCCGCGTAGATAAAGATTTCAAAAAGTCCGATGAACTTCGCAAGGAAATAAATTCTCTTGGATACGAAATTAAAGATACTAACGAGGGGCAGAAGGTTTCAAGAATTTGAGCTTAAGGCATATGAGCCTTATGCCTCAACCTTCTTATGTATTCTTTGAATTGAGAAGATGGCACAAAAAGATGACCGACATTGTGATGTCCTTTGGCCTTTAACTCTTCAAACTTTTTTTCCGGACCCATGTCATCCTCTTGATCGAATTCATGCATTATATTGCCATCCATGTCCCATACCACGTTTGAACTATGTATATCGAGCTCATTTTTTGAAATACCATAGAGCTCATGAAGCCATCTGAGCATTATTTCATGAGGAAGCTGGATTCTATTACGCCAAGCGTCTTGGAATTTTCCTTCCCTCTGGAGAACTTCTTCCTCTGCCCACTGCTTTACACAATCTTCAGTTATTTTTCTTAAATGGAAAAGTTCAATATTAGTCAGCTCTTCAATACCCCACCCCCTACTCATACCTTTTTTCGCAATTTCCAACTGCTTCTGAATCTCTTTCTTAAAAGGATCCTCATGCCCTTGTGAAGCTGTAGAAATTTTTTCTGTCATAAATTGCTTAAATGAAACTCAAAACAACTTCCCTCCCAGAGTTGGGCTATTCTTGTCAGGTCTAATAAGTATAACCTTACCCTCATCGTTAGGGACACCCAGCGTCAAAACTTCTGATTCAAATGGTCCTATTTTTCTAGGTGGAAAATTTACCACACCCAAAACAAGTTTCCCCATTAATTCTTCTTTGGTATACAAAGCTACAATCTGCACTGAAGAATTCTTGATTCCAATTTCTGGACCAAAATCTATCTTTAACTTATACGCAGGCTTCCTGGCTTCAGGAAAATCATTTACTTCAATGATCTTCCCCACTCTGATATCTAATTTTTGAAAGTCTTCTATCGTTGCCATATAATTTTTTAACTTAAAGGTAATATACCACAAAAATAAAAACCAATACATTTTTTCCTTTCGGATGTACTGGTTTTTTGATAAGTTAGCCTCTTCGTGGATCACTCAGCGAAGGGCATAACTTCGATCTACTCTTTGCTGCTGGTCTTCGATAGCTCGATCCAACTTGAGCTCAAGCACGGCAAGCTGCTTCTCCCTTTTTGCTTTTTTTTCTGGACTCAACTGAATCTTTAGGCTACGCACATGAGCAGTGTATTCACCGATTAATTTATCTAATTCTGTGTCTTTCATACTATCCTTATTCTGTTTTCAAGGTGCAACGCGCACCTAACGCGTTAGGACATGTTTTGCCCTAATGAGAATCCACGTATATATAAACTTTCATCAGGGAGAAACAAAAAACCGCCCTGATGAGGCAGTCCGTGTGAGAGTTTTAACAAACACAAAATCTACCTCGCTTTAGGGCTTGGTAGTAGGGGGAACTATTCGGCTAACCGAAAAACTTTTCATACCTTCATATTACATCAACGATTTTAATTGTCAATTTTTACGTCTTGCACGGTTTTAAAAATCTTCTTGCGATACATAATTGAAAGTTGAACAATGTTGGCTATTATAAGATAGGTACCGAAAGAATATATAGGAAAAGACCAATTTTTGATAACAAACACTCCCGTAATATTAACCACCGCAGAAGCCATGTAAAGTAGTCCTGTTTCTGATTCTGGATGACTCCAAGATTTACGGAAGGTTGGAATAAAAGCAAGCGCATCACTTAAGATGGCAAAAACAATCGAGATAGAAAGATTGTGAGTAGTTACATACAAAGACAAAGCAAGTAGAGACATTGCACCGCAGATTAAGTCAATTTGAGTTATTTTCCAAGAAACATTTTTACGCAATAGAGAAACAGAAAGAACGATCATCGGGCCGACACCTCCCGCAAATACCGGTATGACAGAAAGTCCAGCTCCAGCTTTTAAGGCAAAAAAGGTAGCAATGAGGGGAGCCAACATCCATATAAACCAAGATACAAGATTGGGCTTGGTATTTCCAAGAAACATATCTCTTAGATAAGAATAATAGCCTACTGCGTAGAAGACTAATCCTAAAAAGATAATTTCTTCAGGGGGCATTTTATTATATCCCCTCTTTTTTGAGTTCTTCGATGAGTTCGCGAGACTTGCGGGAAATTTTTGCAGGCATTTTGATGTTGAGCTTGATCAAGAGGTCCCCACGCTTGCTTTTGGAAGTCGGCACGCCCTTGCCCCGCACGCGGAGGACTTCGTTGATGCCTACGCCTTCCGGAATGGTAACCTTTATTTCTCCATCAAGAGTCTGGATAGTGTATTCTGTACCAAGTAGAGCCTCAGAGAGCTTCAAATTCAAATTCATTACGAGGTCATGACCATCCCGTTTGAACACTGCATGCGGAGCTACATTTATTTTTATATAAAGGTCCCCAGTCGTGCCTTTAGAAACCGCTTCTCCATAACCTGTCATACGCACTATCTCTCCGTCTCGAATACCAGACGGGATAACGATCGAGACTTCTTCTTCACGGCGTAGCACTCCTTTACCCTTGCATGTCTCGCAGATTTCCTTTGGCACTTCGCCGGTACCTAGACATGTTTCGCAAATTTTTGTATTCGCAATGTTTCCGAAAATTGTCCTTTTAGACTCACGAATGTGACCCTGACCATTGCAGGTTTTACACGTCATCATCCCCGAACCCTTTTTTGCTCCCGAGCCTTGGCATGTGAGACAACTAGAAGTCTTGGTGATCAAAATTTTCCTATCAGTGCCAAAAATAGAATCTTGAAAAGAAATTTGAACTTCGGTTGAAATATCTCGGCCACGTCTTGCCTCCGCCCTACTGCCTCCACCCCCGAAGAAGTCACTAAAAATGTCATTCAAATTACCAAAATCAAACTCTGCGCTGCCGTTCTGAAAACCACTGAAATCAAAACCCCCAAACCCTTGTTGTGAGCCGCCAAAGCCTCCAGCTCCCATATTTTCAAACTGAGAGCCGTATTGGTCATATTTTGAACGTTTAGCATCGTCAGAAAGCACCTGATAAGCTTCGTTGACCTGCTTAAACTTCTTCTCATCGCCCTCTTTTTTGTCAGGATGATATTTGTGCGCCAGCTTATAAAAAGCCTTTTTTATCTCGTCTTTCGACGCACCCTTATTTACACCCAATGTTTCATAGTAATCTTTTGCCATATAATTTCATTATACCCGGTGATAGATTTTGGTCAAGAATAAGAAAGCATAGGAATCAGTGATTTATTTCTGTTTTTTCAGTCTATCCATTATTTCTTCTGTGCTCCCATTAAATGCACCTTTTTTCTCAATTACTATTGTAGCAGCCATTGCAGCAAATTCTCCTCTTTTCTGAATATCGTTAAATAATTTCTCAGAATAAATAAAAGCGGAAAGATAAGTGTCACCAGCGCCAGTCGGATCAACTATCTTTTGAGGAATAAAAGCTGGTATAGAATATTTATTGTCTTTTGTAAAAATTTCAGAACCCTTTGAACCCTTAGTCACCACCACACAGCCCACACCAAGTTTTAAAAAGTGATTTGCAGAATCTTCTATGGTCTCTTTCTGAGCAGCAAATTTTATTTCGTCTTCATCAAGGAATAATAATTTTAAGAATTGAGCTATATTCGCAAGATTTTCTGGATTCTTTCTAACTTGGATACCTTTTATATTATAAGTAAAAAGTCCGTAATTCCCTAGGACCAAATTGGAACCCTTCATCTGTTCAAAAAATTCATAAGGAACATTTTCAAAATATAATGGTCCCAAAATTATATAATCAAATCCTTCAAGTGTATTTATTAATTTCTTACCTGTGGAAAAAATATTTGGACTATATTCATGAATAATTATTTTTCTTACATCTGGATTCTTGCTGGAATATATAAGCTCGTGAACAAGAGTTGTTTCAGTATATATTGGATGTATCTCTACACCCTTAAAATTTTTTTCAACCAACTGTTTGTCGTCCTTGGCATAAGTTACAAAGGCTGCAACTTCAGCACCAAGAGCTCGCAAAACACGTGATTCATAATATGGAATTCCCCCAATGTATTTTTCTGATACACCATCAATTGTTACGATGTCTTTTACAACCGGTCCAATAACTGCAACTTTCATATTTTTTTATTACGTAAACCACCTAAATCATAGGCTCAGCTTCTTGTGAAGTTTTTGCTTTTGGTTTTTCTTCCCCATCTTCTTGATCATCAGATTCGTTTTCCTCTTGGTCTCTCTTCTTTGTTTTTCCCTCAATAATAGCCTTTTCTTCCGCACTGCGGATAATGGTCGCCTCTTCTGCAGCAATCAGTTTCGCCGCATCGTCCTTTGGTATAGAATATTTTCGACGAGAAGAATCAATGATTTCTTCTCTATATGATGGATGAGTCGGAGGAAGAACCCGGAGAGTTTCAGCTGAAAAGGGGTCATAAGACTCGCCATCAATGGTCATTTTTACATATATTTCCCCGACTGCAAGATTTATCATGTCTTTTACATCGAAAAGAGGGGCGAACTCTGGTTTCATTTTAACTGCATCTTCACCACCAACACGAAAGGTGATAACACTACCGCAATTACCTAGCACCGCTTGATGAACCCTGGGAATAATCTGACCGACATACTGATGCGCGATAGTCAAATTCAAGGCATATTTTCTGGCTTCTGAAAGGATGTTCTCGAAAGTCTGCGTAACAACGTTCTGAAACTCATCTACATATAGGTAAAAGTCTAACCGATCTTTCTCAGGTATAGCGGCACGTTCCATCCCTGCTTGTTTTATTTTGGTTAAGAATATAGAACCCAAGAAAGAAGAATTTTCTTCCCCGAGACGACCCTTCGAAAGGTTGATCAAAATTATCTTCTGTTCGTTCATAAGTTTACTGATGTCTATTTTGTTCTGCTTCTGACCGAAAATGTTACGGAGTAAGGGGTCGGACAAGAACTGTCCGAGTTTGTTCACCAGTGGAATGATGGCATCAGTATCGAACTTTTCGGACCAGTCGGCAAATTCAATAGCGAAGAATCTTTTCACCATGTCATCTGTTATATATTCCACCACTTTCTGTCTATAATTTCTATCTGTCAGCATCGAGATCATCCCACGCATCGTCGCATGCGGATAGTCGAGCAGCGCCAAACAAGTAAAACGAAAAACGTGCTCCAAGCGAGGCGTCCAGTTGGCGCCGAATTGCTTCTGGAAAACTTCGATAAGGCCTTGGGTCAACTGAAACTTGAACATCGGGTCCACATTTGCAAGTGGATTAAAAGAGGAAGGAAAGTTAATGTCGGTAGGGTCTATGATGCAAACATCTTCGATTCTTTCTTTTGGTATATAATCTAGCATCGCATCGATCACATCTCCATGCGGATCAATCAAGCAGAGTCCGTGACCATAAGCCACGTCTTGGCGAAGCATCAGTTCAAGTAGTTTCGTTTTTCCCACCCCGGACTTGCCAATGATGTAAAGGTGACGCCTACGATCTACACGTTTAATACCGAAAATAAATTTCTTCTCCTCAAGAGAAGCCACATAGTTGGTACGCCCAATGAAAGAAACCTCTTCTGGTTTTACCTTGCCAAAGACGGGCAATTCTGGCGGCGGCGGTCCGTATTTGATTATTTGCACTCGATTAGGCTTGGGCATATAGATACCGTCATTTTAGCAGTTATTTATTGATTACTCAATGGGAAATGTGTATCATGTTCATTATGAAAATACACAGGTTTATTGGAGAATACGATATCTCAAAGGAAGAAGTGGCCATAACTGACCCTAAAACAATCAAGCAAATAAGGTCTGTTTTGAGATTAGAAAAAGGAGATCAGATCACGCTTTCTGACGGTAAAGGAAAGGAAGCTCAAATTACTTTAGAATTCTTATCTAATGATACAATCATTGGAAAAGCTAGTAGAACAAACGGGCCCGCTTCCACCGAAGGCTTCAGCGAGGCAAGAAAAGTGAATTTATATTTAGCAATATTGAAGAAGGAAAATTTTGAATTAGCTGTACAAAAAGCAGTAGAGTGCGGAGTATCAACTATTACACCTATAATTACTGAACGTACGATAAAAACAGGGCTCAACATTCCCCGCTTAGAAAAGATAATTCTAGAAGCGAGCGAACAGTGCGGCCGCGCCACTTTGCCGGAATTGTTTGAAATTTTTGATTTTTCTGAAGCAATAAATGGAGAGGCTGAAGAAAAAATTATTTTCCATACGGATAAAAACACCAAAGACTATGCGCCAGGCCTAGAAGCAAGTTCGGTAAATATTTTTATCGGACCCGAAGGTGGATTCACAGAAAAAGAAATTACACTAGCAAAAGAGCATGGCTACACACCTGCATCTCTTGGCAACTTAACCCTACGTGGAGAAACCGCTGCCATCATTGCCACATATCGTGCAGTCTATAAAATCTAATACACTTCCTGCTGATAACATTTCTCGCAATATATTATTTCCGGACGGTCTGGCGCGTAGCTAGTTTCGAATTGCACTTCGCACTTTTCCTGACCATGAAAATGTCCTTGCTTTTCGCACATACAAGACCTATGCCAAAGCTTTATCGGATTCCTCTTTTTTAATCTCTGAAAGTGACGGCAATTTGGGCAGAGCCTTGGAAGCGCAAAATTATTTTTTTTATAAAATTGGAACTCTGAATCCAATATTTTAAATGCCTCAGTACACTGCTCTTCGCATTCGCCCTTATGTAAACAGCCGATAATTTTACCAATAATACTTTCATCAACTTCTTTGATATGGTCTGGCAGATTTTCAGTTTTAATTTCTATTTTGTAATCCCTTTCCTCTTTCTCTTTCCATTTGAAACCATAACCTTTCGCCTCTTTCTTGTTTAAAGTATAATACTCACCCGCAATTGTTTCGTTATAAGCAAACGGAGATAAATCAGTGGGGAAAAATTCTCCATATCGGTAAATTCTGCCGAGACTGTCGACGTAAGGCACGGTATTCATGTGTTCAATCATTTTCGGCATTAGTTTTTCGTATTCCTCTTTAGAATACTTTTTATTCAAAATACAGTGATTTTGGTTTCTAAGCCCAATGCAGCCGAACAAGTATTCGGAGCCGTAACACATATAAGTATAGTTAGTTTCGAGACAGCTGTGGGTAAGGAGACCAAAAAACTGCTTAAAAGCATCGACGCCTTCGTCAACACCTTCATATAAAAGAGAGGCAATTCCCCCACCATATAAATCATAACTATCTTTCAGATCCATCACATGAGCTACATATTTTGAATCCTCAACATCACCATAAACATCAAAAATATTTTTACTATTTTTTGAATTTATAATATTGTCACCAGTTACATTTGTAGACTTTAAAATACTAGCAAATCGCCTAGGTTCGGTTTTAATAAAATCATTATATTTTTCTTTGAAATTTTCTAAAGCCTGATAACTTCCAAAATCATATTTGGCTCGTTCATTTTCATAATCAGCCTTCGAATATTGCTTATTGAAAATACAATAGCTTTTATGGCGAAGATTGATGCAACCCAAACAATTTTGTAAGTTTATGCAACAAGTCAAAAAAGCAGAGTCGATGGAATCATCACTGTCATAGCTGAAATGGGTTTGATAAAGGCCAGTGCATGTTACATTTTCATAACACTTTTCTGACTTCATTACGGTATAAAGATCTATAGAGTCTTTCACACCCACCGTTCCTTGGCTATAAGAAATATTTTCACTTCCATAACATGCATAGGCTAAGTAAAATTTTTTGCAATCAGTATTGTGATTGCCATATTCGCCTTGTAAGCAATTTATATTGCCCAAATTCATAAGTGGTACTCGTTGCAACAATTCTTTGTATTGTTCGAAAAATGGCCTAGAAAAATCATAATCCTGTCCATAAGTAAGCGGATCCCATTTATCGCTCCACCAAATGTCATGATCGTACATCACTAATTTAGTTTCCGGAGAAAACATGGATATAAGATTTTTGCCAGAAAAAGCACAGGTGTTGTGATAGAGAGAACGTTCGTTGCGCCAGATCAATCTGCGCATGGCTCGACATTCCGGACACCAAGTCGGTGCCGGAACTTTTATCTTTTCATAAAAATTAAAATCTTCCGATTCGATTACGAAATTTTTCTTACAATTTTGACAATTTTTCGTTTCTTCTTGGTGCATTGTCTTTTTTAATCTACGCCATAGCATAGATTTATTTTAGTAAACTTCCTGCTGATAACAACGTTCACAATAGATTATTTCGGGCCTGTCTGGCGCATAGCTCGTTTCAAATTCATTAGAACACCTCCCTTCTTTATGATTATGACTCTTTTGGGAGCACATGCAAGATCGATGCCAAAGTTTAAGAGGATTAACAAATTTGGTACGTTCAAAATAACGACAATTAGGACATTTAGTTGGTATGGGTAAATTAGCTTTTTTATAGGAAGCAAACTCGTCTGGTAATACTTTAAAGGCAAAAGTGCAGAGTGTTTCTTCTTTACCATTATTGTCGCAAGCGATAAGTTCATCAGTGATTTCTGGAGAAACTTCATTGATATTTGATCCGATCGCTTGTGCGCTTATAGCTTTTATTTCACTCCGTTTTTCCCTTTCTCTAAAACGAAAACCCATTGATTCAATTTCATCTTTGTTTTTAGGAAAATATTCATGAGCCAAAGTTTCATTATAAGCAAAAGGTGAAAGCTCACTAGGGAAAAATTCTCCATATTTGTATATCCTACCCCTCTTATCCACATAGGGCATTTCGTCCATGTGACTTTTGATTTTTAAAACAAGGGCTTCATACTCTTTCTTTTCATATTGCCTATTAAAAATAATGTATTTTTTATTTCTGACACCAGTAGAAGCAAATACATTAGAAACAGAACCGCAATAATCTGAGTATTCTACATTGTTATTGGCTGGCTTTAAATTAATGCAAAATTTTAAGAATTGACTACCTGTAGCTCCCCCATTCATATACTCATACACTTGTTCTGACCCACCCAAATGTGAAGAATCCATCGAATCCTTAACGCTGGGAGAACGAAAAATATACTTGGAGTTTTCACCATCATCCACATTAAAAGAATATTTAACATTCCTACAATTATACAGATTTTCCCCCGTACTATCTGTCGTATTGATAAGGTGAGTAAAACGATGTATGGCATGACTGTACAGTTCCTTGAACTCACTCTTTGCCTTATCCAGGCCATCACGAGAACCCAGATTATAATCTTTTATGATCTTTAAATATTCCTCCTTAGAATGGGGTTTGTTTTTATAACAATACTGCTTATTGCGTAAATTTGTACAAAGAAAACAGTTCGATACATTTATACAATCATATACAAACGTAGAGTCTATGACATTCCGAGAAAAATAGGCAAAATTAGTATTATAATTCTTTTTGCAACTCACGTTTTCATAACATATCTCTGAATAACTCAAGTCACAACAATCTAAAATTTGTTTTGAATGATCAACCAGTCTAGAATAAAAGACATTTTCGCATTCGTGAATAATCGAATAAGAAAGATAGACATTTTTTATATCCTCTGAATAATTAGCATAGGGACTATTGATAACATTGGTCTGATGAAAAGCAGATCGGGGAACTTTTTTTAACAATTCATTAAATTGTTCAAAAAATGGTTTTGAGAAGTCATAATCCTGCCCATAACTGATGGGGTCCCAACCGTCCCCCTTCCAGCAATCTGGACAATAGACCACATAAGGACTCTCGGGGGCATAAACTGAGATTATATTTTTTTTACAAAGTTCACAAACGTCTTTGTATAAATTCCTTTCATTTCTCCAGATAAATCTGCGAATCAGCCGACACTCTGGGCAAAAAGTCGGTGGTGGAACTTGCATTTTTTCATAAAAATTAAAATCTTCCGATTCGATTACGAAATTTTTCTTACAGTTTTGACAATTTTTCGTTTCTTCTTTCATTATTTAATACACTTCTTGCTGATAACACTTTTCACAATACACTATTTCCGGCCGATCGGGGGCATAGTTGGTCGTAATCCCCTTTCCACATTTAGCGCAATTTCTATCCCAGAATTTATATGGCCCTCGACGAATGATGCGATCTTGATGTCGGCAATAGAAACACTTCCTTGGTATCGAAAGATTCATTTTCTTGTAAAATAAAAGCTCTTGCTCTGTGATTTTATAATTACGATTGCAATTTATGCAAGCTAGAATCTCAGTAGTGATGGAATCTGACACATCTTTTATATGATCAGGAATATCCTGAGGTTGTATGGTCTCTTTGCCTTCTGTCTTTTGTATGTCATCCTCGAAGCGGAAACCCTGCGACAATATTTCCTCTTTGGTAAGTGGAAAATTTTCCTGTGCAACTGTTTCATTATAAGCAAAGGGGGCAAGTTCTTGCGGCATCATAAGACCATGTAGATCCTTCTCTTTTAGCTCATTGATTATATGTTCGCGAATTTTTTCATATTCTTCTTTGGAATATTCTTTATTAAAAACTGAGTATTTACCGTTTTTGAGAGCGTCGCAAGCAACACAATCTTTACAATTCTTGACGTAAAATCCATACAAGATATCACGGCAATTATCAGCGGCATACGTACCCACTATGTTGCTGGAATATCCTGTAGCCACAACCTCGAGTAATTTTTCTGATTGTGTGCCATAACCGATAATGCCTAAGGAATCTTTAACTCCTTTAGAAGAAAACAGGTACTTGGAATCTTCTGCGCCGGCAGCCTCAAAGGAATCGTGAACATTTTTACATTCAAACAAATAATCTCCGGTTGAATTAACATTTTTTATGTTATTATTTTCTCGTACCGGGAAACCAAGTGTAAATTTTCCAAATTCTTTTTTAAATTCTTCTGTTTTTTTATAACTGCCTAATATTTCGTAAACCTTTTTTTTGTATTCCTTTACATCCATGGGCTCATTGAGGAAATAATGGGACTTGTTATTTAGATTTACACAGCCAAAGCAATTTGTAAGCCCCCGACAGTTTGAAACAAAAGCACAATCCACCCCTCCAGTAATATTCTTACCATATAGGATATCAGCAGATTGTTGAACATTCACACACTCATAGCATCTCTCGAAACTGGTGCCAAAATATATATCCGATGAATCATTACCATGCCGGATACCCCTAGAATACATCAAGTCTTCCGCAGGACTGGTGTTGAAAACCAGATAACAATTTTTGAGACCTCCAGCCATATTCGAATATTCGCTATTCACGTTTTTGCCATCAGAAAAATTAAGGAATAGACTTATTTTCGGAACTGACAGTAGAAATTCTTTCATTTGCTCTAAAAATGGCCTGTTAAAATCATAGTCTCTTGCATAGTCTCTTGGCTCCCATTTTTCAGAATAAAAACAGTCTGGACAGTAAATAATATATGGGGATTTCGGATTATACATTGAAATCAGTGCCTTACCGCAAAGCGCGCATTTGCGCCCAGAGTAAAGAGTGGTTTCATTGCGAAACATCGCGCGCATTTTGAAACGGCAGTCTGGACAGACTTTGGGTGTCGGCACTTTCATCTTTTCATAAAAAGACAGATCATCTTTATCTAAGGTGAAATTTTGTTTGCACTTTTTACATTCTTGATTCATTTTATTCTAAAATTTTCCGCAGAACGTCTTCAGGCACTTCTTTCACCTTCTTTGTCTCGCCGGAGCCTGTAGTAGAGGCGGACGAGATTAAATCTTTCAACTTATTCATATCTTCCGGACTAGCAGCACGATCCTTAGGAGATGTGTTTATTTTATCCGCCTGCTTCACAGGGTTTTTGAGAGTGTCTAAGGAAACCGGCGCTGGTCCAGTATTTTTAACTACCGGACTCACGACGCTCTTACTAATCGGAGTCGAGGTGGGAGCGTTTGCGGCTAGTGTCTTATTTAAAAATTCTCTGAGTTCAGTATTATCTTTAGCTGGCTTTTTGGGAACAGGAGCCTTGGCTGGTGCTGAAACCCCACTTTTAACGAAAACTTTTTTAATAGCCCCGATAATCCCTGGCTTGGCCGAAAATGGCGCCGGCTTGGTTGCTGTAGGGACAAATTTCTTCATCCCAGGATGAGGTTTATCCATGTGATGGTCCACCCTTTGCGGATATCTCTCACCGTTTCCATTTGTTCCATTATTTTGTTTAAATTCTATACCTAAATCAGCCAATGGTCTGAAGAAGGTGGTTTCATCATGTCTGATCTGATTTTCTGAACTTTTTTCTACTTTTACCTCACCAGACTTTATCTTTGCAATACATTCTTTACAATATACTGCTCGGCCTGGATCCGGCTTGAAGGGCACGGTCGTTTCTTTTTTACAAAATGAACAAATTGCGGGGAATTTTTCTAAAACGCTGTTTCCAGTATCAGACTCATTGCCAAGCGACATCCCACTCCAATCGTTAATTTCTTTCTCTACAACTTCTTTGCTTCTACAATACAGAGCACGTGAAGATCTAATTACTTCTTCTTCAATCTTTTTATCACCAGTTTTCACAAGAGGTGGCAAGGTTTTAGCAGAAAAGGGACGAGAAGTGACCCCGTCGATCATTAATTTCAAATAAATCTTATAGTTTGGCAAATTCACTATATCTTGAGGGGTAAATTCCGGCTCAAATTCACTCTCTAAAAATTCTGCATCATCGGCACCAACTCTAAAGACTATGGTCGTGCCCACGTTGCCGAAGACCGCATCACGCACCGCAGAACTTTTATCCACGACTAATTGGGCAGTATATTGGTGCGCCACTGTCAGATTCAGTCTATATTTTCGAGCCTCAGATAAAATACCGGCGAAAGCATCGGTGACGAAGTTTTGGAATTCGTCTACAAAGAGATAGAAGTCTTTACGGGATTCCTCGGGGATACGCACGCGTTCCATGGCCGCTAGCTGGATTTTAGTGATGATCATGCCCCCCAAGAGACCAGAGTTGTCTTCACCAATACGCCCTTTGGAAACGTTCACCAAGAAAATCTTGCCATCATTCATCATGTCAAAAATATTTATCGTACTTTTGGACTGGCCGACGACATTGCGGATGATAGAAGTAGATAAAAACTGGCCGACTTTGTTTTGAATCGGAGCGATCGCTTCATTTCTAAATTTATCTTGCCAAGCTTCGTATTCGTGGACCCAAAAAGCCTTGATAACCGGGTCTTTTAAATTTGAAATTATTTTTTGGCGGTAATCCTTATCGACAAGCATACGTGGAATTCCAAGTAAAGTCGTACCCGGAGTATCGAGTAGGGCCAAGATAGCATTATTCAAAATATATTCCATGCGGGCGCTCCACGCATTCGCCCAGATCTTCGTGAAAATACCCATGAGCCCCGAAGCCACCAAATGCTTGTATTGCGGATCAATAAGTTCAAGAACGTTGAACCCGATGTGATGATCAGCGTCAGCTGGATTAAAATAAACGACATCTTTGATGCGATGCGGAGGGATAGCGGAGAGAACTGCTTCGACATTTTCCCCGTGCGGGTCAACCATACAAACTCCATCACCATTCTTGATGTTCTGGATGATCATGTTGAACATCAGCACGGATTTACCAGTACCGGATTTACCAAGAAGATAAACATGCTGGCGCCTATCCTTGCGCTTGATGCCAAAAAGCTGATTCTTGTCCCGATAAGTAGTGATACCAAGATATGTTATCTCTTTATTTATAGGTATTTCCGGCAATTCCATCTCGTTATTATACAATATAATCAACTTTTTGCTAACAAGACTTTATATTAATTTTTATTTCTTGTGATATAATTCTAGTAAGCATAAAAGCTTGATCTTTCACGGGATGTGTTCCGTAGCTTATAGGGCAAAGCACTCAAGATCGTGCACACTGAGAGAAGCGGGTTCAATTCCCGTCGGACACTCCAAAATCTGGGTAGCTCTTGCTACCCCACAAGGGACTTGGACCAAACTTGTCCCTTGTTTTCTTTTTTATACGCACTTGCAATTACTTTCCGCTTCGGAACATTTTTTGCATTTCACCTGGACCATACATTTATCTTTACATTCATTAAAATGCAGGGGATTATACGCAGCTGTAGTGTATCCACATTTCGGACACTTAAATCCATCGCCTTCTCCATGGCACTTACTGCAATGCTTAGACGACAGATGTTTGGCTATATTGAAAGGCATATTTAAATTATACCAGAGAATTATTAAAAATAGGCAAAATTTTTGCCCGCCGAGCTGAAGCTGGGACGGGCAGAAACGCGAAATTCATTGGCATGTGTTCATGTAAGTGGCGAGATCTTGGATGACCCTTGTAAAATCACCACCCCCTTTCTCCAACTCTTGTCGTAAACTGCTAATCCTCATGTAAATAAATTGCTGCTGATTTGAGCTCAGCACAGCGTTTTCGTTTACAGCATGGGAAAGCATGGTAAGGAAGCTGGAGAGTTTTGTAAACTCTCCTTGGCAGCGGGTTGTTTCAATAAACTGTTGGGCTTTCATGGTGTTAATAGAGGAAACTCCGACATCCAGCATTGCAACGTGCAATGTTGTGAATACCAGAGAGCCCCCATCAACCCCATAATCTCTTTGCCACGGAAAGAACTTCTACGCACCACAATATTCAACTCCTTTATGTGTATATTGTCAAATAAGTAAAGACAAAACCAAAAGCCCCATTGCGTCTAGATTGCATGGGAGATGTAAAACTGCTAGCATTAAATTGAACAACCAAAAGAAGGGCGTTATGGATAAGTTATTCGACTGGATGGACAAGCATCCAAAATTCGCGGACGGGGTTGTCATTATCGCGATCATTGCGCTCATTGCAGCAATGGTCGTGGTTGCAACCAAGTTCCTGAAATAGGGACAATCACGGGGGAAAACTTGCTCTTTCCTCCGTTTTTTTATTCTAGTGGTTTGCTCCGTTGTTTATTAGTTAGTTTTTTAATACAATGATCTCATGAGTATGGATTCAGGTAATTTGCAAAAACCAGAAAAGAGAGATCCTCCTACTTCTGATCTTGAAGATTTAAGAAAAAAAATTGATGTTTTGGGTAGAGGAGATATTGCTCATAAAATGATAAACCTCTTGGGTAACTTAGTGTTAATAACGGTAAGAGCTAAAAAGGGTGGTTGGACAGATGATTTACGTACGCTTTGGGATAAAGAAGTTGCAGAAATTAACCGAAGGATCGCCGAAGCCAAAGTGGCTAAAGCTGAAGATGAAGCGAGAGAAAAAAGATTGATATAGAAACTAAAAGCCCCCGAATGGGGGCTTTTAGTTAGTAATTTTATTTCTTCTCGCCTTCATCCTTCTTCCCCTCCTTAAACTCCGCATCCTTTACTTCCGCTGGCTGTTCTTCTGGGGCTCCGCCGGCAGGTCCAGCCTTACCAGCCTTCGCCATCGCTTCCCCTATTTTAGACATTTCGGCAGAAAGCTCTTCTGTCGCCTTCTTGATCGCGTCGCCATCAGTGCCGTCTTTCAAACCTCGAAGTGTAGTGATTTTCGCGTTTACAGTATCCTTCAAACTGGCATCAATTTTGTCACCATTATCTTTTACAGCTTTCTCCGCAGTGTAGATGATCATCTCTGCAGTATTTTTGAGATCAATCACTTCTTTTTTCTTTTTATCTTCCGTCGCATGAAGCTCTGCATCCTGTTGCATCTTTTTTATATCTTCATCTTTGAGTCCAGAACTTGCTTCTATCTTGATAGACTGACTCTTGCCAGAAGCCTTATCTTTCGCTGCAACATTTAAGATACCGTTCGCATCCACATCGAATGAAACTTCGATCTGGGGCATACCGCGAGGTGCTGGTGGTACTCCGTCTAAGATAAATCGTCCGAGAGAGCGATTGTCCGAAGCCATTGGGCGCTCACCTTGCACTATATGTATCTCCACGGAAGTTTGATTATCCGCTGCAGTAGAAAAGACTTGTGATTTAGAAGAAGGGATAGTTGTATTTCTTTCGATTAACTTTGTCGCCACTCCTCCAAGAGTTTCAATGCCAAGAGATAGAGGGATAACGTCGAGCAAGAGAACATCGCGCACATCACCAGCGAGCACACCGGCCTGCACCGCTGCACCAAGCGCCACCACTTCGTCAGGATTGATAGACATGTTTGGCTCCTTGCCGAAAAGTTCTTTAACAGCAGCGACGATTCGTGGCATTCTTGTCTGTCCGCCCACCATGATAACTTCATTGATCTCATTCATTTTAAATGGAGAAGCATTGAGGGCCCTTTTTGTGATCTCGATAGAACGATCAATCAAATCTTTGGTTAAGGTCTCAAGTGTCGCGCGCGACATCTTCATAAGAAGGTGCTTCGGACCAGTGGCATCGGAAGTAATGAATGGAATGTTTATTTCCGTCTCCATAGTCGTAGAAAGTTCGTGCTTGGCCTTTTCTGCCGCCTCACGAAGCCTCTGATGAGCTAGAGGATCCTTCGTCACATCTATGCCAGCTTCTTTTTTGTATTGCTCCGCGATCCATTTGACGATCAAGCGGTCAATGTCGCCTCCACCCAGGTGACTGTCCCCATCGATAGACTTCACTTCGATCACATCTCCACCGATCTCGAGCACAGACACGTCGAAAGTACCCCCACCAAAGTCATAGACTACTATTTTTTCATTTTTCTTTTTATCGAAACCATAAGCGAGTGCTGCCGCTGTCGGCTCGTTGATGATTCTCTTTACATCGAGGCCCGCAATAGCTCCCGCATCCTTTGTCGCCTTTCTTTGCGCGTCGTTAAAGTACGCAGGCACAGTGATAACTGCTTCCGTAATTTTTTCTCCGAGCTTAGCTTCCACGTCCGCCTTTATCTTTTGCAAGATCATCGCAGACACTTCCTCTGGTCGATAAAACTTATCCAGCATTTTTACTTTCACTCCGCCGCCATCTGCTTGTTCAATCTTAAACGATGATGTCGTTTTATCTTTCTGCACTTCTGGGTCATCAAAGCGGTGCCCCATGAAGCGCTTAATTTCTGCAATCGTATTCTCTGGATTCGTGATTGCCTGTCTTTTAGCAAGAAGGCCGACAATGCGATCACCATTTTTCGCGGTCGCCACGACAGAGGGAGTCGTGCGATTGCCCTCAATATTTTCAATAATCTTCGGCGCACCTCCTTCGATAAATGCGACCGCTGAATTTGTTGTACCCAAATCTATACCTATTATTTTACTCATAAATTTTTTAAATTAATTGCGAGAAAAAAATAAACTTTCCCAGAGCCTTATCCTTATGACCTAACGCAGGAAAGTTTGATTTTTTTTCGAGCAATGCTAATAATTATTTTTGTGAACCTATTATATACCCATCTATTATTTTTAGCAAGTTTTTCGTGACCACAAAATACTTGTCAAAAGACAATATATACTATAATATATATGCATGTCAAGAAAAAACCAGAAAATCCAATATTCTAATAAAATATTAGAGATTTTAGGGCAAAAACCGGCTATTTCCCTACCTGAAATCACAGATAAGATAAACATGGAGGGTGGCTCGAAAAACGCTAATTACGCCATTACACGCTCATTAAAAGGACTCAAGGAGGGTGGTCTAATAGAACAAATAGCCTCTCCACATAGTGAATATGCCCGCCTGACAAAAGAGGGCAAGAAGAAGGTTCACAGCCTAAAACTGGATAGCAATACAACCCTAGTCAACACCACATGGGATGGATTCTGGAGAATTATTTTACTCGACCTTCCAGAGAATAGAAAAAGTGAACGTGAGAGTCTGCGCTACCTTTTGAAGAAAGCTGGTTTCGTCTGTCTTAAAAATTCTGCATGGATCTCCCCCTTCCCTTTTGAGCACTTATTCACGAATATCAAAAAAGATTTAGGATTGACCACTGAGATGATGATCATTGTCACAGAATTTGTAGACGAAGAAACTAAAAAATTCCTTTTTGAAACTTTCGGAAAGTAATTAATATACCTCTTGCTGATAACACTTCTCGCAATAAATTATCGGCGCGTAATCTTTATCATAAATAGTTTCTACTTCTGAGCTGCATTTAGAACAATTTCGTCGGAGAAATTTAAGTTTCGGACGTTTGTTCATCCTACGCAAATGGCGAATGTCAAAGCAAGCTCTTGGCAAGGGCGAATCGATCTTCCGATAAAAATTTAATTCGTTCTGAGTGATTCGAAAAGCCCCGACCGAATTTGGATCATCCTTTTCTTCACATTCGATAACTTCATTTAAAATGGAGTCTTTCACTTCCCCGATAGTTTCCGGCAAATCGCTCGGCTTCAGAGTGGCTTGGTAATTCTTCTTCTCTTTATCCTTCCATTTATAGCCACGAGACAAAGCTTCATCTTTGGATAGTGGAAAGAAGACGTTGGCAATAGTCTCGTTGTAAGCAAAATCAGAAAACATTTCGGGGAAAAATTCCCCAAAAGAATAACTTATGCCTCTTTTGTCTTTAAATGGCATTTCTTGCATTTGTTTTATTATTTTTTCTTTTAAAATCTCATATTCTTCTTTAGAATATTTTTTGTTTAGTATCGAATACTCCCCCTTCTTTAATCCTACGCACCCAAAACAATTCCGAGCACCGGGACAGGTATTACAATAATACAAGTCAGTCGCACCCATCCAGCACTGGTTGCAAAAATAAAGCCGGGCGATGTTCAGACCACAATTCACTGATTCGTAAATTTGTTCCGCTTTATTGCCCCATTCATAATAATCCATGCAGTCTTCAGCGGAAAAAACCATGAAAAGATGTTTGCCGTCTTTGACATTGATGCAGTCAAAGGATTGATGCACATTTTTACATCCAGCAAACCAGTTGCCTGAGACATCTTCTGATTTTACTGAAACGATCGCCCGCTGTGGGAATTTCTTCCGAAACACATTTAATTTCTCTGCCATTTCGGAGATCCCCGAGTGACTATTTATTCTTAATTCTGCCAATTTTTTAAAATATTCCTCTTTTGAATAACGCTCATTAAAAATGCAGTATTTTTGGTTTACCAAATTCACGCAAGCGGTACAATCAGAACAATTTCGACAAGCGTATAAAAAAGAGGAGTCCCGACAATCTTTGACTTCTTGACTAAACTTCACATTGTAGCAATTTTGCACATTTACGCATTCATAACACAGCTCTGAATTAAAAATCCAGTTGGAGTCAGTGCAATCTTTAGAATAATTGCTGTTGTAAACAAACAAACAATTTTCTGGATAGGAGGCCCGGAAAGTCATATATGAATTTTTTGGGTCCGTGACTCTATGAGCATAAGGACTGTTGACCGCCAAGCCTTGTCGCACTAGAGACATTCGCGGGACCTTATTCTGAAGTTCAAAAAATTGATCAAAAAATGGCCTATTTTCATCGAAATCTAGACCGTATTGATAAGGATCCCACTGATCTGAGTACCAAACGTCGGTTTCATAAACTGGAAATGGCGCATCGGACGGATACATGCTGAAAATATCTTTACCAGATAAGTCACACTTGCGCTTGTAAAGCACAGTTTCATTCGTCTGCGCAAAACGACGAACTCTTCGGCATTCTGGACAAAAAGTCGGCGGCGGTACTTTTATTTTTTCGTAAAAATCAAAATCTTCAGTTTCGATCACGAAGTCTTTTTTACAATTTTTACAATTTTTTGTTTTTGGTTTCATATTTAGTACACTTCTTGCTGGTAACATTTCTCACAGTATATCTTTTCTGTGCGGTTGGGAGCATAACATGTCTCAAACTCGACCTTACAAGACCCATCGTGGTTCTTGTGCTTTTTATCGCACATGCAAGTGCGATGCCAGAGCTCTCTCTTTGGACGCAGATCAAACCTTCTCTTGTAACGGCAATTCGGACACTTTCTGGGAAATGGAAGATTCTCTTTTTGATAGAAAAGTAGCTCGTTTCTAGTTATGTTATAATTTTTTGAACAGTCTGCGCAGGCAAAGATTTCATTGAGGTAGGAATCTGGCACATCTTCTATCTTGTCTGGAATAGATGAACTAGAAATAGTTTCCTTGCCGAAAGTTCCCAGGATATTATCTTCCCAATGCCAACCCTTAGCTAGTACTTCCTCTTTGGTCATCGGCATATACAAGTTCCCTTGTGTCTCATTATAATACACTGGGGCAATCTGTGGCGGGAAAAATTCACCGTACTCCCCTGTCTGCTTCATATGCTCGACAATCTTTTCTTTAAGAGCTTCATAATCAGCTTTAGAATATTTTTTATTAAAAATCATATACTCCCCCTTTTTCACAGAGACGCAGCCAAAAAGATTCTGGCTATTCTGACAAGTATCAGAATACATCACGTTCATATTATCATAACAAAGATGACAAAATTGACAGTTTGAAAGACGGGTGCATCCATGGAGTTCATAACAAAGCTCCAAATTAAGCCCCGCATGATACACATCTATACAGCTTTTAGCCTCAAGCCCTCCATAAAAATATTTAAGGTCTTCTCCTTTGTTCACCTCAAAAGACTGAAGCACATTTTTACAGTCAAAAATCATAGATCCAATAGAGTTTATATTTCTCTCGCTCAAAACGTAACGATGCACAGAAATGTTTTCTAGCATATCTTTAAATTCCTTTTCGAGACCCTGGCGAACGGTAAAAGAGGACATTTCATATTCCTTCATCTTCTTTAGATACTCGTCGCGAGTGTATTGTTTATTTTTAAATACATAACTTTTATTGCGTAAGTTAGAAGACATAAAACATTCGTTACATCCGTGACAATCGTAACAATAGTAGCAAGACGAGCAATCTTTCAAAAACAGGCTGTACTGGCACTGATAACAAGAACGAGAGTCTATGGTTTCATACAGACGTTCCCCTTTTTCATAAATAAAGCTACAGTCCATACAATCCCGCGAGTAAAAAACCCAAGTACTGTACATGACATTCTCACTACCAAAAGAGGAAAAAGTCAGATAGACATTTTTATTGTCCGCCGAGTGATTTGTGTATTCTGAGTTCACGCTATTTTTGTTTAAAAGCGCCATGCGGGGTACTTCATGCTGAAGTTCGGCAAATTGTTCGAAAAAGGGACGAGAAAAATCAAAATTCCGTCCGTATGAAGTAAAATCCCAGCCGTCTCCCCACCAACATTCATGGCAATAGACTTTGTAAGGCTTATTAGGAGAATAGATAGTCACCGTGCTTTTACCGCACAGATCACAATTACGCCTGTAAAGATTCCGCTCATTTCTCCAAGCATAACGTCTATGCTGTCGGCATTTGAAACACCACGTGGGCGGTGGAACTTTTATCTTTTCGTAAAAATTAAAATCTTCAGCTTCGATTACGAAATCTTTTTGGCAATTTTTACAATTTTTTGTTTCAGGTTTCATGTCTAGGCTATATTTTGTTTGTAACAATTCTCGCAAGCAATCTTCTTATAACCCCACTCTGGTGGATAATAAGCCATTATATCTTTTTGGCAGTAAAAACATTTATATGGATATGATTGAAGAACAGTAAGATATTTTAGAGCCTTTTTTATCCTTACGTCAAAGTGATACCTAGGTAACGGTATATTGTTTTCTCTATAAAAAATAAGCTCGTTTTGAGATATATTGAAACGCCAGCCAGTTTCAGGACAGATAAGAGCTTTGGTAGTGATGTCATCTTCGACATCAGAAATGGAATCGGGCAATTCACTTGTGGCAGTGCCTTCTATGTGAGTTTCGTCTATGTCTTCCCAGTATCCGCCAAGTCTCAAGATATCTTCTTTTTTTGTCTCCGGAAAATAAAAGAATCCGTTAGAGAAATTGAAGGGTCCGGCGCTCATGGAATAAGGCAAAAATTTACCGTATTCTCCCCTATTCTTCATCTCCGCAATAATTTTATTTTTCAGCGCCTCGTATTCGTCTTCGGTATATTGTTTATTCAAAATGCAATATTTTTTCTTTTTGAGACCAACACAGCCGAAGCAATATTCGCATTCTATGCATAAGTCTAGATATTCGGAATAGCGAGAAGTGGACCCAAAAGAGTATTTGAGAGAATATATTTTGCCCTGACAAAAACAACAATTACCTGATAATTCCGGATGCTGAGAACCGACAATATCGATGCTGGATTTCAATCCGAGATTACGAACACAGTTTGCAGAATCTTCAGACTCCGATATAGTATTGCAATTTTGGCAATTTTTAACATCTATTAGATAATTGCCACTCGAATTAGATGCATTCAAATTAAAATTCTCTCTATGTACTGCTTCCTCCCCCGCCAAAAGTTCAAAACGGCGTTTTAAAGATTGGACAGATTCATAAGAGCCCAGATTAAAAGACTTCAATTTTTCCTCATAAGCTTCCTTGGAATACTGAACATTTTCTATGCAATAAGATTTATTGCGAAGATTCCATGACATGAAACAATTCTGGCAATTGCGGCAGTCGTAAAGGAAATATGAATCTATACAATCGCGAGAATGCCTTGAATAGAAAAGTCTATATGAATTATGGCATTCTCCAGAGCTGTAACATTTTTCACAATCAAAACAAATTACTACATCAATAGAATTTTTTACATTCAAATTTCTATATGAATAAAATAAATCTTCACAGTTCAACATTGAACGTGACAGATAGCAGTTCTTGGAACTCCAGACATCCTCAGACCAATCACAACCAGTATTTTTAGTGCCATTTTGATGCGGCCTGGGTACTTTTTCCTGAAGATTTTTAAATTGTTCAAAAAATAACTTTTTGGGATCGTAATCTGCTCCATAATCCATGGCATCCCATTTGTCGCTATGCCACTCGGAGAGTTTATAAATAGGATATCGGCTCTTTTTCGGCAAGACGGTGATTAAACTTTCCCCCGAGAGATCAGACTTGCCTTTGCGAAATTTTCCAAAAGTCCAAAAAGAAAATAAGTGCTTTATTCGACAAAGAAAACAAGAAGTCGGCAACTCTAGCCCAACTTTTTTGTATAAATCTAAATCACCAGAATTTATTATGAATTCTTCCTTACAATCGGTACAAATTTTACTCAACTCTTTCTTTGTACTCATAAACATTCACCCTGGCTGGACGCATCACTCTGCCGCCCAACTTGTAGCCCTTTTGGATGACAACGGAAACTTTGTGGTCTTGCTCTTTTTGGTCTGTCGAAACCATCTCGATCGGCTGGTGGATGTTCGGATCGAAAGTCTCTCCCACAATTCCCACTGGCTTTACCCCATATTCTTCAAATATAGTGTTCATCTGTCCATAAATATATTCCACCCCCTGTCTCCAGTTTGCATCTACCTTTTCCCATGCTTCCTTATTAGCAAAAGCCATGTTGAAACTATCGATAACGGTCAAAAAACGAGCAAGTATCCTCTCACGCACTGATTCCGAGAACATCGCCTTGCGGTCGTCTTCCCCCTTTTTATAGTTAGCAAACTCCGCCCGCTCTTTCTGCCAGCCAGTCAAATATTCTTCCTTTTGAGCCTTAGCTTCCTTCAAATCGGCTCGAAGTTTCTTTAAAGTTTTCTTTAGATCCTCCTCGCCATCTTCGTTGAATTCCATTTCAACAACTTCAGAATTATCTAAAGTATTTTCTGGGTCTTTTTTATTTTCCCCGCCTGCATCGTTATGCGAAGCATTGCGGGCAGGTTCTTCACTCATGTGTGCATTCTAACATAAAAAAATCCCTCTTTCCAGAGGGATTTTTTCTATCTCTTTGACCACTGAGGAGCCTTTCGAGCTTTTTTGAGACCGAATTTGCGACGCTCTTTTGCCCTAGGATCGCGTTTCAAGTATCCGAGTGTTTTTAGATTTCCACGAAGTTCTACATTAAAAGCTACGAGGGCTCGAGCGAGGCCGTGGCTGATAGCTTCCGCTTGGCTGTGAGTTCCACCACCCATGACGTGAACCTCGACGTTCCACTTTGGGACTACCTTGCCTGCCTCTGCCTTGATTCCATTTACGATTGGACCCAAGATCAGACGACGTTCACCTTCTGTTTTAAAATAATCTTTTGCATCTCTGTCATTCACTACGAAACTAGCTTTAGCTGATTCGTTAATGCGAACGCGAGCGGTTGAAGTCTTCCTTCTACCTACAGCTTCTATGTATTTCCCTTTTGTTTCTTTATCCATAAAATATTAATCCTCTATTTTTAAATTTTTCATCATTGTCCTTCGTAGCTTGTTGTCAGGAAGCATCTGTTCTGTCGCGAGCTTGATCAACTCTTTCAACCCTCTTTTCTCAGCTGTTTCTGTGCCCTTTAAAATACGCAATCCGCCCGGAATGCCGGAATATCGAGTGTGATAAATCGAATCCAGCTTTTTTGCAGTGATACGAACCTTAGAAGCATTAATGACTTTTACCGGAAAACCAGAATATACATTGCGCTCGAAAGTCGCCTTGGTCTTGCCCATTAGAGACATAGCCACCTCGCTCGCCACTCGTCCGAGAGTCCTGCCACTGCTATCGATTACTATTTCTTTTTTCTGCTCTTTGATATTTTTCATAATTTTTATACAAACTCAATAATGGCCATTTTTGCACCATCCGACTTTCTCGCTCCTAATTTTAAAACCCTTGTGTATCCACCTTTTCGATCAGCATACTTCGGGGAAATAACATCAAAAAGCTTTTTGACTTCTGGACGTCGATTCATAAGCTTGGAAATGATCACTCGGCGAGTAGCTGCATCTCCCCTTTTCGCATCAGTTACTAGCTTTTCAATAAAGGGTCGTAACTCCTTTGCTTTTGGCTCAGTTGTTTTTATCTTTCCACGCACGATCAAATTCAATGCGAGAGTATTAATCAAAGCATTCCTAACTTTTCGAACTCTACCAAATTTTCTTTTATTATTACCGTGTCGCATATATTATTCTTTTAAGTTAAGACCGAAATTCCCAAGTACTTTTTTAATCTCAGAAATTCCTTTTTCTCCAATACCCTCAACTTCAAGTAAATCTTCCCTCTTCTTTCGAGCCAATCCCCCCAATGTGCGGATGTTTGCACCAGTCAGAGCGTTCAGTGTCCTAGTTGAAAGATCGAGGCTGTCAGTCCTGGTCTTTAGAACATCAGCAAAGGACTCTCCCTTCTTTTCTTCACCATCTTCCTTTGCAGCACCTTTGGCTTGAACTTCTGGCTCTTCAGTCACAGGAACTTCTGGTTCTTTAAAATCAACAATGGCTTTGAGTTGATTAATCATAATCTCTATAGAACGCGAGAGAGCTTCGCGAGGAGTTAATGTACCATCTGTTTCAAGGGAGATACGTAGGCGGTTATGGTTTGTCTTGTCACCAACACGCATGTTTTCAACCTCATAAGAGACTCGGCGGATCGGAGTAAAGATAGCATCTACCGCAATAGTGCCGACATCAACTTTATCCTTCTGGAAAATTTCTTTAGGAATGAAACCTAACCCTTTCTCAATCCTTATTTCAATATTTAAATTAACTTTACCTGTTACATCCACAATGTGAAGCTCAGGATTTAAGATCTCGACTTGCCCGCCAGTCTTTATATCTCCGGCGGTAACGCTTTTTGGACCTTTTACAGAAAGAGTAATTACCTGAGGCTCGTCAGATATCATCTTGAAACTAGCTCTTTTTAAATTCAAAATCATGACAATCACGTCTTCTTTTATTCCGTCGAGAGTTTGAAACTCGTGGTTTACGCCATCGATCTTAATAGAGGTTATACTAGCACCAGGCAATGAAGACAAGATGATTCGTCTCAAGCTATTCCCCAATGTATGACCATACCCTGGATATAGACCATCTATTTCATATACTCCCTTATTTTCCTCCTCTTTTACGACACGAGGCTTGGAAGGCATAACTATTTTATATTCTGGCATAATTTTTTTTCGCCTCAATGGCGAATCAGCCGATAGGGCTGAATAATATTAATAATGTTAACGACTATAAAACTCCAACACGGCGTTAAGGTCTATAAAACTCTCCGTATTTTTCGGTTTATCTAAAATCTTTCCCTCCATGGTTCCGGCATCAAAACTTAACCATGCTGGAGGATTGTAATCTTTAATCTTTTCAGCCATATTTTCAAATATTTTTTTACTTTTTGACCCTTCGCGAATTTTTATAACATCACCCGACTTTAATTCATAAGAAGGTATAGTAACTCGCTGTCCATTGACGATAAAATGTCCATGAGAGACCATTTGGCGGGTAGCTCTGCGGCTCGCCCCTAACCCCATCCTATAAATCACATTATCGAGACGAGATTCGAGCTCTTCATAAAATTTTTCGACAGTGCCAACTCCCTTAACGAGAGATGCTTTCTTTACATAATTGGAAAGTTGACGTTCAGAGATGCCATATGAAAATCTAATTTTTTGTTTTTCGACAAGTTGAGCTCCATATTCGGTCAGAGCCTTGGGACGACGCGCACCTGCTAGAGCCATTTTACCAGTGGTAGCCGAAAACTTGGCAGTTTGACATTTGTCATAAACGCCCGGTCCTAGTCTTCTGCAAATTTTAAATTTTGGTTTACTTATCATAATTCTTGTTTATACTTTTAACTTTATACTCGTCTTGGCTTTTTCGCTTGAGGTCCATTATGAGGCACTGGGGTACTATCGGCGATAGAATTGATTTCAATGCCATGCGCCATGAATGCCCTGATCACAGGTTCACGACCAGATCCGACCCCCAGAACTACTACATCTGCATCTTTGACTCCAAGAATGGCTGCCTTACTTCCAATCACATCACCTACCTTGGAAGCTGCAAACGGGGTACCCTTTTTAGCTCCCCTAAAACCCAAGCTTCCGGCACTGGACCAAAAAAGTGTGTTCCCCATTTTATCCGCAAAAAGTACTTTTGTATTATTAAAGGTCGCATCAATGTAAAGAATACCGGAAATTACTTTTTTCTTGGGAGTCTTTGGGGCGGCTTTAGGAGCTTCAGCTCCTACCACCACCTCTTCTTTTTTTACTTCTGTTGTTTTATCTTTTGCCATTTTTTATGTCTTTGTTTCTTTCCTCTTACCGGACGCCATTGTCTTTCGTACATTACCCCTGACTGTTCTTGAATTTGTCTTTGTTCTCTGTCCGCGAACGGGCAATCTTTTCATGTGACGAATGCCTCGGTAACTTTTAATATCTTTCAATCTCTTAATGTTGGCTGATATCTCTCTTTTTAAATTTCCCTCGATTGGAATACTCTCCACCACAACACGGATTTTATTCTCTTCGTCTAAACTTAAATCTTTAGCTTTCTTGCCACGATCAATACCAACCTGGTCTAAGATTTTTCGTGCTCTTGAAACACCAATACCGTAAAGACAAGTTAGTCCAATTTCAAGCCTCTTTTCATTTGGCACTGTAATTCCAGCTATTCTCATATGATTATTGTTTTTGCTTATGCTTAGGATTAGAACAAGTTATACGTAAATGCCTCTGGCGTCGAACCATTTTGCAATTATCACAAATTTTTTTTACTGCTGATCTTATTTTCATATTGATTACAAAAAAAGAAAAAACAAGGAAAAACCCTTATTTTTCAATCTATTCCTTTCTAAAAAACCGTTGTTAAGCGGTAACCACTATAATACACCATTCTTTTAAAAATTACAACCTTTTAACGATACGTCCCTTTCCCCCATATGGGTCTAATACTATTTCGACTGAATCTCCAATTAAAACTTTGATCCTATGCATCCTCATTTTTCCACCCAGATATGCGAGAATTTCTTTATCACCTTCCACTTTATCTTCTATTTTTACTCTAAACAGGGTGGAAGGTAGAGCTTCAGTTACTACTCCCCTTGCCATTAATATTTTTAGGTCTTTTGGATCGCTCATGTATATGTTACAACTATAATAAATATAGACATTAATGTCAAATGGGCTTGAAAAATAAAGACTGAATACTATTTCTGATAATTAACAATCACTTGTATATCTTTTGACTTATCGGGCAGAGATGTCCTCCAAAAAGGAGTGGTAACCACATCTGCAGAATCAACACCTGGATATTGTAACAATATCTGACTAAAATCTTTTTTCGATTTACCTAGGAGATCGTTTACCAACTTGGTCTCATCTAACTTCCACACAACCTTGGCAGAACCGGATAAATTAAAATTAATGTTTTTGGTATCATTAGAAATATTCGTATCACCATTAGACATGGAGAAATTCAAATCTCGAAGATTTGAAACATATACTTGGCTACCACTATATTCAGCAACATCTTTTTCCGTAATCTTTTTCGTTAGTTTTTGTTCATCTAAAAGAATACCCTCTAAAGTCCCCTTGAGTTTTAGGGTCAGGCTGTTGTCTTTATTGTAAATCGAAGAAATATTTGGTTCATTGTTCACATTATTAGTGTTGAGAAGAATTGCATTCTTAAACAAAACAAAGCCTGTGGGAATCTGGTTTGTAGCGTTTTTAAGAAGCTTGTTTTGGAGAGTGGTTTTAAGATCACTAATAGCTTGTGCCTTATCGGCATCCGAGACGACTGGGGCCTTCCCCACAAATCCACCCGTTATTTCTCCTTTGGATCTAGCATAAATCTTAGAATATTTGGGAGTCCCCTTGAAACCAAAAATTTGGAAATCGAGCGGCATACTATTATATTCTGCACCTGCGACACTTGCATATATTTTTACTTCTACTGATCCAGGAATTCCATCCTTTTTCATTCCCGGTACAACCGTTTTGGTTTTTGTTTTATAAATTTTTCCGTTTGAACCAGTAAGCCTTGTATCTATCGAAAGTGGCTGTGGAGAATAGCCAAAAGCGTTATAAATTACAACTGTACCAGTAGCCACTTCCTTTACATCTTTTTCACTATCAGCTTTTAGCGTTTTATTTTCCTCACCGGAAATAACAACAAGATCAAAAGACAACCCTTCGGTAGCAGAATCTTTACTAGCTGATAAATCTTGATTTAAAACTAATTCTTTAGTTTTGGGATTCACCGTAACCACTGCTTTGGTAAATAGATATGAAACAGCAAAAATAAAAAAGGTGATAGATATGATGGCTACAAGCCAAATCTTGTATCGAGGTTTTTTAACCTGACCTTTTACTTGCTTAACCCCACCAGTGGGCAACTCTTCAGCAGGAATACGGATCTTTTCCCTAGCCTTTTTTACTTTTACCATATCTTGTAGTAAATTTTTGGCCATAATTATATTTTTGAAGACTCGGCGTGATTAATTAAAAAACGATTGATATATATCGAATCAATAATCAGAAAAGGGTCGCGAACCACATTCTCCTTAAACACTGCCATTCCATGAAAGACTTCTGGGCCCAAAAAAACAACCTGGAACTTTGACTCAGTTAGGGTGTATTGATTAAACTGCTCGTTTTTAATTATCTCTGAAAAAAAAGTGGCCATTTCTTTATCCACTGCTAGATAAATAGTCGCCGGGACGGAAATATCATGAGAAAGATTAGATAAAGACTCTTGAAATTTAACAAGCCATTCTTTTTTTAATTTATCCATAATGGGAGTAAGTTTTTTCACTACAGACTCTTCTGCGTGCCCATCTTTAAAAAGAGAGATGAGTGATTTGGCTTGACTAAGTGATGAGCGAAATGAAGATGCAACTCCACGTATTATGAAATTAAGGCCAAGAGGAAAAGAAATAGATTCATGCAATATATTCTTTTTAATCATAGATATATCTGTCACCTCTCCGCCAATATTAATCAACAGAAAATTCTCGCTGTGTACATACATGTCGCGTATTACTGCAAAAGAAGAAAGAGCAAAAGAAGAAAAATGTATCTCTTTAAAATTAAAGTGCTTTTTGATCGCTTCTTCGATCTTCCCTAATATTTGTTCGCTGCTGATCGAAATAAAAACGGTCATTTCTAGATCTTTCCCCTTTTGATTTATGGGATTTGATGTTTCATAACCGTTTAGAGTAGTTTTAATGTTCTTGAGTTCAATCAAACGGACTGGGGTACCGGAACGCGCGTATTGTGCTGAATGTTCTTCTTCAAATAAAGCTACCTCTTTTTTAATTAAATCATCAGCTAATTTAGGGGTAAAAAGAAAAGAAGCATTTTTTTCAAGTTTTATAACTCTAGTTTGAGAAACATACCAAAGTGAAGAAAGAACGCAAAATACCTCTTCTGGTACACCAACGCCCGCATTGTGTATAAGATTGGCGACAATTTTTAAAGATTTAATAGTGGAAGACAAGAATCGATCAGCCTTGATATCCTCCTCTAAAGTTATTGGTTCTCGAACAGAGTAGATTATCTTTGGGGTTCCGGATTTATCTGTCCAAAAAAGTGCTCCACCGACAGAAGAAGATCCAACATAAAAAACCAACACGAGTTTACTTTTTTCTTTATTTCTTGAAAAAATTCCCATTCCCAGAATTATAACACAAACGAGTTAAAAAAAACTATGCAAGAATTGCTTTTATACGCCTGGTACCTTGAGACACCGCCTCTTCTTTTTGAATTTTAAACTGGCCTAATTCGCTAGTATTTTTGACGTGCGGTCCACCACAGAATTCTTTAGAAATCGGATTACTGTTTTTGTCTTCGATAAAATATACAGACACAGTTTCAGGATACTTCGCCCCAAACTCCATCTCTGCGCCTATCTTTTGCGCTTCAGCTAGAGGCATCTCCTTACGAACAACATTTAGTCCAGATTTGATTTTATCATTGACCCAATCTTCCACTTTTTTCTTTTCTTCGTCTGTCAATTTATGATCACAGAGAAAGTCTATACGCAAACGTTCTTCAGTTATATTACTTCCTCGCTGTTTAATATTCTTATCGACAATAGCTTGTAAGCCAGCCAGAAGCAGATGATGTGCAGTATGTAATTTTATGGTTTTTTCATTATGATTCGCGAGACCACCCTTAAACATGCCCGCAGAGGCAGTTTGGGAAAGTCTTTGATGCTCAGCCATTTTTTTATTAAAGTCTTCCAGGTTAATTTCTTTTCCTTTTTCTTTTGCAAGTTCAAGAGTAAGTTCTATGGGAAAACCACATGTCGTGAATAAAATGAACGGGTCAATACCCTTCTCAAACTCCTTTATACCTTTTGCAAGTGTTTCTCTAAACTTATCTTCTTCTTTTTTAATTTCTCCTTTATCATCTAGAATGTATACACCTTTATATATCTTCTTTATTTTTTCTATTTCTTCTGAGAGTGGATTTTTAGAAAACCTAACTGCTCGCCTGATTAATCTGCGTAAAATATATCCACGTCCAGCATTTGAAGGTAAGACTCCATCAGAAATCATAAAAAGGGAAGCTTTGACATGGTCAGCGACAACACGCTTTTCTCTAGTCTTTTCATTATTAAAAAGATCTGTCTGGTAAACATCTTTCTTTTTTTGGACTGTCGCAGCCAACCGCTCTAGCCCCATGCCAGTATCTACCCCGAGCACATCTAATTTTTTTAATTTGGCTTCACCCTTATCTAGTTTTTCACGCGAACCATCGCAAAAATATTCATTGAAAACTATGTTCCATATTTCTACATCTTGCCCATCAGCATTTTTGCAATAAATTTCCGTCGTCGGACCACATGGACCTGAATCCCCTGTTGGCCCCCAAAAGACATCTTTGCCATCTTCACGTATGTCTCTTACACCCAGCTCCGCCCAAATGTCTTTAGATTCTTCGTCTCTCGGCACAACACCTTCTCCTTTATAAAAAGTCACATAAGAAATCTCCAGGCCTAATTCTTTTGTGATAAATTCATGAGCATAATTTATGGCATTATGCCTACCATAGCCACCAAAAGAAAAATTGCCGAGCATCTCAAAAAAAGTCAGGTGGGTAGAGTCACCGACTTCATCTATATCGACAGTACGGACACATTTTTGTGCCGAAGTAGTATTTTTTGAACTAAAATCACGAAGAGCATTTTCTGGAGCTGTATAGTAGGGCTTGAACTGCTGCATTCCGGCAGTTGTAAATAAAACTGTTGGATCTCCTGGAACCAGTGAAGATGAGGAAATTATTTTATGTCCTCTTTTTTCAAAAAATTTTAAGAATCTTGACCGAATTTCATCTGATTGCATAGTCTTATTGTTTGACTCCAGATTGGTCAGTATTATCGAACATTTTTCTGATAGGTCTTTCTAAGATATTCATTAAAACCAATACGAGTAATACAAGAACAGTGGTGATGGTGGCCAATCCAAAAAATCCGAATCCTGCAGCCATACCAATGCCTGCTGTGACCCAAAGCCCCCCGGCTGTGGTAAGACCTAAAAGTTTATTCCCTTGCAGAATTATAGAACCGGCACCCAAAAACCCAATACCCACAATTATCTGGGAGGCAATTCTGGTCGGATCAAAATCCCCAACTACACCATATTTTATAAATATCATTTCTGAAATAATAACAAACAAAGCTGACCCGAGAGAGACGAGAGCATGAGTTTTCATGCCAGCCTCCTTGTGCGCCAAAATACGTTCTGCCCCAATAACCATCCCAAGAACAACTGCCACTACAAGCTTCAAAGTCATATCGTTATTTTGTGTCAAAAATTCAAGCATGGATTTATTATATAACAACTCCGCCACCAAGACAAATACTCTTATCATAAATAACACAAGACTGGCCAGAAGCCACAACAATTGGTTGTTTGAAGATAATTTTTGCTTTTGTCTTACTTATGATTCCAACTTTGCATGGTAAGAATTCTCCATGATAACGGATTTGAGCTGTATAGGTCTTATTTGATTGTGGAATTTCGGAAATCCAATTGGTATTATCTAAAAATAGAGTAAAATCTCCTTTCTGAAAGGACGCGTAAAATTCTGCTGAATTTTCGCTCAAGACTCGGCCCGTCGGCCTCCGTAGCCTTTCATAAAGGAATTTTTCTGTATTTTTATCCTGTGACACGATTAAAATATTCTTTTTGACATCCTTTTCCACTACATAGTACGGTCCATCGTTTGGATTTTTCTTGGTAATAGTAAAGCCATGACGTTCGCCAAGCGTATGGAAAACTGCACCAGAATGATAACCAATCTCCTCACCCGACTCATTTAAAACTTTGCCTCTTTTTTCTTTAATATAATGTTTTAGAAATTCTTTTAGATCTACAGCGCCCAAAAAACATATCCCCTGGCTGTCCTTTTTTTCTGCCACAGGCAGTGCCAACTTTTTTGCTAGTTCTCTAACTTCTGTTTTCTTTAAATGTCCGACTGGAAATAAAATTTTACTTAATTGCTCTTGTGTGAGTGTCCACAAAAAATAACTTTGGTCTTTAGAAGAATCAACACCTTTAAAAAGATGGAAACCTGAAGAATTAAAGGAGCCGTGTCGGTCCCCTGTCCTTTTGTCTCCGAGGGCGAAGGCGGGAGAATTCTTCAGGTTTCCATCTTGTGCATAATGCCCAGTTGCCACAAAATCCGCCCCCATAGCGAGAGCTTTTTTAAGGAAAGCACCAAACTTTACTTCCTTATTGCACATCACATCTGGATTGGGTGTCCTTCCAGCTTTGTACTCACGGATCATATAGTCTGCCACCTCTTTTTTGTAAATATCCTCAAAATCAAAAGTTAAAAATGGAATATCTAAAAAAGCAGCCACGCGCATGGCATCCCGTCGCTCTTCTTCTTCATTGCATTCTAGGAAATCCGGGTGCCAAGTCTTGATAAAAACCCCCACGACTTCATAACCTGCTTTTTGAAGCAATGCTGCGCTGACTGCGGAATCAACACCGCCGGATATTCCTACAAAAACTAACCCTTTTTTCATAACACTGTCTAGTCTAACAAAATTACTTAGTGGGTCAAATATTTTAACTTATTCTTTGTGTGTTCCTGAAAAGTTCGTGCGTAATGGATAACGCCATTCTTGTCATGCAAATAATAAAGATATGGTGAACTTTGTGGATAAATAGCAGCTTTAATCGCCTCGAGACCTGGATTATTGATTGGGCTCTCTGGTAAACCCCTTTTCTTATATGTATCAGATGATGAATCTACCTGGAGAGGCATACCAATTGTAAGTCTTTTCCATAAAATCCCAGAAATGAAAGCTCGGTCTGTATCTCCTTCTGCTTCCCCTTCAATTAGAGAAGCCATTGTGATGATTTCTTTTTCTGTTTTCCTAGAAAGACTAGTATCTGATTTTATTAAAAGCATTTTTTTATTGAAATTTTCTCTCATTGAAGAAAGCACTCTAGTATCATCGTCATTAATTAAGAAAAAATAAGTATCTGGAAAAAGATACCCCTCTAATCCTCTTGCTTCTAACGTAAATTTATTTTTATCGAAATTAGTTAGTTTGGCAGCAAAAGTGTCAGCAATCTGGGCTATCGTAAACCCCTCTGGAACAGTCACAACAATTGGCGCCATGTGATGTTCACCTCTTGATATACGGTGCGCAACTTCATAGACTGACAACTTATCTTCAAAATAATAATCCGTAAATACGACGCCCTTTTCTCTACCAAAAAGTATCACAAAGGCTTCAAATGCTAAACGCGAACGTATAATGTGCTGTTCCTTTAACCCCAAAGACACACTTCTTAAACTGCTTCCCTGCTCCACTCTGAAAATCGTCCCAACTGGAAAATCAGATGGAGAATTTAAAAAGAAAAAAAATAAAAGAGAAAAAAATATTGCCAATCCAAATAAAAAAATAAGAATCTTTCCTGAAAAGAATGTGGTCTTTTTAGAAATTTTATAGAAAAAAACTTTTACACGAAATTTAATAGTGCTAAAGATTAAAGGAAAAGTAACTCGAAATAATTTAAGCTTATCTGCCAATTTTTTCATATAAATTCGCTTTGGTAACACTTCTCACAATACACTATTTCTTCCCTCGAGTCACTTATCGCAGTCTCAAATTCGTTTGGGCAAGGATCTGTAGCATGAAAATGTCTAGCTGTATTTTCATATTCTTTATTCTCTGATCCCACACCCCCGCACATGCATTTTCTATGCCAAAGTTTGGGTGGATTAGCCTTCTTTAAACGTTCATAATGACGACAATTTGGACACAATCTGGGTAAAGCCAAATTCATTTGTCTATAAAATTGCAACTCGTTTGGTAAAATTCTAAATGCCGCAGTACACTGCTGGTTACAATCACTACCGTCATGTTCACATTCTATCACTTCATCTAAAATAGAGTCCAAAACATCTTTAATATGATCGGGTAGATCTCCTGATTTAATGCTTACTTTGTAATCTCTTTCTATAGAATCGCGCCATTTATATCCTTGTTTTATAGCTTCTTCTTTTTTGATGGGAAAATATTGATGTGCCCATGATTCATTGTATGCCCACAAAGAATGCTCAGGCGGGCAGAATTCTCCATATTTATATATCCTTCCGTTGCTATCTATATATGGCATATCATTCATGTGTTTTTTTATTTTGGGAATTAGTTTTTCATATTCTTCTTTGGTGTATTGTTTATTTAAAATACAATATTTTTTTGTTCTCAACTTTGTGCAACCAAATAAATTAAAACCTCCATAAATCTGATCTGAATATTCAACATCGATGGCTTCATTGCTTCCACGGGTAAAAAGAATTCGTTGTGATTGGGTACTCCCGCTGACTTCATATAAAAGTTCAGAATTATCTCCACCTAAAGTAAAATCATAGCTATCTTTTAATAAAAGACCTCCATGAAAAATAAATTTACAATTTTCTACACCATAAACAGCCGAGAAACATACCCTACAGTTTTTGGTATTTTGAATGTCATCACCGCTAACATCACTAGAACGTGAAATTAACGCAAATCTTCTTGGCGTTTTATAATAAAGTTCTGTAAATTTTTTTCTTGCTTCTTCGATTATTTTATAACTACCCAAGTCCCACCTGAGAATCTCCTTCTTGTAATCTTCTTTTGTGTATTTTTGGTTAAAAATACAATATTTTTGATTTCTTAAATTTACACATCCAAAACAATCAGAACAACCAAGACAATTAAAAACGAAGGAGCAATCAAGACATTCGTCTGAAAAATATATGAATTTTGAATTATACACCCCGCCTATATTAACACCTTCATAAACATGATCAGCATTCATAATAAAATTGGAATCAAAGGAATCTCTAGAAAAAACTGGTGTTTCGCAATAGTAACAATTAATGGATTGAAGACTAGTAAAGACAAAAGTGCAATTCTTAGAGCGAATACATCCATGACAATACTTACAATCAGTACAATTTCTTAGATTTGTTGCTTGCAATGGAACAACTTTTTGCAATTCATACAATTGCTCGAAAAACGGCTTGGAAAAATCATAATCTTTACCATAATCTGTGCCATCCCAACTATCACTCCACCAACAAGAAGAACAATAAACAGTAAAAGAAGTTTCGGGCGCAAATAAACTGACAATTTTTTCTCCACATTTAGCACATTCATCTTTATAGAAAGATCGCTCTTCCCGAAAGGCAAGTCGCCGAATAAGCCTGCACTCGGGACAAAAAGTCGGAGGTGGTACCTTCATTTTTACATAAAATGAAAAATCTTCAATTTCTATCGTGAAGTCCTTTTTACAGTTTTGACAACACTTCTTTTCTGAATTCATATTTAGATAAAACGAAAACCCCTATATCGGCAAATTGGTAGGTGGCGAAGCTTCTTTGGATTCGATACGTTCCAAAGTAGGAACCTTCAAGATCTGGCCTGGGAAGTGCCACATGGTCGCTATCTCTTCAGTGTTTAAAACGAAAGTATTTGGATGAAAGTAGGCCTTGATAATACTGTCTACAGTAAAAACATCCATGATTGGCCATTGGAAATGCGGTTTGGCAAATACCTGTTGTCTCAAAGATTCGTGAAAAAAAGAACGTTCTCTGTATTCTCTGAGCATTCTGTTGGCTAAAGTCATAATGGTCTTTTTGGAAGCTAGAAATATTCCACTATAAGCATCCGCTTGGGTGCTGTTACAACGTGCCAACTGGTTACAGTCTGGCTTTGCATATTGACGAAAAGCGAGACGAAGATTTCTCCTATTATTTGGATCAAAAACCTCCTTTTTGGCCGCATAGAACACCCGAATACCAGTATCAAAACCAACCTTGCCAGTCTTAGCAGTCATAGCCGTCAGCACATTATCGAAAAATTTAGGAGGTCGTATTTCTTTCGCATATTCTTTTTTATCTATACCTTGCTGTAAACGAGTATAGGGTCTTAACATTTTATTGATTACCTCTTGAGATTCTATTATAAAATCATGCTTTCCAAACCAGGTGCCGTGAGTATGCCAAGTTTTCTTTGTGGGAGTAATCACAATCTGCATCCACATCTGCTCCCCCTTTTTCATAGAACCAAAAAGCTCTACGACTGGAGAAACAGGGTCAACTTTGAATTCTTCTTTTGGATCTTTGTCTAGCCCAAAATCAACATATGTCTTTATTGGGAAGGCTTCGTGCTTTTCTAGCTTGAATTCACAGCCCCAGCCATTCCAAGCGCTTTTTGGGGTTATCTCATCGACGGCTAATGTGTAATCTTCTACAGCCCTTATTTGTGATTGAGGGTATTGGGCATACATCTGAGTTTCGATCAAACCCCGCACGCGCGTCGGGGTGCGAATGTAAAAATGCACCTGCCCATCAATAGAGGCAATTTCTAGTGAAAACCAAAACCACACGGCACCTTGCCAATATTCTTCCTTACCGCCTTTTAAGCTCATGTGATAAAGAGCGTTGGTGATAAAGAGCTCCATGGCCTTAGGACTGCGTAGAACATCACGCGGAGGGGTTATCTCCAACAAGACAAAATCAATACCGGAAATAAAATCCTGTTGTATGTAATGAAGCCAAAATTTCCAAGCGATGCGACCAAGTAATATAATGGCTATGAAGGGTAAAACGGCTAATATTATTTGGTTAAAAAAATGAAGCACTGGAGCAAGCATACCTACATTTTATCTAAACTGTCACGTAAAGTCCACTTTTGTTCTTTTTGAAGTATTTTAGATTTACCAGATTGACCAAAATAGTATTTTTCTTGAAATATCTTTCCTTGTTCACCTTCTTGATAACGTCTTCTTTAGACAGCGGTCCTTCCCGTTTTAAAATATCGGCAATGACTTCACGAGCAATACCCTTCTTATAACCCCACTCAGCGAGAGCATACATGCCCCTGCCCACCAACACGAATCGGGGATCTTTGATGAGTTCATTATGACAAGTAGCATAGTGGATCTTTTTATTAAAAGTTTTAGATATAGAGTCCGCGACTTCCTTGAAATGTAGCGGTGTCCCATGACGCCTCATAACCAGATACGCATAATCCTTGACTCCGCGAATGCGAATATTTGCAGAACTAGCCTTACCCCATTCTCCAAGTGGATTTTTAGCTACTGTCTTAGACATAGAAAGCCATCTCTTGGCGATCTCATCATCCCTGTACTCTTCTGAGAGAGTTCCCATGTGTTCAAAAAATTTCTTAATCATCTCTGTCTCTGGGACTAGATCTTCGTCATTCAAACTAGCGTAGAGTTTCCTAAGAGTTTCATGTACTTTATCCACCACTTCATCTTCGACACTCCAGCGAGTATGAAAATGATCATCTTCCCGATGTCTTTTGAAAGCATCAGACAAAACCATAAAGAAATTTATGTGGTTTTGAGTCGCCCTGTCTTTAGAAATGTAAGGCAATAGTTCATGTTCAGCAACGATTGATCCTAATTTGCGCACTAATTGTTTTAACTCATCAAAGACAGCCTGTTCCCTTCGGTAAACATCAGACTTTTTAATAAGGTTTAAGGCCGCGTCCTCAACTTGACGCACACGTTCCCTAGTAATGTTATATTTCTGGCCAATTTCTTCGAGAGTTTTTCTTTTACCGTCAGCTGTCAAACCAAAACGATTCATAATAACATCAGACGCGCGTGGAGCGAGCTGTGAAATTATTTTCTTTGTTACTTTTTTTGGTTTGAAAGTTATCGTTGACATAATTTTTTAATATTTTCGGTGATTAATTATTTCTTTTCACCATGCTTTTTTCGGTCTAGTTCAGTTAAGTATTTCTTGCGAAGTCGAACAGATTTTGGGGTAATTTCTAAGTATTCGTCTCCATTCATTACCTCTAGCGCTCGTTCAATGCTCAGGGTAAAGATAGGATTGAGTACGATAGCTTCATCGGTACCAGAAGCTCTCATATTGGTCAATTGCTTGCCCTTCGTAGGGTTGACCGCCATATCCTCTCCCTTTAAAACATTGCCCACCACCATTCCTTCATAAACTTCTGTACCATGTCCTACGTACAATATACCACGTTCTTGTAAATTTGCAAGCGAGAAGGCTACTGCCTTGCCAGAGACCATCGAAGTCATAGAACCATACTCTCTCTTTTTTATTTCGCCTGCATATTCCTTGAATCCAGTCACCCGAGAACTCATGATACCTTCACCCTTTGTGTCAATGATGAATTCTCCACGGTAGCCGAGTAATCCGCGTGTCGGTATATCAAAAATGATCCTGGCAATACCTTCTTTCTCTACCATATCCTTCATAATGCCACGTCTTTTACCTATTTTTTCTATCACCCCACCACTTGCCTCCATTGGGACATCTATCACCAGCTCTTCATAGGGCTCTGTTTTAACAGTAAGTCCATTTGCATTTTCTTCTTTAATGATCACTTCTGGTTGAGAAACCTGCATTTCAAATCCCTCTCGACGCATATATTCTAGAAGAATAGCAATGTGAAGTTCTCCTCGCCCATAGACCTTGAAAAAACTGGGGCCGAATTTATCACCTTGATCCGGAGAAAAGTCGACTTTTAGACCAACGTTGATTTCTAATTCCTTCTCTAATCTTTCCTTTATCTGTCTTGAAGTCACAAATTTTCCTTCCTTGCCAGCAAATGGAGAGTCGTTCACTAAAAAATTTAAGGAGAGGGTGGGTTCATCGATAGCAATGTGGGGTAATGGCTCTACAGACTCATCTTCACATAAAGTCTCACCTATATATATGTCAGGAATCCCGGCAAGCATCACGATGTCACCAGAAGTCGCAGAATCTACTTCTTTTCTTTCTATTCCCTGGAAAGAAAAAAGTTTTGTTATCTTGCCCTTACGTGTCCCCTTTTCGCCCTTGATAAAAATATTACTGCCAGAAGAAATTTTACCGGAATAAATTCTGGCCACCGCCATTCTGCCTAGAAAATTGTCATATCCCAAGTTAAAAACCTGCGCAGACATCTTGCCGTCTGGCTTGACCGAAGCTGGAGGAACTTTTTCTAGAATCAAATCGAGGAGTGGAGATAAATCTGTCGATGTATCCCCTAACTTTTGGAAAGCTTTGCCCTCGCGCCCGATAGCATATATCGTCTCGAAATTGGCCTGTTCTTCATTCGCACCTAATTCGAAAAATAATTCTAAAATCTCATTGTGGACTCGCTCAGGTTCAGCAGCTGGTTTATCTATTTTATTTATCACTACGATTGGTTTGAGGCCAAGTTCAAGAGACTTCTTTAAAACAAATCTAGTCTGTGGCATCGGACCCTCTACTGCGTCAACCAGTAATAAAACTGAATCAACAGCACGCAAAACACGTTCTACCTCTGAACCGAAATCCGCATGACCAGGAGTATCAACTATATTTATTTTCGTACCTTTGTAACTAATAGAAGTATTTTTGGCATAAATAGTGATACCACGCTCCTTTTCGAGGGCATTTGAATCCATTGACGCTGCCTCATCTTTAAAGGCACCATTCTGCTTCATCAAACCATCAGTCAAGGTAGTCTTGCCATGGTCGACGTGCGCGATAATTGCTATGTTTCTAATTTCCATATTTTTGGGTTTAATTTAAACAAAAAAAGCCTTTGGGCCTTCCTTTAATACTCTTTCATAATAACATACTTTTATAAAAACTGCAAGTTTTAGTTGCTCGGCTTAACTTTGCCCAAAACAAATAGACTTATTACCAAAAGTGCCGTTAAGGAAAGCAGCCCTGTTTGATATCCACGGGTCCCTTCACCCATAGTAAGAAGAGCAATACTCCACAAAACTGGACCAACAAAAGTAGCAAACCTCTCTGCTACTACGTAGTAACTAAAAGAAGAAGCTACAAGGTGCGGTGGAGCTAATTCCCCGACTAATGCCCTACTTATCCCCCAGACTGGTCCAAACAGTATACCAGCAAATAGGAAAATAGGAATAAGCACTTTAAAATTGGTGATAAATGCCAAAGCCAAAAAGATAAAACACCAAAAAACAAGAACTCTTTTTAAGGTTTTTAGATTTCCTTTTTTGTCGGCAATTTTACCAAAAACCACTGCGCCAATGGCAGCCAGAATCAGGATGCTTGCAGTGAGCAAAGATTTTACTGTGTCACTTGCCTTGTGCACCGTTTCAAGATAGAGCGGAAAATTATTAGCAAATGTGAGCATCGCATCACTGAACAAAAAATATGCAACCAGAACAAGCGCTAAGGGTCTGTAAGAAAAAACTTCTTTAAAGAGCGATAAAATATTTGATTTGCTTTTCGGTTCGCTATCATTTGAAGACAAATTCTGAGCATCCCGATAAAATATGAGCATCGGTAGTGCCAGTAATCCAAATAAAATAGTCGCTGGGAATAGAGCCTGGGCCCTACCCGGATCACCAAATAAAGTGAGCCCATTTACAAAAGGAAGAGTCACGAGAACTCCAGCCACTTGGCCGATCGAATTCGCACCTTGGCCAATGCCGGAAATCTTAGAGCGATTCTTTTCATTTGATAAATCATTCAGCATTGGAGTGAAGTAACAGAAACAAACCATGTAAGCATAATTAGCAAGAGTGTATAAGACCGTGGCCAGAAGTTCCATACCGTTAGTCAACATCGCGAGCAAAGCCACGACCAAAAAACCGACAAAAGAAACCACCGTCCACCATCTGAGTCCTGCAATTTTAGATTTCGTTGCATCAATTTTTTTACTCACAACTGGCGCAGTTATTATAAAAAGAAGTGAAGAAACCACGAGAGAAATGTTGTACCACCAAGCAGGCTTACCCTGATCAATCACCAGCCACTGAGAGAAATAAAACAAAAAAGCCATTAAAACAATTGAATTAGCAAAATCGTAAAGGCACCACAAGAATAATTGCTTTTTGTTCATTAATTAAATAATATCACGAATAAATATTTTTTCATAAATACACAGCAAGGCCAATAAAAGATGCAAAAAATTATTCTTTATGTTATTTTACATACACGCGTCGATGGTAGAGTGGTCAAATACGACACGCTGTAAACGTGTTGCCTTCGGGCTTCGGGGGTTCGAATCCCTCTCGACGCACCA